>JAIBEZ010000054.1 GCA_019459485.1 Prolixibacteraceae bacterium
AATTTCAGGAAATCGGCCACAATCAAACGGGCACTCCGGAAAGCGGTATCGCCCGAAGTGATGGGCGCTGCAACCACTCCCAATAAAGCAAGTGCACCGCCCAGCTTACCGAGCAGCGAGTTTGAAATCTCGTTCACCACAAAAGCTGCATTTCCCTTGTTGGCAATCATTACTTCATTCAATGATCCGACACCGCCATAAAAAGCCATTCCGATGGCAGCCCAAATCAGCGCAACAATTCCTTCAGTAATCATGGCTCCGTAAAACACTCCCCTGCCCTGCTTTTCATTAGTAATGCAACGTGCCATCAGCGGCGACTGGGTCGCATGAAATCCTGAAATCGCGCCGCAAGCAATGGTGATGAACATCATCGGAAAAATGGGAAATTTTTCGGGTTGATCGTGAAAGTTAGTCAGATTGGCCAATGTCAATTCCGGAATCTGATAGCCTTTAACAAATAAAGCGCTGATCAAGCCCACCGCCATAAACAACAGTGCAAAACCAAAAACAGGATAGATTCTGCCTATAATTTTATCGATGGGCAGCATGGTTGCGAGCACATAATAGATAAAAACCACCCACACCCAAAAATTCATTGTCAATGTTTCGGGGGTCAGACTTTCGAGAATTTTTGCCGGTCCCATAATGAAAACCGCTCCCACGATCACCATCAGCAAAACGGTAAAACCACGCATGAACTGTTTGGCGCTGATGCCCAGATAAATTCCAACGATTTCAGGAATACTCAAACCTTTGTGCTTTACCGAAAGCATTCCGGAGAAATAATCGTGTACAGCGCCTGCAAAAACAGAACCCAGCACGATCCAAAGAAACGCCACCGGTCCCCACATTGCACCTGCCACTGCGCCGAAAATAGGCCCAAGTCCGGCAATGTTCAGGAATTGTATCAGGAAAGTTTTCCACTTTGGCAACGGAAGATAATCCACTCCGTCGTTCATGGTCATGGCTGGAGTTTGCCTCGATTTATCGGCGCCAAAAATCCGTTCAACCAGACTTCCGTAGAAAAAATACCCCAGCACAAGGATGGCAATGGAGATAAAAAATGTGATCATATCAGGACAATTTAAATTTTAATGTTTCCATTGAGCGGTTGTCAATAGTTGCCTGTATTGATAGAAAACGGGTTCATTTCTTTTCAGCAATTCCAAACATGCCAGTTTAACCGTATCGATCGTAATCTCGCTTTCTGCAATGTAATACAACATGTTGCACAAACTTTGGGTATAGAAAGTGTGCATAAGACTCCAGTTCAGCACCATCGCTAATGCTTCTTCAGTGATGCCAATACCCGATTCTGAGAATTTATTTCGAATGAACAGTGAATATTCAGCTTTATCAATTTTTTCAAGGTAAAGGTATTGTGTACTGGAAAAAAATGGCCTCTTTACATTGGAAAACAGATTGATCATCATGGCTTTTCGACTTCCGCAAAAATATAAATATTTTAATTCACACTATCTGTTTTGAATTATCTAAAACAGATAATTCAAAACAGATAGTGCTGTATATAAAAACAGATAAGACCCTTAATACCTAATAAATTTGTACATTCCAGTTGTTTTAACTTTTAAAATCCAGTTTTGACATCAAAAAAAAGAGGATGCCTCTTTTCGAAACATCCTCAAGTTTAGATTGAAAGATATTGACTATTGCCAAAGTGGATGTTGTACCAGTTTTGGATTCTTGTCAATTTCGTCCTGCGGCACTGGCAGCACATAATATTTATCAGCAATTGTTTTTCCAATTCTATCTGAAATTGCATGCTGACGTTTTAAGTCAAAGAAAGCCTGTCCTTCTGCTGCAAATTCCCATACACGCTCCTGAATAATTGCCTTGCGTAAATCAGATTGTGAAATGGTGGCAAGTGGAGCCAATCCTGCACGGACGCGTACCCTGTTAATTCCAACCAGCGCTTTGTCGATCTGGTTCAGCTCGCAATAAGCTTCAGATTGAACCATCAGTATATCGGCATAACGGACCACCTTCATGTTACAACCATAATCTCCGGCAGCAGTCGATAAATTATCATTTGGATCAAGGTACTTTGCAAAATGGCACAATGGGAAAGACGGTTCAGTGCCGCTATCTGGATTATACACGTAAACTTTACCTGTTTTTGTATCTGTAAAACCTGTCAGAAAAGTGGTTGCAATTCGCTTGTCCTCCGGAGCATACGATTTGTAAAATTTAGGGGTAGAAATAAACGACGACCAGCCATCGGTTTTCTTCACATTGTATCCTCTCATGCCTGTGAGCGCGGGAAAGTCATTTCCATTGATATTGGAAACAAATTCCACATCGAACATATATTCTTTGCCATGTTCGTTGGTGACATCAAATATTTTACGGAAGTCAGTTTCCAAACCATAGCCAAAAGATGTTTCATTGGTAATAATTTCGTCTGCTTTTGCAGCTGCTTTTTCATAAAACCCAGCTTTGTTCCAAGGCCAGGCAGCTTGAGTCAGATACACTTTTGACAACAGGGCCATGGCTGCACCTTTTGTTGCGCGACCCATGTCAGCTGCTCCATAAGAAACTTTCAACACCGACTCTGCATACTTCAGATCCTCTTCCATCAGGGCCCAAACAGCATCGTCAGTTCCTTCATTGGATAAATCGCTGGCATTCATATCATCCTTCTCTGTAACGACTGCCACATGATCGTAAAAACGAATCAGTACAAAGTAATTCAATGCACGGTTGAATTTTGCTTCACCAATGATCTGGTTTTTGGTCTCCTCGCTTTTGAAGGTTACCTTATCCAGATTGAGCAAAAGATTGTTCGCGCGCCTGATACCCCTGTAGGAAATATCCCAGATTAACCGGGAAAAATCGGTGGTGGCTGTCCATGCAAAATCATCCATTTCAACGCGTGAAGGGGCACTTGCATTGGCGTAGGCAGCTTCGCCGGGAAATTCAGCGCCCATCCATATATAACGCTTAAACCCATTGCCATCCTGAAGGGTTTGATAAACGGATGTCAGCCCAGCCTTTGCATCGGCTTCGGTCTTGTAAAAATTATCGGGCGTGATAAACTCATATACATCCTCTTCCAAAAAGTCACTGCAGGATGTGCTTGCTACCGTTAAAATGGAGGCAATGATAAAATATTTTAATAGTCTCATGTCTTTAAAATTTTAGGGTTAAAAACCAATATTAACTCCAAGAATGAACGATTTGGACGCTGGGTAGGCATTGTAGTCGACCCCCAATTGAAGATTATTTTGTCCCAAACTGTTTACTTCAGGATTGTAACCTGAATAATTGGTAATAGTCAGTAAATTCTGTCCGGTTACATAAACTCTGAACGACTCGCAGAATCTGCTTTTTTGAACGTTGTAGCCCAAAGTCAGGTTTTGAAGTCTAACATAAGATCCGTCTTCAATTAAATAATCGGATTGAAGCATGTTCTGATTCACCAATACGTGAGGCCTTGGATACGCTGCATTTACATTGGAGGATGTCCAGTAATCCAGCACTTCCCGGTGTTGATTTCCCCAAACACTCACAATATTGGTTTCGGCACGCAATACATTGTAAATGTCGTTGCCATAGGTACCGTTGATATAGACAGTCAGGTCAAAGTTTTTATAGCTGAAGTTATTTGTCCAGCCAAAGATAAAATCCGGATTTGGATCTCCAACGATGGTTCTGTCTTCTCCGAAACTTATTTTGCCATCTCCGCTTTTATCGTAAAAACTCATATCACCAACCTGATCAAAAGTAGCGCTTGCCACGCGTGCAGCCGCATCTCTTTCCTCCTGAGTGTTCATAACTCCTGTAGTTTTCAATAAATTCCAGACTCCAACGGGCAGTCCGGGTTCGAGCCAACTTCCATTTACCTTTAAGTGGCCTGAAATGGTTCCTTGTTGTGAAGGGATGTAGCCTGGGATTTCCAACACTTTGTTTCTGTTGGCTGACCAGTTGACCATGGTGTTCCATTTAAAGTCGCCGGTAAATACTGCAGCCGATAGACTTAACTCCAGCCCTTTGTTTTCAAGGCTTCCCAGATTTTTCAGTACCGACCCGAAACCTGTGGTCAAGGGCACTGATATGTTCCAAAGCAAATCGGTTGTTTTCTTGTAATAATAATCGGCTGTCAGGTTAATCCGGTTGTCAGCAAAACCAAAGTCAATTCCATAGTCGGTAATGGCGGTAGTTTCCCATTTAAGATCTGGATTTGGCATATTCCCTGCAGCAATCCCCACGTTGGTAATTCCCCCGATGGGATACACATAAGTATTCATTTTTTCAAGAGATGAGTAACTTGGAATATTCTGGTTTCCGGTTACTCCATAGGAAGCTCTTAATTTCAGGTTGCTGACCCAATCAGCCTGTTCCATAAAGGCTTCCTGGTCGATACGCCATGCACCTGCAACAGAGGGGAAAAAGGCCCATTTGTTGTTGGCTCCAAACTTCGAGCTTCCATCAGCACGTGCTGTCAGGGTTATTAAATAACGATTCAACAGCCCATAGTTGATACGTCCGAATCCGGAGAGTAAGGTGTTTTTATTTCGTCCCGAATTGGGCTTGTCCCAGGTGGCTCCTGCGTCCAGATTATTGTATTCATACACATCCGAAATAAAGTTTCTGGCTGTCATGCCGCTCCATTTGTTCTCAATTGACAAGGCAGATGTTCCAATAATCGCATTAATGGAATGTACTTTTGTCTTTTTGAGGTAGGTCAATACATTTTCGTTCGAGAGGGATTGATTCTTTGAGTTTTGTTGCTGGCCAATTCCATTTGCATTCGCCCCTGTATTGGTTTGTTTGGGCTCATATACTTCGCGCAACGCGTTTGAAAGGTCAGCTCCTATACTTATCTTCAAGGTTAGACCTTCAAGGAGACTCAATGAAAGATCGGCTGATCCAAGTACCCTGTCAATGGTTCCTTTGTCGAGTAAATGATTCACATACGGTACCGGGTTAGGCACAGCCGAGCTTCCTGATAAGAAGTTCATCGACATGTATTCTCCTGTCGATGGATTATATATCGGAACAGTGGGAGGCATGACCAGAGCAGCATTGATAATGGACGTATTTCCTCCACCGTCACCATTTTCACGACCTACATTTGAAGTAACGCGGCTGGCAGTAAAGCTGGTGGCAAGATTAATCCATGGAGAAATTTTTGTATCAATGTTATTTCTAAACGAAATACGGTTAAAATCCTGGTTTTTAACCACACTTTCCTGATCGTAATAGCCAGCAAGAATTGAGAATTTCGTATTTTCTGATCCTCCGGTAATGGTCACATTGTGATTCTGAATCGGAGCCGAGGAGCGCAATACTTCTTTTTGCCAATCAGTTCCTTCACCCAATTCACTGACGGCTGGGTATAGTGGATTGGGAGTTGCACTTGGATAATAAGCCGGACGGGCATCGTTTGCCGCTGCAATATTGGCCATGGTACCCCATTCGGTGGCATTCATCATATCGATTTTTTTGGCTACCTGCTGAACACCGGTATATCCATCATAGCTGACTTTGGTTTCGCCAGCCTGACCTCTTTTGGTAGTAATCAGGATAACACCATTGGCGCCACGCGATCCGTAAATGGCTGTGGCGGATGCATCCTTCAATATTTCCATGCTTTCAATGTCATTTGGATTAAGTGTGGCCATAGGATTTTGACCCGCACCTGAACCTCCGGCAGCACCTCCTGCAGTGACCGGATATCCGTCAATCACGTACAAAGGTTGATTGCCTGAAGTCAGGGAATTTCCTCCACGAATGCGGACATCTACAACCCCACCAGGTGACCCCGATGCAGCTATCACCTGAACACCGGCAACTTTTCCCTGTAATCCCTGCTCAAATGAAGCAACAGACTGTTTCTTCAGGACATCCGCTTTCACTGAACCTACTGATCCGGTCAGATCGCTTTTACGCATGACACCGTAACCCACTGCGATAACTTCATCCAATCCAATTGTTTCTTCATTTAATACAACGTCCACGACCGACTGGTTTGCAACATTTACTTCCTGCATTTTCATTCCAACAAACGAAAACTGCAAAGTTCCATTCTCAGGTATGTTGGAAAGGGAATAGTTCCCATTGGCATCGGTAATGGTTCCGTTTGTGGTACCTTTTACCACTACAGAAACGCCTGGAAACACAGTCCCCGAGGAATCTGTAACTTTACCGGAAACCGTTTTTTGTTGCTGAACGCTGTTATTCTGCTTGATTGAAGGTTTTATAATAACATTCTTCCCTGCAAACTCGTGGGTAAGCGACAATTCAGACAACATACTTTTTAGTATATCGTCGATGGTTTTGTTTCGGAAGTCAACGCTGATCGTTCTGGTTTCGTCGATCTGGTTTTTGTTGTAAAAAAAATACACTTCCGATTGCCTTTCAATTTCATCAAATATTTGAGAAATAGTGGCATTTTGCATTTTCAGATCCAAACGGGTATTCTGGGCCGAAACACTGGCCGAAACCTGCAATACCGTAAAAAGGATCAAAATTAAATTGAGTTTCATAATAAACCAGATTTTTTTGAACGCAGGCAAAAAGCCCTCATTCGATTGCCAATAAATTTTCATAAATTTGGTTGTTTTTAAGTAAAAAAAATGATTTCCGTTTTTTCGCAGTTTCTGCGTTTTTGCAACAGGGACAGTTCGCAGCTGTTCCTGTTTTTTATTCCGGAAATCCGGAACCGCAGAAATAAAAGACAAGGCAATTATTTCATCATAGGTATTTCAATTTTTAGTTAATATTTAGTTAGTTCTATACTTTCTCCATAATGAGGCTAACTCCATTTCGTCCGAAAGAACATTTTATTTTTTATGAACCTCAATCTTCGGACGATTTTTCAACTTTCCACTTTCCCCCCGTTGCCTAAAGGCGAACGGCAAAGGATATGTGCACAACTTGGAACTTGAAACCTGAAACTTTGAACTATTTTCTACTCCAACCAGATATCCCGTCCTTTCATACGGTATTTCATGTTGGTTGTCCGTTCGAGTGCTTCGAGCGCGCTGAAAATATTTTGTTCGTATTCAAACATTCCCCTGAAATGCAGTTTCAGCAACGAATCGTTATCAAGGTGAATCCGAACATCGTACAATTTCTCCAACTCTTGAATAATCGTATGCAAATCAGCATCTTTAAATACAAATTTTCCATCTGTCCAGGCGGTGTGCAGGTAGGTTTCAACTTTTCCAACTGTAATCTTTTTTTCTGAAATGTTATAAACCACCTGTTCCCCGGGTTTTAATTCAACGGGGATTGTCGAACCTTCGTTCAGGCTGAAAACTACACTTCCCTCTTCCAGCGTGGTTTCCACCTTATTTTCTCCTGAATATGCTTTCAGGTTAAATATGGTTCCAAACACTTTTATTTGAGCATATTCGGTCGTTACCACAAAAGGTTTGTGTTTGTTTTTTGATACCTTGAAGTAAGCTTCCCCATCGAGATTGACTTCGCGCAAATTACCTTTCAAAGCGGCATCGTATTTCAAGGTTGAACCGGCATTGAGCCAAACTTCAGTACCGTCGGCCAGTACACATTTCGAAACCTGTCCTTTGAGAGCAGTAACTTCGCACATTTGCATTTCGCTGCTTATTTCTGCTGAACCCAGGTACCAACCAATGCCAAGCATAACTGGCAACGCCAGAATAGCCGCAACGCGGTAAATCCATGTCGACAGACTCACCGTTTTGGTAGGTTTTGAAAGTTGCTGAATAATTTGGTCTTTAATTTTTTCGCGGTCGGAACTAATTTCAGGAGCAGCAAAATAGGTTTGGCTTTTTGCCCAAATCTGCTGGGTTTCTTCAAAAATACGTTTGTTTGCAGGAGATTCACCAATCCAACGGTTTAATTCGTCTCTTTCGGCCTGACTGGCTTCACCGCTCAGATAGTTGGCGATTAAGAGGTCAATATAGTTCTGTTCGTTATGCATTCGTCGATTGGGAATTTCGTTTTATATGATTTTCCGTTCGCCTACCTATTTGGCATTTTGTGTCAGTCAGTTGTTGTGATTTCCTGGCAACTTAATGACTACCAAATGACAATTGAATGACTTTTATGACATTGGGCAACATTACGGATATCCTATTGTTTTATATCCCTTTGACGATTTGCTCCTAATTTACCCTGTAACGAACCTGAAGTTTTTTTGGAAAAGTAAATGTGAAAAGTTGGATCATCTGATAATCAGACAATTCTTTGCGAAGTTTTTTAAGCGCGATACCAATTTGCATCTCCACTGTTTTTACCGAAATATTGAGTCGGTCAGCAATTTCGGCATATTTGAGTTCTTCGAAGCGGCACAATACAAATATTTCGCGGCATTTTTCCGGAAGCTTTTGAATGGCTTTATTGATCCTGTCAGCCAATTCAGCTTCTTCAATAAGGTCAGTGATCTGGCCCGATTCTTCATTTTCAAGCGAGGAAAGATACTTCAATTCCGCTTTTTTGTGCTTCAACACATCCAAAGCAGCATTCCGAACCGATTGATAAAGATATGATTCCAGCGAGTCTATCCGAAGTTTTTCGCGTTTGATCCATAAATCAACAAACACTTGCTGGGCTATTGAACGGGATAAATCGAAATCGTGGAGAATTTTATCAGCAAAAAAACAAAGTCGCGAATAGTACAGATCAAATGCTTTGTTGAAAGCTTCTTCGTTGCCATTCCTGATGTCGTCAAACAGAATATGTTCCTTCTCCTGTGCCATGGCCGTAAAAGTAATAACATTTTTCTTTTACGCTTTTTCTTCTTCCTGAAGCTTTACGGTAATGGGTTTACTTGCTTCGCCTGCATGAATCCTCACCTGCGGGAAAGGTATTTCAATTCCCTCGCGGTCAAAGGCTTCTTTGATCTCAATGAATACGCTGTTTTTCACGGCCAGATAGTTGGCTTTTTCGAACCAAACGCCAAAAGTAATGCTGATGCTACTGGTGCCAAACTCCTTGAAAATGATGACAGGTTCGGGTTCCTCCAAACATAACGGATTGTTGCGCGCAACGTTTTCGAGTATGGTCTTAACTTTCCTTAAATCTTCCTTGTAGGCTACTCCAAGCAGAAATTCGAGCCGCCGGATCGGGAACTTGGTCACATTCACCAATTCGGTCGAAATCACCGTTTGGTTTGGAATCCGGATCAACAAATTTTCGTAGGTTTTTATCTTGATCGACAACAGATCGATGGAATAAACAGTTCCCGTTTTATCGCCGATGCGCACCACGTCGCCCAGTTCAAAAGACTTTTCGGAAACAAGAAATAGTCCGCTGACAATATTGCCGATGCTGGTTTGCGAAGCTACTCCAATCACAATACCAACCACCCCGGCAGCTCCGAACAAAGCCGTTAAATCGTAGTTCAGTTCGCGAATCACGATCAGCACCAATCCAACATAACCGGTATAAACAACTGTCCGGCTAATAATCATCATCCGCTGCCTCGAAAGTTGCTTCCGAAGCGAACGTTTTATCAGGTGCGAAATAAACTGAATGGAACCGATACCCACTACCAGGATAAACACAATCCGGATAAACTTATCGACTGTTTCGATGCTAAAAAAAGTTGAAAGGTTAAAATCCATAACTTAACTTTGATAGATATTTTTGATAAAGAAGAAACTCTTTCTCAGCAGATTACGTCCTACTTCATTTCGTGGTTTTGCCAATATAAGTGGTTTCAGTCCATGAATTTCCTTCTTCACCGACAGGTTCACACTACCGGCATGTTCAGGCCCCCTGAATTCGATGGCTACATGATTGGATAAAATTTGCTTGTTTTTCAGGAAAAGTGAAAAATCTTCGACCCGGAGAATAAGACGCTGAAGATCGAAAATGCTTGTGGTATTGTTGTTTATTTCAACCGGAACCACCGCTTCCCATGGCATGGCTTTGATTTCAGAAAAATCCTTGTCGTAATTGCCACCAATTGAAAAAGCCGGTTCGCCGTTGTCGGCCTCTCCAAACCAGGTATCCGACAAACGTTGTAAAGGCAATTCAAACAACAGGTTTTCTTCTTTTACTTCCTGAAAATAGAATTGTATGTCAAGCGGTATCCTGAAATACAAATTGGCCAATTCTTCAGCACTGATTTTAATAACCTTGTTATTCCTGAAAACCACCGCTTTATCGGGAAGGGCTGGGACTACATACAAATCGTGCGATTTTCCGGTTTGAAAATGAAACACTTCCGATTCATCATCAAAACCGTCCACTTCTTCCACCTGCAAGTCTTCATTGGGTTGATCGGGAACACGACTTTTAATTAGCCAACCATTCGAAATGTTTTTCACAAAAACTTCAACAAAGCCGGCCTTAAAGAGAAGGGTTTGATTGACAGCAAATTCGTATTTTTTCCAGAAATTCTGAGGATTCATTTTGTTCGTTCTAATTTCAAAAAATAAAAGTAACACATTTTTTGAAAGGACGAATAAAAAGAAAATCCCGCAGCATTTCTGCTACAGGATTTATGTTTTTCAAATACCGCGTAGCGGTTAAACTACTTCGTAGTAACCCCCACGTTGATTGCTCCGGTAATTTTTCCGATGTCGGCAGGATCAATAAGACCACGAATGCTGATCAGCGTATTATCGTCGCCACCAACCACGAGCAACAATTCTGAGAGTTTTCCTTTTTCGCCGGACCGTCCGTAAAACCTGACAACCTCATCCTTTTCGGTCACTTCCATCAACACCTCGTAATTGTGGTTTTTGAAAAATCCATCGGATTCCAGCTCTTTGAAAAAGTTGAGGCCTTTGTTCAACTCCTTGTTTTCGACCGACAGGATGCGAATTCCGGTTATTTTTTCAAACATCGCAGCTTCCTTGCTTTTCGATTCATCGAAACTACTTGCCAATCCAAGTAATTTACCGCTGATATTCACCGTTGTAAACCCGTCTTTATTGGCATATTTATTAAACAGTTTGTCAATCGGGCTATTGTCCTGAGCCATCACCAATACAGGGATGAGCAATACCAATATCAATAAGATTCGTTTCATGGCTATTCGTTTTTTAAATTTTTGTTCAGTTTTTCAATTTCATTAAGTCTTTCAAATCCTTTGTCCAAAGCTTCCATTCCTGAATAAAAAGGAATCGTGGCATCCTCCATTTTCCCGATAGGTTTCAGCTGAGCCAATCCTTTGTTGTATTTGCCGGCAACAAATTCAAGGGTTTTAGTGGCTTCAGCATAAGCCTCATCGGGATCGGTAAACGTGTCTTTCCATTGGTTTTGATTGCCGTAGAAATTCACGGCCAGCATTACCAGAATCACAGATGCAGCAACACCGGTCACCATTTGCCACATCCAGCGGTATCTCAGTTTTTCCCTGTGCTCCGATTCCAGAATATGATTCATCAAATCGTCGCCCAGGGCAGGATTTTCATCAACCGAAAGTTCCTTCATTCCTGAAAACATCGGAACATACATTTTCAGATTTTCATCCACTTCTCCGGAAGTAAAATAAGTGATCAGTTCATTTTCTTCGGCGAGTGTGGTTTCGGCTTCAAAGTACTTTTGCAGCAATATGTCTATTCTCTGTGATTCCATAATTTTGAATTTTTAAGATTTCATCACGCACTTTCTTTCGTGCCCTCGATAAATTTACCCTGATTGCATTTACGTTCAACTCCGTAACTTCGGCTATTTCCTCATATTCAAGCTGTTCGATGTCGCGCAAATGAATGACGGTGCGCTGCAAGTCGGGCAATTCAGCAATAATCCGTTTTACCAATCCAGCCAACTCTGTATTTTCGAGATAATCCGTATCCGTGCAATCCTCCTCTGGCTGTTTGTTTTTCTTCACCAGTTCCAACGAAATTGTTCGTCGTGAACGGATCAAATCGAGACAGCGGTTACGAATCATGCGAATTGCAAAAGCTTCCAGATTTTCAACCTTCCCGAGTTCATCACGTTTTTGCCAGAGTTTCAGAAACACATCCTGAAGTACATCTTTCGCCTCTTCTTCATTCTGAAGAATTTGAAGGGCAAACCGCAACAATTTGTTGCTGATTGGAAGTACATCGGTTTTAAAATCTCTGGCTAACATTCGAACGCTTTTCTGCTTGTTTCAAAGTTAAGACGAAGTGAGTTGAATTTCATTACATGGGGAAAGAAAAAAGTGATCAGTGCGCAGTCGCAGTTTGCAGGCAAAAAGCTGAATACTGCGACTGAACACTGCGACTAATATAGCTCCGCTTCTATCCCATCCTTAATTTCCATGAAATTGTTTTCGAGGATGAGCATGTTGTCGATAAAGAAGTTAAAAATATCGGGCCATTGGTTTTGCCGGTGGAAGTCGACATTGGGAAGGGAAGTGTAAATCCGGCAAACTTCCTGGCCGCCTTCCCTGATGACGCAAAAGTCCCAGATGAGCGGTTCTGCAAAACCATCTTCGAGCAATTTCCGGTATTTCTGCATGGTTTCAAAAGCTTCCAGCCGACGGTTTTCCTGTTTGATGTTTATTTCAACCATCACCATTGCTTCCTGCCGGGTGACCTCAAATTTCAGGTCAATGCCATTTAGTCCGGTGTCGTATAATACCCATTTTTTCTTTCTGCTCCTTAATTCAGGAACAATCCCGCAGCGGCGGGCAAACACAATCCAGAATTCTTTCCGCAAAAGTTTGGTTTCGTCTTTACTGTACACTTTCAGAAAATAAACCTATTGTATCAAATCGCAAACTGCCTGACTAAACTGAACATCAGTTTTAATGGTTACAGAAGTTGCTGTGGAAATCACTGAGAGATTTCTAAATGTAAAATCGGTACCTGAATTTTCCAGATAAGATTTTACTTTGTCAGGATTTGTAGGAATAGTATAATTGTAATATTCGCCGTCAATATTTATCCTGAAATCATAATCAGAATCGGCAACGAGCTGTAATTCAGAGATACCTTCAATAAATTTAAATGAGTTCCACTTATCGGTTGAGTCCTTTTTCCTGAATTCACCAAGAATTGATAAACTAATACCGACAGATGAATTGGGACAACTATAGCTGGTTATCAGCTTATAAGTTTTCAGATTACTTTTGGGAGTTGCAACAAAACTGGCTTTTGCACCGCAAGGCGAATTTAAGTTCACCGCTTCCGAAATATCATATTGGGCGTCACCCATCAATTCTACCTTCACAGCAGGATTGGAAGCCGGATAGTACAACTGTTCAATCAGGTTATCAGAAGGAAAGGTGCAGGAGATTTTTCCTGATTTTGTTTTCCCATCGGAGAATGTTATCAGGTAATCAAAAACACCGGTTCCGGTAGCTCCGTTTGCACGTTCAACATGAAGTGTCAGTCCGTTATCACATTTCGACATACCCGATTTTAAAACCGTTGAATAAACATAGGTTCCTGACTGTAACGCAATATTTTTTGTTGGCGACGCTGGCGGCATAAGGTTAGTACCGGCAGACTGGCTGAAGACATATACTCCATAATCAGCATATAGTACATTGTCTTTCAGATTATTGCACACGAGCAATCCATTGGCGCCAGTAGTATATAGGTTAAGATACTCGTAGGCGGTTCCGGTTGTATAACTGCTAAAATCAGCCTGATAAACCAAATTGGGCGATTGCAACTGTCCATTGTATTCAATATCGAAAGGTTCGCCATAAGCGCCCACATTTGCCGATTTGAGGTTGGATTTACGATACATATTTATAACCAGATCTTTTATTCCTTCGGAAGTATAACTTACAAACTGAGGAGCCGAAATGTAATTCTGGCTACTGGCAACTACAGTCAGCTCAATCGGATTCTGCGAATTGACAATGATATTTGGATCATGTCCAACTTCAATAAAACCCGCATTCGTATTGTAGATTGTATTTTTGTAACCTCCAAAATTTATCAGATCGGCAGCATCGTTGCCCGAAAACTGAATTTCAACCTGTTCGTTAGTTATTTTTTGTTCCGTATCCATATCCTGTAAACTGACAGCGATTTTAGTCTTTATAAAATTTCTGTCCATCAACAGCAATGTGACCGGCTCACCCGTTTCCTTGTCCGTCATGGGATCTTTAAACATATCCTGACAACCTGACAATAAAACACTTATCAAAAGAACACCGGATAAAGCCACATTTCTGAATTGTATTTTAGATATCATATCAAATAGATTTAAATCGTTATTAATAGTTGTCAGAAACCTACAATTTTATAGGATAGAGAAAATTTCAAGACAGGATAAATATTGTATTGATTGATCTGTTCCTCCAGTCTTTCGGCTTGCTGCTGATCAGGATTGGAAGTAGGAGAAAGCAATCCGGTTGATGTGATTGTTATTTCAGGAGGCCCCTGATAAAAACCTCCCAGTTCGAAAGCGAATCCTACTTTATTTTTTAATCCCAAAGTTCGTCCGAATCCGATTCCGGCATAAGGAGAAATTTGTGACGAAGGAGTTAATTCAAACCCAAAAGTCCCGATGTCTTCCCTTGGAATCTGAATATCTCCATATTGCATGTAGCTTTCCGCTTCCCCATCAACAATTGCGTTAAACATATTCAAGCCTGCGCCCGCGGTGAAAAACACATGACGTGCCAGATAATAGTCGAACAACAATGAAACGCTACCAGTTTGGTAATCCACATTGGCAGTGTAATCAACAGATTCCTCATCAAAACTAAAACTCGATGTCAGGGCAAGTTTTTCATATCCTAAACGAACGCTCATCCGTTTGTGGAAATTGAAAACCGCATCGCCTCCAAAACCGTTTGTCGAGCTTTTCGCGGCCAAACCCAAACCCTTTGAAAATTCTTCCTGTGCCTGAAGGTTGATTATTCCTGAAAATGTCAGTAAAAGAATTAGAAGTGCGAATTTAAATGTCTTCATATATTTTATCAATGATGCGTCAAGTGGGAATAACTAAAAACTTGATTTAAAGGGTTTTTATTCAGAAATAAAACTAAGCAATTTGTTTATAAAAGCCAAAGATACATGCAAATAAGTTTGCTATAACTTCTGATACAGTTTTTTTTTAAGGTGTAACAACCTGTAAGCTGATTTGAATAAGAAAAGCCGGTACCCTTTGCAGATACCGGCTTTCCAATTATTGCTTATTCAGCCTATTTCTTAATTACTTTTTTGTATCCGTAGATGGCCGAAGCTCCCAATTCTTCTTCGATGCGAAGCAATTGGTTGTATTTTGCCATCCTGTCTGAGCGACTCAATGAACCGGTTTTGATTTGACCGGCGTTGGTTGCAACAGCGATGTCGGCAATGGTAGAATCTTCAGTTTCGCCTGAACGATGTGATGTTACTGAAGTGTAACCTGCACGGTGTGCCATTTCAATTGCGTCCAAAGTTTCGGTTAAAGTACCAATCTGGTTTACTTTAATCAGGATTGAGTTGGCAGCTCCCAATTCGATGCCTTTTTTCAGGTATTCAACATTGGTTACGAATAAATCGTCGCCAACCAACTGGCATTTGTCGCCTAACTTATGAGTTAATTCAACCCAGCCATTCCAGTCACCTTCGTGCATACCATCTTCAATTGAATCAATCGGGAAGTTAGCAACCAGCCCTGCAAGGAATTCAACCTGTTGCGCAGAAGTTCTTTTTGCACCGTTTGGACCTTCAAATTTTGAATAATCGTAGATTCCGTCTTTGTAGAATTCAGAAGCAGCACAGTCCAATGCGATAGAAACGTCAGCACCTTCAGAGGCACGGCCTGGTTTATAACCAGCATTTTTAATCGCTTTGATAATGCTGTTCAAAGCATCTTCAGTTCCGTCAAGAGCAGGAGCGAAACCACCTTCGTCACCAACAGCAGTGCTTAAACCACGATCGTGAAGCACTTTTTTCAGGTGATGGAAAACTTCAGCACCCATGCGCAAACCTTCGCGGAAAGAAGTTGCACCGATTGGACGAATCATAAATTCCTGGAAAGCGATGGGAGCATCAGAGTGTGAACCACCGTTGATGATGTTCATCATCGGAACCGGCAATGTTTTTGCGTTTGCTCCGCCGATGTAGCGATAAAGAGGCATGTCAAGCGCATCGGCAGCAGCTCTTGCAACGGCCAGTGAAACTCCCAACATAGCGTTGGCACCCAGTTTTGATTTTGTTTTTGTTCCATCAAGCGCTATTAGTTTTTTATCTAAAGCTACCTGATTCAAAGAGTTCATACCAACGATTTCTTTGGCAATAACTGTGTTTACGTTTGCAACAGCTTTCAAAACGCCTTTGCCTAAGTAACGACCTTTGTCGCCGTCGCGCAATTCCAACGCTTCGTTTTCGCCGGTTGATGCTCCGGATGGTACTGCCGCACGGCCAATTGCACCACATTCAAGAGTTACTTCTACTTCAATGGTTGGATTACCACGCGAATCCAAAATTTCTCTACCGAATACTTTATCAATTAACATTGTGTTCTAGTTTAAAATTAAACTTATTAGAATTATTTTTAGCTTGTAATATTCTGATATTGAATGTCTTTTTTCAAAACATCACAAAGATACTAAATCCAGATGAATATTGGTTGGGTTAAAACAAGGCATAACCTTAATTTAAACAATCGAACGGACTGCAATCAGCAAAAATTAAAATCTGACATCGATTTTTTCGAGGAGAATCCGGCGACAATTTTCGATAATTTTCTGAAATGTTTCAAGCTCATCAAATAAAAAGTTAATCCCTGCCAGTCTTTCTAAAAGCGATGATGGGTATTCATGAGCAATATCATTCCTGATTTTCCGGAGCTGCAACCAGGTTTGAGTAGAATTAATGATCTCAAATCGTTCCAAACGGTTAAGAATATCAATAAAAGCTTTATCGTCGGTCGTTTCCGCAAAAGCATTCAACAAAAATGGGAAAAGACGAGATCCCATTATATCCTGCAATTTCGAAAAACGATAGATAAACTGGTCCATAAAACTAATGTGCTCATCCGTCAGGCTGTAATAATTATCAATACTAACTGGAAGATGTGCAATAATTTTAGACTTTGCAAAAATCATCCTGTTTACATGAGAATCACAGGATTCAAATGTTTCTTTCAGTTTATTCTCAAGTATGGAATCCATCATATAACCATCCCTTCCTCAATTGCCACCTGAACAATCGGCATATTGCGATTCAATTTCGTAAGTATAACTAAATCAATCTTTTGCTCACCAATCAATTGTTCTAGTCTTGTTAAAAACTCAGCTTTTTTAACCAGAATAGTTTGTGCTGAATATTCTTCAGGTGTTTGTAAGAATAAGTCAATGTCTCCGCCTTTTTTTGAATCGATTAAACGCGAACCGAACAGCTTCACAATAGTTTTTTGTCCAAAGATTTCCCTGGTCAAAATACGAATAGAACTAATCTCATATTCAGAAAGACGCATAAAGTAATTATTTATGCCAAAGATATATAATTGAATAATGGATTCAAATTGCTGGTGATTGTTTCAGTATAACTCTTTATCTTTCCATCACAATAAAATAAGTATGAACAGATCAAGTCTTCTTCGTAAAATCTTTTTTATCGGCAGCTTTTATTTGTGTTCAGGCATCGGGCTTGCGCAGGATAAAACAGCAACCATTCAAAAAAAAATCATCGACTGGCAAAACACTCCGGAACTGGCAAATGCCAGTATCTGCATTTCAGTAAGCGACAATCAAACCGGAGAAATGCTTGTAAAATCGGAGCCGCAACTAAGCTTGGTCCCGGCATCTATCCTGAAATTGGTAACAACTGCCACTGCACTCGAAATTTTCGGTCCTGATTTTCGTTTTGAAACTTCCCTCTCCTACTCCGGAACAATCAGAAATGACACACTTTTCGGCAATCTTCAAATCATCGGGGGCGGAGACCCGACACTTGGGTCAAAATATTTTCCAAAATACCAGCATTTTATGGCAGAGTGGGTAAAGGAAATTCAGCAGAAAGAAATCAAAGTTGTTACCGGAAACCTGATTTTGGATGCCACAATTTACGAATCGCAGACAATCCCGAATACCTGGATTTGGGAAGATATCGGGAATTATTATGGAGCAGGTGCTTCAGGAATAAGTGTTTATGACAATTTGTATGAAATTCACCTGAAATCGAAAATTGAGGCAGGAAAGCAAACTGAAATATTAAAAATTGTCCCTGAAATCCCCAATCTTGATGTGCACAACGAAGTGCTTTCGTCGGATATTAATAGCGATCAGGCCTACGTTTTCGGCAGTCCGATGGAGAACCGAAGAATCATTCGCGGCACGATTCCGAAAAACAAACAAGATTTTGTTGTCAAAGCTTCGGTTCCTGATCCATCTGCACTTTTGGCCAGCGAATTCAGGAAAAAACTTTCTGCAAACGGAATTGCAGTTTCAGGAGTAACGAAATACGAAAAGGCAAAAGTTGATTTATCCGGCCAACTGTCTGTTTTTCAATCTCCACCTTTGCGCGAAATTATCAGGGTAACCAATCACGAAAGTGTGAACCTGTTTGCAGAACATCTGCTCAAACACCTGGCATTTCGAAAAAACGGATTGGGAACAACCAAAGACGGCTGCAAATTCGTAGTTGAATTCTGGAAAGAAAAAGGGCTTGACATGTCCGGATTTTTCATGAACGATGGAAGCGGACTGTCGCGTTTTAATGCTGTTACTGCCAGCCAGATGGTTTTGATTTTGAATCACATGAAAACGAAAAGTGAGTATTCCTCCGACTTTTACGAATCGCTGGCAACCGTTGGAAAAGGTACTTTAACGGTTTTTAAAAATGAGAACTTTCCCAATGAATGCCTTCGCGCCAAAAGTGGTTCGATGACGCGCGTGCGCTGCTATGCAGGCTACCTGACTACCATCTCCGGACGTGAACTGTCATTTACCATCATGCTGAATAATTTTTCGGGCAGCCAAACCGAAGCCACAAAAAAGATCGAAAAAATGCTGGTTGAATTGAGGAAATTGTAGCAATAAAAAGCCCCGTTTTTCAACGAGGCTCCTTCATATATTTCAATAAATTCGTTTTATACAATCGTTTTCATGGCGGTCATTTCGGCACGGAGTTCTTCGCCAATCAACTCAACATCATGGTAACGGATAATTTCGTTTACACTGATCAGTTGTTTGTTGTCAACGCCATTTCCTTTGCCTGCTCCATAAGGTTTTCCGATTACATCGGTATCAATTTTCGACATGAAATCGGCCAAAAGTGGTTTACAAGCGTGATCAAATAAATAACAGCCGTATTCAGCAGTGTCAGAAATCACGCGGTTCATTTCGAACAGTTTTTTGCGGGCGATGGTGTTGGCAATCAGCGGAGTTTCGTGCAACGACTCGTAATAAGCCGATTCTTCTTTGATTCCGGCTTCGGTCATGGTTTCAAAAGCAAGTTCAACGCCTGATTTTACGAAAGCGATCATCAGCACACCATTGTCGAAATATTCCTGTTCGCTTATTTCCATGGTTCCCGCAGGAGTTTTCTCGAAGGCAGTTTCGCCGGTTGCAGCTCTCCATGTCAACAGGTTTTTATCGTCGTTGGCCCAGTCTTCCATCATGGTTTTCGAAAAATCTCCTGACATGATGTCGTCCATGTGTTTCCAGAACAACGGGCGCATGATGCGTTTCAATTCTTCTGAAAGTTCGAAAGCCTTGATTTTTGCAGGATTCGACAAACGATCCATCATGTTGGTGATACCACCGTGTTTCAGCGCTTCGGTAATTACTTCCCATCCGTACTGAACCAATTTTGAGGCATATCCGGCGTCAATTCCTTTTTCAACCATTTTGTTGAACGACAGGATTGAACCGGTCTGCAACAAGCCACACAAAATAGTTTGCTCACCCATCAAATCCGATTTTACTTCGGCAACAAACGATGAACTTAAAACGCCGGCTTTGTGTCCACCGGTAGCGGCCGCATAAGCTTTTGCGATTTCGAAACCATCTTTGTTCGGATCGTTTTCAGGATGAACGGCAATCAAGGTAGGTACACCAAATCCGCGTTTGTACTCTTCGCGAACTTCTGAACCCGGAGATTTTGGAGCCACCATGATTACGGTAATGTCTTTGCGGATCTGCATTCCTTCTTCCACAATATTGAAACCGTGTGAATAGGAAAGGGTTGCTCCTTTTTTGATCAACGGCATTACTGCAGTGATTACGCCGGTGTGCTGTTTGTCCGGAGTCAAATTAATTACGAGGTCGGCAGTTGGGATCATTTCTTCGTAAGTTCCAACTTTAAAACCGTTTCCGGCAGCGTTTTTATACGACTGACGCTGTTCTTTGATGGCTTCAGGACGCAAAGTGTAAGAAACGTCAAGGCCAGAATCGCGCATGTTCAAACCCTGGTTCAAACCCTGAGCGCCACAGCCGATGATCACGATTTTTTTGCCTTCCAGCTTTTTAACGCCGTCAGCAAACTCCGAACTGTCCATAAATTCGCAGGTTCCCAATTGTGCCAACTGAAGACGCAAAGGAAGTGTGTTGAAATAATTTGCCATTTTTTATGATTTTATTGTGTATGAAAATTTTGTCTGATACTATTTTTCTGATGATACAAAGCAATGGAATATTCAGCAAAAAGCAGGGTAAAAAAGCATGTATTTTAGGTGTTTTTCATGGATTAATATTTTTTAACCATTTCAATTTCTGAAAACAATATTCAGGACCAATTGTTTGCAATCGGTTTCGTCAAGGTAATTTTACTTACAATCCTGAAGATTGGGAACGATACTGAAGCGGGGTCAATTCGGTTTCGCGCTTGAAAAACTTTGTAAAATACGACTGATCATCAAAATTCAGCTGAGTGGCGATTTCTGTTACATTTAAATTGGTATGTACCAGCAACCTTTTAATTTCCAGAATTTGCTTTTGTTTTATTACTTGTGTGGAAGTTTTTCCGGTGAATTGTTTCACGGTTTGTGTCAGGTGGTTGGGCGTAACCATCAGCAAAGTGGCATAATCGCCCAGCGACAGGTTTTTTAAATAATTCTCTTCTGCCAGCTGATAAAACCGTTTCACCAAAATATGCCCCTTTCCTTTGCTGATGCTGTTTTCGTTTGTTTTATAGCGGGACGAACAAGTGGTTAAAATCAAGTCAAGGATTGACCTCAACATTTCAAATGTATTGGACTCCACCTTTTTCAATTCTGAAATACCCTGAAGAAACAATCTTTCCAGAAACAGAACATCTTCCTGGTTTGCAAGCTGTAAAGGTGGATTATCCTGCTGAACGGTGTAAAAGAAAGGAAATTCGATCAGGCTGTTCTGATCGCTGCGGTTGAGTAAATAAAAATCGGCAGTAAAAATAAAGATGAACCCTTCGATATCGTGCGAAAACTCCAGCTTATGTGCCTGACCCGGAGACATAAAAAACACGCAAGGCGGTTTAATTTCATATTTGTTGCTGTCAATCACATGATAGCCTGATCCTTTCAGGAGATATAAAACTTCAAAAAAATCGTGCCGGTGCGGGTATTTCACGCTGAAATGCCGTTTTGCATCGAACACCTCCACCTGAAACTGCTGGCTTTTCCGTTCAGGAGAACTGAAATTGTGCAGGCTGTAAACCGGGATTTGTTCTGACGACTGTTTCATGAAAAAGTTCGAAGTATTTAAAGTGAACTAAAGTGCCTAAAGTTGCAGAAAATACTCCAGGCACTCCCAACTTTAGGCACTTCGAACTTTTTCCTAGTCAACCTGTTCCAGAAGTGCATCCCGCTCTTTCAGGAATTCCGACAATTTCTCGATTGAACTACGGGTAATTGCCACCCTTCCGGAACGGTTGAACTGAGTCACTCCAAATACGTTCAACTCGTCAAAAAGCTGCTGCGTTTCATTGGTATGTCCGGTTTTTTCGATCACCACGTATTCCCGGGTGATTTCCAGAATGCGGGCACCCGAGTTGCGAACAATTTGTTCGATTTTATCCGATTCGAAAAGCTCTTCGATAGGCACTTTGTACAATGCAATCTCCTGACAAATCATCTCTTCATTGGTATTGAAATAGGCCTTCATGACATCAACAACCTTTTCGAGCTGGCCAACCACCTTTTGAACACGGTCAAGGGTTTCCTTAATTACAATTGTAAACTTAAATATTCCGGGAATTGCTGATGCCGAAACGGTTAAGCTGTCAATATTAATCTTGCGACGTGTAAAAATGATTGTTATTCTACTGAGCAAACCAATCTGGTCTTCAGAAAAAACGGTGATAATATATTCTTGTTTCATCTTCGATTTGTTTTTAAAATGGTTGTTTGCAACCTTTTGGATTAAACATTTATGAACTTATCAAACTGTGAATTCTATTCCGTCCGAGAAATCAGTAAAGTTTTGTTCTGTCTGACTGCGCGGACGACGGGTTCCGATGTTTATTTATTGCTACAAATATTTCGCTCCTCCGGAGCTGGAAAATAAAAAAGTTTCAATTGTCATCAAGTAAAAGAATTTCATAACCATATCTCAGATGCCAGACCTGAAACCTGGAACCTGAAACTCCTTACGGTTCCAGTAAAATATCAGATATGGATGCACCGGTTGGAATCATCGGGAAAACATTGTCTTCCTTTTCAACCACCACTTCCAGCACAAACGGGCCTTTGTGGTCGAGCATTTCCTGAACAGCATCTTCCAACTGGTCGCGCGAAGTAACTTTTTGTGAAGCCAGTCCATAGGCTTTGGCGATGCCCACAAAATCAGGATTCTTCATTTCTGTAAACGAATACCGTTTTTCGAAAAACAACTGCTGCCATTGGCGAACCATTCCGAGGAAATTATTATTCAGCACAATTATTTTTATATCCAGTTCGTATTGCGCAATTGTTCCCAGTTCCTGAATGGTCATCTGAAACCCGCCATCTCCGGCCACCGCAAATACGACCCGGTCGGGCTGTCCGATTTTAGCTCCCATCGAAGCCGGAAGCGCGTATCCCATTGTTCCCAAACCGCCTGAAGTCACATTGCTCCGGGGTTGACTAAATTTAAAGTAGCGGGATGCGATCATCTGGTGCTGACCAACATCGGTTACAAGAATTGCATCATTGTTTGTTTTTTCGGAAGCAATGCGAATGACTTCACCCATCGTCAATCCAACTTTTTTAGGATGAATATCGTGTGAAATTACCTTTTCATATTCAATCTTATCGCAGTCGCGGAATTCCTGAACCCACGCTTCATGCGAGTTTTGGTTCACATTACCGATCAGCATCCGAAGCGATTTTTTGGCGCTTCCCAAAACAGGCACATCGGCTTTTATGATTTTATTTATTTCAGCAGGATCAATTTCCAGATGAATAATTTTGGCCTGACGGGCATAAGCTGCTACTTTTCCGGTTACGCGGTCATCGAAACGCATCCCAATGGCAATAACAACATCGGCTTCGTTGGTTTTGATGTTTGGTCCGTAGTTTCCGTGCATTCCCAACATTCCCACATTGAGCGGATGGTCAGATGGAAGTGACGAAAGGCCGAGCAATGTCCATGCTGCCGGAATACCTGTTTTTTCAATAAATTCTTTTAGTTCCTCTTCAGCATTGGCCAATATTACACCGTGGCCAAACAAAACCAAAGGTTTTTTAGCGGCATTAATGATATCGGCAGCAGCTTTAACCTGAAACGGATCAACCGGATATTCAGGAAGATAACTTCTAATTTTGGTGCATTTTTTATATTCGAAATCGAACATTCCAAATTGCGCGTCCTTTGAAATATCGAGCAATACAGGACCCGGACGACCGGTAGTTGCAATGTGGAAAGCTTTTGCAATCGCTTCGGGTATTTCTTCAGCACTTGTAACCTGGTAATTCCATTTGGTCACCGGCAAAGTAATGCTAATTACGTCCGATTCCTGAAAAGCATCGGTTCCAAGCAGCGGAGAAGCCACCTGACCTGTAATGCAAACCAATGGAATCGAATCGATTTGCGCATCGGCCAATCCGGTAATCAGATTGGTTGCACCCGGACCGGAAGTTGCAAAACAAACCCCTGCCCTTCCGGTTACATTTGCATAACCTTCGGCTGCGTGAATGGCGCCTTGTTCATGCCGTGTAAGGTAATGAGTGACCTGTTGGTCAAAATCGTACAATGCATCGTAGATAGGCATAATTGCCCCGCCCGGATACCCGAAAATGGTATCAACTCCTTCCTCCAGAAGGGATAATATTACAGCTTGCGAGCCGCTTACTCTTTGTGTTGCCATAGTATTTAGAGTTTTATTTATTTTTTTACCATATTATAAGTTCGAAGTGCCTAAAGTTCGGAGTGCCTAAAGTAATTTCTGTTGTTTCAACTTTAGGCACTCTAAGTACTTTAGTTCACTTTAGTCACTTTTCCTTAGTCAATCAACCTTATTGCGCCGCGATCTGCTGATGAAACCATGCTGGCATATGCCTTCAGCGCTTTGCTCACCATCCGGTCGCGCGGTGCCGGCATATATGCATCTTTTCCCCTGCTTAATTCCTGTTCTTTTCTGGACGCTAATTCTTCATCGCTCAGCAGAACATTTATTTTTCGGGTTTTGATGTCAATTTCAATCAGGTCTCCATCCTTGATAAGTGCGATTTCGCCACCGGCAGCAGCTTCCGGAGAAACATGGCCGATTGACAAACCTGATGTTCCACCTGAAAAACGTCCGTCGGTAATCAACGCACAGGCTTTGCCAAGGTTCATTGATTTAATGTAAGAAGTCGGGTACAACATTTCCTGCATTCCCGGTCCACCTTTTGGCCCTTCGTATATGATTACAACCACATCGCCGGCCTGCACTTTGTCGCCAAGAATTCCGTTGCAGGCATCGTCCTGCGATTGGAATACCCTGGCAGTTCCTTTAAAATGATAGACTGAAGGATCAACTCCGGCTGTTTTTACGATACAACCGTTCCGGGCAATATTGCCATAAAGAACAGCCAGTCCGCCATCTTTGCTGTAGGCATGTTCGTAGTCGCGGATGCATCCATTCGCGCGGTCGGTATCCAATTCTTTAAAATAATTTTCCTGAGATCCCATCACCAAATTACGGCCTCCTCCCGGAGCCGATTTATATCTGCGGAAAGCATCTTCAATAACTGTCGGAGCTGTTATGTCGTATCTGGCAATCGCTTCTTCAAGGGTTAAACCATCGGCGCGGGGAACCGATGTGTCGAGCATTCCGGCGCGCGCAAGTTCTGCCAAAATACTAAGAATACCTCCTGCACGGTTTACATCCTGAATGTGGTAAGCTCCGTTGGGGGCAACTTTGCAAAGATTTGGGGTTACCCGCGACAAATCATCAATGTCTTTCATTTTGAAATCGACTTCACCTTCCGAAGCAATGGCCAAAATATGCAATACAGTATTTGTTGAACCACCCATGGCGATATCAAGTCGCATTGCATTCTGGAAAGCGGCTTTGGTGGCAATATTTCTGGGCAATACTTTTTCATTGCCATTCTTGTAATAATCGTAGGTCATTTCAACAATTCGTGCAGCTGCTTCTTCAAACAGGCGTTTCCGGTTGGCATGAGTTGCCAGAATGGTGCCGTTGCCCGGAAGTGCCAAACCAAGCGCTTCTGCCAGGCAGTTCATCGAGTTGGCGGTAAACATTCCGGAGCACGAGCCGCAGGTTGGGCAGGCATCGCGTTCAACTTTCGAAATTTGTTCTTCTGAAACAGAATTGTCGGCAGCCATTACCATCGCGTCAACCAAATCATATTTTTTTCCGTCGATTTCGCCGGCTTCCATTGGTCCGCCCGACACAAAAATGACAGGAATATTCAGGCGCATAGCGGCCATCATCATTCCGGGGGTAATTTTATCACAATTCGAAATGCAGACCATTGCATCGGCCCGGTGTGCGTTGCAAACATATTCAACACTGTCGGCAATCACGTCGCGCGAAGGAAGCGAATACAACATACCATCGTGACCCATTGCGATTCCATCGTCGATGGCGATGGTGTTAAACTCAGCAGCAAAACACCCTTTTTGTTCTATGAGGCCTTTTACATATTGACCAATCGCGTGAAGATGCGCATGACCGGGAACAAACTGGGTGAAAGAATTGACAATGGCAATTACCGGTCGCCCAAAATGTTCTTCTTTCATTCCGTTTGCCCGCCAGAGGCTTCTTGCGCCTGCCATACGTCTTCCTTCGGTCGTAGTAGCTGATCTTAATCGATTTTGCATATCTTATTTGTTTTTAACTGATTTACATCTAAAAAAAAGCCTTTCTCATCTGATTGAGAAAGGCTTCTAAGTCTTATAGCTTACATTATACCAATCTCATTCAGCACGAAGGA
>JAIBEZ010000102.1 GCA_019459485.1 Prolixibacteraceae bacterium
ACAGGCTATTCGCTCAGCAAATTTTTTTCTGAAATGGAAGTTTGGCGCGGAATTGAAGAAGGATTGGATGCCGTGATAGTCAATCCGTCGATTATTATGGGCCCGGGAAACTGGGAAATCGGAAGCCCAAAACTATTTCAATCGATCTGGAAAGGGCTGAATTACTACACCAAAGGGATCACCGGGCTTGTGGATGTGCGCGACGTGGTAAAAGCCATGATTTTACTGATGGGCGATCAGCAATTTGAGCAGGTTAAAACCCAGCGGTTCATCCTGAATGCCGGAAATATGAGCTATCAGGATTTTTTCAATAGAATAGCGGACGGACTCAACAAACCACGACCGCGAAATTTTGCATCCGACATCAAGCTGCACATTGCATGGAGAATGGCAAAAGCCGCCAGTTTTTTTACCGGGAAACGACCTTTAATCACTCGTGATACAGTATCAAGTTCAAACCAGAAAAATCAATATTCAGGAGAAAAAATCATCCGGACAATCGGTTTTAAATACCGTAGCCTCGATTCCTCCATTGCTGATATTGCAGACATCTTTCTGAAAGACATGGTTATGCCTTCAGGAAAATAAATTAAGGTTGGCAGAACCAAATATTTTATACTACATTTGCAAACTTTTTCAAAGATAGCAACCAGCCTATCATACTAATTTATAATCAAATACAATTGCTGGCAAGCACAATTAAACGATCAAAATTCAGAAGCATGAAGAAATCAGATTTATTAAAAGACACCATCGAACACATTGACATTAAGTCATTCGACTCAACACCAATTATTGACTCAATGCGCAAAATGTCATTCACTTCGCGCGATACAGCAAGTGCAACCGACATTTTGCTGAAAATGGTAAACCATACTGAATGTACCAACATTCTGACCCTCGCCGGAAGTACCAGCGCCGGAGGTTGTATGCAGGTTTATGTTGACATGGTCAAAAATAAAATGATCGATGTAATTGTTGCTACAGGAGCATCGATTATCGACATGGATTTTTTCGAAGCGTTGGGACACAAACACTACCGCGGAACAACCGAAGTAAATGACGGAATCTTGCGTGACCTTTATATCGACCGTATTTACGATACTTTCATTGACGAAGAAGAATTGCAGAACTGTGATGGAACCATCAAGGAAATTACTGATTCGCTTGAAAAAAGACCTTACTCATCGCGCGAATTTATTTGGGAGATGGGCAAATGGCTGACAGAAAATTCAGTAAAAAAAGAAAGCCTTATTCAGGTTTGTTACGAAAACAATGTGCCGATTTTCTGCCCTGCTTTTTCTGACTCAAGCGCCGGTTTCGGTTTGGCCAAACACCAGTGGGAAAATCCTGAAAAACACGTTTCGATTGACTCGGTGGCCGATTTTCTGGAACTCACCAAAATAAAAATGGCTGCCGGAGTAACTGGTTTGTTCATGATTGGTGGCGGCGTTCCGAAGAATTTTGCACAGGATACTGTTGTTTGCGCCGAAATTCTTGGAAAAGAAGTGCCGATGCACCAGTATGCAGTTCAGATTACAGTTGCCGATGTCCGCGATGGCGCTTGTTCATCGTCAACTTTGAAGGAAGCCAGCTCGTGGGGAAAAGTGCAGGTAACCGACGAACAAATGGTTTTTGCCGAAGCAACTTCAGTACTGCCATTAATCGTAAGCTACGTTTACCACAAAGGAACCTGGAAAAACCGCGAATTTAAAAACTGGAGCAAATTGTTCGTAAAATAATCGAACAAAAATATAATTTGAAATCCCCAATGCTGAAGAAGTGTTGGGGATTTTTATTTTTTATGACTGACAGTTTACATACCTATTGGGCAGTTTGCGTCCGTCAGTTGTGGTCATTCATTGTCATTCTGTTGCCATGTCCTTGCAACTTAATGACCACCAAATGACCATTCAATGACTTTTATGACATTGTGTAATATTACAAATACCCATTTTTGTTTTTACCCCTTCGGTATCGTAAAACTGAAAGTACTCCCTTTTCCTTCTTCAGATTCTAACCAGACTGTGCCTCCAAGAAATTCGACCAGACTTTTTGAGATGGCCAATCCAAGTCCGTTACCGCCATATTTCCGGGTAAATGCAGTTTCAACCTGACGGAAACGTTTGAAAATTGCATCTCTGTTTTCTTCTGAAATTCCTATTCCTGTGTCTCTTACAAAAAACAGAAGTGAATTTTCGGTTTCCTGTATTCCTATTTCAACGTAACCAGACTCTGTAAATTTGATTGCGTTTTCGATTAAGTTGACAAGAATCTGCCTAAGTTTTGCCTCATCGGTTTCAATGACAATCTCCTCCATCTGATCAGGATAACCGGTTCTTAATTCAATTCCCTTTTTAATGGCTATTAGGGAGAATTCATTTATAACTGAACTGATTAATTTATTCAAAGAAAATCTGCGGCTACTCAGTTCCAATTGTCCGGCTTCAATTTTCGAAATGTCCATGATGTTGCTGATAACTGAAAGCAGACTGTTCCCGTTATTACTGATCAATTGTGCAAATTCAGTATGTTGTTCAGGCGAGAAATAAGGGTCGACAACCAACTCTGCAAAGCCAATGATTGAGTTAAGCGGGGTGCGGATTTCGTGGCTCATGTTGGCAAGAAAAGTTGATTTAAGCTTATCCGATTGTTCTGCCTGATTTTTTGCCACTAAAAGCTCTTCGGTACGTTTGGCAACTTTTGATTCAAGATTTTTGTTGGCATCCTCTATTATTGCATTACGTAAATCCAACTGCTCATTGAGGAAAAAATCTTTTCTTGTATAAAACTCGATATAGTAAGCTCCAAGCATTCCAATCAGATTGGCCGATACAAAGAAAAAATTATAGCTGATAATCATTTCACTTTTTACATCTGAAAAGAAAACCATCGCAACATTAAAAAAGGTAAGTACAACCCATCCGGCAATTGTTGCCATGAGAAAACGTAGTTTAACGAAAAAATAGCCAGCTGAAAAAATCAACATTAAACCAGCAAAATAGATTGAGTTTTCAGGCGCTTTAACACACATAACTGCTACACCAGCGCCACCCACGATTACGCAAATAAATATAAGTTTCTGCCATATCCGGATGAAATATCTGCTGAATGAAAAAAGAAAAACTACAATCAATAGCGGGATTACAATCTGATACCTTATCAGGTGAAAAAAGTTCTCAAATTGTTTGGCAACCAGTTGGTCGAGAAGGCCAAAAATACCATACAAAAAAGTAACTAAAATAAACGATACCCTAAAATGGTTCAATGAATTATGGAAGTATTTGGTCTGGAAAGATTTTTCGCTCTCAGCCGGAAAAGCCAGGGTAAACCTGTTGAATTCCATTTGCCGGGAGATTTCCCGACCCTGAAATTTGGTTGTTTGTTTTTCACGATCTTTAAATACAGTTGTTCTGTCAGTCATTACATAGTTCCTTTTCTAATCGAATTACTACATCTTCGGGATCGTAAAATAAAACGTACTTCCTTTTCCGACCTGGCTTTCGGCCCAGATTTTACCACCATGTTTTTCAACAAATTCCCTGCACAATATGAGTCCCAATCCGGTTCCTTTTTCGTTTTGTGTACCAGCGGTAGAATGGTTCTTTTCGATACGAAAAAGTTTCGAAATGTCTTCACTGCTTATACCAACGCCATCGTCGGTAACTGACACGAGCAATCCATTATTCATTTGTTTGGCTGCAACTGTAATTACTCCTTCCGATTTGGTATATTTAATTGAATTCGAAATTAAATTCCTCAGAATGGTTCCAAGCATTGCCTTATCGGCAAAAACAAATGACCGATCCGGCAATTCAGTATAAATTGATATACCTTTATTTTCAGCTGAATCATTCAATAATCGGATAACATTCGTCAGCAATTGACCAAAATCAATCTCTTCCGGTAAAAACTCCATTCTTCCGGTTTGCGATCGCGACCATTCCAGCAAATTTACCAGCAAGTCCATGGCCCGTTCCGAAGAATCCTGAATAATATTGGCAAACCGCTCGACTCCGGCATAGTCTTTTTCCAGAATATCCCGAACAAGCAAGTTGCTGAATCCTACAACATTGTGGAATGGGCTTCTCAAATCGTGGGCAATGATGGAGAAAAACTTGTCTTTGGTATCGTTGAGTTCCTTGAATTTTGCTTCGCTTTTCCGTAATGCATCTTCTGCTTGCTTTTTTTCGCTGATATCCTGAAATGATCCCTGTATTTTCACAATATTTCCATCATTGTTCCAAATGGCTTCGCCGATTGTGCGCACCCAAACCCGTTTCCCGGCGTCGTTAATTATTTCCAGCTCTTCATCAAAAGGAATTCCCTTTTTTGCACAATCATTTACTGCATTGGTGATTTTTTCAACCCATTCGGGCGCATAAAACGACAGTGCTTCTGTTAATGTTGGGTAAAATCCATTCGGTTTTCCGTAAATCATGGCAACTTCATCAGACATTGTTACCCTGTTTTCTTCCATGTCAAAATTCCATCCTCCAAATTTTGCAGTTTCGCCTGCGATGCGAAGAAGTGAATAATTCCTGCTCAGTTCTGCCTCTGCCTCTTTCCGTTGGGTGATATCGCGCACGAACGAGAGCAATTCGTCATCAAACATTGGTACAATCCGGTTTTCAAAATATTCCCGTTTACCATCTTTTGTTAGCTCATATTCCATGGTTGCCATCTTTCCTGACTGACAGGCTACAGCGATCGTATCCAGTATTTTTTGGGCCACATCCAACGGTAGTACGTCGGTCATCTTCTTCCCAAGAAAAAATTCTGGGGCAACATAAAAATGCGTATGGGCTGGAGCATGGTAATCAAGTATAAAACCTTGTTTAGTTATCCTGAAAAGGATATCCGGATTAACTTCAATAATGATCCGGTTTTCTGCCTCGCTTTTCCGAAGGGCTTCTTCCGTTTGTTTGCGTTCAGTAATATCAACTGCCACCAATATACATTTACTGCTGTTTTCTGAAACAATCCCTTCCAGATAAACATATGGCAGCGGATTGAAATTAATGGATAAACTTATTTCGCAGGTTTGTTTGCAATTTGTTTCAAATGCCTTGTGTAAGAACCCATTAAAAACGAGCAGGCTTTCAGGGGAGACAAAATATCTTAAGTCCTTATTAATCAACAACGAACGTTCTGATTTCAGCAAGTTGGCGCCGCTATGGTTTAGTTCGCTGATAGTGCAGTTGGTATCGATGGTAAAATATCCGGATGGGGCAGAATCATACAATGCAGTGGCTGTTTCAGCTTTTTCAACAGCCAGTCTGAGCTCCTCATTTTGCATTTCGAGCTCAACCTGTTGCACATCTATTTCGTGCAGGAGTTTCAGCAAGTCAATCTCGCCTGATGGCAATGCTTTTATTGAATAACTTCTTTTTAAGCGCTCTTCGGCTTTTTCTCTCAGCTCGGGCAACGCCTGTATAAACTGATTATCTTCCTTCATTTTTCTTTCCCTTTTCCCAACGATAAATAATGGCAGACGATACTTTTTTTATTGCAGGCAATTCACTGATTAGCGATTGGTTTCGCAACCCGACAATGTAAATATAAATTTTTAGATTACACCGTTTCACTCAACCTTTCGGAACCGTAAAATGGAACTTGCTTCCATCGGTCCCAAGTGACCCTCCGTACTCGCTTTCGACCCAGATTTTTCCACCATTTTTTTCGACGAATTCTTTGCAGAGCAGCAGGCCTAAACCGGTTCCTTTTTCATTTTGGGTTCCCAAAGTAGAGTAACTCTGGTCGATCCGGAACAACTTATCAATGGCGTCTTTTTTTATCCCGACACCGTTATCGGCTATTGTTATCACCCATTCGGCCTGCTTCCTTTCAGCCGAAATCACTATTTCACCGCCGGGATGGGTGAATTTTATTGCATTCGAAATCACGTTCCTCAATACGGTACTAATCATTTCCTTATCAGCAAAAACAAAAACCAATGGTGGAAATTTAATACTGATTTTTATCGTTTTTTGACTGGCTGAGTCAATCAGTGATTTTAATACGCTATTCGTCAGCTCTGCAACTTCGATGCATTCGGGGTTAAAAGCGATACTTCCGGTTTGAATTCTAGACCATTCCAAAAGGTTCATTAACAAATCCATGGCACGCTGAGAGGAATTCTGAATGATCATTCCGTATTTTGCAATACCTTCATAATTATTTTCATAAATCTGTCTCGCCAGCAGATTGCTGAAACCGATGATTGAATTGAAGGGATTTTTCAGGTCGTGTGCAATGATAGAGAAGAATTTGTCCTTGGTCGCATTGAGTTCCTGTAACCGGGCTTCACTTTGCTTCAGCGCATCTTCTGAAAGCTTTCGGTCGGTAATGTCCTGAATGGTACCAATCATTGAAATAACGTTGCCTTCGGCATCGAACCCAAGTTGCCCTGAACCTTGTACCCACCGGGTTTTGCCATCTGACTTTCGAACAATGCGGTATTCTTTGTTAAAAGGATTCTTTTTCAATAAAACTTCGTCTCTAAAATAGTTATCCATCAACGCCCTGTCATCGGGATGTAAAATATCGAACCAACCCTGAAAGTTGCGTTCGTAGCTCTTTTCGATACCGAAGATTTTGTCAAACACTTCAGATGATTCCCAGTGGTCAGCTATCACATCGAACTTGTATGAACCTATAAATGCCGCATGTTGCGATTCCTTAAAAAAGTACTCGCTTTCGAGTAATTGATCATCTGCCCGTTTGCGTTCAGTGATGTCGCGCACAATCGCCCACATTCCTTCATTTTTACCATGCTCATCTTTAGAAAGAACAGTTCTGAGTTCTACCGGAAAAACAGTGCCGTTTTTCTTTCGGTATTCTTTCTCGTAAACTTCTGAATAACCCCTGAGCAAAACCTGATTTTCTACGATTTCCTCTTCATAGCTTATCCATTTTTCAGGAGTAATGTCAGTGTAAGAAAGTTGGGTAATTTCATCGGGACTGTATTCAAGCATACGCAAATATGATTCATTGAATTCCCTGATCCGTCCATCCATATTTACATAAACAAAGCCATCCATCATGCTTTCATGGAGTTTCCGATATTTGCTTTCTGAACGGCGCAATGCCTTTTCGGCCCGTTTACGGTATGATATATTGGCACTTAACGCTGATACTCCAGTTATTTTTCCCTTAGAAATGATCGGGTTAAGAAAGACTTCGTAATAATGAAGTTCCTTGCCTACATGATTGGAATACTCAAAATAAACTCTTTTCCCACTCAGGGCGGTATCGTATTTTTCCTTCCACAATTCGCTCAACTTTGACGAAATATTTTCAAGTGCATTCATCCCTTTCTTTAATTCAATATTGAAGGAGGCAAAATATTCATCCAGAAAAAACTTATTGAAAATTACAAAGTTGTAATCGCTGTCTATTGACCAGATTGACTCATCCCGGTTATTTATGAGCGAGTTCAAATTGGCTTCTGATTCGGTAATTATTTGCTCCGCCCGTTTGCGTTCGGTAATGTTTATCGCAGTTAAAAGACATTTCTCCGGATTTTCATCAACAATTCCTTCAAGGTGAATAAAAAACGAGGAATTTTCCTGAAGCAAGAACCACAACTCGCAGACTTGCCTGGTATTAGTCTGAAATATATTGCGAAAAAAATCGTTAAAAACCGGCAAGGATTCAGGCGAAAGAAATTGGCTGAAATGACTGTCGATTAATCTGGAACGGTCTTTCCCAAGTAAATTGGCACCGCTAAGGTTCAACTGACAAATGATGCCTTCGCGATTTAATGTAAAATATCCGGCAGGGGCAAAGTCGTAAAGTGCGGTTGCAGTGGCAGCTTTTTCAACTGCCAATTTCAGTTCATCATTCTGCATTTCTAATTCAATCTGGTGAACTTCAAGTTCGTGCAGAAGTCCTATCGGGTCTGTTTCACCCCCGAATTCCTTCAAAAACCCCGATTCTGTCAGTTCTGTTGACAAGCCGGAAAGCGAAATTTTGTTGGATTTGTTAACTTTTAAATGCGCTTCCGCTTTTTGACGAAGAGAACCGCCCTTCTGCATAACATTGTCTGAAATGATTTTTGGCGATTTCATTTTTTTTCGTTTTCAAAAGATAGTCGTGTTTGTATTACGAAAAAAATGAAACTCACGTTACGGTTTTGGAAGTATATTCTCCCTGCCTCTAAAGAACCGTACGAACAATCATTTTATCCTTTCGGAACACTAAAATGAAACTTACTTCCCTTGCCCACTTCGCTTTCGATCCATATTTTGCCATCGTGTTTTTCGACGAATTCCTTACATAACAACAATCCAAGACCAGTTCCCTTTTCATTTTGGGTGCCCAGTGTAGAGTAACTTTCATCAATCCGGAACAACTTATCAATGGTCTCTTTGTTTATTCCAACCCCGTTATCGGCTATTGTTATTACCCATTCTCCCTGTTTTGGTTTGGCTGAAATACAAATTTCACCACCAGTATGGGCAAATTTTATTGCGTTCGAAATCAGGTTTCTTAAAACAGTGCTTATCATCTGTTTATCGGCCAATACAAAAATCAGGGGCGGGAATTCTGTGCTAACAGCTATTGATTTTTGTTGCGACGAGTTGTTCAGTAATTTTAGTACTTCGTTTGTGAGTTCAACCAAGTCGAAGCATTCGGGAATAAATTCGATCCTTCCGGTTTGCATGCGCGACCAGTCCATCAGGTTCATCAGCAAATCCATCGCCCGCTGCGATGAATTCAGTATAATCTGACTGTAATTTGAAATACTCTCATAATCTTTTTCCTGAACCTGCTTTGCCAGCAAATCGCTGAAACCGATAATTGAGTTAAACGGGTTTCTAAGGTCGTGTGCAATGATTGAGAAGAACTTGTCTTTGGTTGCATTCAATTCGCGCAGGCGGGTTTCGCTTTCGCGCAACGCCATTTCTGCATGTTTGCGTTCTGTAATGTCGATTGTAAAACCCGCAAGGTATGTGGGTTTTCCTTCAATCTGAATTGGAAATTTGATGGTTGAATAGTGACGTTCATTAAATTCTTCTTCTATTTCAATTTTTACTCCGTTTTTCAGAATATCGAGGTCGTTTTCAACCATACTTTTCGCCAAATCTGAAGGAAAAAGTTCATCCATGGTTTTGCCGATTAATTCATTCATGGATTTGCCAATCAAATTTTCATAATTGCGGCTAAGGCCCAATGAACGGATATTTTCATCTTTGAAGAAAATATAGATCGGGCTGTTTTCCAGGAAAAGCCTGAATATTTCTTCCCTTTCCTTCAGCTCCTCCTCCGCCAGTTTCTGTTCAGTAATATCCCTTACATTGAGCACAATTGAATTAATACCCGGATTGTTAATTTGATTTGTACCATATGCTTCAAGATGAACCCATCCTCCATTTTTATGCCTGTGCCTGTATTGTGCCCGGCCATATCCAATGAGTACAGCATTTTTAAACGTTCCAATTATTTTCTCCTGATCGTCGGGGTGGATCATGTTTTCAATTACAGGTATATTTATCAATTCTTCGGGGCGATATCCAAGAATTTTTTCGCATGAATCGCTTACAAAATGCTGAATTCCATTTGAATCGATAAGCACAAACATGTCAAATGAATTTGCTATAAGTTGCCTGAATTTTGCTTCGTTCATTTTTGTAAATTCTTCTGCGGCTACATTGCCTGATTCAGTTTTCACACCCTGATTCCTTTGCAATTCAACTTCTATTTTCTGCCCGGACAAATCAGTGTCAGACAATTGATAGTCAACTTTTTTCATAACTTTTAATGCATTTCAAAAACAGTTATTTTATCTTACTTTCCGATCTTTTCCGTGATTGTTTCCGGGCTTTGATTTTCCGGGTTCCTGTTTCGTCTGAAAAAAAAATGTTTCCCGTAATATCATTTCTGCGCGGAAGGTTTCTGCCTGCCCAATTCAATCCTACAAATATTTCGCAGCTAAAGGCGCTTTTAGCATTTTCTGATTCCTGATTTGATATTTCTTATTTTTTCTGATTCCTCATCTTCCTCCGTGCCATCTTTTCGGTTTTGTTATCTTCTCCCCTACTGCAATAATCCCGATTAACACTCCCTCAGTGCCAACAAATTTATGTGCCGACCAGTCAATTTTCAATTCATCGCCATCGATGGTTTTTACATGGTTTTCAAACCGGTTGGGCAAAACGCCTTTCAGTAAACTTTTCAACTCCGTTTCCACTTTCCGGCGCGATGATTCGGCTATGAACAAATCCAAATAGCTTTTGCCGATTACGTCTTTTCTTTTGCGGCCAAAGAGTTTTTCGGCTTCGGTATTAAATTCAATCACATTTCCCTCGTGCGACAAACCAATGATGACTCCGGGAACAGTCTGAATGAATGAGCGAAGCATCATTTCATTTTCAAGCAAAGCATTCTCCAATCGCTTCGACTTTGTAACATCGATGAACGTAATTACCAAACCGTCAATTTTATCTTCGGTGGTACGGTACGGCATCATTCGCATATTAAACCAGCGCCCGTCGAGGGTCTCAATCGATTTCTCTTTAAACACCAGGGTACGCAGTACTTCCCGGGTATCGTTGTACATTTCAGGATAAACCAAATCGGTCACCTGATCGGTAAATAGCCTTCCGATATCACTCTCTCTAAGTTTGAAGATTTTCGTTGCAGGTATCGTAAACTGACGTATTTTCAATTCTTTACTGAGAAACAACGTCGCTATTTCCATGCTGTTGAGCAAGTTGTTCATATCGTTGTTTACCCTTGAAAAATCATCCACTTTGCTTTGAAGTTCAGCGTTCACGGTTTGTAGTTCTTCATTCAGGCTTTGCATTTCTTCTTTTGAAGTGGTGAGCTCTTCATTGGTTGATTGCAGTTCTTCATTGGTTGATTGCAATTCTTCGTTGGTTGATCTCAGTTCCTCCTGCGAGGTTTGCATTTCTTCCCTGGTGCTTTGCAGTTCTTCTTTCACGCGTTGAAGGTCAAATTCCAATTCAGCATTCAATGCAATTCCTGAAGTCAATACTTCTTTCTGTTTTGAAATTTTCAGGTTAGTAGTCGGCACATCGGCAAAAAACACCAAAATCCTTCCTTTCAACGGCAAAGGTTTTTCTATTTGCTGAATGGTTACATCTGTTAACAAAGTGCCGTCGTTTGTACCAACTCTCACATTGTTCAAAACCACCTTTTCGTAATTCTGCATTGCTTTTCTGAAAGCTCCCGGAAGTTCGTGGCGAAGCCCTTCGCGTGCCATGGCAAACAAATTCATGTTGGCTTTACCAGCTGCCGGCTCAAGGTATTTGCCGGTACTACCTGTGATATAAATGATGTCACCTGTTTCGGTCACCAAAACGCTGGCTGGCAAAAATTGCTGTAATAACAATTTATCGGTAAGCGTTTGTACATTGTCTGTAATTTTTGCCTTCGGTTGAATTTCAATTATACCCGGTTTTGACTGGGCAAATGAGCTGGGGAAACCAAAAAGTTCTTCTGCTTTGGCCGAACCGCAGTGCTTGTAAATTCGAAGTTTTGCATCGACGGTTGTGAACAAATCTGCCTGAGCGCCATTGGTTTCAGCACTCCCAAGAATTAACAGACCATCAGGATTGAGACTGTAATGGAAAAGTGCCAACATTTTTTTTTGTAATTCGGCATCCATGTAGATCATCAGGTTACGACACGAGAGTATGTCGAGTTTTGTGAAGGGCGGGTCTTTGATTACATTCTGCGGAGCAAAAACAACCATTTCGCGTATCTCCGCATTTACGCGGTACTGGTCGTCGGTCTTTATAAAAAACCGGTTTAGCCGGCTTAACGATACATCGGCAATAATATTGGCCGGATAGACTCCTTTTCGTGCCTTTTCGATGGCGGTGCTGTCGAGATCTGTCGCGAATATTTGCAACGAAAAATTCCTGGTCATGTTCAGCTTTTCCAATGCTTCCTTAAAAACAATGGCCAGAGAATAGGCTTCTTCACCTGTTGAACAAGCTGGTATCCATGCCCGCAAAACATGTCCGTGTGGCAATCTGGTGAATAGTGACGGAAATACTTTCTCCTTCAAGAGTTCCCAAACGGCAGGATCACGGAAAAAACTGGTCACCCCAATCAGTAATTCTCTGAAAAGTATATCGACTTCTGCCGGGTTTTCCTGCAGATAACGCACATACGATGCTATTTTCAATAATTGATGGATCCCCATCCGACGTTCGATACGGCGGTATAAGGTAGTTTTTTTGTACAGTGAAAAGTCGTGACCTGATTGGGCGCGAAGAAGGATAATAATTTTCTCGAGCGAGCTGGTATCTTTCTCCAGACTTTGCGGGGTTTTTGAAGCAACCAGAGATGACCGATTCAGAATCGAAATCAATTTTTCAGGCAGCTCGTTTGCCGGCGCCACGAAATCAACCATGACAGCTTCGATTGCAGCACGCGGCATGCTGTCGAATTTTGCAGTGGCAGGCTCCTGAACCAGCACTATCCCAGCCTGTTCTTTGATGGCCCTCAGCCCCAGACTTCCGTCAGAGCCCATGCCGGAAAGGATAATTCCTATACTCTGTTCCTGCCTGTCGTCGGCAAGAGAATGGAAAAAGTAATCGATTGGGAGCCTCAAACCGCGTGTTTCAATTGGCTCGAACAAATGCAGCGAGCCGTTTAAAATCGACATGCTCTTGTTCGTCGGAATTACATACACACAGTTTGGCTTCACTTTCAGGCGGTCGGTTACAGTATAAACCTGCATTTTTGTGAACCGTTGAATCAGTTCGCCCATAAAACCCTTGTGGGTTGGGTCGAGGTGTTGGATAACCACAAAGGCCATTCCGCACCCGGCAGGCATATTGGTAAAAAATTGTTCCAGTGCTTCCAGCCCACCGGCTGATGCACCTATGCCAACTATTGGAAATTGATTGTTTCCTGAATTTTCGGAAATATGATCTGATGAATCTGTCAACTCCGAAATAACAGGTTGTGAGCTGGTTTCCCGTTTCATATTAAACGCTTAAAAATTGATTTTCCGCCGGAAAATAATTTGCCGGCAGAAATGCTTCAATTCAATAATAACGTGCAATATACGGAAATTTCTACTTTCTTATCCGGAGTGAAATTACGTTGGGAATTTTACGGAAATGATCGTTGTCGTCATTGTCGCAGGTGTTGGAAACGTAACTGCCAAATTTGGCGATGACTGTGTCGCCCGTGTTCACATACAGACTTGTTTCCGGACCACCTTCAAGATAAACCGTTGTGCGGATATCCAAAGGCATTCCCAGTAAAAAGCTGATCATATCGCGGTGAGTGTATGGCGAACGGGTAAAAACAATGTACAAATTGCCTGAAACATCGGTGGCAGTCAGTATCATGCTGCACGATTGATCGGGTCTTTTTGTAAAAGCCATTGCTTCTCCGGAGCAGCTAATCATGCGCATTCCCTGACACAAAGAATTGTATTGGTTTTTTACCTTTTCCCAACTTTGGCAGGTAATATCAATGATTTCGAAAGGTAGTTTTGCCGTATCTTTCGGATGCATGACCATCATCGCATTGTAATAGGAAGCTTTCACCGGGTTGTTCAGGTGGCTGCGGCTCTTCAGGTAGCCTTTGTTCGACTGCGCTTTATTGTAGTTGTACATCCCGGCGTTGATGATGATATTCATGCCGAACTCCTCAGCCCAATCGGGAGCAGTTCGCGGATGTTTGCCATGTTCAGAAGCCGTCAGAAATTCGAACTCAAACTTCCGGGCATCAATTTTCAATATGGTCAGTTTCGAATCGTTGACCACCGATTTCAGCGGGGCGTCCAGTTCTGCAAGCTGCAACCCATCCATCAGGTTGGTCCACTCTATTTCATTAATCCATTTATTCTGAGCTTTTGCGCCAAAACTTATCAGGAAAAGCAGAAGGAACATAGAAATATTGAATCTTCCTGAACAGCATTTGGAAAGAATTGATTTACACATCTGTAAAATCGAATTTCGCATTTTTAAAGGGGAAAAGTTCGTACAATTCTCCGGAATAATAAAATTCGTAGGCCACTGCACCAAAAGAATACCGTTTGCCTTTGATATTTATGCCTGAACCACCCACCACCGGATTTTTCTTTGGAACTGAAACTTCATAACCAATATTGTATAAAGTTGCCAGAATTTCGGGCCGGTCATCGATCGGATAGCCTGATTTTTCCCATTGCATCTTTATCTGCTTCACGTTGAGCGCTGCATACAGGTATGAATAGTAGTGGTTTTTATAGGATGTCAGCCGGTTAAAACGTTCCTGAGAAATGTTTTTTGTTTGAAAGTCGAGAAGGTGCTCATACTTTTCACCCAGATAAAAAACCGATGTGCTGTCGTACAGGTTTTTTTCGATCGTTTGAGCAGTTGGAACTTTAATACCCGTAACACCCAGTGAAAAAGTGGTTTCAACCGAAAGAATTTTCAACGGACCGATCCATTTCTTATAAGCTTCGCGGCTCGAATTGAACAAGCGGATTTGTTCGCCAACCAGCACCGATACGATCAGACGGGGCTCAACTCCTGTCGCGTGCGCGGCGGAGTCGATAAGGTGCTTGTCTTTTGCAACCGCAAGTTTAAAATCCTGCCATTCATTGATATTCATCCATTCGAAAATACTTCCGGTTTTTACCTGAAGTTGTTTCGGATCGCTGCTTTCTTCAAAGTTGTTAACTTCAGCATGATACTCAGCATTGTTCTGAAGATAAAGGTTTACTGCTGCAATCATTCGCTGGGCTTCCTTCACGTTACGACTTTTAAAATACGCATTCTGGATGTAAAAAGCATTGTATGGATAATACCTGCTCAATACCGAAAGGTTGTGTAAAAGTCGTACTTCGCTATAGTTTACCGTTACCGAACTATCATCCGATGACTGTCCGTACTTGTCTTTTATCTCCTGAAAATACCGGTCATTGAGGTCAACAACGCCCGGATCATCGGTCAGATGAAATTTTACTGCAAAAAAAGCCATTGTCAAAACTAAGCCAATTAACGCGAAAATACCTGCAAATCCGAATCCTAAGTACTTCAAAATCTTGCGAAAAGCCCTGTTTCCCATTTCTAAATTCATCCTCCTTTTTAGTTGCAGCAAATGTATTAAAAGGTGTTATTAAATGTTAAAAGCAGGATGTAATTGTGTGGAAATGCCAGAATAAATAATGAAAAAGTTACTTTTGTTACCCGTTCAAATTTTTGAGCTAGTTTATCAACCCAAATTTTGAAAATGACATTACGAACTATAGTACTAATTACCAGCCTGTTATTTGCAATAAGCACTCATTCACAGCCAGCTCTTCCTGATACCCTGCCCAACGATATAGAATCCTGCGAAACGGATTCACTTCACAACACGGATGAAGAATTATCATCCGACTCACTTCAGTCAACAGATGAAACTTTCTACCACAACATCTGGAACAGCACCCAAATCAGGTATCCGTTGACCACGCTTCCTCCTAAAGACGAATTGGTGACCATCAGACTCACAGAACCTTACGATCATCCCTTTGTGTCACCTGTAATTGGCGAAGTGATCTCGAAATTTGGGCACCGCGGGCGAAGGATGCACACCGGAACTGATATCAGATTAAAAGCAGGTGATACTGTTCGTTGTGTTTTCGATGGAAAAGTAAGGCTGGCCAAACGTTTCAGCGGATACGGAAACCTTGTACTGGTAAGGCACAGCAATGGCCTCGAAACCATTTATGCACATTTACAATCAATTAGTGTAAATATAAACGACACCATCAAGGCAGGAGATGTAATTGGCCTGGGCGGACGAACAGGCAGGGCTTCCTGTGATCACCTTCATTTCGAAACCCGTTTGTTTGGTGAACCTTTCGACTCAAACAAATACATCGATTTTAAAAGGTATGCCTTGCGCAGCAACCATATTTATTACAAAAACAAACAGTGGGAAATCGATCCTAACGACTTCAACAAAAAACAGCCAATTGAAACCAAGATGGTCGTCGCTGCAAATCAAAATATTCCGACAATTGCCGCCAGCGTAAATACCAAAGCAAAATCCTCGAAACATGTTATCAGAAAAGGTGATACACTATCGGTTATTGCCAGAAAATACAATACTTCGGTCAAAAAACTTTGTTCGGTGAACAACATTACCGCCCAGAAAACACTGAAAATCGGATCGGTGCTGAGATTGAATTAGTAGGGGAATAGTTTTTCTGACTGTCCGCAAACTTACCAAAAGGGATTTACAGAAGTCAATTTTTGTCATTTGGTTGTCATTTGGTTGTCATTTTATATCAACTATATGACTAGCAGTGACTATCAATGACTTTTCTATCATGGTGTAAATTTCCGAATCTCAATACTATTTTTTGTTCACCGAAAAACCAGTGGTACCGAAACAGATTTTCCCGTTTTTGGTGATTCCTTCCACAAGCACAATATAATCGGCCAATTCGTCGGAAGTAAAAAATTCGAAATTTGCTTTACCGTTTTCAAATTTTAATTCAGGATCCCAGTATAACGTGGGTCTGAAATCAGGCTTTGGAGAGTCGAGGTTTTCCAGTGAATATACCGGAGAATAGAATTTTTTGGATAGAGTATAACCTTTTATTCTTGGTATTAATCTACCTTTTGCATAGCTGTACATATTATCAGAAGTTGCCTTTTTATAAATGGCTATTAACCCTCTTTCATCAACAACTCCAAGTGTGTCAAGTGCAAAACCTCTGCGAAACCCTGGATCCATGATGTCAATGATTTCAATTTCACTCATCTGGATAGTCCTGATCTCATTTAAGCTATATTTATGATCCAGTCCATCGATCATAAATTGTACAGGCCTGTTTTTTAGCATCACTTCATCACCGTAATCAGTCAGAGATGGCAATTTATATCTCAAATAATCGAGTAGATTTTTGAAGGAGTAATCGTTTTTGGTAATCAACAAAGTTTTATCTGCCCATGGATAAGCACCGGAACTACGAATAATTGCATTATCTCTATCTTGTACAATATCAATACCATCCAACAAAATAGTTCCTTCTTCAGGATTGAATTCCAATTCTTTCATTTGCCGGAATGAATTCTTGCGGATAAAATCAGGGTTCAAATCGATATCTAAACAATTGGATTTCAGCAACGATAAAGAAACCAGAGAATCTTTTTCAGGTAAAGGGTCAAGCCTAATGTCAAGATTTCGTGATCCATTCTTTGTTTGTGCATTGAGCATCACCTTTAATGACTCCAAATAGTATATTTGTTTAAAAAGAAATCGTCCGTTTTTATCAGCGGTGGTTGTTCCTATTCGAAATTTCCTGTACACATAATCCATTGCAAGCACTGCTTCAGGAACCGGTGCGTTCCATAAGAGTTTTTTTACGTAACCTGAAACATTGATTCCTGCATCGTTCCAATCTTCAAGCAAGGGTGGGGGAGTTTGCTCAACATCGTCCCACAAATAGGTACTCCAACCATGCACCAGCATCAGTAAATCAAGCTTTTCGGCTGAAGTATGAAATTGATCATCCACAAAATAGGAAGCGGGTAACTCAATGGCTCCTTTCAAATCGGAGTCGAGCAGTAAATAGCTTTTAATGTTCTGACTATTCTCTCCGGTACTCAGATGGTTTTTATTTACAACTGCCACCGACAGTGTTGAAGTAATCGAATCGCCCGGATCCAAAAGTGCATCAACATCAAGTTTAACTTCCTCGCGGGGCTTAAATTCCTTCTCATTTAACTTGAGATTGAGTAAATCGCCACTGCCTTGGTCAACAAAGATGAGGCGTTCGGCTAGCGGATTCAGTGCGGTATCAACTAAGGTGATCTTCGAAATCCCATTGGGGAACAGGGTCTTTTTTACTTTAATATCCTGAGTGTTACCAATCATTTCAACTTTTTGATGGAATAGGGAAGCTCCTTTATGGGAAGCCACGAAATAAAATTCCGGATAATTGTCATCTTTCATGTCCGTTAATACTTCAAACATCAGTGATTCACCTTCTGGTTTATAGTTCAGGCAAATACCATTTGCTTTGGCAGGCGGAAGCTGTATTTTCAGTTCGGGATAGCGATCGATGGTTGCATGGTAACTTACACCGTCTTCAGGCACCAGGATAAATTTACCCATCCCCAGATAACTGGTGGCAAACGAAGTAATGGAATCACCGCGATCATTCCTGATTTGACCAGTTATATCAATTCCTCTTCCTTTTTGGTCAATAGCTTTGAATGCCACTGTATTTGAAACATTTAGCACCAGACTTCCGCCTTCTGGCAAAAATGAAACATCAATTTTAGAACTGTCGGTTTGAAGTTTTTCTATCTCGTCAAATGATCTGATAGATTTGTAGATGATAATTTTCTTATGGAAAAGGGCTTCTTCACCAAAGTTTTCGAGGTATTTGGTATATGCCCTGATGGTATAAATTCCGCCAGCCAGCGAATCGGTTCTAAATTCGCCATGTGCCTGACCCTTGATCGAAAACAGCATCAAATCTTTTACAACACGACCATTATCGGCCACCAACTGGACAAAAATATTTCTGAAATTTGAATTCAGTTGATGGGTAGCCCCGTTTACCTGGTAAGCTTTCAGCCAGATGATGTCTCCTGTGGCGTATTGTTCGCGATCGACATGAACATACAATTTTTCGAAAGGAGGTATTTTTTTCGAATTGATCAGGGCTTGAATCTCCTGAGCTGAAATACTTACCCAAAGCGATAAGGTAATTAGTAGGAAAATGGCTATTTTTTTCATTTACCTGGATAATTTTATCTTTATTTGGCAAATTGCATCAAATTCCGAAGATACACTTTATTACTTTTTATCCACTTTAAAACTGGTTGTACCAAAACAGATTTTTCCGTTTTTGGTGATGCCTTCCATGTAAACTAAATAATCCGCTGCCTCATCTGATGTGAAAAAGTCAAGATTTGCCTTTCCGTTTACAAAACTAACATCCGGATTCCAGTATAAAGTGGGCCTAAAATCAGGACGGGGAGAATCAATGTTTTCGAGCGTATATTTTGGCGAATAAAATATGGCAGGCCGGTCAAATCCCCTTATTTCCGGAATTATTCTTCCTTTTATGTACATATTATAATTCGCAACAAGATAATCGGGCTTCCGGTAAATGGCAAATATTGTCCGCCGTGTAAACTGATCAGTCCATATATCCAATGTCTCAATATCTCTCATCCTGACATTTCTGAAGTCCCTAAGATCAAAATTCATCCCGTCAACCATATACATTACGCTAGTGTTTTCATAGATAACAGAGTCCCCGTATGCATATACTGAAGCAAATCTGTGCACTAATAACTCAATTATGTTCGGGAATCGGCAATCATCCTTGTTCAGTGTGATTGTTTTATCTGCGTATGCATAAGCGCCAAAGCTGCGGGCAAATGAAAATGTCTTTTTCTCCACAATATCAACACCTTCCAATAAAGTGGTTCCCTTTTCAGGATTAAATTCTATTTCCTTCATTTGCCGGAATGAATTATCGCGGTTAAAATTCGGGTTCAAATCAATATCAAAACTGTTGGATTTCAGTAACGATACCGATACAACTGAATCCTTTTCCGGTAAGGGATCAAGTATTATTTCGAGATTCCGCGATCCATCCTTTGTTTGCGCATTCATCATCACAGTTAATGTATCAATAAAGAATACATTTTTGAAAAGAAACCGGCCGTTTTGATCGGCCGTGGTGGTGCCAATATGATTGTTCCTGAACACATAATCCATTGCAATCTTTGCTTCAGGAACAGGGGCTTTCCACAATAGTTTTTTTATATAACCCGAAACATTGGTACCGACATCGTTCCAATCGTTTAACGAAGGGGCTGGCGTTTGTTCAATATCATCCCACAGATAGGTTCTCCACCCATGCACCAGCATCAGTAAATCAAGCTTTTCGGCAGAGGTGTGAAATTGATCATCGACAAAATATGCTGCCGGAGACTCAATGGCGCCTTTCAGATCGGAGTCAAGAAGCAAATAGCTTTTAATGTTTTGACTATTTTCGCCGGTACTTAAATAGTTTCTGTTTACAACAGCCACCGACATGGTTGACATGATGGAATCGCCCGGTTCCAAAAGCGCGTCAATATCTAATTTTACTTCCTCGCGCGGCTTGAATTCTTTTTGGTTCAACCGCAAATTCAGCCAATCCGTTTTGCCATTGTCAACAAAAATAAGCCGTTCTGCAAGCGGGTTCAGGGACATGTCGAGCAGAGTGATCTTTAAAATTCCTTTTGGGAGCGGGTTTTTATCCACCTTAATGGCTTGGGTATGATGATCAGCCATGTCAATTTTTTTATTGAAAATAACGATTCCTTTGTGAGAGGCCACAAAGTAAAATTCAGGAAACTTATCCAGATTCATATTTACTGATATTTCAAACATCAGTGATTCTCCATCCGCTTTATAATTCATGCAAATACCGTTTACTTTGGCAGGCGGAAGCGAAATTTTCATTTCAGGATACTGATCAATTGTTGCATAGTAATTCAAACCGTCCTGAGGCATCATCGAAAACTTTCCCATTCCATGGTAAGTTGAGGCGAAAGAAGTAATGAGATCTCCGCCATCATTAAAAATTTTCCCGCTTACATAAATTCCACGCCCTTTTTGATCGATGGCTTTAAAAGCTACATTATTTGCTGCGTTGGGCACCAGACTCCCACTTTCAGGCAAAAAAGAAACATCGATTTTTTGATCGTCGGGTTGCTCTTTTTCAGTCAAATCAACTGAATTGAATGATTTGGAAATCCATATTTTTTTGTGAAAACAAGCTTCCTCGCCAAAATTTTCGATGTATTTAGTATATGCCCTTATTGTATATTGCCCGTCGGCCAACAATTTAGTTTCAAATTCACCACTTGCCTGACCATTGATTGAAATCAAATAGAGATCTTTTACCACTTTTCCTTCTTCGGAAATAAGTTGAACGTAAACATTCCTGAGATTTGAATTCAGTTGATGGGTGATTCCGTTCACATGGTAAATTTTCATCCAGATTTTGTCGCCGGAAGCATACAATTCCCGATCGACATGAACATATAATTTTTCGAAAAGAAGTGGTTTTTTAGTGGAAATCCATTCGTCGATATTCTGTGCCGAAAGCTGGGTAAAAAAGGATAACAGGAAAAGGAAAGCAGTAGTTAGTTTTTTCATTTTCTGTAATAATTAAGGAAGGTTAATAATTACCATAAATATAACGAACATTAAATAACAAATGCCCCATTCCTGGAGCATTTGTTATAAAATTTATATTATTGATCGTTATTTTTTATCCTTTGCATCCCAATCCACCATTTTGGATGGATAGAAACTGATATTCATTGCTTTCATGCGCTCGCCATGGTTTGCCAAACGAACTTTGTACTCGTCCCAGTTTCGCAATTCGACTGGTGTCCAGCCAATTTCGGCATAACCCAGCAGACGTGGAAAAATCAGGTATTCGGCTTCAAAACGGTTCGATACAGTTTCAGACCAAAGCGGCGCTTCAATGCCAATGATGTTTTCCCTTTTAATTTCCGGAACCAGATTGGCCGGATCCCAGTTGTAACCTTTGTCAACTTCAATATAAGCAGCCCAATGCAAACCAAACGTACTGGTCGAATCGTACTGCATGTCGAGGTAGGCATTTTTTGAAGGCGACATCAGTACTTTTGCACCTTGCTCAACGCCTTTGATTGCATTTTCGGCTTTGGCCCAGTATTGCACAACTGTATTTGGTTTTAAGGTTGAAAGTGCAATTTCGTCCCAACCAAACACTTGTTTGCCGTTTGCAATTACAATGTCCTGAACACGGTTAATAAACGGAATGTAATCTTCAATCTTGGTAGAATGCGATTCGTCGCCACCGATGTGAATGTACTGACCGGGTGTTAAAGCTGCCAGCTCGCGGATTACATCGTCTACAAATTTGTAGGTAAGCTCTTTGTGCGTGTCCAGTGAACTGAAGCCCACTTCGATACCGGTATATAATTCGGTGGCTTTGCCATCGGCGTTTAATTCGGGATACGAAGCCAGAGCGGCATTGGTATGGCCAGGCATGTCAATTTCAGGAACAATTGTAATGAACCTGTCCTGAGCATATTTTACGATGCCGGAATATTGTTCCTGAGTATAAAATCCACCCGGACCGCCACCAACTTCGGTACTTCCGCCATGTGTGGTAAGATTTGGCCACGATTTAATTTCGATTCTCCAACCCTGATCGTCGGACAAATGCAAATGCAACATGTTCATTTTGTAGGTTGCCAACTGGTCAATCAGTGCTTTCACTTCCTCCACTTCAAAGAAATGGCGGGCAACATCGAGCATCGAACCACGATAGCCATACACCGGATAATCGCGGATTGTTCCGGTTGCCATTTTCCAGGGTCCTTGCTGTGCCGTTGCCAATTCTACTTTTGAAGGCAAAAGCTGACGAATGGTCTGCACACCGTAAAACAATCCGGCAGGTTTGTTTGCAGTCAGGTTCACAGATTTTTCGGTGATTGTCAGTTCATAACCTTCATCTCCCAACTCTGCATCGTTTTCTGACAACGACAAATAAATACTTCCGGAGGCGGGAGCTTCGGCGGTTGTTTTCACTTCGATTCCCAATCCGGTAGAAGGGTTCAGTTTATCGGCCAGGTATTGGCCAATTTGAAGTAGTTCTGCTGATTCGCCCTGAACGTAAATATCCGTTTGATCAGTCAAATCGAATGAATCGCCTGTTGGAACAACTGAAACAGGTTTCGGGATAATGTTTTCTTTTGAAAGATCGGTTGGCTGACAAGCCATTTGCCCAAACAGGACGGCTAAAACCACAAAAGCCAAAATAGTGTTTTGTTTTTTCATTTTAGTAACGGTTAAATTGGTATTGGTTATAAATTAAGTTTAAAGTTAAATGTTTTTTTTACGAAAAGTCATCCGATGAATTTATTATTAGAACAAATGTTCATCGGATGACTCTGTTGATTATTCAACCAGTTTTAAAATTCGTGTTTTTTTGCCAATCCTGAAATTTATAATGACCAGTGCAAAACAGGAACCTACGATGACAAACGCTCCAGTCATTTCGATGGTTGTAAACTGTTCATGAAAAATCAACCATCCTGAAAGCAGGTTAAAAACAGGAACCATCGACTGAAGCAGCGATCCGGTGGCAACATTCACGTAGCGGTATCCTTCGGTCATGAACAACTGCCCGATGGTGGCTACGATTCCGACAAGGACCAGCAAAAGCAGCTCGTTCAGATTACCCTTGGCCTGTGTGGCGCCCGATGGAATTAAAAACAACCAGAACCCGACAATGCACTGCGAAAAGAAAATGGCATACGAATTATCGCTGTTGTGCAGCTTTTTCACAAACACAACTGCCAGACCGGTGGTTACAGATCCGGCAATTGCAATCAGTTCGTAGATTCCCATTCCTGCCAGCGATTCTTTTCCTCCCACCGAGAGCAATACCAGTCCTGCAAACGAAATAAATATGACGACGAACTTGATGGGCTCCACTTTTTCTTTCAGGATAAGCATACTGAACAATGTGGCAAATATGGGATACGAATAAACATACACGGAACCCTTGCCAACTCCCAGTTTTATAATTGCCAGATAGAACAGATATACTGCAATACCGCCAACGATTCCGCGCCAGAAAAGATTTTTTTTGTCGTTAAACCTGAGATTTATAATTCCGAAAAGAGATAAAATTCCGAGGATGCCAAGGCCGATTGCAAAGCGGAAAAAGGTGGTCTGGTAGCTCGACACATTGGGAACTGCTTTTACCAAAACAGCCATCAGTGCAAAGAAGACAACTGATCCCAAAGTTAAAAAGATCCCTTTCGAATTATCCGACATACAAATAATTGAGAATTTGAACAGCAAAACTACCAATATTATCCTGAATTACAGATGACAATTACCGGTCGATTTTCATTTCGGCAATCATAAAAAACCCCGCACTTGGCGGGGTTTCTAAAATCTATTCTTCAATAACAACGATCTTCTCAATTAAATCTCCCTGCCTGATGGCGTCAATCACTTCGAGGCCTTCGTAAACCTTACCGAAACAGGTATGTTTACGATCGAGGTGCGAGGTGTTTTTGCGACTGTGGCAAACAAAAAACTGCGATCCGCCGGTGTTTTTTCCGGCATGTGCCATCGACAAAACACCGCGATCGTGATACTGGTTTTCGCCATCCAGTTCGCAAGGAATTTTATAGCCCGGACCACCTGCACCGGTGCCGTTTGGGCAACCACCCTGAATCACAAAATCAGGAATCACACGGTGGAAAGTCAGTCCGTCGTAAAAACCACTTTTCGATAACTTGATAAAGTTCGCAACAGTTCCGGGTGCATCCTGATCGTAAAAATTAACTTTCATGACACCTTTGCTGGTATAAATCTCTGCTTTGCTCATTGTTTAAAATTTAAAATGTAGGTGCAAAAATACGAATAAACTAACTTATCACAACACGAAGGGATTGTGATAAGTTAATCCGTCACTTTTTTCCTTTCGGGAAATCTTTTAATTCGGACTCACCCCCTCGCACCAAGGTGCTCGCCCCTCTCTTTTTGAAAGAGAGGGGGAAGTCCGCCTGCGGACTTAGGGGTGAGTTTGAGATATTTAAAATCCAAATAAACTTGAATAGAATATTTGCCAACAGGATTTCAAATTCAGACCCTTAAAGACCCGCGGAACGCCCTGGCAGCATAGTAAGATTCGGCACCGTTGTGATACACGAAAACCTGGTTGTAGCGGCAATCACAAAACAGGGCGCCGCCAAGTTTTCTGATCCCGGCAGGTGTTTTCACCCAGCTTGATGTTTTCAAATCGAAATTTGTCCCGAGTACCCGGGACAATTCCCTGTATTGTTCTTCCGTTAGAAGTTCAATGCCCATTTCTGTTGCCATACCAACAGCACTGTTTGCCGGTTTATGTTCTTTTCTCGATTCCAGCGCTTCTCGGTCATAACAAATACTTCTGCGGCCTTTGGGACTTTCAGCAGAACAATCATAAAAAATGTATTCCTGCCTACCGGCAGGCAGGCGCCCGGCTTTTTCATCGTATTCAACAACATCCGGTTCACCGCCGGTTCTTTCCATTTCATTGAGCGACCACAGCTTAACTTCGCCGCCCGGATGATTGAGCTTTGCCTGTACATCCGCCCATTCAATACCTTTATGCCGGTTCATGTTTTTCTCAAAACGGACTTTTAATAAGCTGATTAGTTCTTCGCGCTGCACTGGTGACAACTCTTTTTTATTTTCCATCGCAGTAGTTGTTTTTCTGATTTGATTACGATGAATTGTAACAGATTAGTGTCTTATTTGGTTGAGTGATATAAATATCTAAACGTTATCGGTAGCGTTTGAATAGTTTGACAACAATCTCACTAATCGGCTGCATACCTTTTGTTTCATCCTCTTCTGTTGCCCGCGATTGTGCCAATCTTGTACTCATTCACTTGCTCCAGCAGTTCCATTGACTTCATCAATGGTGTCCATTCCTTTCCGTTGAAAATGAATTTAAACCATTTTTTATCTCTGTTTTCGTATTTGATGTTGAAGAAAAGCCAAAGGGCAAGAAAGGTAAATGAACCTGTGTACAGTGATAGGATTGACCATTGCAAAAAATTCCAATCCGTTAACATTGTTTCATTCCACCAAAATGTTGTCCAAACTGGAAGTTGTAAGAACATAATCTTTGCAGTCCAAAGCGTTGTTGTTTTCAGGTTTGCTATTTTTTCTTGTGTTTTTAAAATGGGTTCTGTTATATCTACCTGATAGATAGTGATTAACTGGTAGATATAGATTGTCAATGCAATGGCTGTCAAAACTACTTGAATAGCTAACGAGAATAGAAAAAGATGACTGATTTTTGAGAAAGAAAAAATGAATAGGTTCACAACTACCGTTCCAAGAATACCTACCCACAATATACCAACCAAAATGGTGAATATCTTAATTGGTTTTATAGATGAAACGAAGTTTTGCACTTTCAAACGTGTTATATCTTCTGTGTTTTTCCTGTTTATTACAAAGCTTTCTTCCAATTTTTCATTGGTTGACTGCCAAAGTTGTTTTATTTCCAGCTCGTTCATTTCTTTATGATTTTAATTGTGAAAACCGTGTTTTTAATTTGTCCTTGATACGTCCTATTTTAGTTCCTGCGTTACTTACCGACATGCCTAATATCCCGGCAATTTCAGCGTGGCTTTTGTCCTCCAGATAGAGTATCATCAGGGCTTTGTCTATCTCTTTCAGTTCGCTGATAAATTGTTCCAGTAAATTCAGTTGTCGCTCATTCTCTGTTTTATCTTCGGTTTGCATCTCCGGAATTTGCGTTTTCAGCACGGTGTACTTGCCTGCTCTGGTTGCATTTTTTCGGTAAAACGAGATAGCGACATTCAGTGAAATACGATACAGCCATGTTGAAATTTTGTGCTGGTCGTTGTATTTGTGAATAGACTGCCATATCTGTATCATAATTTCCTGCAGGAGGTCTTGCCTGTCTTCTTCGTTTAGACAGTAAGTTCGGGCAACCTTGAACAAAATACCTTTGTGCTGTTCAATAATTTCCTGAAAAAATTGCTGCTGCTCCTCTTTGGTCATCATAGAATTAGAGTGACATAAATTATTAAAGTCCTCATATTGCGCTTGTATTACTTGTTTACTCAATTATTCGCAAGTCCATTCAAAAAATCACAGTTGTCCCCTAGTTTTTTATTTCCTGATTGTAAGATAAGGTTGTTCATAAACAAAAAAAGCATCAGGCAAAAAAGAAATTTTGCCCAATGCTTCATCTGCCGGGAGCCTGAAGCTACCCCATGCCCCTTGCCCCTTGCTATCTAAACTTATAATCGCCTTCCTTCATTTGCGAGAAAGCATTGGGCCCAAGATCGGTTGCAACGGATCGTCCATTCAGGTGAGGGCTTACAGTGCCTTTGGCTTTCAGGTATTCCTCTACAGCATTGTGCAGTGTATATTCCTGAATTTTTACATCTGTTGCATTTTTCATCCGGCACATGGTCGATAAAGGTTCGCCCGTCCGGTTGCACGATGCCATGGTGTACATTTTGTTTAAGTCCAGTGGCTTTTCCTGAATAGTGATCGACTCAATGCGATTGCCTTTGGTTTGCGAACTGTTGAATTTCAATGTCAACCCGGAGAACCGCACCAGCCAGCCTCCAAAACGTTCCTCGTAATTGGATGCAAATACATTGTTGATTTCTTTTTCCAGCCAATCCTGTATTTGCTGTCCGCTCACTTTTCCAATTTTCATGTTTTCATCTACCGGAAGCATACGCCACAGGTCACCTTTTGTGATCGGCGCCTTGCCACTCGCATCGGGAACAATGGGTACGCCAAATCTAAAACCATTGGAGGTGGCAAAATCGGCTCCGGTTTTCCATAACAATGCATCTGTAATAAAATTGTCCATCGGATTTTCCACTACCAAATAGCGGTACATTGGCGTGGATGTATAACCCAAAACGGTTTGCATTTCTTCCTGATAGGGCAGATTGGCTTTGTCTATAATTTGTTGTACTTCCTTATCAGCCGTGTATTTTTCGGGCGAAACTTCCATCAACTCATAGTCGTAACTGACGATTTTTTTGTCCTTCATTTTTAAATCCAACCTTCCTACAAAAGAGCCAAAAGCTCCGGGCTCAACCACTTTTGCATACTTGCCCTCAATCGGTTTCCTGATTCGCTCATGGGTATCGTTCCCCAAAATAAAGTCAACCCCTTTTGCTGCAGGATTGTTCGATAACAACAATTGTTTGGAGATACCCAAATGTGTCACCAGGAACAGCACATCTACTTTTTCTTTTTCCCTGAGCTGGCCAATGAGTGCTGCCAGATTTTTCTCCACTGCTGTGAATGTGATGCCTTTACTATATTCAGGATTTTGGCGTTCGGGTACTTCCGGATCATTGTAGGCAATAAACCCTATTTTCATCCCTTTCTTTTCAGTAATCCAATACGGTGGAAATAAGGAGTTATCGGTGGTGTCGTCCAGCATATTAGCGGCAATTACCTTTGTGTTGTAACTGTTCATTACGTCCATCATGATCTGTTTGCCGTAAATGACTTCCCAATTGCCCGGAATCAATAAATCATAGTTCATCGCCTTCACGATAGGGGTAAATATTTTTCCTTGCGAACGTACACTGGCGCCACTTCCTTGTATAAAATCGCCGCCATCAATCAGCAAGGTGCCATCGGGATTTTCATTTCTGATGCTTTCAGTAAGGGTTTTTATTTGCGCCAAACCGCCTGCTTTTCTAAACACGATGGTATCATTTTCCACAAACAGTTCTTCATGCTGATTGAGATAGGCGTGGATATCTGCCGTTTGCAATATGGTGATCGTTTCTTCTTTCATGGTATTTGTATTTTTTTGGAAAGCACTGAATAGAATTACAGTGCTTGCTGCTATTAATATATTTCTCATTGTGATTGTTTAAAGTACAATTGATTTATAATTTTTTTCCTGCAAGCCAAACATATAAATCAGTCCATTTTTAGTTACTGATATTTCCTTGGGAAGCGAGGTTTCATCGACCTTTAATTGTTCGATGGAAAGACCACAAACCAACACCTTTAGTCCGTGTTGGGTGACAGCATTTTTTATTACGCTTTGCAATGCCACATCCTGGGAAATTTCTTTAACCAATTCACCGCAGACGATGATTTGAAAATCGATTTTTTCGCTGAAGGTTTTAAATTCAATTCCAGTGCTGACCGCCGTTTTTAAATGCTGTGCTTTCATCGCCATGATAGCGTATTTGCCATTTTTACGGATCGATTGTTCTGTTTTTTGAACGCTTTCAGCCGTTTGTGCCTGAAGATTTCCTGCTCCGAAAGTCATCAGGGCAAGGAATATAATGATAATTGGTTTCATTGTTTTGAATTTTTATTTGTTGTAAATACTGTAAACTTTTGGATTGTTGATGATGAAAAATAATAAGCCACCAAATAAGGCTACGTTTTTCCATAAGGGTCCGTGAAACAGGCCATTACCCAACTGAACGGAAATGGTAATAGGAATAAGCACCAGAAATAAGACCAGTGCAGACCATCGGGTAAAAACGCCCATCAGGAATGCAAGCCCACCAACGAGTAGTGCATAGCCAGATAAGACGCCCAAAAGATGAGGGTCTGCAGAAAATGATGCGAAAACATGTAAGGCAGCAGGCGGAATGCGACTGGTTACCTGGTCTGGATGTATAAGATGTGTGATTCCTGCGCTGATAAAAATACCACTCAGGAGAATACGAAATACGAGAACGGACAGTCCGCTCACTTCTGTTGATTTATTCATACAATGATTTCTTAATTTGATTAAAACTGACTAATAGAAAACTAAATAGTACAGGGTATCAAATCAGAAATCGCTCGAAGAGAAGGTAAGAAGGGATTTTTTGTTTCTGGCTGTTGTAAAAATCAGGAAGTAAAATTGATTTTGAAAAAACGAAATATTCTGACTTACTATCAGAAATAGAAGATGGTAGAATATGCTTTTCTGCTTTTTCCTTTTTATCGTGCTTTTGGACTTGGCAAATGGTATAACAAGTTGTTCCCTGCTGAACAGGTTTTGCCTGTTGGCTGGTTTCGATGTGCAACCATTGTTTCAACTCGCTTTTTGCAAAACATGGAATGGCTATCAGCACGGTTAATGCGATGACCAAAAATCTCCTGTATGTAGAAAAAGACAAAAACATCCGGTAAAGGTAATTTAAAATTTCAATTGGATTTTGTCGTTTACATTTATTAGGATTTCACCCAAGGTTGGGGCATTTTGTGATGACCGGTATCAATGTCCGTATTGCAAAGCGGGAATCCGGCATACCGTTGAGATTCGGCAGACAGACAGAAATAGTATTGTATTTATTGGTGTTGTATTTAAAGTTCCGGGATGATGTATTTATTATTACCAGACGAAAAAGTTGCATTATAATATCCGACTAATCCATCGACATGATAAATTTCAATTTTGTTCATCTTTCCGGAAAAATCATATTTGTATTCATAAATCAATCCCAAGATTTTATTATTACTGTCTCTCACCTCCAGGCGTGTCCTTATATTATTTTTACAGTTAAAGATTTCTTTTCCTAAACGATAAAACTTCTGTTCTTCTTTCGACCATTTCCAACCGTTTGTTTCGACCAAGTTTTTATTTGCATCATAAGAATATATTTCCTTCCCCTCAATGCTGTCTAAATTATTCAGATAATAGTGATAAATACTATCAAGTTTATTCGAACTATAATAATACAGCAAGGTACTTTTCAATATGCTATCTCTATTAAAGTAGTAACTTTTTTCGAGTACCGAATTTGAATATTCGTAAACTTTATAATCTTGTAAGGATATTAGCTCATTATCATACATTTCCCTTTTCACCTTTAGTCCATTCTCATAATAGTATTTATAAATATTTTTCAATTCACCATCGAATTCAATCAGTTGTCTGTCTTTGTCATATTTGTAAGTATCTGTGTGTAAGTTACCCGCTTTATAAAACTCTTTGTGTGTAATCATATTATTTTCATCATAATACTCAATGATTTTATCAAATTCCCGTTCTCTTACCCAATCAACTGAGGAATTTAGTTCCCAGGTAACCGTAGAAGGACCTCCTGATAATTCACTTTTTTTACATGATGTAATAATCAATGCGAGAACTAGAATTTGAAGAAATGATTTCATTCGAAAATAACGGTATTAATTAATTGATTATTAAGCGTTCTCATAGCTTGTCCCGACCTGTCGGGAGAACTCACACGCCAGAAAACCTCCACTTCGAACAATATTTTCATCTTCTTTTTGCGCCGCCACCTCTAAAATAATTTCCTGCGGCATGTTCGTTTCATGTTTTGTAATTGACCGTTTTTATTCGATGATCAGGTTTTTGAATTTAGGATATTTAACTGAATATTTTAAATCCAATTCCTTTTTGTCCACCGGTTTTAATGTGAACTCCCACTTTATTTCACCAGTTTCCAAATCATGTTTTGCTCCGGAGATATTTAACACATTTACTTCTATATCCTCTGCAGTTGAAACAGGAACCTGATCAAGAACAATCATATTAATATCCTGATTTTTATTGTTTTTCACTGTTGTTTTCCATGTACGTGTCTCCTCTTTTTTATTGCCAATGAATTGTTTGGTGGTAAAGTCCTTGATCTTTTCTCTGTTGACCGACACCTTTTTGTCCCGACCCAATGAAACCTCTAAAGTATCCGAAGCGTAACGAACATCTAAAAGCGTTTTGCCTACATAGGTTTCCTCAAAGAAAACATTGGCTTCACCTTCAAGAAGGCTATATTTCTCCCAGTCAACGATCTTTGCAATTAAGAAGGCATCTTTATCAATCTTCGGAACACAGTAGTATTGATACATTGCAGGCAAATCATAGAACTCAATATCAACAATATAGCTTTTGTTGTCAGATTTAATTGTGTAAGGAGTTTTAATCTCAAAATTCACTGTAGTCTGATTTTCAACCTGTGCAGTTGGTATAGCCAAACTACTTGTTCCACGAATTTTCATCTCCGATTTACCAACCGAAACACCCGCAACTCTTCCCTGAAGAGCACTGGAAATTGAAGTCTTATTTTGAGTACCGTAACCAATAGCTACAACTTCGTCCAAACCCAGCACACTTTCCTCCAGCACAACGTTCATTATATTACCTGTAATAGATAATGTTTGCGGATTAAAACCAATAAATGAATAATTTAACTGGCTTGCATTGTTTGGAATTGTGATGGAATAATTTCCCTCCATGTCAGTCACCGTTCCAATTGTAGTCCCCTGTACAAGCACGACTGTTCCAGGCAACGGTTCTCCTTTATTATCAGTGACTTTACCGCTTACACTGTTCGCTGATAGTTTGTAGCTTGGAGGCAATGTATTGTAATTCAAAAAGTAAGTTTTTAATTCGGGCGCCACTCCTGAAACATTCGGATCGGAAGATGAAAACTTTAATTTAACATTATTCCAATCTTCTTTTGTATCCTGCTTCACATTGGCTTTGTATATCAGCTGAACAGGTTCATTGATGTTTTTTGCCCTGATATCGTATGAGGGAAACCATCCGGCATTGCCAGCAACATACGAAACCTCAAACGAGAAATTGCCGTTTTTCTTAGCGTCAACTTTAACGAGTATCTCTCCTGTCGGAAATTCCTTTTTATTTGACAATGTTTTAAGCTGGTTTTGAACATCGAATTTTTGTTTATTAAAATCTTCAATGGTGTTGCTTCTCTCTATCTCCTTTAATTTTAATGCTGTAAGCCTGGTGCTGTAAAAATCAGAAACTTGCTGGAGATTGGCAATGCTAATCTGCTCATTTCTTCCGCCTATGGCTCTATTCTCCTGAAGAAATGCCAATTCTTCCTTAATAATGGAAAGGTAAGTGTTCTCCTGTTTGATTTTTGAATCAATGGTTTCAAGCGATTTTACCAAATCCTGAAGCTCTTTTGGCTTTTCCATCTTGTCTAAATAATTCTGCTGATGATTAACCGACAAAACAGTTATTTCTCCCTCGACTTTTACCTGAACACTCTTTGGATCGATGAATGGTGAGAGGTTTACAAACTTCAGGATTGATTTTCCCTGGGCTAAGTCAACGTTCTTTTTTCGGATAACCTGCGCTCCTTCAATGAACACGGTTACCTCATTTACATCGCTTTTAATTTCTACTACTTTAATCTCTTGCGAAAATAGTAGGTTGCTGAAAATCAAACCCAAAATAAAAATGCCAATTGTTTTCATATCTTGTTTTTTTACTATTAAGATGTAATTCAGTTATCAATTTAGTTGTTCCCAATCTTTCTCAATCAATGCGTATATCAGGTCATCAACCCATTTTCCATTCACCCATAAACTCTCAACAAAATGGGCTTCTTTGCGAAATCCAATTCGCTCAACCAACCGGATAGAGTTCTTATTTTCGGGATCAATGGATGCAATCATCCGATGTTTGTGCAATTCTTTAAACATATAGTCAATCACCCTTCTAACAGCTTCGGTTGCGTAACCTTTGTGCTGAAAATACTTATTCACAGTACATCCGATTTCAACTTGCTTGTTTTCACTGTCGAAAAAGTGAACACCCAAGTCACCAACTACTTTTTTTGTCTCTTTCTCTACTATGACAAATTGAAACCACGTTCCCGGTTCGTTAATTTGTTTCGATGTCTTTTCTATAAAAGTTTCTACGTCACCAACGGTTGCTGGAATCCAGCCCTGGTATTTATTGGTCTCTCTATCCGAACGATATTCGAATATTTCGTCTTTGTCATCCAGTGTAATTGGTCTAATTATCAGTCGTTTTGTTTCCAGAATCATTTGCTTAATTGTTCTCTATTTTGCTAATTATTTCAACTATTCTTTCCCGATCAGAAACATCATTCAATATTCTCCCGTCAAGGTAATCTATAATGAAATATTTCTTCTGCTCCTGATCTCTTAAAAGTGCTAAGTATCTGTTATCAATATTATATTTAATAATTTTGTTATTTGAATCCATTTTAAATCTATATCCTTGAAAAAGAAACCTACTTTGGTATTCCTTTGAATAATTGCTCTCTTTTGATGCTATAATCCCATTAAATACATTTTCTTTTCTTTGATCTAAAAAGAAATAATTCCCCTTAAAAAGTATTTCCCTATCGGTATAAAATTCAACTTCAAAAGGATTTAGTACATGACAAAAATATAAATAGCTGATAATCAGCAAAATAAGTGTTAAAATATTTGGATAATACTCTGAATATCAGTATCTTACGAAATATTTCCATATCAATTAGTAAGAATAATGACACCCAGAGTAGAGCA
>JAIBEZ010000110.1 GCA_019459485.1 Prolixibacteraceae bacterium
ATCACTGCTGAAAATGCGCTGGCCGCTTCGTCTGATTTTCCGCAAATGAATACAGGTAAATCCACTGGCGAAGAAATTCTGGCAGAGCGTTTTAACAGTTTGTTTGCAGCTGGTTCTGAAGGTGCATTTATTACTGCCGATCAGGTTTTTGAACAGCCTCAGAGCTTTTATACCGTTAATTTTGAGCGGAAAGATAAATACGATGCCGGACATATTCCGGGGGCGGTGCGCTACAAAACCAACGGAACACTCGGAATTGTTTCAGAAATGCAATCCATTCCAACTGATAAAGAGGTGGCAATTTATTGCGGAACAGGGCACAATTCGGCATTTGTAAGCGCCTATCTGCGTTTGTTTGGTTACAACGCAAGAACGGTGATGTATGGGAACAATGCATTTATGCACAGCAAAATGTTGAAAGATAAAGCGTTGCTTTCCTGGCTTCCGTTTACTGAAGCCGAAATTGAAAATTATGCCTACGTGAAAAATTAATTTGACTGTCCGTTTGCATACCTATTTGGCAATTTGCGTCAGTCAATTGTGGTCATTTATAGTTATTCCGTTGTGATTTCCGGGCACCTTAATGACTACCAAATGGCAATTGAATGACTTTTATGACATTGTGTAACATTGCGGACATTCATTAAAATTACAACATTATAAATCGAATCCTATTCCAGTCTGGCCGTTGTGTCAGGCTGGAATTTGTATTTTAATTCCTCCGGGTTCGTATTGATGTTGAGGATAAAAACATTTTTAAAATCCAGCTGATTCAATATTACCCATGCTTTTGAAGCTGTAGTTACATCAGCAGAATAAAGAATCAGGTCTCCCTCCACTTCTTGGAGAATTTTGAGGTTCGACTTATCGAGTAGTTTCTCAAACGGAAGCCTGATCGAATTTTGAATCCGAAGTGAATCCGGAAGGTCATCACCTCCAACATTAACCACCAGCCACTTGCTTTTTAGCTGAAGGAGTTGATCCGGAGAAAGCAGGTTGCTGTTATTTTGGGCAGCATCAAGCGCGGTTTTCACGTCCTGCTTGAAAATGTTTTGGTTTGAATTTCTGATAATTACCAAAATCAATAGTACTATTATTACAAGGATGACAATCTTTAGATTTTTGAATAGATTCATTATGTTTTTGATTTTTATTTATTCGCAGCCTCCGTCGAGTTTCGATTGTATAAGCCTTTTTGCATTGAAAAACTGAGTTTTTAAGCTATCGGGCAAGCTGTTTATTTGGGTGAAAGTTCTTCGGGCATTCAGTCTGGTTTCAAAACGGGCATTTTCAGCGGGAGTAATTTTTTCTCCTGAAAACTGACTGTTCATTACTGTTTTGAACCATTCGTTGAGGCCACCTTTCATGATGAAATTATTCGGATAACCCAAACCTGTAGTTATTGTCCAGGCATAGCTGGCTGTTTGGTCTGCGTTTCCGTAGAAAATATTTTTTACTTCTTTCTGATTTAGGGTTGGTTGCCACAGTGGATCTAAAAGATCAGAAAAAGGAATATTTATTGAGCCGGGAATGTTGAATTCGCGAAATTGGTCGACGCTGCGGACATCAATAATTTGAACGGTACTGTCTTCATTATTCATAAAGCGGGCCACCTGATCCACCGAAAAATAAATGTCGTCGGAACTTGATTTTGACAGCAATTCTGTCGGTTTCAGGCGGAATGATTTTGCTGCATTGAAAGGTAAAAAGGCCAGGATTATTCCAATCCCAACGAGCAATACTGAATATTTTATTCGTGCATCCATTTTTCTCGGTTTACAGATCATTTGTAATTTCAGCGCGGCTGAATTTCTTCTCGGCAAGTTCTGCCAGCCAGAATAACGCTATGGCTGCAAGGATCAAAATCAACGTAAATATTTCCGGCGATACTCCCATCCATTCGTCAATTTGCATGGGGCCTTTGTAATTTTCCATGGCCATTGTTTGGATGAACGGATAGGTTTCGGCAAAAAGAAAAGCGCCAACCATTCCGCCAAGCAGAAAAATCATCGCGTCAATTTTTCCGATGGAAAGTGCGCTGATGCCTGTTCCGGGGCAATATCCGCCCATGATAAAACCTGCGCCCATAATGATTCCGCCGATGATAGTCGCATTCATATAATAAGGGTTGACAAATACCAGTTTCAGGTTGAGCAGGCCAAAATAACTGAGCAATTGCGAGCCCGCCAGCGCAACAATTGCCGCTGTAAAAAATACTTTGAGCACAGTGGTATCGTATCCGTAAAACATTCCGGCCAGTTTCCGGCTCGACGAAAATCCTGCCTGTTCCAAAGCAAAACCAAAACCGATCCCGATACAAAAAGCGATCAGCAGGTTGATCCATTCCGGTAATTCTGATAATATTGTAAGAGGTCCCATGTATTTAATTTTGAATTTTGAATTTTGAATGATGACTTTGAATGATGAATTCTGATCTGGAACTTGGAACTTCTCAAATCCATAATTTCCTAAAAAACCAGGCGAAAATATAGGCCGAACCGAAAATGGCGATCATGGTTACAAAACCGGCTACCGAAAGAACCGCCATGCCCGAAAGTGCTGCGCCGCTGGTGCAACCCCGCGCCAATTGTGCCCCGTAAACAAAAAATACACCTCCGAGGAATGCAAAAAGTAACCGCTTGTTATTCGATATTTTTGGTGATTTTTCGATCTTGAATTTTAAACGGTGGGAGAGGGCTCCTGAAATAAAACCACCCAAAACCATCCCGAAGACTTCAAGCGCCAACCAGTTTTTCAGAGGGCTTTCACCATTTTCGAAATACTTGCTATAATAAGCCGATTCCATTGCATGTTGTTTATCGACTGCCCCAACCAGTGCCACCACTGTGTATTTTATGCCGCCGCTTGCACCAAGACCACGTCCGGAGAGAAACATGGCCGCCAGAAGAACCAATCCAAGCAGCACTCCTGCAAGGTAAGGATTCATGTAATTTCTTTTGTTCATTACTCGCATTTCAAATGAGAAAATAACTTGTAAGACAATTTAATGGTAGTTATTGTTTTTGTGAATGATTAAAAGATAGCATGTTTTAAATGTTATAGAGTAATGAGTATTTTTATGCAGTTTAATGTATTAATGACGTGAGGTAAATTCACAGATATGTTTTAAAATAATATACATGAAGAAGAGGCTTCGAATTTTAATTTTTTTCCTGCTAACATTCGTTTCATTTGGACGATGCAGCGAAAAAGGACCCAATCAGGTCATAGATGTGAAACCTACTTTTACCAATCCTGTTTGGGATGGCGCCGATCCATGGTTGGTAAAACAAGGAGATGATTACATTTACTGTTTTTCGTTCAATAACTCAATTATTCTTTCGAAGTCAAAAAAGATGACCCAAAAAGGAGTAGTTAAAAATATCTGGACGGCTCCTGCAAACGGGTGGAACCGAGCCTGTGTCTGGGCTCCTGAAATTCATTTCATACAAGGTCGCTGGTATGTTTATTATGCCGCAGGAGAAGCCGGCCCTCCATTTATCCATCAACGCACAGGCGTTCTTCGCTCTGCCACCGAAGATGTATTCAGTGATTACGAAGATATGGGAATCCTTTATACCGGCGATAATCCTGCCGATCCTGCTTCCAATATTTGGGCAATAGATATGACATTACTGGAGCACAAAGGAAAACTTTACAGCATTTGGTCGGGTTGGATCAAACAGGAAAAGACCGATGCCACGCAACAACATTTGTATATTTCGGAAATGGAAAACCCATACACGATGAAAGGCAAAAGGGTAAAACTTTCGTCGCCTGCTGAAAGCTGGGAAACCGGCGGGCCACTCAACCTGAATGAAGGTGCCCAAATACTGAAAAACGGAGAAAAAGTGTTTGTCATCTATTCGTGCCGCGAATCGTGGCTCGCAGAATACCGGCAGGGAATGCTACAATTGATTGATCCTGACGGAAACCTGCTCGACCCGACCAACTGGAAGAAAACCGGCCCGGTATTTCAGGGAAATTCGAAAGTTCATGGTGTTGGACACTGTTCGTTCGTAAAATCGCCTGACAATACTGAAGACTGGATCATTTACCATTCCAAGAAAAATACAACTCCTGGCTGGGAACGCGATGTACGAATGCAACCTTTCAACTGGAAAGCCGACGGAACGCCTGATTTTGGGGAAGCAATTCCATCCGGTCAGAAATTGAATCTTCCTTCAGGAGAAAAATAGTTACACATTTTAAAAACCAAATAAATTTAAATCATGAAGAAAAACATCCTTTTATTAGCGATTGCCGGTTTTTTCCTTCTGGCTGCTTGTCAGGAAAAACCGAAAGAAAAACAAGTAGTTTCAACACGCTGGACTGACACACACGCACAACAATGGAGTGCCGAAAACGGATGGCTGCGTGGAAGCAATTTCAATCCGAGTACTGCCATCAATCAGTTGGAAACCTGGCAGGCAGAATCGTTCGACACTGCCACCATCAACCGCGAACTAGGCTGGGCCGAAGGAATTGGAATGAATGCGATGCGCGTGTACCTGCACCATGTAGCCTGGAAAGTTGATCAGCAGGGATTTAAAGACAGAATGAGTACTTATTTAAACATTGCAGAGAAACACGGAATCAAAACAATTTTTGTGTTTTTCGATGATTGCTGGAACCCAACTTACGCTGCAGGCAAACAGCCGGAACCAAAATTAGGCGTTCACAATTCTGGTTGGGTGCGCGATCCGGGCGATTTGCTTTTTCAGGACTCAACCATAATAAATGAACTGGAATTGTATGTGAAAGATGTGCTGACTACTTTTAAAGACGACAAACGCATTGCCATTTGGGATTTGTACAACGAGCCAGGAAATTCAGGATATGGCAATAAATCACTTCCGCTGCTGAAAAAAGTGTTTGAATGGGGTTGGGAAGTTCGTCCGTCGCAACCATTATCGGTAGGCGTATGGAATTTAAGTTTATCCGACCTCAATAAATTTCAGGTTGAAAACTCAGATATTATCACCTATCACAATTACGAAGGCCCTGAAAAACACCAGGCAGCAATTGACACCCTCAAACTATACAATCGCCCGATGGTTTGTACAGAATACATGGCCCGCCGGAACAACAGTTTGTTTACCAACATTATGCCCATCCTGAAAGAACAAAACATTGGCGCCATCAACTGGGGATTGGTTTCCGGAAAATCAAATACCAAATATGCCTGGGACGAGCCCATTGCCGATGGATCGGAACCACCGCTTTGGTTTCACGAAATTTTCCATCCCGATGGAACTCCTTACAAACAGGAAGAAGTTGATCTGATCAAAAGTTTGACTGGGAAAAGTCAATAGGCAGTCGCGGTTTTCAGTCGCTATCTGATAAGGTCAGCATGTATTATTTGCATGCTGACCTTTTTCATTTAAAAAGTTCTAAATTTGAATACTTGTCTTTAATCAATGTTCTATGGTGTCACTATCTTCAAAAATCAGTTTTGCAGCACCAGTTATCCGGCACGGGGGAATGAATGCCGGATATGTAGAATTTCCGTTCAGTGTGGAAGAAGTATTTGGCACGCGCGGAATGGTGAAAGTAAAAGCATTGTTCGATGGAAAAGCAGAATACCGTGGAATTATGAGCAACATGGGAACTGGCTGCCACATTTTGATCCTAACTCAGGAAGTCCGGCGTAAGTTGGGAAAATCGTTCGGAGATTCGGTTTTGGTTGAGCTGGAACACGACCTTGAAAAAAGGGAAGTAACTATTCACGAAGACGTTCAAAATTTACTGAACGAATATCCGGAAGCGCAGACCTTTTTCGAAAAACTATCTTATACCCACCGTAAAGAGTACATCAATTGGATAACTTCGGCCAAACGAGAGGAAACCCGCACCAAACGAATGGTTGAGTTCATCGAAAAACTGCTGCAAAAGAAAAAGCCGGATCAGAAATAAACTTCACTGGAAATATTTCCGTGTTGGGCGCAGAATAAAAGTAAACCACATTGCCGGTTATTGCATCAAACGAATTCTTCTATGCAATACCCACGAAATAATTATGGTCAGACCAACAACAATCAATTTAATCAGGAAGCTCACCTCCACAATTGTCCACTCACCCATCGTGCCCGACCATACAGGCAAAACACTTAATGTTTTGGGCGAAAATCGGGTAATTACCAAATTGCTTACATAGTCATTTCGAATGTCATGAAGGGCTAAAAAATCAAGAAATAAACACATCAACAGTACAAATATAAGCCCCAATAAAATTTTTGTTAAAGCCGAAGTTGTTTTCATACAGTTTTATTTTTATGTGACGAAATAGTAACGTAAATTTGAATCCAATTAGTATAATCATTTGAATTAAATTATTACTAATGAATACATTATACAATTACCAGATGATAACAAATACTAAACAACACAACCGTGATAACAACCAACCTAATTCAGGAAATCAGAACCTATTGCATGGTCAATGCCAACGCAGAACAATTACAAAAATCCCAGCGTTTTTTTAAGGACGAATTCGTGGGGTACGGGCTAACGGCTCCGCAAGTACACGGCAAAGTAAAAGAAATGCTGAAGCAGGATGGGTTCAACCTGCAGACCGTTCTGGATGCTGCCCCTGAATTAATGAAAGGCGGTATGTACGAAGAAATCTCGATGGGTTTGCTGTTGATCGATGGACTTTGGAAACAGTTTATTCCCGAAACTTTTCGAATTATTGGCAGTTGGTTTTCATTCAGCATCACCAACTGGGCACATGCGGATACGCTGGCAATGTTCACTTTACCTCGGTTTCTGGATAAAAAGATTCTCGAAATGAATGATTTCAGTCCATGGCTCAATTCTCCGTATAAATTTCAGCGGCGATGTGTGCCGGTAACGCTGATCAAACACATAAAGAAAACCCGACAGGTAATGCCTTCGATTCTTTTTGTTGAAAAGTTGATGGCTGATCCGGAGCGGGAAGTTCATCAGGGTATGGGCTGGTTCCTGCGCGAATCCTGGAAGATCAGTCCAGCCGAAACAGAATCATTCCTCGAAAAATGGAAGCATACTGCACCGCGGCTGATCATTCAATATGCCTGCGAAAAGATGACAGCAGAAAATAAGCTGCGGTTCAAACGGGCAAAGAAGTAGTTTCTTTAAATTGAATAACCGTTTATTCTGAATATTGAGGCGATATCCTTTGCCGTCCCGATCCATCGGGACGGGTAAAATTAAGATGCCCACGCTGGGTTTTCCAACATGGGCATCCATATTTTTTAGTGATCGGATGAACTCAAGTCATCGGATCAGTTCAAGCTAATTTTATTCGTTCAGCGATTTACAAATCTTCTGATTGATTTCCCGGACGCGCTGTTCATCCATTTTAATAACCTTACGATCGTAGGTCATAAAGCCGTTTACTTCGCCTTCTACATCGGTGGTTTGGGTATAAACTGCTGCAGAGAAACCTGATTTGATCATTTTCAGCAAAGCTTCGCCGTATTTCACGTACTCTTCGGTTACTTCTTTTGAGTTTTTAAACTGAACATATCCCCAGTTCTTATCGGTTGCCCACAAGTGACCTTCAAGCGCCAATCCAATTCCGCCGTACTCGCCCAAAACGGTTGGCCGCTGACCATCGTACAAATACATTTCGGGGCCGGGATAATTGTGCAAATCGAGCATATCGCCTACCGGGTAATGGTTTCCGCCACTGGCAGGGTTTACCAAACGGCTCGGGTCGTAAGTTTTGGTCCACTCTACAATTTCAGCAGTTTTGAACTGGCCCCATGCTTCGTTAAATGGCACCCAGGTTACGATACTTGGGTACGAATACAGGTAATCCATAATTTCTTTCCACTCCTTGCGGTAGTTGGCTTCCGATTCAGCACTGCGATTTAATTCATTGCCATTGAAGTAATTGTGCATTTGCCATTGTGGTGAACGACCGCCGTTGGGCATATCCTGCCAAACCAGAATTCCGAGTTGGTCGCAATGAGTGTACCAACGGGCTGGTTCCACTTTCACGTGTTTGCGGATCATGTTAAAGCCAAAATCCTTGGTTTTCTGAATATCGTATTTCAACGCTTCGTCGGTAGGGGCGGTATATAAACCATCGGGCCACCACCCCTGATCGAGCGGACCAAACTGAAAGTATGCTTTGTTGTTCAGTTCCAGACGGACGATGCCATTTGCATCACGTTTGGTGGAAATTTTACGCATGGCAAAATAGCTGTTTACCTGATCGGTGACCACACCATTGCTGATAAGGTTCACTTTCATGGTATATAAGAAAGGTGATTCAGGGCTCCATAGTTTAGCTTCCGGAATTGAAACCTCCAGCTTTTCGGTTGACGAAGCTTTTGCTGAAGCCACCTCTTTTGTTCCGTCAAATACTTTCACTTCAACCACATCGCCAAAAGCAGAAGCCTTGGTTTCAACTTTAACTGTAAGCTGTCCTTTGTCGATGTCGGGAACGGTCTGTATATTGTCAATGCTCTTGGCAGCAACAGGTTCAAGCCAAACAGTTTGCCAGATGCCGGTAACCGGAGTGTACCATATTCCGTTGGGTCTGTTCACCTGTTTTCCGCGTGGCTGAAACCCATTGTCGGTTCCGTCCCAAACCCGCACAACCAATTTTTGTGCACCTGATTTGTTCAGAAAAGGTGAAACATCAAACGAAAATGGCGTGTAGCCACCTGTGTGAGAACCAATTTTAATGTCGTTCACCCACACTTCAGCTTTCCAGTCAACAGCGCCAAAGTGAAGCAATATATTTTTGCCTTTCCACTTGGCAGGAACTTCGAAAGTACGTTTGTACCAAACTTCGTTTTCACCGCCAACGGTTTTCATTACTCCTGAAAGGCTCGATTCAACCGGAAACGGAACCAGAATCTTACCATCGAATGCAGTTGGTTCTGCGGTACCGGCTTTCAGGATTGAATAATTCCACAAACCGTTCAGGTTCAGCCAGTCTCCACGTTCCATTATTGGTCGCGGATACTCGGGTAAGACATTGTTGACATCAATTTTTTCGGCCCAGGCGGTTTTGATTTTCTCTCCGGCAGGTTTCCACTGTGCAAAGGTTTGTAGAATGCACAAGCTGAGTAAAATTACGAATACTGGTTTCTTCATCTTTTTTAGTTGTTTTAATGTTTGCAAAATTAAAGTTCGGAATAATCTATAATTCCTGCGTTTACCTCATAATACACCTAAACAGGGCAAAATGCTCATTCAAGTACGAACTATTTTTTTTTAAAGTCAATGGTTCTCTACAATGAAAATGCCTGTTTTGAGTAATTTTTCATTACTGGTTGTATAGATAGATGGAAAAAATTTTAATATTGTGGTTTTAAATAGAATGAAAATTTTTTGATGCCAATGCTATCCCAAATTGCTTTGCAAATGTGGAGTTTTTTCTCTGTTTTACCAGACGGAGCGCCTGATTGGACACAGAATAATTGCTAACATTTCCTTGTGCCACAAACTAATGTTATTAAAAATGGTTATAGTGTTGTGGCAGAAAAATTTACTGAAGCCAATAGTTGCAAAATTAAATGCAGAACCAATTGAACAAAGATTATTTACTTTGGAAAAGCTTTAAGGAAGGGGATGATAAAGCATTCTATGATTTATATGATCAATTTAGCGATGTATTGTTCCGTTTTGGTATGCAGTTTTGCAATGATGATGGTTTTGTGAAGGATTGCATCCATGACTTATTTTTAGATCTGCATAGATACAGGGAACAGTTAGGAGCTACAGATTCGATTCAGTTTTATTTATTTCGTGCTTTAAGGCGTAAAATGCATAAACAAAAGCCAAAAGATAGTTTGCTAAATCTTGACAAGAGTTTCGAGAAGACCCTCCGGTCCCATACTCCAACTTTTGAAGAAGCCCTGATTAATTCTGAAATACAACAGGAAAATTTGGTTATACTTGAAAATGCAGTTAGCCAGCTGACCAAATTGCAGCAAAGGGCGCTCTTTTTAAAATTTGAAGAAAACCTCACCTATCCTGAAATTGCAGTTCTCCTTAATATCTCGGTTGAATCAGCCAGAACAAATATGTACAGGGCTTTAAAAACCCTTCGGAAAGCCCTTACCAAAAAGCGGATTTCCTTAAATTTATTCTTTCAACTTTTCCATAGTTGTTCTGTTAGATAGTCTATTGTTTAATTTTTTTTGAAAAAAGTGAATTAAATCTGTCTATGTTTTTGCCCTAGCCTGCTTTATACTAGAATAAAAGTCATCCCTTTGAAAAAGAAAGTCGAAGATATCTTAGTAGAGGAAGAGATTACTGCGAAGAAAATTCGGGAAACAGATGCCAGCCCGAAAGTCTTAAATGCAGCCGCGCAACTATACGCGTATTTACGAATACCCAGGCACAGTTGGTCTGTTTGGGAAAAAAAGCAATTAAAGTCTCAAATACAGAGTTCAATCGAAACGATTGCCCGCAGAAGAATCCGGAGGATCTGGTTAGCCGCCGCTTCTGTTTTGGTATTTGTCGCCTCCGGCGGAATCTGGTATATTCAATTAACCAGGCACTCAAATATTGCAGAATTTGCCAATAGCATCCACGAAAATAAAAACGATACCATTACGCGCCTGGTTTTAAGTGAAAGCCGTGAAGTTGAGATATCTGAAGTGGAGTCAGATATTTTGTATGACACAAAAGGTGAGCAGATTGCTATTGGGGCAAGTAAAAAAATTCAGCAAAAACTGGAGACTGTGGAACCCATTTATAACACACTTACCGTTCCTTACGGAAAGCGGGCAAAGATTACCTTATCCGAAGGCACCATGGTTTGGTTAAATTCTGGTTCAAAAATGGTGTATCCTGCTGTATTTGCAGCTAATATGCGCGAGGTTTATATTGATGGTGAAGCTATTTTCAATGTTTCCAAAGATACTGAAAAGCCATTTGTGGTCAAATCACACCAGTTTGACATCGAAGTGATCGGAACCGTTTTCAACATTAATGCCTACTCCAATGATAAAATTTCCAGTGCTGTATTGGAGCAAGGTGTCATTAAGCTAATCCGTCAGACCAAAGTCTATTTGCCAGCTGAAAATATGATCATGTCTCCGGGCGAAATGGTCACCTATAATCCCAAAGATGAAAAATTTCAAATACAAAAAGTTGATCCATCCGACTATTTATCATGGCATTACGGCTATTATGTTTTTAGAAGTGAGACACTTGGAAATATCCTGAAAAGACTTTCTCGCTATTACAATGTTGAAATAGACTTGAAAAACAAGGAACTGGCTCTTGTTACCTTTTCAGGAAGTTTGGATCTGAAAAACAGTCCGGAAGAAGTTTTAAATACGATTAAAAAAACAGTATCACTTAATTTTAATAAGGAGGGACAAATCATAAATATTTACTAAACTAAAAATTACAAGAAGAAACCTGAATGAAAAAAGCCTGCAAGTGCTACAACACCTGCAAGCTCGTGTACTAAAAACATCGCGTAAAGCGATATTTATTAACTAAAAGCGAAACAAATTTATGAAAAAAAGTAGCAACTGTGCGTATTTTTTCCATAGGAGGGATTATTATGCACATTTCTTAAGAATTATGAGATTGACGTTATTTCTGTTTCTGATTGGGGTCAGCAGCTTGTTTGCAAGTTCTACCTATTCCCAGAGCGCCAGGCTTTCTTTAAACCTGGAAAACGGAACCATGAAGCAGCTTTTTGAAGAAATTCAGGAGCAGAGTGAGTTCGTTATCTTTTACAAGGATATCGATGTTGATCTGGAAAAAAAAGTAAACGTAAAAGCTGAAAGATTTTCCGTTGAGCGAATTCTGAAAAAAGCATTTGAAGGAACAAATCTGACCTATCAAATTTCTGATCGACAAATTGTTATCATTCCTAACCAGAAAGTTGCACCTAAGCAAATGCCGGAAGTTGTTCAGCAACCGGGGTTGAAGTCGGTTTCAGGGGTGGTAAAAGACGATGTTGGAATCGGACTTCCCGGTGTTTCAGTCGCTGTTCGCGGCACTTTAAAGGGAACGGTGACCGACGCAAACGGTGAATTTTCCATGCAGGCTGCTGTCGGTGATACCCTTACCTTTTCATTTATCGGAAAAAATCCGGTTCAACAGGTGGTGGGACAACGCAATATTTTTGATGTCGCGATGTACGATGATGATACAGAGCTGGAAGAAGTTCAGGTTGTAGCATTCGGTAAGCAGAAAAAAGCAAGTGTAATTTCTTCTATCGAAACGGTAAGACCGGGGGATTTAAAACAACCCGCATCGAACCTTACAAGTGCTTTGGCAGGTAGGATTGCGGGTATCATTTCTTACCAGACAAGTGGTGAACCTGGTGCCGATAATGCTCAGTTCTTTGTCCGCGGGGTCACAACTTTTGGATACAAAACTAACCCACTGATTTTAATTGATGGGTTTGAAGGTTCGTCGGATGATCTGGCCCGCATGGAACCGGATAATATCGAAAGTTTCTCCATCCTGAAGGACGCCTCAGCAACCGTATTGTATGGTGCAAGGGGTGCGAATGGTATTATCATTGTTGAAACAAAGTCGGGCCGCGAAGGACCGGCCAAAATAAATATCAGGCTGGAAACCCACGTAGCAACTCCTACCCAAATGAATGAATTACTGGACGGTGTTGATTACATGCGATTGTACAACGAAGCCCGAATTTCCAGAAATCCATTGCTTGGTACTTATTATAGCGAGCAGAAAATTCAATCGACAATCGACGGCCTTAATCCGATGATTTATCCAAACATTGACTGGTACGATGAATTGTTTGAGAAATCAACCATTAATAAGAAAGCCAACTTCAATGTATCCGGTGGCGGTCAGGTTGCGACCTATTATGTGGCCGGAACCATGGAAAATGAAAATGGCCTGTTAAAAGTGGACCCCAAAAATAACTTTAACAACAACATCAACATCAACAGAGTACAGTTGAGAAACAACGTTATTTTTAAGCTATCACCAACGACACGGCTCGATACCCGCCTGCAGGGAAGATTCGAACGCTACAATGGGCCACGTACCGGAGCAGGCGATATTTTCAGAATGGTCATGAATTCTAATCCGGTTGATTTTCCGGCAGTTTATGAGCCGGACGAAAAGCACGCATATGCCGATCATATTTTGTTTGGAAATACCTTTGTTACAGGTAATTTAAAGCAGAATCCATATGCCGAAATGGTTCGTGGTTATGAGGACCGGAATGAAAGTTCGATTACAGCCATGGCCACCCTTTCACAGGATCTGGATTTTATCACTGAAGGATTAAAATTGCAGGCCAAAGCCTCTGTAAATACCTGGAGTAAATATTCAAGCCGCAGGACTTATAATCCGTTCTATTACGATTTGGAAAACTACAATCAGATAACAGGAGAATATGCTCTTTTTGCCTTGAATCCAACCGGTGGACAGGTGTTTCTGGGTGATGTTGAACCTGGCCGTGACGCAAGTGCACACTACTACTACGAAGGACGCATGAACTGGGATCGCAAATTCGGGCTGCATAGTGTAGGTTTGATGACGGTTGGTATGTTTGAAGAGTACCTGCTCACCAGCGGAAACAGTAATTCAATCTACGAAACACTTCCGGAAAGAAACATGGGTAACTCCGGACGTTTTACATACGACTACGATACCCGGTATTTTTTCGAATTTGCATACGGATATAATGGATCCGAAAAATTCAGCGGAGACAAGAGATTTGGTTTCTTCCCATCGTTTGGTGGTGGTTGGTTAATTTCAAATGAATCGTTCTGGGCGCCTATGGAAAACATCATCAACACCATGAAGTTGAAGTTTACCTGGGGCAAAGTAGGTAACGATGCCATTGCCGAACGGCAGGATCGTTTCTTTTATTTGTCTGATATAGCTAAAGGTGGAAATGATGGCTACGAAGCCAATGGTTATCGCTGGGGGGGTACTTTTATGAACCAATACGGAGGTTACCAGATCAATCGCTATGCGAACCCCGACATTACCTGGGAGGTTTCAACCAAAATGAACCTTGGCCTTGAGTTATCCTTTCTAAAGGATGCCTTGAAAATTCAGGGTGATTTGTTTAAAGATGTCCGGGACCAGATCTATTTGCAACGGCAAAACTTTCCGTCAACGGCAGGTTTGGAAGCTTCCATTAGCGGAAACGTTGGTAAAGTGGAATCATGGGGATATGAAGGTTCCATTGATTACCAATACATGTCAACTAAAAACTGGTGGATGACTGGTCGTGCTAACTTTACTTTTGCAACTAACAAATATGTGCAATTGGATGAAAAAGATTATGCCGATGAGTATTTGAAACGTGAAGGACAATCCATCAACCAGTGGTGGGGATTAATTGCCGAACGTTTGTTTGTGGACGAAGCTGAAATTGCCAACTCACCCAAGCAAGACTTCGGAACCTACCAGGCCGGTGATATCAAATACAAAGATGTAAACAATGACGGTGTCGTAAACGATAATGACCAGGTTCCTCTGGGTTTGCCTACCGTACCTGAAATTCAATATGGTTTCGGTTTATCCGGCGGATATAAAAACTTCGACATGTCATTCTTCTTCCAGGGGAATGCACGCGTTTCATTTTTTATTGACTCAAGCGAACGGAATAATGCGGATACTAACGAAAGTGGTATCGCTCCCTTTGCTTCAAGACGCAATGCGCTGTCACTGATTGCCGAAGATCACTGGAGTGAAACGAACCCGAATGTTCATGCTTTTTGGCCCCGCTTATCGGTGGATCCGTTGCAGAACAATACCAAAACATCTACCTGGTGGATGAGAAACGGCGCTTTTCTTCGTTTGAAAACTGTAGAAGTGGGCTACAACCTGCCTGAAAATACCTTCAAAAAAATTGGATTACAACGGACCAGAATCTATGCAAGTGGAGCAAACCTGTTTGTCATCAGTCCCTTCAAACTTTGGGATCCGGAAATGGGACGTGCCGGGTTGGGTTATCCACCCAATCAGAGATTTAATATCGGTGTCCAGTTATCATTTTAATACCTAAAAAGATAGAAGATGAAAAGATTGAAAAATTTAATCGCAATATTTTTTGTCCTTGCCATGATGCCATCCTGCTCTGAATACCTGGATGTGGTTCCGGACAACACCTTAACCCTTGAAGACCTCTTTAAATCGAAAGAGGAAGCATGGAACGCCCTGGCAAAAGTTTACAGTTATATGCCCAGAATAGAGCAAACTCACAGCTCAATATGGACCGCCGGCGATGAATATATTGGCCGACTGGATTTGAATGACAATACCGGAGATCTTAGAGGGATCCGACTTATGAGAGGACTTCAATCCGTTTCTGATCCTTTGATTGGTGACTGGTCGGGAACATCAGCAGGAACACCTTTATATGCAGGTATCCGCCAAGCCAATGTTTTTCTCGATAATATTGATAAAGTACCGGATATGTCGGAAACCGAGAAAGCGGAATGGAAGGCTCAGGTAAAATTTCTGAAAGCTTACTATAATTTCCTTCTGGTACAGAAATACGGACCCATCGTTATTGCTGATGGATTAATTGCCCCTGATGCTTCCAAGGAGGAATTGTTCCAGAAACGTTCAAGTGTGGAGGAATGCTTTGATTACATCATAGGGTTAATGGATGAAGCTATCCCTGAACTCAGGGAAAAGATGATTTCAACGCTGCTGGGACAAGTTGACCAGGCGGCAGCCAAAGCCATTAAAGCAAGAGTGATGCTTTTCCGTGCCAGTCCGTTTTTTAATGGTAATATGGAATATTTTGGTGATTTTGTTAATTCCGATGGAGAGCCCTTTTTTCCATTGACATACGACAAGGAAAAATGGAAAGACGCCATTGATGCGATTAATGCAGCGCTCCAGGCCAGTCAGGCAAATGGTAACGAACTCTACAAATACAGCGCTCAACCCTATATTTTTGATCGTGAAGACTTTATTGCCAACCCTGAAAAGATGCAACAAATGTACGATTTAAGAATGGCAATTACTGATCCGTGGAACAGCGAAGTTATATGGGGCTATTCCAACATCGATATTTACGGTGGTTCAGAACTGGCGCATTCAACCAACATGCGCTTGCCCGAAGGTTATGGCGGTGGTATCACCAATGAACCCGGATTTTCATGGCAATGGATGGCGGCCACCTACGCGATGACAGAGCGTTACTATACTGAAAATGGGGTACCCATTGAAGAAGATGTTAATTTTGAATTGGATAAAAAGTGGGAAATGACTACGACTCCGGGAGCAAACGATCCGGAATACCAGAAACTGCGTGGTATCATGCAACCCGGTGCGGAAACAATCCGGCTTTACCTAAACCGGGAACCCCGTTTTTACGCTAATCTGGCGATTACAGGAGGGTACTGGCGTACGCACGGAGTTCGGATAAATACGAAGATGTATGCCGGAAGTCATGGAGGCTTTAATTCCTCACAGCATACGACCGATTTTTATGAAACTGGAATTGGTATTAAAAAATTCGTCCACATGGAGTCAAAATCCGGGCACTGGGCCCGTACGGTTAAATATCCGTATCCAATCATCCGGTTGGCTGATTTGTATCTCATGAAGGCTGAAGCGATGAATGAATATTACGATACTCCAACTCAGGAAGTATATGACGCCATTAATGAAGTTCGCCGCAGAGCAGGCGTTCCCGATGTTGAAGACGTTTGGGCTGATGCTGGAATCGTGAAAACGGTAAACAAGCATAAGACTAAGGATGGAATGCGTGATATCATACTTCAGGAAAGAGGTATTGAGTTTGCCTTTGAAGGAAGCCGTTTTTTTGACATGATCCGCACGAAAAGAGCTGTTATGGAATTTTCGACACCTGTTTGGGGTTGGAAATATACCGGTAACACAGGTTCCTCATTCTTTAATCTGGAGGTTAAGCAAACCAGAAGATTTACAATTACCGATTGTCTTTGGCCAATCGACTTGAATGAAATGAATACCAACTCTAACCTGGTACAAAATCCGGGATGGTAAAGATTTCAGGTTATTTTATTAACAAAACGATAAATAGAATCGTATGAAAACCATAAAAATATATTTACTCCTAGTTGCAGCAGTTTTGCTGGTTATAACTTCCTGCGAAGAAGAGAAGGTGCATCGTGCAGTATCCAATGATAAGACCCCGCCACAACCACCAACAGGGGTTACTTACCAACCGCTTTATGGTGGTGCCCGCTTTTTCTATGATGTTCCGAATGATGAGGATCTTTTAAGCATTGAAGCCGTTTACACAAATACACAAGGTAATTCTTTCTCTTTTTCAGCTTCTTATTTTGTCGACTCGCTCGATGTTTATGGCTTTGGTGATACCATCAATTATGAAATAGGCTTGTATGCTGTGGATCGTGCGGGAAATCGCTCAACTCCGGTTAATGTCACAGTAAAACCGCTGGAATCAGCAATTTCCAGAGTAATCAAATCTCTGAATTTGAAACCGGCATTTGGCTCATTTTTTATCGACTGGATGAATGAACTGAAGCAAAGTATCAACATTTATGTTGATTTTAGCTATACTCAAAATGGAGAAACAAAAGCATTTACATCCGTATTCTCCTCCAACCTCGAAAATGACCGGAGGTTTGTAGAAGACTTAGACCTCAGTTCAGAAGATCCGGTGAAAATAAATGTTCGCGTTTCTGATATTTACGGAAACATTTCAGAACCCGTTGACTTGGGTGAAATTAATTTACTGGAAGACGTTATAATCCCTAAAAATGGTTGGTTCCTGCCTTTGGCAAACGATACCGTTGGTGGTGTCCCGCAAGGTTATGGTGATAACGTGGAAGGACGACTGGTAAGCGTTATCGATGGTATAATAGATGAAGGAAACAACCTGAACTTCATGCACACCGGTGGTCGGGGACGTACTGGAAACAGCGCGGATGGAAACATGCCATGGAATGTGATTATCGATCTGGGCGACCATTACGAATTAAGCCGTATTGTAACGCATCAGCGACACATGGATTTCTGCGGAGATCTTTGTCAGGGGCAGTATTATCGCGGTGAAAATGTAGGTCTTTATGAAATGTTCATATGGGATGATGACACAAATGAATGGGTATATGTATCTCAAAATAAAATTGAAGTTCCGGTTGGGTTAAGCGAACTTGAAATAGTAAAAAAAGGTAAAGAAGGCGATATGGCCTATATGTATCCTGATGAGCCTAAGTACACCAAACCTACCCGTTGGTTCCGTTACAGGGCCATGAAAGGATTTGGTGGTAACTATACCCTTGATAATGCTAACTGCCTGTCTGAGATCACGCTCTTTGGCAAAAAGGCTGGAAATTAAGTTTATGAGGAAACAACGATTTAAAGAATAAAATTATGAGAACTATCATATTGCTATTTTTATTTGTTTTTGCAACATTCATGTGGTCATGCGAAGGAATGTATGACAAGCAAGAACAGTATGAAGGAGAAATTGTCTATCCGGCCAAATACGATACCATTATAGGTCATATTGGCTTCGAAAGGGTTGAAATTGATCTGATTAAAGCCGGTCGGATACCCAGCAGTCAAATTAAGCCGGGAAAAGCCAAAGTAACCAGAATCGAGTATGACGATCAGATTATTACCATTGATTCGCTGGTTTCGTGGGTAAACATTACAGGACTTACCCAATCCAAACTCTATCGATTCAAAGTATATACAATCGACGAATATGAGAATGAGTCAGTACCTCTGGAAATTGCTCTTATTCCATTTACCAGGAACGATTTGGCCAACTATGCCGTTACCCCTCCACGGGTCATTGCATCTCCATCGGCAGCAGTTATCGACTGGCCAAACGGAATATCCTCAGTACTGATGAATTATTACGGCCTGAAATTTCAATATACCGACAAAAATGGTCAGGTTCAAAGTGGTGAACGTGGAGCAGACTCCCGATTCTTTATCGGAAATGTTGAAGCTGGCGAACCTGTTGCCGTGAACATGGAATATAAAATTATTCCAATTGTCAACCGTACACCGATTTTGGATACTGTTTTTTTTGAAAATGTATTGAATGTAAATATGCCTACCAGCTCGTCTGAATTTCCTCCTACGGAAAGAGATATTCTTGAGGCGAACGGCGTAACAACCTTTACAGCCGACGGTGTGTCAGCAATTACAGAATTGGTGTATCCGGTGCATGCCAATTCACTTCAGGATATATTCTATTTCCCGAATTTAAAAACGCTTGATTTAACCGGCGGTACTCTGTTTACCTTGCCGGAATTGCGTTATGACCGTAATGACGTTCAGGATGTTGTAGGTGGCGGTGAATTTGCAGCATTCATGCGGAAAGCCGGAAACATTTCAGGCGGAAATATTTTAAAAGACTTCCTGGAGGCCGGACTTCTCACAAAAGTTTATTATCGGCCGCACACTATGGGGCTGGATGATATTTTGATGCCTTTTGTTGAAAGCGGTGTAGTTGAACTGATTGAAGGACCTGCTGAAGTGCTTGTTGAAAACCAATTCCATTTGGATGGAATTGTACAGGACGGGAACTGGGCGCTCGATGTTATTTATCCTGCTCCGGACGCACCCGCTGGTGAAGGGCTGGTAAATATTTACAAATTAATTCCGCGGAAAACCAGTGCATCATTTGTGCTTGCATTGCCTAAGGAATACCAGTTAAATGCCGACGAATACAAATACCTGAAGATGATGGTTTATATGCCACCCAAAAGTCAGTTGACGGGTATTTATGAACCATTCCAACGATTATGGCCCCGAATGATGAATCGCATGTGGTCCTTTGGAGACAACAGTAATTTCGGACAAGAGTATTGGGAGAAAGATCGGTTTACAATGCCAGATGCTTCTTTGGGAAAATGGACTGAGGTAACTATTGATATGTCGGGAGCAGTTGGAAGACACACCCGGGTTTTCGTAATCAACATTGGTGGCGAACCCTGGATTGACTACAATCCTCCTGCTGACATTGTCTATTACTTTGCCAACATCCGGTTTACAAAAGAATAAGAAACACGCTAGACCATTTCAATAAACCACTCTAAAAGGGTTCAGTCCAATTCGGACGGAACCCTTTTTTAATTCCGGAAATTGCCTGAAAATCATTGCTTCAACTTTGCTTCAAGTGTCCGAACCAAAGAAAAGCAAAGCTGTTCAATCTTCGCCGATTGAGGATGAAAGGCTGATACATTGGAAAGGACAATTATTCCGCTGGAATTGATTACGTCAAGAGCCATAGATGAACTATATCCTCCCGTTCCTCCATTGTGGCAATACAACTCGTTGTCAACTGATGATTTAACGATGTGCCAACCCAAACCCATGGTTAAACGTTCATCCACCTGAAATGTCTTCATTCTGGTAAGCTTCAATTCCTGGTTGGAATCATCAAACTGAGCCACAGCAAATTTCGCTAAATCTTCTGTTGTGGATAAGATTCCACCCGCTCCAACCAGAACCGAGAAATCCCAGTTTGAAGTTTCCTTACCGTTTTGATCAAGGCCTTTAACCAGCTTTGAAGCAATGTTCGAACGGTTGGTAGTTGTGTTGGCCATACCATATTTTGAAAGTAGATATTTATTTAAAAGTTCCTGATAATTTGATTGAGACATCCGGGCCAATGCAAAGGCCAGTAAGCCCGCACCAAGATTGGAATATTCGCTCCGTTCGCCCGGTTTATAAGCAAGTTCCAGGTGTTTCGTCAGGTAGTCTGTCAGAAGGTCTGGCCCGTAATTTTGATAAGGATTTGCCGGATTGAACGGAAGACCAGCATTGAAATTTGAAGGCATTCGCGGTAAACCTGATGTGTGATTGGCCAATTGTTTGAAAGTAAACCGAATGGAGTCTTTAAATGGAATGTCGAGGTAATCATTTATTGAATCATCGATGCAGACTTTTCCCTCAACTGCCAAACTAGCCAATATACTCGCCGTAAATACTTTTGAGACAGACCCAATTTCAAACACACTTTGACGGTTATTGACAAAAAGAATAGTATCATTTTCGTATATGACACCAGAAAAATGAACTTTCCCCTCATTGATAAAAGCAATTGAAAGTTGGGTATGTTCCGGAAAAACACTAAGATGTTCAAAAATCAATTCAGCTTGTTTTTCGGTCAGGGCAACATCCGGGTTCGCAAAACGACAACCCGAAGGTTGAGTCTGGCTTCTTCCCAAACCTGCAATCAATAGTAAAAGAAAATATAAAATTATTCCTTTCTTCATTTCTTTTTCGTTGTAGTTGCTTCTTTTAAATCAATTGTTTATACCGCCGATAAAGCTATAAAAATAACTATATGCTGAAATATATATCAACGGTGCAGTCATTGAGTTTTTTTCGGGAAGTTACGAACCAATTTGGGATGGGAAAAGGGCTCAAACTGATGAATTTCAGTTTGAGCCCTTTTTTTTATTTTATTGTATTTTGTGCAAAATACAATAATTATAAATTTATTTGTACTCCTGAATTTCAAACCGCAATTTAAAGGTTTTGGATGATGTGATAAAAAAGGAATACAACTAAAATTAAAACCTAAAACATCCAGCAATGAATCAATCACTTAAACTGGTAATTCTTTCACTTTTGATCGGAATTTCGAACTTTGGTTTTGGCCAGAATAGCTACCAAAATCCAGTCATTCCGGGGTTTCATCCCGATCCGAGTGTTTGCCGTGTGGGCGACGATTTTTACCTCGTAAACAGTACTTTTGAGTATTTCCCCGGTGTACCAATCTTTCACAGCAAAGACCTCGTCAACTGGCAACAAATCGGGCACTGTCTCACCCGCGATTCGCAGCTGCCATTGCAGAAATGTGGCGCTTCTGCCGGAATCTATGCCCCAACGCTCCGATACAACGACGGTGTTTTCTACATGATTACAACCAATGTCAGTGGTGGGGGCAACTTCATCGTCACCGCGACTGATCCGGCTGGCGAGTGGTCTGACCCTATTTGGGTGGAAACTTCAGGTATTGATCCTGACCTGTTTTTTGAAAACGGTAAAGTTTACGTGTGCAACACCGATGGAAAAATGGGCATTCAAATAAACCAGATCGACATTAAAACCGGAAAGCGGATTGGCGAAACACGGCGTATTTGGCGCGGTACCGGCGGGCGTTATCCTGAAGGTCCACACATCTTCAAAAAAGACGGATTGTATTACCTGCTGATTTCTGAAGGCGGAACAGAATACGGCCACAAAATAACCATTGCCCGCAGCAAAGAGCTGATGGGTCCATATATGAGCAACCCTGCCAACCCGATTTTGACTCATGCCGATGAGGAAAAGCAGGATGCTCCGATTCAGGGAACCGGCCATGCTGACTTTGTTCAGGCAGCCGACGGTAGCTGGTGGATGGTTTGCCTGGCTTTCCGTCCTGCCAAAGGACGCTTCCATATTTTAGGACGGGAAACTTATTTGGCTCCGGTGGTTTGGACTGAAAACAGTTGGCCGGTGGTGAACGGCAACGGAACCATTGATCTGGAAATGAAGATAAAAACGTTGCCGCAGGTTCCCGTAAAAAACGAGTTAAAACGTGTAGAATTCGATGACTCTAAACTGGGTTTCGAATGGAATTACCTTCGTAATCCGGTTCGCGAAAACTATTCCTTCACTGATAAAAAAGGTTTCTTAACCTTGAAAGCGACCGAAATTGGTTTGGATTATACGGATACACCCACCTTCCTTGGTCGTCGTCAGGAGCATTTTAACTTCGAAGCATCTACAGAAATGGAATTCAATCTTTCCGGAGAAAACGACGAAGCAGGGATGACTGTATTGATGAACGACAAACATCATTACAAACTTTCAGTAAAAAATCAGGGTGGCAAAAAGGTTTTAAGCATCAGCAACCGGCTGGGCGGATTTTATTTCAGCACTGGAAAAACCGTGGCATTAAAGTCTGGCAGAGTGAAACTTAAAGTGGTTGGATCGCGCGATTATTATACCTTTTTCTACGCTCAGGGAAACGAAGAATTTAAAGAGTTGGGCAAGTGCGACACTTATTTCCTTTCTTCGGAAGTAGCTGGTGGATTTACCGGCGTTTACATTGGGTTATTCGCCACCGGAAATGGCAGCAAAACCAAAGCAAAAGCAAATTTTGACTGGTTCGTTTATCAACCGCTGTAAACGTCTTCCGAATTTATGAAATAAAAAATACCCGGATAGTGCGCTAACCGGGTATTTTGTTTTATAGTGAAAGATAATGATTGTCAGTTTACATACATTACAGATGTCCATTTAAATCTTTTTAGTCAAAATTCTTCCATTGCCTGTAAACGTTTAAAATGGTTTTCAAGATGTCTTCGCATGGCTTTGCGAAACTTGTCTGCGTCACGCAACCTCAATATTTCAACAAGCTCGGTATGTGATACGTATTTTTTATCAGCAATGGTTTTGTCTATTAATCCACTGGTATATACATAGTGAAATGCAGGTAAAAGCATTCGCTGAAATCCTTTGAGCGTTTCATTTCTGGTTATTTCATACAATTTACCATGAAATTCTATCTCGTAATCAACATCAAAAAGGGTGTTTGATGATGGAGAGATTTCGTTCTGAACGATGGAATAAAGCGCTTCAATATCTTCATCTGTGGCACGGTTTACCACCAGATCAGCCATCCCGACCTCAATAACCAATCTCATCTCGAAAACATCTTTCAATGTTCCTTCATCCAGAATTCTAGGGATCATGGATTTCTGCAAAATGGACGACAAATCAGGACTTTTAATAATGGTACCGATGTGTTTTTTTGATTCAATGAGCCCCATTGTTTTCAGGCGGTTCAGCGATTCTCGAATAACAGTACGGCTAACCCCCATTGCTTCAGAAAGTTCCATTTCCTTCGGGATCGGATCACCCGGATTCAATTTTCGGGTAATAAAAATATCGATCAGGTTCATTTCCACTTTATCCACCAAACTTCGTGTATCTATTAAAGAAATCGAATTCTTCATTTCATTGGTATCCATTGTATTGTAGTTTGAGTTATTAATCTTTATGTGTCAGCAGTTTTAATACTCCCGACAAACTTACATTAAAAAAAGTTTCATTAGAAACAGCCTTTTAAATCTTTTGAGCAGCTATTTGTCTTCATTCAATTTGTTTTGTGACTTATCTGAAATTCTTTTTCCACGCCAGCTTCAAGAGATATTCCATTATGGTTTATTTAAAATCTTTGATAATGAGCAGTTTTTATCTCAAAAAAAATGAAAAAATATTTTGAGATAAAAAATTATTCTCTACATTTGTTGTGTCTTATGTACTACATAAGACAATTGATTAGGCAAATGTAACAAAAACTTTATTCGTATGAAAAAGCTGATTTCAAAATTGCTGTTTTTAAGTTTATTTTTTCTGCTGGTACTTTTAAGTAGTAGTATTTCTGCTCAGCAAAAAGTGACCGGTAATGTGACCGATGCCGCTGATGGAACTCCAATTCCCGGCGTTGCTGTGGTAGTGGAAGGAACTGCCATCGGAACTCTTTCCGATTTTGATGGAAATTATTCAATTGATGTACCTGCCGGAAGTAACAAGTTAGTATTTTCAATGATTGGTTTTGCCAATCAAATTATTACTATTGGAACTTCTTCCACCATCAATGTCGTTTTGCAAACCTCCAATACTGCCATTGATGAGGTGGTAGTTGTTGGATACGGTACTCAAACCAGAAGTAAGGTAACTTCTTCGATTGCAAAAGTCGATATGAAGTTATTGGAAACAGGTATGCGGTCAAACCCTGCACAGGCTTTGGCTGGTACAGTCTCCGGGTTGAGAGTGGTAACTGCATCGGGAAGACCCGGCGCGGTGCCTGCTATTGTATTAAGGGGCGGAACCAATTTTGACGGTTCGGGTAGCCCCCTAATCATCATGGACGGACAGATTCGCGGTTCATTAAGCGACATCAATCCTGAAGAAATTGAAAGTATGGAAGTATTGAAAGATGCCTCGGCAACGGCCATTTATGGAGCTCGCGCAAGCAACGGTGTAATTCTTATTACTTCAAAGAAAGGTAAAGCTGGTGTATCAACTGTAACTGTTAAGGTGAAACATGGTACAAATTACCTGAATACTCCTTATGAATTTGTTGATGCTGAAAACTACATTAAATGGGCACGTCTGGGCGCGGAACAAGCCATTAAAAACGGAACTTTGACGGCAGGCAATGTGGCTGGCGCAGGTCCAAGAGGAACCGGCAATGTATATAAAGACGCCCAGGGCAATATTATCGATGGAAATTATGACTCAAGAGCAATCTGGAGCGTGATGCGACTGGATGCCAACAATCAGGAATTATTGAGTCAGCCGGGTTGGAAGCAAATGAAAGACGTGATTAAAACGGCTGCCAACGGAAATTACGATCCCAATGGAACCATCTACGATTTGATTTACAAAGATTTCAATTATGGCGATTATGGATTAAACAAAACCGCACAAACCCAGGATTATAACATCGGATTTACCGGTGGCAACGATCGTGGCAAATATTTCGCCAATCTGGGTTACTACGACGAAGGTGGTTTATCGCTCGAAACCTTTTATAAAAGACTCAATTTCGCATTTAACGGCGACTACAAAATTAAAGACTGGTTAACCTCCGAAAGTGGAGTTCAGTTTGCAATGGCCAAATGGAAAAATGAATCGCTGCAAAATGGCGAAACAAACTATTGGGCACGTATGCTTTCGGCTCCTCCAACCATGCGTGGTACCAATGCTGATGGTGAATTGCTTCTTGGCCGCGACAACAGCGACGGTAATCCGGCGTACAATGTCGATAAATATTTCAGGGGCAATCAATCCGATAAATTCACCCTGAATCAGGCATTTAAGGTTGATATCACGAAAGGCTTTTATGTGAAAGCAACCGGCATTGTAATGTACGATGAATCTTTTATTGAATCCTTCAATAAAGATTTTCGCACAGGTGTGCTGAGTCGTACCAATGCAAACACCGGCTGGAACAGAACCAGATCATCTTCAGCTTATTTTGACCGCACCATTCGGCAAACTTACAATGCAATCGCGAATTATCAGACCAAGTTCCTTGAAAAGAATAGTATTTCAGCCATGGCTGGTTTTGAATTTTACGATGCATTTAACTATGGAGTATCAGCTTCCGGTTCAGGAGCACCAACCGATAATTTCAGAGACCTTGGCCTGACGCTGAATAATGCTGAACAACAAACCAGATCAACTGATTCATGGCATGTCAAAGAAAGAATTCTTTCTCAATTTGGTCGTTTGAATTACGATTATGACGAAAAATATCTCTTGGCATTTACTGTAAGGAGAGACGGTTATTCAAGATTAATCGGCGACAATCAGTATGGCGTATTCCCTGCCTTTTCTGCCGGATGGCTTGTTACAAAAGAAGATTTCATGAAGTCGTCGCAAAAATGGCTTTCCTATCTGAAAATGAGAACCAGTTGGGGTAAAAATGGTAACGTCGGCGGAATCGGCACCTATGAATTGCAAGGTTCGTATGGTTCACAAACTGCCTACAACGGAACCATCGGTTTTTTACAAAGTGGTATTGCAAATCCTAACCTGAAATGGGAAAAAACCAATACCGTTGAAGTAGGCGCCGATATTGGTTTCTTCGAAAACCGGATTTATGCTTCAATGGCTTATTACAACAGAATTACAACCGACAAAATAGCCAGTGTATTGCTGCCAACTTCATCTGGCGTTTCAAGTGTTCGTACCAACAACGGTAGCATGAAAAATACTGGATTCGAGATTGAAGTAACCGGAAAAATCATTCAGAAAAAAGATTTCAAATGGCAGGTTAGCGGCAACGCTTCCTGGAATAAAAACACTGTTCTGACACTTCCTTTCAACGGAAACGAAAACAACCGGCAAGGTGGTCAGCAGATTTACGATCCGGCAACAAAGAAAACTGTTTGGGTGGGTGGTTTGCAAGAAGGACAGGAATGGGGAAGCGTTTACGGATTTGTTAGCGAAGGTATCATCCGGAATGCAGAAGATTTAGCCAATTACAACAAGGTTGACCTTGCTGCCGGACAAGTGTGGTACAATGCCAGCGCCGGGAAACGGGTTGCCAGCCAGAAAATTATGACGGAAAAAGGCCTGAATCTGGCCAATGGTTGGATTCCTACCCAAATGGGCGATGTAATGTGGAAAGATATTGACCAGAACGATACCATCGATACCAGGGATATGACTAAGCTTGGACGTGAAATTCCGCGATTAACGGGAGGTTTTACAACAACTTTAAGCTATAAGCGGTTTACATTTGCTGCCCGCGTCGATTTTGGTATCGGACATATTCAACAGGATTTTATGCATTTGTGGGCCTTGAGCTGTGCTCAGGGAGAATTTGCTCCAACAACCGCTGTTTACGACACCTGGACGGTTGATAACCCAAATGCATCTCTTCCAAGATATCAATGGGCCGATCAATTGAATACAAAAAACTACGACAGGCCGAGCAGCATGTTCTGGAAGAAATCGGATTACCTTGCATTCCGCGAAGTATCATTAAGTTACAGCGTTCCGACAGAATTATTGAAAAAAGTTAAAATCGGCGGACTGGTATTAACAGCTACGGGTCAAAATCTTGGATATTTAACCAACAAAATGCTGAATTTCCCTGAACGTACCGGAAATCAAAATGGTGCATACATTATACCAACACAATTGATCCTTGGTGCTGATATTACTTTTTAATTAAAAATTACAATATTCTAAATAAAGGATTATGAAAAATATAAAGTATTTAATATTGGCGGTAATAATTTCATTTACTGTCGCCTCGTGCGAGGATACACTTGATCTTGCTCCGGTAGATTATTTTGGTGATGGTAACTTTTGGCAAAATGAATCGCAGGTTTCCAACTTTATGGTGGGTATTCACAAGCAACTCCGCGACAATCAGTTCATGTTTGTTCGGTTGGGAGAAATGCGTTCAGGTATTTACAGCAATGTCGATCGCCAGAATACATCGTTGAATGAATTGCAGATTATCGAGCAGCGCATTGACGAAAATTCAGCAGGAATTGGTTCATGGGCCGGATTTTACGGTCCGATTTTACAGTTGAATCTTTTTATCCAAAAAACAGAAGAAGTAACATTCCTGACAGCTGATAAAAAGAACTATCTCTTGGGCCAGGCTTATGGATTGCGAGCTTTCTATTATTTCCATTTGCTGCGCACCTACGGAGGTGTACCTCTTCGTCTTGAACCCGAAGTATTGAACGGAAATACCGATCCTGTACTTTTACGCAAAGCCAGAGCCACCGAAGCTGAAACCCTGGCTGCAATTAAGGCTGATCTTAATAAATCAGTAACTGCATTTGGCGCTTTACCAAGTCCGGCAGGAAAAAGCCAGTGGAGTCCAAAAGCTACTCTTATGCTGAAAGGCGAAGTTTATTTATGGTCAGCAAAAGTTTATGGTGCAACCGCCGATTTGGCCGAAGCAAAATCAGCGTTGAACGCCATTACCGGAAGCACACTGCAGACAAGTTTTGCCAATGTTTTCGCTTATAATCAAAAAGACAATTCGGAAATTATTTTGAATCTCCGCTACCTGGTTGGTGAAGCCGAAATGGGTGGAGTTGCCGCATACACTTATTCAACATTCAATTTCGACAACCTGCACTACAAAGATTCACTGGCAAGTGGTGCACTGCTCGTTGATCCTTTGGTGATTGCTGCTCCAAATGCTCAGCAGATTATTCAACGCTACGGTTATACTTTCGAGTTGTTTAAAGCATACAATGTTGCCGATACGAGGAGAGACGTTACTTTCTATGATTATTACAAAGTAACCAAAACTCCTTACAAGATTGATGTTAGAAATACTGCATTAGTTAAATTCCTCGGAACAATTAGCGCTAACAAACGGTATTTCACCAGCGATTGGCCCATATACCGCGAAGCCGACAGAGTGCTGATGCTTGCTGAAATTGCCAATGCTGAAGGAGGCGATCCCTCCAGCTACATCAAGCAAATTCGCGACCGTGCATTTGCCCCGGGTGTCGATCCAACTCCTTTTGTGAATTCAACCAAAGACAATAACGAATTGGCTATCTTTTCAGAACGGGTCAAAGAGTTTGTTTTTGAAGGTAAATCATGGTACGATTTACGAAGAATGAAATACGGGTCTGAACCGTTGGTATTCAAAAGTACCAGCCATAATTATGGAGTTTTGGACAAAGCCAGCAAATCGCACATGATTTTATGGCCGATCGAAAAAGCGATTTGGACCAATGATCCGCTGGTAAATCAAACGCCAGGTTATGCAACTGCAAAACCAGCCAATTAAATGATCTTTCGCAGTTTTAGTTTATAGATTTGGTTAAAGGCCAATGAGTAAGGGCCTGGAAACAGGCTCTTACTTAATTTTTATTTTAAATAGACTATATTTAGAAAGTCTGAATACGTTTTACTATTCGGTGCAGATTTTACCATGCAACAAAAACAATTAGCTATGACAATCCTGAATACTTTAATGATTTTTTTACTTCTGCTTGCTTCGCCTCAGTGTAAAAAGGATGGCGCAATGGGCACCAAGGCAGCCAGCGTCAATCCGGCAGAATTAAAACAAACCCATTTGCCGTTAAACGCCGGTGTTGAAAATGCCGGAGTTTTGGAATTGCAATTCACTGTCACTCCTGAAAAAAGACCGGTGATTTTAAATCAGATAGAAATTTCATTTTCTGATGACAGTAGGTTTTCTGGCGTCGTATCTATTTCAGCTAAATATGCCGGAGCCATAAATGGTTCGGATACAAATGTTTTATTTGGCACATCGAAAAATCCGGGTCAAAAAACAAAAATTACTGGAACCTGCGAATTGGGTGCTGGCACTCATTTCCTGAAATTCGATATCGGGATGAATGTCAATCCTGATTTGCTTACCCGTTTTCAGGTTGAGAAGGTAAAACTATCGTTCAAAAACCATGATGCGATTGAAGTTGCTCCTGTCGAAAAATTCATTTTTCGACCTAAAATGGTGCTTCGTGCTGCCGGTCAGGACAAAACCGATACTTACAGGATTCCGGGATTAGTTACCACCAATAATGGAACTCTGATAGCCGTTTACGACAACCGATATAATAACAGCAAAGACCTTCAGGAAGACATCGATATTGGCATGAGTCGCAGTACCGATGGCGGACAAACCTGGCAGCCCATGCGCGTAATCATGGACATGGGCGAATACGGCGGACGTTCGCAACAACTGAATGGAATTGGCGATCCTTGTGTGCTTTACGACCAAAAGACCAATACAATTTGGGTGGCAGCGCTCTGGATGAGCGGTTCTGCTCCTGATAAAATGTTGTGGTGGGCTTCAAAAACCGGAATGTCGCCCGAAGAAACAGGTCAGTTTATCCTGACCAAAAGTACCGACGATGGCCTCACCTGGTCGCAACCAATTAATATAACCGAACAAATTAAAGATCCCGCATGGCAGTTGCTTTTGCAAGGCCCCGGTCGCGGAATTACGATGACCGACGGAACATTGGTTTTCCCGGCACAGTTCAAAACTGATTTGGGAACAAAAGCACTTGACGGCGGACAATTTACCTGCCATTCGACCATTGTGTACAGCAAAGATATGGGAAATACCTGGCAAAGTGGTACGGGTGCAAAACCGAATACAACTGAAGCGCAGGTTGTTGAACTGGCTGATGGAAGCCTGATGCTGAACATGCGCGACGACCGCAACCGCACTGATAAGGGCGAAACCAACGGGAGGGCAGTGGCAGTTACAACCGATTTGGGTAAAACATGGATCACACATGCCTCTTCAAATTCAGCACTTCAGGAACCCAACTGCATGGCCAGCATTATCAGCGCCGATCTGGAAATCAATGGAAAGATGCAACAAGTGTTGTTCTTCTCCAATCCCGACAGTAAAACAGCACGCAGCCACATGACCATCAAAGCCAGTCTGGACGGTGGTTTGACCTGGCTCAAAGAATTTCAGGTTGTACTGAATTCAGAATCCGGTTATGGTTATTCGTGTATGAGCATGGTGGACAATAAAACCATCGGAATTCTATACGAGGGAGTGAAAGATCTTTATTTTCAGAAAGTTCCGGTAGCAGACTTGTTGGGAAATCTAATTAAAAAATAAGAAATGAATAGCCGGAGCATCAGATATTGGAGTATGAAGGTTACAGGTTCATTGGTTGTTTTCCTGTGGTTGGTGCAAACTGTGATTGCACAATCGCAAACAACTGATGTCCCGGCTTTAATTCCGATGCCGCAAAAAATTGTCTGGAACAAACAAAATTTTAATATTGAAGGAAACGAATCCCGCATCATTCAGCGAATTGTGGCTAATCTTCCTGAAGTTCCCATTAATCAGGATGAAGCCTATATCCTGAAAGTTAACGCTGATTCTGTTATACTTCAGGCTAAAACTCCAACGGGACTTTTTCGTGGGCAACAAACCATCAATCAATTAACTTTTACTGAAGGCGGGAAGCAGTTTGTTGCTGGTTGCGGGATAACCGATTGGCCTGCTTTCCAAATCCGCGGATTTATGCAGGATGTTGGGCGTAATTTTATGTCGCTGCCGATGCTGAAAGAACAGATTGATGTAATGGCTGCCTACAAGTTCAATACATTTCACTTTCATGTCACCGACAATCCGGGGTGGCGATTGGAAAGCAAAAAGTATCCGCAGCTATCTGAAGCTTCATCAAATACTCGCTGGCCTGGGAAGTATTATTCGCAGGAAGATTTTCTGGAACTCGTCAATTATTGCAATGAAAGATACATCACTTTAATTCCTGAATTTGATATTCCCGGACATAGTGAGGCTTTCCGGAAGGCATTTGCACTTGATTCGATGAGTGATCCACGGGTCAAACCTATTCTGCTGGATTTGATTGACGAGCTGTGCAATTTGGTTCCAAAAGAAAAAATGCCTTTTATTCATTTGGGAACCGATGAGGTTTGGCACTCATACGAGCGTCCGGAGTTTGGGTTGCTTGATGCGGCAGTTGCGCAGGTGAAAAAAAATGGACGGGAAGTAATTGTGTGGCGCCCCGGACAGCAAATCGATTCGGACAAGACTTCCATCACCCAACTTTGGTCGTCAAATGGAAAACCAAAGGACGGGCATCGTTACATCGATTCGCGCCTGAATTACCTCAATCATTTGGATCCCTTGGCCGGAGTGGCCCAGCTTTATTTCGATCGGATTTGTGGTGCTGCTCAGGGCGATTCGATGCGGTTAGGCGGAATTCTCTGCTGCTGGAACGATAACAATGTTACCGAAGAATACGATATTATCCGTCAAAATCCGGTTTATCCCGGAATGCTGACTTACAGCGAAACTTCGTGGAAAGGTCAGCCGGTTGATATTGGTGATGGTTTTCTGGCGAAACTTCCTTCTCCTGAAAATCCATTGTACAAAGAGTTTCAGGATTTTGAAGACAGGCTGGTTCGCCACCGTGATCTTTATTTCCAGGGAAAACCATTTCCATATGTAAAGCAAACTCAGATTGTCTGGAATATTTATGGCCCGTTTGAGCAAAAAGGAAATGTGGATCATAAGTTTAAAGGTGAAGAAACATTTGAGAAAAATATACCTGCCGATTACAGGAATTATGCAGTTTTAGGGCCGGTTCATGGCGGAACAATTCATGTCAGGCATTTTTTTGGATTCCCATCTTTTATTTCTGAAAAGCAGGGAACTGTATTTGCTTCGACAAACATTTGGTCACCAAAAGATCAGGAAGTGGACTGCTGGATTAGTTTTCACGACTGGTCGCGTTCGGGTGGGAGACGCGGCGGCCCATTCCCTGCACAAGGACAGTGGCATAACACCAGCCCAAAGGTTTGGCTGAACCGAAAATTGATTGAACCACCCATCTGGAAAAATCCGGGTATGGCTGAAAAAACAGAGGAAATCCCATTTGAAGACGAGAATTATTCATTCCGGAAACCCACAAAAATAAGCTTAAAAAAAGGCTGGAACGAAGTTTTGCTGAAAGTGCCGCAAGGCGAAACTTCCTGGAAATGGATGTTCACTTTCGTTCCTGTACGAATTGAAAATGAACAGGTAAAGGAAATTGAAGGGCTTAAATTTTCTGTCGATAAATAAATTAATATGAATATCCTATTGTTTACCCAAGATATACTTTGCCGTCAGCTTCAGCTGACGGATAAATTAGGGAGCACAGGCAAAGGCTTTAGCCACAGTTTTTGGGCTAAAGCCCAGATATCTTGGTTCCCTTTTATCCGTTGACTGAAGTCAACGGCAAATGATATTAGCTCAATATTAAAGTATTTAGGTACACAACCAGATACTCATATAAATAAAACACAATGAAATACAGGAATTACATCTATTTTTTGCTGATCAGTTTTTTGATGGGAATCTCCACAATTGGATTCAGTCAAAGTTCTGATCAAAAAATACGTGTGGCTTGTATTGGCGATTCGGTTACCAAAGGCTTAGGCCTTGAAAATCCGGAATCGCAATCATATCCGGCGCAATTGCAGTCCTTGCTTGGATCAGCTTATCAGGTTGAAAATTTTGGTATTAGTGGAACGACTTTGCTAAGCAAAGGCCATCGGCCATACATTCTGACCGACGAATATCAGCGTGCGCTGGCTTTTAAACCACAATTGGTAATCATCCATTTGGGGCTGAACGACACTGATCCTCGTAACTGGCCGAATTTCAGGGATGAATTTTTTCAGGATTACCTGAAAATCATACGTTCTTTTCAAAATTCGGACGGCAAATCACCGAAGGTTTTCATTTGCAGAATGACTCCGATTTTCAATGCCCATCCAAGATTTAAGTCGGGAACCCGCGACTGGTTTTGGCAAATTCAGCAAGAGATTGAACAGGTCGCAAAAGCCGCACATGTTGAATTGATTGATTTACACACACCACTCTATTCCCATCCCGATCTTTTCAAAGATGCCCTGCATCCTGATCAGGCGGGTGCTGCAATCATTGCAAAAACCGTTTTTCAGCACATTACAGGAAATTTTGGTGGATTGAAACTCGCACCGGTTTTCATGGACCACATGGTTTTGCAGCAGAAATCCGTCATCAGAATTTGGGGAAAAGCCAATTCGGGTAATGAAGTTTCAGGCACATTCGATAAACAAGTGGAAAAATGTGTCACCAGCGAATCCGGAGATTGGGCACTGACTTTTAATCCCGTTCCTGCCGGAGGTCCATACACACTTCAGGTTACCGCTGGAAAGCAAACGCTTCTTCTCAAAGATATTCTGGTTGGCGAATTATGGATTTGTGCCGGTCAGTCAAACATGGAATTTCCCCTGAAAGATGCGGCAAACGCTTCGGTTGATATTTCAAAATCGGACAATACCAATATTCGTTTATTCAATTTAAAAGGTATTGTTAGGCCGGATGATACAAAATGGGATTCGTTGTCGCTGGATAAAATAAATAAGCTTGAATTTTTTGAAGGGAAATGGGAAAGCTGTCAAGCTGGATCTGCCGTTGATTTTTCGGCCATTGGTTATTACTTCGGAAAAATGCTGAATGAAAACCTGAATGTTCCGGTTGGTATCATCCAGGTGACTGTTGGCGGAGCTCCGATTGAAGCATTTATCGACCGAAAAACACTGGAGTTTGATCTTTATCTGGTCGATGTCCTCTACAAATGGAAGCAGAACGATTTCATCCAGAATTGGTGTCGCGAACGAGCCAAACTAAATATTTCCTTCAGCAAAAATGAACTGCAACGCCATCCTTTTGAGCCTGCATACATTTATGAAGCAGGAATTCACGATTTAGCTGGATTGAATGTAAGAGGAGTAATCTGGTATCAGGGTGAGTCGAATGCGCACAATGCCGAACATTACAGTCGTGCTTTTCCGGCTTTGGTTGAATCGTGGCGAAAGACCTTTAATGATCCGGAAATGCCCTTTTATTTTGCCCAGCTGTCCAGTTTAAACCGTCCTTCCTGGCCGTATTTCAGGGATGTTCAGCGGCAACTAAGTCTTTCAGTTCCTCATTCAGGAATGGTCGTTACCAGCGATTTAGGCGATTCGTTGAATGTTCACCCGAAACGAAAACGTGAGGTCGGAGAACGCTTCGCCAAGCTTTCACTGGCCAAAGTTTACGGACAAAAACTGATTTGTTCAGGTCCCGAAGTTCTTGGATTTAAACAAACCGGTGAGCAAATCAGCATTCAGTTTAAACCTGCTTCGCTGTTAAAAACTGCTGATGGACAGCCCCTCCGCGAACTTGAAATCGCTGGTCATGATGGAGTTTTTATGCCTGCAAAAGCCTCAATAGAAGGGAATGAAATAGTAATTCAAACACAAATGAAGGAAGTACAAAAAATCCGATATGGCTGGAATCCGTTTTCAAGAGGGAATCTGGTCAATGAAGCAGGATTGCCTGCCTCAACATTTAAAATAGAAAAACAATAAGCATTTTTAAAATATAAATTATGGAAAAGTTTGAAGGATTAATCGCAGCGCCCTTTACGCCAATGGATGCAAAAGGGGAAGTTTTATATGATCAAATTAATGGATATTACGATTTCCTGGAACGGAACAAAATCGTTGGCGCATTCATCAACGGTTCAACCGGCGAGGGTGTTTCACTGACGCAAAAAGAAAAAATGAAAACGGTTGAAGCCTGGACGGCCTGTTTAAAAGAGAAAAAAACAGTTAAAGTGATAAGCCTTGTTGGCGGAACTTCTTACAAGGAATGTATTGAAAATGCGCAACATGCAGCCGAAAACGGAGTAGATGCCATCGCTTTGCTGGCGCCCTATTATTTTAAACCTGCCGGAGCAAAACAACTGGCTGAATTTTGCGCGTTGGTTGCAGAAGCTGTTCCGCAAATGCCGGTTTATTTTTACCACATTCCGGTTTTGAGCGGTTGTTATGTGAACATGATCGATTTTCTGCAGGAAGCTGCGCCGATCATTCCCAATCTGGCCGGAATCAAATACACGCACGAAGATTTTATGGATTTTTTGAGCTGTATTCATTTTATGGACGGTAAATACGACATGATGTGGGGTCGCGATGAAAATATGCTTTCGGCGCTGGTTCTTGGATCACGCAGCGCGGTTGGAAGCACTTTTAATTATGCTGCTCCGCTTTATTACCAGCTGATTGAGGCATTCGATAAAGGCGATTTAGCCACTGCAAGGAAACTTCAGCAAATGTCGATCGACATGATCCGATTGCTTGGAAAATACGGCGGCATTGCAACCGGAAAAGCCTACATGAAATATGTTGGTCTCGATATGGGACAATTCCGTTTGCCGGTTAAAAATACGTGGGTTGAAAACTATGAAAAATTCGCAGAAGATGTCAATTTGCTCAACATGCAGGAGTTTTTCTCGAAATAAATTACTGATAATACTTTTCACAATGGCACAGTTAATTGGAAGCTCCTGTTCTCCAGCAGGAAATGAAAAGTTGGCTTTAAGCTGGCATAAATTTCCTGAAATTCCTCCGGCATCAGGCGAATTGGTTCAACCCGGTTTGGCCGGACCAATTGCCGGAGCGCATGGAAACTTTGTGCTGGTTGCCGGTGGTGCAAATTTCGAAGACGGATTGCCGTGGCGTGGTGGCAAAAAGAAATACCACGACGAAATTTTTCTGCTTGAAAAAACAGCTTCAGGAAACTATTCGTGGAAACAGGTTTGTGAAAAATTGCCTTACCCGTTGGCTTATCCGGCCTGTGTTTCAACTCCGGAAGGAGTTGTGAGCATCGGCGGTGAAGATTTTGATAGTCCTGTAAAGGATGTTTTCCTGTTTTCATTTCAGGACGGAAAAGTCAATCGGACGAGTTTGCCTGAACTTCCAGAGGCGATTTCATCAGCCGGTGCAGCAGCTATCGGAAATGAACTTTTTGTGGCCGGTGGATTGGTTGCTTCTGGAGCAAGTTCTGCATTCTATTCGCTTGACATGAACAATTTAGCCAACGGTTGGCGGGTTTTGCCTGAAATTCCGGTCGCATTTTCCCACGCGGTGGTTGTTAGTCAGAAGGATGAAAACGAAATGTGCATTTATGTGATTGGTGGCCGGAACAAAACTTTCGAAGTTTCGACTTTTTTGAGCAGTGTCTGGAAATACACTCCTTCCATCCAGAAATGGAGCCTGGAAGGTGATATTATTTCTGATGGAAAATCGCTTGCACTTTCTGCCGGAACAGGAATTTCAGTAGGTTCAAATCACATTGTATTGTTTGGCGGCGATCCGGGGATTTTCTTTAACAGGACGGAACGCATGAATGCTGCCCTTGAGAAAGTTTCAGGAGAAGAAGAACGGCTAAAACTATGGAAGGAAAAGGATTCGATGCTCACCAATCACCCCGGATTTTCAAAAGAAATACTTGCTTTTAATACCCTTTCAAAAAATTGGGAAACGATTGGAGAAATAGCCGGTGAATCACCGGTTACCACCACCGCTTTTTCATGGAACGGAACAACAGTGATTCCTTCCGGAGAGATTCGTCCCGGAGTTCGCACACCGAATGTTATTGCTGTCGATATTCAGTTCGAAGAGTAAAAAAGATGGAAAAAGATTTTAAACTATTAGCGGAACAATACCGGAATGAATTGCTTCAAAAAGTGGTTCCGTTCTGGGAAAACCATTCGAAAGACGAGGATTTTGGCGGTTATTTCACTTGTCTCGACCGGCAGGGAAACCTATTCGATACCGATAAATTCATCTGGCTTCAGGGGCGTGAAGTCTGGATGTTTGCGACTCTTTACAACAAAGTGGAGCAGCGGCCTGAATGGCTGGAAATGGCTTTGCACGGCGCACGTTTTCTTCAGGAACACGGGCACGACGGTAACCTGAACTGGTATTTTTCGCTCACCCGTGAAGGAAAACCGCTGATCGAACCTTACAATATTTTTTCGGATTGCTTTGCCACCATGGCTTTTGGCCAGTTGTACCAGGCGACTGGAAACGAAGAATATGCCGATATCGCAAAAAAAACCTTTGAGAATATCCTTAAACGGAGCGAAAATCCGAAAGGGAAATTTAGCAAAGCTGTTCCCGGCACCCGTCCGCTGAAAGGTTTTTCGCTACCCATGATTTTGTGCAACCTGTCGCTCGAAATTGAACATTTGCTTCCGAAAGAATTGGTGGATGAAACCATTCAGAATGTGCTTCACGAAGTCATGGATATTTTCTATCAGGAAGATTCCGGACTGATCCTGGAAAATGTAAACCCTGACGGAAGTTTCTCCGATTCGTTTGAAGGTCGTTTGCTGAATCCGGGACACACCATCGAGGCGATGTGGTTTATAATGGATTTGTCGGTCCGGCTGAAGCGTCCGGAATTGACAGAGAAAGCTGTTGAAATAATGCTTCGTACTTTGAAATACGGTTGGGACGAACAATATGGAGGAATCTTCTATTTTCTCGACATCAAAGGTTATCCGCCGCAACAGCTGGAATGGGACCAGAAACTTTGGTGGGTGCATGTTGAAACACTGATCAGTCTGATTAAAGGATATTCGTTGACTGGAAATCCTGAATGTCTGGAATGGTTCGAAAAAGTTCACGATTACACCTGGTCGCATTTTGCCGATCCGGAGTATGACGAATGGTTTGGTTACCTGAATCGTCGTGGCGAAGTATTATTACCTTTAAAGGGTGGAAAATGGAAAGGCTGTTTCCACGTTCCGCGAGGCTTGTTCCAGGTTTGGAAAACGTTGGAGAAAATAAAATAAATCACTAAATCTAATAAAACGAACTCACCCCACCCCGACAAGTCGGGGTTTCCCCTCTCTTCACGAAGAGAGGGGGACGGCCGCTTGCGGACGTCGGGGTGAGTTTGGAAAAACAACTAACATCATGCAAATTCAACAGAAAAAATGGTATCCATGGATAATTGTCGCCCTTTTGTGGGTGGTTGCCCTGCTCAATTACATGGATCGCCAAATGCTTTCGACCATGAAAGTGGCCATGATGGGCGACATTCACGAGTTGCAAACAGCAGAGAATTTCGGGCGCCTGATGGCCGTTTTTCTTTGGATTTATGCGCTGATGAGTCCTGTTGCCGGATTAATTGCTGACCGGCTGAACCGAAAGTGGCTGATTGTTGGCAGCTTAGCTGTATGGTCGGGCGTGACTTTGGCCATGGGATTGGTAGATAATTTTAATCATCTGTATATTTTACGCGCAATTATGGGGGTGAGCGAAGCGCTTTACATTCCCGCCGGATTGTCATTGATTGCTGATTACCACCAGGGAAAAACACGTTCCTTGGCCATAGGCATTCACATGACCGGATTGTATGTAGGGCAGGCCATGGGTGGATTTGGAGCAACTGTTGCACACGAATATTCGTGGCAAACCACTTTTCATTCCTTTGGCCTGATCGGTCTTATATACAGCATTGTACTTATCCTGTTTCTTCGCGAGAAAAGAGAGAATACGACGATATCCAAAGAGAAAAAAGCTCCTTCCGGTGGTTTGACCTCCGTTTTAAATAGTCTGGGAATGCTTTTCGGAACCATTAGCTTCTGGGTAATCATGTTTTATTTTGCTGCCCCAAGTTTTCCGGGCTGGGCAATTAAAAACTGGATTCCAACCTTGTTTTCCATGAGTTTAAACATCGATATGGCTCTGGCCGGGCCACTTTCTACGATTACAATAGCCGCTTCATCCTTTATAGGAGTTATTTTTGGTGGTATTCTGGCCGACCGATGGATTCAACGGAATCTGCGCGGTAGGATTTTTACCGGAGCTATTGGCTTGTCGCTTACCATTCCTGCTTTGCTTTTCCTGGGTTTTGGCCAGACATTTTTCACCATTGTAGGCGGAGCTGTCTTCTTCGGCATTGGTTATGGAATGTTCGATGCCAACAATATGCCAATCCTTTGCCAGTTTATTTCGTCCAAACACCGCGCTGCCGGTTACGGACTGATGAACATGACGGGTGTTTTTGCAGGTGCATTCATTACCGATTTGTTGGGAAAATCAACCGATTCAGGTAATCTCGGGCACGATCTGGCGATGCTCGCTATTCCGGTCGCACTGGCAGTTGTACTTTTACTGACCACACTGAAACCAAAATTTGCAGACAAAATTGTTGATTAATTATGTGGGAGGTCTATCTTTGGGATACATAAATTCTAAAAAAATGAAATCACATTCAATCCTAAGCTACCTTCTCTTCTTTTCGCTGATATTGGGTTCTTTCTCCTCATTTAGTCAGGAAAATAAATTCGGAACTTATTACAATCAGAGACTTAGTCTGTTCGAAAAAATGCCTGACACCAAAGGTGAAATCATCTTTTTAGGCAACAGCATTACCGATGGGGGAGAGTGGTGCGAGTTATTGGGAAACCCGAAAGCTAAAAATCGTGGAATCAGTGGCGACACCACCGAAGGCGTATTGTTCAGGCTTAGTGAAGTTACCCGTTCAAAACCCGCCAAAGTGTTTTTACTGATCGGTATTAATGATCTTTCCAAAGGAGTTTCGAAGGATACGGTATATTCAAACATTTGCAGGATTGCACAAAAAATCAGGAAAGATTCGCCTAAAACCCGGGTTTATGTACAAAGTATATTGCCTGTGAACGAATCGTTTGGCCTGTTTAAAAACCACACCAGTAAAACTGCCGAAGTTCTTTGGGTTAACGCACAACTGAAAACCTGGTGCGAAAAAGGGCAGGTTCAATATGTCGATTTGTACAGCCGGTTTAAGAACCAGGACTCCGAACTCCTGAATCCACAGCTGACCAACGACGGTCTCCACCTGAAAGGAGAGGGTTATTTGCTTTGGGCGGAAACGATTAAACCTTATCTGAAAAGAAAACACTAAACCAACTATAAAATCACAAAAAAATGAGTTCAAACAGAAGGGATTTTCTCCGCAACTCCATACTGGGAACCGGAATGCTGGCAACAGGATTGGCCAGTCAGGCAGCTTCGTTAACCAACGAAACAAGTGCTGAAGGAAGAAAAAGTTCGAAACAGCATTTCAACATGTGTGGCTACGCAGCACCAAAGCTGGATAAAGTTCGTGTGGGATTTGTAGGTATTGGCGACCGTGGCTCCGGCGCCGTTGAGCGAATGACTTTTATCGAAGGTGTTGAGATTACTGCGCTTTGCGATATTCGTCAGGGAGCAGTTGACGGAGCACAGGCAATCCTCGCCAAAGCAGGACTTCCCAAGGCAAAAGAATTTGTTGCCGGAGACCTAGGATTTAAACAATTATGCGACAGCAACCTCGTTGACCTTGTTTACATTGCCACTCCCTGGGAATGGCACGTTCCGGTTGCCGTTGCCGCGATGGAAGGCGATAAACATACCGCTGTTGAAGTCTCTACGGCAAAAACAATGGACGAATGCTGGCAAATCGTTGAAGTCTCGGAACGCACCCGAAAACATTGTGTGATTCTGGAAAACTGCTGCTACGATTTCTTCGAATTACTTACCTTGAATATGGTTCGGCAAGGTGCTTTTGGCGATCTGATTCATGGCGAAGGTGCCTACATTCATGATCTGGATTATTGGCATTTCAATAAGCCAAAGGATGAAAAAATGTCGGACGGTGCCTACACAAAAATGTGGCGTATTCACGAAAATAAACGCAAAGCAAATGTATATCCAACTCATGGCTTGGGCCCGATTTGCCAGGCGATGAATATCAACCGGGGCGATAAAATGGACTACCTGACTGCGATGATGTCGGCTGATTTTACCTTGAAAAACAGAATTGCAGAAAAAGCAAAAGAAGATCCGTTTTTTCAGCAGTTTGTTGGTTGGGATATGCGCGGGAACATGGATATTCAACTGATAAAGACCAATAAAGGACGCACTATAATGATTCAGCACGATGTGAGTTCACCACGTCCGTATTCCAGAATTCACATGCTAAGTGGTACAAAATGTTTTGCCCAGAAATGGCCACTTCAACATATCGCATTTGGGCATAAAGCTGCTGATGAAGCAAAAATGAAAGAGTTGGAAGAAAAATATACTCCTGAAATTGTTCGTCGCATGGGTGAAATGGCTAAAAAAGTTGGCGGACATGGCGGTATGGATTTTATGATGGACTGGCGGTTAATTGATTGCCTGCGCAATGGTTTGCCAATGGATATGGACGTTTACGATGCTGCCTCCTGGAGTTGTATTACTCCTTTGAGCGAATGGTCGATCGCCAACGGATCAAAACCCATTGAGATTCCGGACTTTACACGTGGTGCATGGAAAACCAACCAACCAATTGAGTTGACGCTAAAAGGCGGCGGAACAACCGGTGTTAAAGACCTGAAAAAAGGTGGCGATAAGCAATTGGGAATTTAAAAGCGATTCCCTTTATTTACTAATCCTGACAGGTTTTTAAAACCTGTCAGGATTAAACACATTATAGCCAATCTATAAATTACCAGAAATGAACAAATTACTCTTCTCACTTTTATCCATCTTCTTGTCGTGTGTGGCAATTGCCCAGGAAAAACCGGAATGGGATAATATTCAGGTTGTTGACCGGAACAAAGAACCCGGACGGGCAAC
>JAIBEZ010000024.1 GCA_019459485.1 Prolixibacteraceae bacterium
GCAAACATTCAACCCTAACTCCCCAATCTTTTCACTGAACTCGCTTTTCGTTTAGCGGCTGCAAAGGTAATCGCCTTTTCTTAATTTCCAAACAACTTCTGAAATTATTCCAAAAATTATTCCTAACCGATTACCATACAACAACTTAATGAACTCCAGCCTCGCTTCCTGCATCGCTGCTTCCCCGTTTGGCGGTTGCAAAGATAGACCCCTTTTTTTCATTTCCAAACCCTTCCTCAACTCTTTTTTAAACTATTGGGAAAACATTTAATCCCTTTATTGGATATCAACAGGTTACAAAAAAACAAAATTGCAGGATAGTCAAGGATTAGAAACGAAACAAGTCAAATCAAGTTAAAAAACGGAGACCAGGGGTACGAAAAAATAGAAAATAAAGAGCTATGAAGAGCAACCGAACACTGCATCGACTCAACATGTGGGCACAAAAAACGGAAAAACCAGACAAAATACATCCTTCCAATAAACAAAAAAAAGCCAATCTATCGACCGGCTTTCTCATGTATAATTGATTTAAACTTCTTATTGCATCTCTATCTTATACGCCGCCAAATCTTCAATCACCGAACTGCGGACAAACTCGGCATGGCCTTTTACCAACGATTTGGTCAGTTTAATGAAGACTTTGGCCGATTTGGTGAATGAAGCATCGCGGTTGCTATCAATGACCAACAGATAGCTCATAATGATAAATCCGGCCATTTCGACTAAGCGACGGGCGTGGAAATCAATGAATTCATTGTCGTTGCTATCGACTACCTTGGCTACTGCCTGCTCGTAATCATCGGTAAGGATGATGAGCGTGCGGCGCATGAATTCGAGTTCAGGAGTAATTTTCTGTGACTCGTATTCGCGAATCTGGGCCAGATAACCTCCGGTAGTTACCCCGCGGATTGCAGCAACGACCTGCAACTGGGTTGTTCCTTCGTAGATTGAAGTAATACGGGCATCGCGATAGATCCGTTCAACCGGATAATCTTTCATGAAACCAGATCCACCGTGAATCTGAACAGCATCGTAAGCCAACTGATTACAAAATTCGCTTGCTAAACCTTTACCAAGTGGTGTAAAGAGGTCAGCTAACTTCTGGTATTTCTTCATTTCAGCCTTTTCGTCCTTGTCTAAAGCACGTTCTTCCGAAATGTGGGCGTATGTTTTATACATATCGACAAAACGGGCTGTTTCGTACAATAAAGTACGTGAAGCATCCAGTTTAGCTTTCATCGTTGTGATCATTTCGTAAACAGCAGGGAACTTGATGATGGCTTTTCCGAACTGCATACGTTCTTTGGCATAGGCCAAAGCTTCGCGGTAAGCTGATTCGGAAACACCAACCGACTGTGCATGAATACCCAAACGGGCGCCATTCATCAAAGCCATTACATATTTAATCAAGCCTAATTTGCGATCGCCCACCAATTCGCCCGGAGCATCTTTAAATACGAGCTCGCAGGTTGGTGAACCGATGATACCCATTTTGTGCTCGATGCGGCGAACAGTTACGCCACCACTTTGTTTGTCGTAGATAAACATCGACAGACCGCGACCGTCTTTTGTTCCGGCTTCAGAGCGAGCCAGTACCAGTGCAATATCGCCATCGCCATTGGTAATGAAGCGTTTTACACCGTTTAACAACCAGGTACCTTTCTTTTCGTCCCAGGTAGCTTTCAACTGAACAGCCTGCAAGTCGGAACCTGCATCAGGCTCAGTTAAGTCCATCGCCATGGTTTCTCCGGCACAAACACGTTTCAGGTATTTCTCTTTTTGTGCTTCAGAAGCAAATTCGTTGATGGTTTCAGCACAATCCTGAAGTCCCCAAATATTTACAAACCCTGCATCGGCACGCGAAACAATATCCGCAGCCATAATATAAGGAACAATCGGGAAGTTCAGCCCATCGTATTTGCGTGGCAACGACATACCCATCAAGCCGGCTTTCCGGAGTGCATTGATGTTTATTTCAGTACCGCTGGCATAAATCACATGTCCGTCAACAACGCTCGGACCTTCAGCATCGATGCCCTCGGCGTTCGGAGATACAATATCGCCGCAGATTTCACCCACTACTTCAAGCACTTTGTCGAAACTGTCCTGTGCATCTTCGTAATCCATGGGTGCAAAATCGAATTTCTTCTGTTCTTCGAAATTCCGTTCTTTCAGCCGAACAATTTTCTCCATCAGCGGATGGGTCAAATGGAATTTCAGGTCTTTATTGTCTGTATAAAAATTAGCCATTTTATTTATTTTTTCGGTTGAAAGACTACTTGGTATTCGCTTTATAGAATTTGATCATCTTTGGAAGGATCTCAGCTACATCGCCAGTGATCACATAATCAGCGATTGAGTTGATCGGAGCTTCAGGATCGGTATTGATGGCAATGATCTGAGCCGACTCTTCCATACCCGCGCGGTGCTGAATTTGTCCGGAGATGCCGCAAGCGATATACAATTTCGGACGAACAGTAGTTCCGGTTTGGCCGATCTGGCGATCGTGACTCACATAGCCAGAATCTACAGCAGCGCGTGAAGCGCCCACTTCGCCACCCAATACTTCAGCCAATTCGAAAAGCAGGTTGAAATTCTCTTTCGATCCCACACCATAACCTCCGGCAACAATAATTCCGGCGCCTTTGATGTTTACTTTGCTTTTTTCCATGTGACGTTCGATCATTTCCACCACGAAATCAAGATCGGTGGTGTATTTCGAAACGTCGAGTTTATTGATTTTTCCTTTGTATGCCGGATCCAAAATTTCCTTTTTCATCACACCCTCGCGAACGGTAGCCATCTGTGGGCGACAGTCAGGATTAATAATGGTAGCAATGATGTTACCTCCAAAAGCCGGGCGAATCTGGTAAAGCAGATTTTCATACACTTTATCAGCCTTTTTGTCTTCATGATCGCCGATAACGAGTGAAGTACAGTCGGCTGTTAAACCGCTGTGCAAAGCCGAAGAAACGCGCGGACCTAAATCGCGGCCTACCGAACTGGCACCCATCAGAGCAATCTGTGGTTTTTCTTCCTGAAAAAGTTTCACCACAATTGATGTGTGTGGCAAGGTTGTATATGGCGCCAGGCGTTTGTCGTCGGCAATGTGTAAAATATCAACGCCATAAGGGAAAATGTCTTTTTCAATTCCATCGAGCTTGTAGCCAATAGCAATTGCTTCGAGCTTAACCTTTAATTCGGTGGCCAGTGCGCGTCCTTTAGTCAGCAATTCCATGCTAACTTCGGCAACCTGACCGTCTTCTATTTCGATATAAACAAAAACACTATTCATAATTAGGGATGTTTTAACAATTATCCGATTGTATGACTTTCAATTAACTCACGCATCAGCTGATCCATATCTTCGTCAGACGAAGTGATCACTTTTGCTCCTTTCGACTGAAGAACAACGTTATCAACCTTTTTCACCTTGGTAGGCGAACCGGTCAGGCCCAATTCGTTCATGTCAGCTTCAATATTCTGAACGGTCCATTCCTTGATGGTCAGGTATGGGCGGTCGCTATACAGGTGCAAATAATCGTCGTTTGCTTCCTGCATTTCGGAAATTGTTTTGGCGTGTTTGTATTTCATGATCAATTTGGCGTTGCGCGCGCGGCAATCGGGAGCCGAACTGTTCACGGTTACCACCAATGGCATGGGGCATTTCACCACTTCAACACCACGTTCGAGGCGGCGTTTAACGGTTACCTTGCCTTTTTCGATGGCCTGAATTTCTTCGGCATACGTGATTTGCGGAATTCCCAATTTTTCGGCAACCTGAGGACCAACCTGGGCAGTATCTCCATCGATAGCCTGACGACCTGCAATGATGATATCGTAATTTCCATGTTTTTTCAGGGTTTGCGCAATGGCGTACGATGTGGCCAATGTGTCCGATCCGGCAAAAGCGCGGTCAGTTAATAAAATACCATCGTCGGCACCGCGGAACAATCCTTCGCGAATAATTTCGGCAGCGCGGCCTGGTCCCATGGTCAATAATGTAATGGTTGTTCCCGGAAATTGGTCTTTAATCCGAAGCGCTTGTTCCAGAGCGTTCAAATCTTCAGGATTAAAAATAGCCGGGAGAGCTGCCCTATTGACAGTTCCATCGGCTTTCATGGCATCTTTGCCAACATTCCGGGTATCCGGAACCTGCTTGGCAAGAACAATAATTTTGTAACCTTTCATGTGTTTATAATTTGTTTTTTAATTGCCATATGGAACTCCCAAATAATCATCCTCCTGCGTGAGAAAGATTTTCTCATGGTCGTTTCATCAGTAATTATCTGAGTTAATTAAGTTCAATTTTTAAAAGTTAGCAAATATAGAAATTCAACCCTAAGAAATCAAGCAACTTTCAGGAGCCACACGGCACGGTTAAAAGTTGAATACCGCCATAGATGGGCACAACGGCGCAATTGAAGAAGGTTTGTACGCTGAAGCACTGACAGGCAAAGCAATTAAAACAATCAACCTCATTTTTCAAAAAATCCTTTTTGCAAAATCGGGTTGTTTATTTAAAATGAATTTAAGTAAGGAAGTGCTCCCATACAGAACGAACTACATAAAAAGCTCATTTTTGGAGAAAGCCAGGATAGCAATAACAACCTATACCATTGCCTTTAGCGGTATTTTATTGTATTTATTCCGGTATTCTATTGGTGTTAACCCAGTAACTTTTTTGAATACCGACCGAAATGCTTTGGTATCGGTGTAACCGACATCGAACATCACTTCATTTATATTTTTGCGGCTGTTTTCAAAGCTTCGCTTGGCCGCTTCAATTTTTACACGATGAATATATTCCAGAACCGAATTATTGGTTGCCTGTTTAAACCGACGTTCAAAACTTCTGCGGCCAACAGCAACCCTTTCTGCCAATTCGTCAACCGAAATTCTACTTTCAATATTCTCTTCAATGTATTTCTGAGCCTCACGGACCTCCTCGTCAGGATGTTCTTTTTGCCCTTTAAACATGGCAAATGCGGCCTGACTGTTCCTATCGATATCTACGGCAAAATACTTGGATGCCAGGATTGCGGTTTCCCGATCCGTATATTTCTCGACCAGATGCAAGAGCAGGCTCCAATACGAATTCGCTCCCCCGCTCGAATAAATTCCCTGCTCTTCGGTGATAATACTTCCATCAACCAGCTCTACTTCCGGGAACATCGTCCTGAATTCGTTGGCCGCATTCCAGTGCGTTGAACATTTTTTTCCGTTCAACAAACCGGTTGATGCCAACAGAAAGGCTCCAATACAAAGCGAAGCCACTTCTGCACCATGCTGATACTGCTCAATAATCCACGGAACAAATGGCTTATTTAAACTTAAAGCCGTAGCTATCTCGCCACTAATTGCCGGTATTATTATTAAGTCTGTTTTTTTCACCTCATTAAGCAACTTATCAGCATTAACAGTGAACAAATTACCTCCAATTTTTATTTCTTTAGTTAAACCAACTAACTGAATATTAAACAGTGGAGATTTTCCTGAAGCCAGTAAAAACTGATTTACGGCACTAAACATGTAATTCGGATCGGCTACTGCTTCAATTATGGCCGTTTCGGGAACTAAAATGGATACATTTTTCATTGGCATTCGCTTACTTTTTAAGTGTCAGGCAGAACTCCCCCTTTATCTGTAAAGCGTATCAAGCTACTTTTAAGACACGCTAATCACCCAAATATAAGAATTAATCATGTCGCAAAACACCCTTTAATTGTCATTTTTACACGCAGCCATTGTTTCCGGTTGTTGGTACGTTTGTAAAATCAGCTTGCCGGCATTACACAAAAGCCCGCTACTGGCATGGGAAAAGCACAAAACCAATTACTGATATCGTTTACATCAAATCATTAAAACAAAGAAAATGGAAACATCAAACAAAACAATCATCACTGTGGAAGCTACAGTAAATGCTCCGGTAGAAAAAGTCTGGAAATTCTGGTCAAGTCCGGAACACATTACCAAATGGAACAATGCCTCTGACGATTGGCACACGCCTTATTCCGAAAATGACCTGCGGGTTGGTGGTAAATTTACATCCCGAATGGAAGCCAAAGATGGCAGTTTTGGATTCGATTTTTGGGGTGTTTATGATGTTGTTGTAACAAATGAACGGATTGAATATACCTTAGGCGATGACCGAAAAGTAAAAATCGTGTTCACCGACAAGGGAAATGCCACACAGGTTATCGAATCGTTTGAAGCAGAAAACGAAAATAGTATTGAAATGCAAAAAGGTGGCTGGCAGGCTATTCTGGATAACTTCAGGAAATATACTGAGGAGAATTAAACCACTAAAAAATGAAAAATCAGATTACACCTTGTTTATGGTTTGACAATCAGGCCGAAACAGCAGCAAAGTTCTACACCTCACTTTTCGAAGATTCGAAAATCGGACCCATCAGCCGATACGGAAAAGAGGGATTTGAAGTACATGGACAGACCGAAGGAACAGCAATGACCGTCGCGTTCCAAATTGGAGGACAGTCGTTTACCGCGCTGAACGGCGGACCTTATTTTAAGATTAATCCGTCCATTTCGTTTTACGTGGTATGCGAGACCGAAAAAGAAATCGATTTGCTTTGGGAGCAGCTTTCAGAAGGAGGAACATTACTGATGCCACTTGAAAAATACGACTGGAGTGAAAAATATGGCTGGTTAAACGACCGCTTCGGACTTTCATGGCAAATATCACTCGGTAAATTCAGCGATACCGGGCGTAAGTTTTCGCCTGCTTTTCTCTTTATGGGTCCCAAACACACGCTGGCAGAAGAAGCCGTTCACTTTTACACCTCGGTTTTCCCGGATTCAGGCATAAAAGGAATACTTAAATATGCATCCGGCGAAAACGAACCCGAAGGAACAGTTAAACACGCCCAATTCCAACTTCAAAACCAAACCTTCATGATTATGGGTAATTCCATGACTCCTGAATTTGATTTTAACGAAGCTATTTCGTTCCAGGTATCGTGCGACACACAGGATGAAATTGATTATTACTGGAACAAATTATCGGAAGGAGGTAGCGAAGGACAATGTGGCTGGCTAAAAGATAAATACGGCGTTTCGTGGCAAATTATCCCATCGATTTTAGACGAGTTAATCAATAATCCGGAAAAAGCAGGCAACGTGACTCGGGCATTTTTACAAATGAAAAAATTCGACATCGCAAAATTATTACAGGCCTGACAAAACATAGTTTAAGCTTAAAAAAACTCAAACGCATGGAAACAATTAAATTGAGTATTCAGATTAATGTGCCCAAAGAAAAAGTCTGGGAAGTACTGTGGAACGATGACTCTTATAAACAATGGACAGCCGTATTCTGTGAAGGTTCGTGTGCAGTAAGCGACTGGAATGAAGGAAGCAAAATCCGATTTCTCGATGCCAACGGCAATGGAATGTTTTCGGTTATTGAGAAAAAAATTCCAAACCAACAAATGTCATTCAAGCACCTTGGAGAAATAAAAGATGGGGTGGAAATTAGTACCGAATGGGCTGGTGCAACGGAAAACTATTTTTTAGCTGAAAATGAAAATGGTACCGAATTAACTACCGTGATGGATTCGAACGAAGAATTTAAAGAGTACTTCGAAACTACATTTCCGAAAGCGCTGCAAATAGTGAAGCAACTTTCGGAGAAATGGCCAGCATAAGCGCCTACTTAACGTTTAACGGCAACTGTCGCGAAGCAATGACTTTTTATCAGGCGTGTCTGGGCGGGGAACTTACATTTCAAACGGTGAACGACACGCCTGCTTCAGACCATCTACCAGTGGAAATAAAAAAACAGGTAATCCACTCCACCCTCATTAATGGAGAACTTGTAATTATGGGCACTGATATGGTTGGCGAAAAAGGGTTAATTAAAGGCAACGCTGTTTCGTTGATGCTCCTTTGCAACAGCGAAGACGAAACTAAAACCTGCTACGAAAAGCTCTCGCAGGACGGAGAACAGACCCACCCGCCGGAAGTATCATTTTGGGGCGCATGGTTTGGCGACCTTACCGATAAATATGGCAATCAATGGTTACTTCACTGTTCGGCAAACCACAATTAATTTTCAGAAGAATGGTTGATGTTTTCAAAACAAATATTACCGATACAGCTACGGCTGAAAATGTACAACAACAGCTACAACGCAAGTGGCCTAAAGCTGAAATCAATTTCGACCTCGACGATTGCGATCACATTCTCCGGATTGATCACCACTGCGATGTTCGTAAGTTTGTAATTAACCGGCTGGCTGATTGGGGATATTACTGCGACGAATTGGAGTAAGCGGATTTGCCATTTCATCAAATCCGTTCTTCAGTTCAAATTTCGGCGCCCGATTCAAATCCTCAGCAAACCACGGAAAGCCCGTGCAGCGTAATATGATTCGGCACCGTTGTGGTACACAAAAACATGGTTGTAGCGACGATCACAAAAAAGAGCGCCGCCGTGTTTTCTGATCTCGGCGGGCGTTTTCACCCAACTCGATGTTTTCGTATCAAAATTTCCGAGCTGCTGCAAGTCCCGGTATTGTTCTTCAGATAAAAGTTCAATGCCCATAGCGGTAGCCATATCCATGGCATTGTTCTCCGGTTTATATTCTTTTCTCGACTCCAGCCCCTCGCGGTCGTAACAAATACTTCTGCGGCCTTTCGGACTTTCCGGTGAACAGTCGCAAAAAATGTATTCGTCTGAGTTTGCATCAAAACCAATAACATCCGGTTCGCCATCGGTTCTTTCCATTTCATTGAGCGACCACAATTTTTCACCCGAAGATCCGGCATCCAGTTTTGCCTGAACTTTAGCCCATTCCAACCCTTTGTGGCGGTTTATATTTTTCTCAAAACGAACTTTCAATATTCCGATCAGTTCTTCTTTTTGTTTTGCCGACAATTCTTTTTTATTTTCCATGATCCTCAAGTGTTTTTTGATTTTATAAGCCTAACCTGCGACAGATTATTTAACACGTTGCACAGAACGATTGTTTAGCCTTGTCAGCCTGTTTGAAAATATGCTGTGGAAATTACGGTTCGCTTTTCTTATCGAACCATAAACTGAAAAATTGGGAAGAGTTGTAAAGATTACAATCGCCTCGGAAACAGCAATTGACATATCTTTTTTGCTATCGGTTTGTTCTTTTACGTATTTGCTGTGTCAAATTGATTCGCACATTTTACTCAGTCCTCTATGGCCTCAATTCCAAGCTGTTTAAGCTGGTCAAGATGATCCTTCATCGCTTTGAGCTGTTCCGGGGAGTGTCCCTGCCAATCGGGAACCTCTCCAGTAACCCGAAGTGGAGCCCGGGAACGGTATGATTTCGTTGGATTTCCGGGGAACTTTTTGTCTGTCAAATTAGGGTCATCTTCAATCGGGCCTGTCGGTTCTACAATATAAATCCTGCCTGATTCTTCGCCCAAAGCAAGTTCAGCTCCCCAAATAGCAGCATCCATAGTAGCCGTTAAATAAACATAGGACGCATGCTTCCTCTTACCGTAGTTTGAATTATAGCCGGGTTCAATCAGGTCCCCCGGCTTCAGGTTTGCCTTTGTGCCATGATAGAACCTCGTTGAATTCTGGTCGTAACCAGACTTCTTTGATTTATCCTCACTTCGGGTTGTTTTCATTGTCGGTATATGCTTGTGTTTAAGTTTTTGTGTCTTTTGTGTTGTCTGTTACAAAGACAACTAACGTCCTGCGCTATGGCTATACATCTATAACAGATTCCAGCATTATTCTACCGAATATATGGTTATTTTTCCCTTCTGAAGTTCATCTCCTGAAACTATCAATTCGATATCTCCTTTTTTGGCAGAAGACTGAACCAAAATTACCAACTTCCCATTAAAGGCTTTCATCATAGGTTTATGAAATACCTCCAAAGAGGTTGCATCGCCATTACATGCAGCCCTGAATTTACCGTTACCCTTTACCAGAAACGACAATCTATTTGAGGCCACCGGGCAAGGATTCCCTTGTTTATCGACGATGGTAGCGGTTACATAACTTAAATCCTCTCCGTTAGCACTGATGGTTTTCCTGTTAGCTTCAAGGTTAATGTGATGCGGTTTACCGGCAGTAACTACGGACTTTTCAGCAACAGTTTTACCTTGATCATCGTAAGCAACCACTTTAAGTGTTCCCGGTTCATATTTCACATCCGTCCACATTAGGCGGTAGCGGGTCAACTTCGATTGATCACTTTTTCGTTGAATGCCCTGGCTTTTCCCATTCACAAACAATTCGGCACTGTTATAACTGGTGTAAACAAAAACAGGGGTGGTTTCACCTTCGCGACCTTCCCAATTCCAATGAGGTAAAACATGCAACGTTTTGTCACAGGTATTCCACCGGCTTCGGTAGAGATAATACCTATCTTTGGGTAATCCGGCAAGATCGCAGATCCCGAAATAAGAACTTCTCGATGGCCAATAATTGTCGTAAGGTGTGGGTTCACCTAAATAATCAAACCCTGTCCAAACAAATTCGCCAATCACCCAGGGCTTATCGTCCTGCAATACAAAATCATCCTCGGGAATGTTCGACCAGCCGCAATATTCAAGGTCGTATGAAGAACATTGCAAATCATCATACACCTTATCGGCAACGGTTACAACCGGGAATTTATAAACACCTCTGGAACTTACTGTAGATGCAGTTTCTGAACCCAAAAGAAGTCCCTGAGGAAATTTTGTATGGGCATCTTCGTACAAGTGTGTGCGGTAGTTTAACCCAGGAATATCTAATATGGCGCCAAACCCGCTTTCCATCACAGCCTTCACCTGATCCATACCAACAGTTACAGGCCTTGTTGGGTCTTCGCGATGAAAAATGTCCTGTAGCCATTTTAACCGTTTCACACCTTCGCTACCCCATTGGTCGGGGACTTCATTCCCGGCGCTCCACATCACGATACAGGGATGATTGCGGGTGGCATGCACTAAATTCACCACATCTTTTTCTGCCCATTCATCAAAATAGAGGTTGTATCCGTTTTTCACTTTGGGCTTTTTCCATTCATCAAAACTCTCAGCCAAAAACAGAAAGCCCATTTCATCGCACAATTCCAGTTGTTCAATCGATGGCATGTTATGCGACGAGCGAATGGCATTACAACCCATATCTTTCAGGATGGTCAGTTGCCGTTTTAGTGCTGCTTTATTAACAGCCGCGCCAATTGGCCCCAAATCGTGATGCAAACAAACACCTTTGAATTTTGTGACTTTTCCATTGAGCTCAAAACCTTTTGCTGCACTGTATCTGATTTCCCGAATTCCGAAACGGACAACCTCTGTATCTTTTAAAACATCGTTCTGATAAAGTTTCAATTCAGCGGAGTACAAATAAGGGGTTTCAGGGCTCCACAAGTTGGGACTTTTAACCGCAATGTTTTGTTCTATTTCATCGGCAAACCTTTCGGATGAAACATGTTCGGCCACAACAATCCCTTGCGCATCCCGGATACTGGTTTTTACCGATAGATTTTCTCCTTGTACCTGCGACCGGATGGTAACCTTGGCCAGATTTTCGGAAATATATGGCGTGGTAATGCTATTTCCCCATTGCCTGAAGTTTACTTTATTTTTTACTGTCAGTCGTACTTTGCGATACAATCCGGCTCCCGGATACCATCTCGAAGAAAAGGGCAGATTTTCGAGACGAACAGCAATAACATTCGCTTTCCCTTTCAGGATATAATCAGAAATATCGAAATAAAAGTAGCTATAACCATAAGGCCGGTTCCCCACCTTGTACCCGTTGACAAATACTTCAGCATTACTCATAGCACCATCAAAAGTTATAATCGCCTGTTTTTCATCTGTAAACTCAGGTACATGAATGGTTTTTCGGTACCAGCCAACCCCAACGAAAGGTAAAGCGCCGGTTCTGCCTGTTTTTTCGGTTGCCACCTTTTCGTTGTTTTGTTCAATTTTAACTGTTTGCTTATCTATTTCCTTATCGAAAGGACCATAGATCGCCCAATCGTGGGGAACAATTACGGGTTCCCAACCGGAATCGTCAAAATCTATGCGCGATGCCGATTCGTTATCTCCTTTGAAAAATTTCCATGAATCAAGTTCTATAACCACGCGTGTTTGAGCTATTAAATTTGAACAACAAACGAATAGCAGCAGTAAAAGTGAAAAGTTTTTTAATCTCATAACTATACTTATTCTAATGGAGGTAATAAAGATCTTGGGGTTGGTATGGGAACTCATCGTATAATTTCACGCTGTCATAATTCATTGCTATAAAATTCTGAAGGAGGATAGAATCCCTGCTCCTCTCATAGTCTGCTAATGTTGTTCGATTATATTCTGGCGATTTGAGGTATTCAATCTTGCCTGTCCACTCAAAATATTTTACAATTTTATCTGTGCTAGTTTTGTCAATCTGTCCATATGAGTAGAACGAGATTGCTGTCAAGATGATTAATATGTAGTTCGTGCGCATCTTCATCGAATTATTGGCAACTATCAAATCGCACCAAGTTAAGAATTCTTTTCGCTGATTTTTAGCGAGACATTAAAGCTACATCTTTTTGTTTAGTTGATAATACTACACCATTAAAATTGCAGATTTTATTGAGATGCGGAGACTGGTTCTGGATTCACCTGGATAAAACGTCCAAACGTGTTCGCAATGTATTTCTGCCATTGGATGAAAATGAGCCGGAATCGACCATAGTTTCGGAAAAGGGTAAGTTTTATGCAAAAAAAAACGCCCTCCGTTTCCGAAGAGCGTTTCCGCTGATTTGAAAATATTTTTATTGCAGGAACGAAATCAGCACACCGGCTGCAACAGCCGAACCAATTACACCCGAAATATTACTCGACATGCAATACTGTAAAATGTGATTCGATGAATCGTATTTTAATGCAATATCGTTAGCCACGCGCGAAGCCATCGGTACTGCACTTAGTCCGGTTGCGCCACACAATGGGTTGATCTTTTTCTTAACAAAAAGGTTGGTAATTTTAACCCCAACAATTCCGCCGAAAATAGAAACCGCAAAGGCAAGGAATCCGCCTACCACAATCATGATGGTTTTAAAATCGAGGAAAACATCAGCTGTCATGGTAGCTCCAACCGTTAAGCCGAGGAAAATGGTTGCCGTATTCAGGATTGAACCAGTAGCAGCTTCTGTTAAACGGGCAACGTTTACCCCAATTTCCTTTACCAGGTTACCAAAAAGTAACATTCCTAAAAGTGGAACAGAAGAAGGAACAAAAATAGAAACCACAATTCCCAACACAATTGGGAAAGCTATTTTTACAGCTCTGAGGTTTTTAATTTTAAGCGTTGATGGATATTTCTTATCCATCTCTTTCATGTTGATTAAAAGTTCCTTTTTTGAACAGGTATATTTAACCACCAGCGGAATGATTACCGGAACCAAAGCCATGTACGAGTATGCTGCAATAGCAATCGGTCCCAATAAATGCGGAGCCAGTTTAATGGTCGTATAAATAGCGGTTGGGCCATCGGCACCACCAATAATTCCGAGCGATGCAGCTTCTTTGGCTGTAAAGCCTAAAGCAATAGCCGAGATCAACACAATAAAAATTCCTAACTGAGCAGCAGCACCAAAAAAAGCCAGTCTCAGGTTGCGTAACATCGGACCAAAATCTGTTAAGGCTCCAATACCCATAAAAATGATTGGAGGCAAAAACCCGGTTTTAATCAGCGAATAATACAGGAAGTTCATGATACCATGATCTTTAGCAATTTCCAGAAGGTTCTTGGTATGATGACCATCAGCATCTAAATTGATCAGATCGGCTGACACAACACCCATTCCCCCACCCGGCAGGTTCGCCAGAATAACTCCAAATGCAATCGGAACAAGCAACAAAGGCTCGTATTGTTTACGAATACCTAAGTACAAAAGGAAAGATCCGATAGCCAACATCAACAAATATCCGGGATTATTAATAAAATCCTGAATAGCTGTCATTTTATATAAATTCTCTAAAATGCCCATCGTTTACTGTTTGGTTATTTGATTTTAACTAAAACGTCATCTTCTTCAATCTCAACACCAGTAGCATAGCAAATCTCTACCACAGTGCCAGCAACATCAGAACGAATGGCGTTAAAAGTCTTCATTGCTTCCACATAACCAATCAGGTCGCCAACTTTAATAGAATCGCCAACTTTAATTGCGGTTTCCGAACTTTCTTTAGTCAGATAGAATTTACCTTCGAGCGGCGCAAGGATTTCTTTTGCAGGTCCTTGGGCTACAGGAGCAGGAGCAGCAACTGTTGCTGCCGGTTTTACTTCGGTAGCAGCTCCGTTATTGCCATATTCAACAGTAACCTTGAAACGTTCTCCTTCCACATCAATGAACATGGTCGATGGTTTCAGGTCTGCAACAGAACCGGTGCCTTCAATCGCAGCAGGTTTTGCAGTTCCTTCGTTAATGCCACCACCTTCGAGACGACGTTTGGCTAAATCTTCTTCAAACGCTTTTTTGGCTGCGCCCGATTTATAGGCACGATATTCCTGTGGGTGCATGGCCAGCTCGAACAATTCTTCGTCGTCCTGTCCAAAATCCCAGCCTTTTTCAGTCATTTCTTTGCGGAAAGTGTCCAAGGCATCGGGGAATAAATCCTGAGGACGACCAGTAAAAAATTCTTTTCCGGCTTCTTTGGCCAATTTGATAATTTCAGGATGCAATTCTCCCGGAAGTTTACCTCCTTTTCCTACCAACATATCCCAAATATTGTCGGCAATCATACTCCAGCGAGGTTCGCCTTTTTCAATTTGCATCACATTCATCAAGGCCAGGTTTTTCACATACTGGCTGTATGGGGTTACCAATGGCGGATATCCCAGCATTGGCCAAATGTATTCTACTTCGTTAAACAATTTAATCAGCAAATCATCCTGAGTTAATTGCGGTTTATTGCGCTTCACCATCCATTTATTCAGACTGGCCAGGTTGTTTTCCAAATCGGCCATCAACGATCCCATCATACCACCAGGTAAACCAGGTCCGATGAGCATCGAATTCATATAACGGTTTTTCGGGTCGATATAAAATCCGAGGAAATCGTCAATAAATTCCTGAGTCAAGGAGCGCACTTTCATGTAGGCTTCCATATTAATGGCAGGAACATCAAATCCGTCGTCTTCGAGCATGGCATGAACGGCTAACAAGTCGATGTGCCCTGTACCCCACGAAAGCGGTTCCATCGCCACATCAATATAGTCAACGCCAGCACGGCAAACTTCCAGAATGGTAGCCATGGCAAAACCTGGTCCTGAATGAGAATGGTATTCCAATGGAATTTCAGGATGCAAGGCTTTGATGCCTTTAACAATTTTACCCAACCAGGCCGGACGGGCAATACCTGCCATGTCTTTCAAACAGATTTCGTCAGCGCCACCTTTAATTAATTCATCAGCCAACTGAATGAAACTTTCAGCAGTGTGAACTTTTGAATACGTCAAACTGAGTGTTGCCTGGGCAATCATCCCGCCTTCTTTGGCATACTTTACCGAATCCAGAATATTCCGTGGATCATTCAATCCGCAAAATGAACGGGCGATATCGGTACCTTGTTTTTTCTTCACCTTGAACATTAGTTTCCGGACATCAGCAGGAACAGGGTTCATGCGAATACCGTTCAAAGCGCGCTCCAGCATATGGGTCTGGATCCCAGCGTCGTTAAATGGTTTTGTCCATTCACGAACCGATTTATTAGGGTTTTCCCCGAAAAGCAAATTAATTTGCTCAAATCCACCACCGTTAGTCTCAACACGTGCAAAACATCCCATGTCCACAATGTGCGGAGCTACCTTCACCAATTGATCAACCCGTGGTACATACTTTCCTGAAGATTGCCACATATCACGATAAACCAATGAAAATTTAATCTTTCTTCCACTCATAAGTCAATAGCTTTTATTCAATGATTTTATAATTAATTTTAAGAGTCATACTGACAAACAACAAAAAAGCCTTAAACTCCAACAGAATTTAAAGCTTTTCAATATTAGCAACACGGCCTGCACCATTTGTAATTTTACTTACAGCAGCAACTATAGCAGCCATTTTCTTCGAATTAATTTCGGACCCGGATGTTGTGTTTTTTACAACCGGAGCCTTTTCAATTTCAGGCATGAATCGATTTACAAACCTGATTATTAAATCGCCCAATATCACTACCAACGATAAAATAACAAATACTGTTACCATCCCGACACCCAAAAGTTCGAGAGCTATTCCCATCTCATTCATAATAATTCATATTTAGGTTTGAACAAAAAAACATTTCCCATATTAAGTATTATCAGCGTAATGTTACCAATTATATCGAAGGTTTATTCTGACGAAACAATCAGTTAATTCACAATTATCAATTAATTAACATTAAAACTTTCAAATTAAAACAAAAGGACTAAACGTTCTAATAGTTCAAAACAAAAAGGGAGATACCTGATGGCATCTCCCTTTCATATAGAATTAAATTTTAAGCACTTAGGCTATCGGCACCGGACCTCCAAACGACATCGGAGGAAGAAGAGGATCATGTCCTCTGACATTCTTAATCGGGCCATTTACACTCTCATACTTCTGAATATTTTCCTGTAGTGCCAACAATAACCGTTTGGCATGTTCGGGTGTCAGAATAATACGAGATTTAACATTTGCCTTTGGAATTCCGGGCATTACCCTGACGAAATCCAGTACAAATTCAGAACTTGAATGTGTAATAATTGCCAGATTGGAATAAATTCCCTGAGCGACCTCTTCGGTCAATTCAATCTGCAACTGATTACTATTTTTCAAATCTTCCATTTTTAATCTCTTGAAAATTTATCAGATTCTTTCATTTCAACCATCCGGTCATATTCATCGCGCGAACCGACAACCAAATTTTTGTATTCTTTCAGCCCGGTTCCTGCAGGAATAAGATGTCCGCAGATAACATTTTCTTTCAATCCATCGAGATAATCCACTTTACCCTGAATTGCAGCCTCATTCAATACCTTGGTAGTTTCCTGGAATGATGCGGCCGACAACCAGCTACGTGTTTGAAGTGCAGCACGGGTGATCCCCTGAAGGATCTGACTTGAAGTTGCAGGAATGGCATCCCTTCCTTCAGCCAGTTTTTTATCGCGACGACGAAGATTTGAATTCTCATCTCTTAACCTGCGCGAAGTAATAATCTGTCCTGGTTTCAGGCTATCCGAATCACCAGCTTCGGTTACTACTTTCTTATTATAAATCCAGTCATTTTCATGAAGGAATTCGTGTTTGTCAACAATCTGTTTTTCAAGGAAACGAGTATCGCCCGGATCGTCAATCTCAACTTTACGCATCATCTGGCGAATAATCACCTCGTAATGTTTATCGTTGATTTTTACCCCCTGCATCCGGTAAACATCCTGAACTTCGTTCAAAATATATTCCTGAACAGCAGTCGGTCCTTTAATAGCAAGAATATCAGAAGGAGTAATGGCACCGTCAGAAAGAGGTGTTCCTGCACGAATATAATCGCTTTCCTGAACCAGAATCTGGCGGGACAGTGGAACCAAATAACGTTTCACTTCTCCGGTTTTTGAAGTAACCACGATCTCGCGGTTACCACGCTTGATTTTACCTAAAGAAATTTCACCGTCAATTTCAGAAACCACTGCTGGGTTTGATGGATTTCTGGCCTCAAATAACTCAGTTACACGAGGCAAACCACCAGTGATATCACCAGCTTTACCTGCTGCACGAGGAATTTTCACCAAAACAGCACCTGCTTCAACAATATCACCATCTTCAACAGCCATGTGACCGGCTACCGGCAAGTTGTAGGTACGAATAACATCGCCCTTTTCATCCAAAATCCGGAGAGATGGGTTTTTTGTTTTATCCCTGGTTTCGATGATTACTTTTTCTTTATAACCGGTTTGTTCATCCGATTCTTCACGATAAGTAATACCATCAATTACCTGTTCAAACGAAATTTTACCCTTGAACTCAGTAATGATAACACCGTTATATGGATCCCATTCACAAATACGCATTCCTTTTTTCACTTCCTGACCGTTTTCAATAAACAGTTTCGATCCGTAAGGAATATTATGTGTTGAAAGTTGAATTCTTGTATTTTTATCGATGATGCGTAACTCAGCTAAACGGCTAACAACAATATAGGCTTTTCCGCCAGCTTCATTGTTTTGCTCAACAATACGCAATTCATCAATTTCAGCAATACCATCGTATTTCGACTCGATGGTTGACTGTGTAGAAATGTTACCAGCGATACCCCCTACGTGGAAGGTACGAAGTGTCAGCTGTGTTCCTGGCTCACCGATTGACTGTGCTGCAATAACACCAACAGCCTCACCACGTTGAACCATTGTACTTCCGGCTAAGTTCAAACCATAACATTTAGCGCAAACACCAACTTTCGATTCGCATGTCAACACGGAACGTATTTCTACGGTTTCAATTGGCGAATCTTCAATTTTATTTGCAATGTCATCCGTAATAATTTCTCCGGAACCAACAATCAATTCGCCCGAAAGCGGATTGAAAATATCGTGCACAGTAGTACGTCCAATAATCCGTTCAAAAAGTGAAGCAACAACTTCTTCGTTATTTTTAATTGCAGCAGCAATCAAACCACGTAAAGTTCCGCAATCTTCTTCCTGAATAATCACATCCTGGGCGACGTCAACCAAACGACGAGTCAGATAACCAGCATCAGCCGTCTTCAAAGCCGTATCTGCCAAAACTTTAAGAGCACCGTGAGTTGAAATAAAGTATTCCAAAACCGAAAGTCCTTCTTTAAAGTTTGCAAGAATCGGGTTTTCAATAATCTGAGAACCGGTCGATCCCGATTTCTGAGGTTTTGCCATCAAACCACGCATACCGCAAAGCTGACGAATCTGCTCTTTCGATCCACGGGCTCCTGAGTCCAACATCATATATACCGAGTTGAATCCCTGACGGTCGGTGCTCAATGTTTTCATAACCGAATTGGTTAATTTGGCATTGGCATGTGTCCAGATATCAATTACCTGATTGTAACGTTCGTTGTTCGTAATGAAACCCATGTTGTAGTTCATCATTACTTCTTCAACTTCGTTATATCCGGCATCAACAATTTCTTTTTTGTCAACAGGCACAACAACATCACTCAAGTTGAATGACAATCCACCGCGATAAGCCATGGAATAACCCAAATCCTTAATATCATCAAGGAAACGTACAGTTACAGCGTTACCAGTTTTTTTATAGATATCGGAAATGATCGTCCGAAGTGATTTTTTTGTAAGCAACTGATTGATGTAACCAACTGTTTTTGGAACAACCTGATTGAAAATGATACGGCCAACAGATGTTTCGATGATGTGCTTGAACATGTCACCATTTTCATCCACATCTTCAACCTTCACCTTAACAATGGCATGTAAGTCGATTACATTTTCGTTATAGGCAATCACAACTTCTTCAGTCGAATAGAAAATCATTCCTTCACCACGAGCTCCCGGGCGAGGTTTGGTCATGTAGTACAGACCCAAAACCATGTCCTGAGATGGCACAGTAATAGGAGCGCCATTTGCAGGGTTCAGCAAGTTGTGTGAGGCAAGCATCAACATTTGAGCTTCAAGAACAGCAGCATTACCCAGTGGTACGTGAACAGCCATCTGGTCACCATCGAAGTCGGCGTTGAAACCGGTACAAACGAGTGGGTGCAACTGAATAGCTTTTCCTTCAACCAATACCGGCTGGAAAGCCTGAATAGACAAACGGTGCAGCGTGGGCGCACGGTTTAGCATGACAGGATGACCTTTTAATACGTTTTCCAAAATATCCCACACTACAGGATCTTTCCGGTCAACAATTTTCTTGGCTGATTTTACAGTCTTCACAATACCTCGTTCGATCAGTTTCCTGATAATAAATGGTTTGAAAAGCTCTGCAGCCATATCTTTTGGCAAACCGCATTCGTGCAGTTTCAGCTTTGGCCCGATAACAATTACCGAACGAGCTGAATAGTCAACACGTTTACCTAACAAGTTCTGACGGAAACGACCTTGTTTCCCTTTCAAACTGTCTGATAAGGATTTTAAAGCGCGGTTATTCTCTGTTTTAACAGCATTCGATTTTCTTGAATTATCGAACAAGGAATCAACTGCTTCCTGAAGCATACGTTTTTCGTTACGCAAGATCACTTCCGGTGCTTTGATTTCGATCAATCGTTTCAAGCGGTTATTCCTGATGATTACCCTGCGGTAAAGATCATTCAAATCGGAGGTAGCAAAACGACCACCATCCAATGGAACCAACGGACGTAAATCCGGTGGAATAACAGGAACAACTTTTACAATCATCCATTCCGGACGGTTGATATTTTTGCTGGCACGGAAAGCTTCAACAACCTGAAGGCGTTTCAAAGCTTCGTTTTTGCGTTGCTGCGAAGTTTCGGTGTTGGCTTTATGACGAAGGTCAAAAGACATTTCGTCTAATTCGAGACGTTGTAACAACGTGTACAACGCATCGGCACCCATCCGTGCAATAAATTTATTAGGATCTTCATCATCCAGATATTGGTTTTCTTTTGGTAAAGAATCCAAAATGTCCAGATATTCTTCTTCGGTTAAGAAGTCAAGATACTTTACGCCATCCTGAGCTTTAATACCCGCATTGATGACAACATATCTTTCGTAGTAAATAATTGCATCCAATTTTTTGGTAGGTAAACCTAACAAGTACCCAATTTTATTAGGTAAAGATTTAAAATACCAAATATGTGCAACAGGAACTACCAATGAAATGTGACCCATGCGTTCGCGGCGTACCTTTTTCTCGGTTACTTCCACACCACAACGGTCGCATACAATTCCTTTGTAACGAATACGTTTATATTTACCGCAGTGACACTCATAATCCTTAACAGGACCGAAAATTCTTTCGCAGAATAAACCGTCACGTTCGGGTTTATAAGTTCGGTAATTTATCGTTTCAGGTTTCAATACTTCACCGTGAGAACGTTCGAGAACTTCTTCAGGCGAAGCCAGACTGATACCAATTTTGGCAAAGCTACTTTTAACTTTATTGTCTTTTCTGAATGCCATATATCGATGGTTATTTTATCAAGTTTATATCAGAAAAATCAAACTGATTTCTCTCTTATTAATCCAGGTTAACACTCAAACCAAGACCACGTAATTCGTGCAGCAATACGTTCAATGATTCAGGAATACCGGCAGCTGGCATTGGTTCTCCCTTAACAATGGCTTCGTAAGCTTTAGCTCTACCTAATACGTCATCCGATTTCACAGTAAGGATTTCCTGAAGAATATTAGATGCACCGAATGCTTCGAGTGCCCAAACCTCCATTTCTCCAAAACGCTGACCTCCAAACTGAGCTTTACCTCCCAGTGGCTGTTGCGTAATCAAAGAATATGGTCCGATTGAACGGGCATGCATCTTATCTTCAACCATGTGACCCAATTTTAACATGTAGATGATACCTACAGTTGCTGGTTGGTCAAATGGCTCACCTGTACCCCCATCGCGCAAATATGTTTTACCATAACGAGGAATACCAGCCTGATCGGTATATTCACAAACCTGATCAAGAGTTGCACCATCAAAAATAGGAGTAGCAAATTTTAATCCCAGTTCTTTTCCGGCCCAAGCCAAAACAGTCTCGTAAATCTGACCAAGGTTCATACGAGAAGGTACACCCAGCGGATTCAGAACAATATCAACAGGAGTTCCATCTTCAAGGAATGGCATATCTTCGTCGCGAACAATACGCGATACAATACCCTTGTTTCCGTGACGTCCGGCCATTTTATCACCAATCTGCAGTTTACGTTTTTTAGCCACATAAACTTTAGCTAACTGAATGATACCTGCAGGAAGTTCGTCTCCAATGGTAACATTGTAACGTTTCCTTTTCGATACTGCTTCCAGTTCTTTATGCTTCATGATGTAATTGTTGATAAGCGCGAAAATCATGTCGTTCTTATCTTTATCTGTCGTCCATTTGGTTGGATTTATCGTCAGATAATCAATTTCCTGAAGTTGTTTTAACGTGAATTTGATTCCTTTACCAATGATGTCACCACCATAATAATCTTTTACACCCTGGCTGGTTTTACCATTCACCAAAGTGAACAGTTTATCTTCCAGTTTGGCGCGTAATCCTGAAGCATGACGATCAAATTCTTCATCGATAGAATCGAGAAGCGGTTTGGTGGCCATCTTGCCTTTTTTATCTTTTACTACCCGTGAGAATAGTTTTTTATCGATAATAGTTCCGTTCAATGAAGGAGAAGCCTTTAATGAAGCATCTTTCACATCACCAGCTTTATCACCAAAAATTGCACGAAGCAGTTTTTCTTCCGGAGAAGGATCCGATTCACCTTTTGGAGTAATCTTTCCAATCAGGATATCACCAGGTTTTACAACGGCCCCAACACGGATTAATCCGTTTTCGTCCAGATTTTTGGTAGCTTCTTCACTTACGTTTGGAATATCAGAGGTAAATTCTTCAACACCACGTTTGGTATCGCGAACTTCCAATGCGTATTCGTCAACATGTATTGAAGTGAAAACGTCTTCCCGAACTACACGTTCAGAAATAACGATAGCATCCTCATAATTATAACCCTGCCATGGCATGAACGCCACTTTCAGGTTACGTCCCAAAGCAAGTTCCCCACCCTGAGTAGCATAACCTTCGGTTAAAACCTGACCTTTTGTTACCCGATCGCCTTTAAACACAATCGGTTTCAAATCAACCACAGTTCCCTGATTGGTCTTTTGAAATTTCGAAATCCGGTAACTTACAATTTCAGGATCGAAACTAACAAACCTTTCTTCATCTGTTTTATCGTAACGAATCTGAATTTCGTCAGCATCTACAAATTCAACGACACCACTATCTTCAGCAACAACCAGTACACGAGAGTCTGTCGCAGCGCGGGCTTCAAGTCCAGTTCCAACAATAGGAGCCTCTGGTCTGAGAAGCGGAACTGCCTGACGCATCATGTTTGATCCCATCAAAGCGCGGTTCGCATCATCATGCTCAAGGAAGGTAATCAACGACGCCGCAACGGATGCAATCTGGTTAGGGCCAACGTCCATCATATTTACATCAGCTTTTGGAACAATCGGATAATCACCATCTAAACGGGATTTAACACGCTGATTGATGAAGTTTCCTTCATTATCAATAGGTGCATTGGCCTGAGCTATAATTTTACTTTCTTCTTCCTCGGCAGTAAGATAAACTACACCGGTATCAGAAAGGTCAACTTTACCATTTTCAACTTTACGGTAAGGTGTCGAAATAAAACCCAAATCAGTCACTTTGGCAAACACGCAGAGCGACGAAATCAGCCCGATGTTTGGACCTTCAGGCGTTTCAATCGGGCACAGACGACCGTAATGCGTATAGTGAACGTCACGAACCTCGAAACCAGCTCTTTCACGAGAAAGACCGCCAGGCCCCAAGGCTGACATACGACGCTTGTGAGTCATCTCAGCCAATGGATTGGTTTGATCCATGAACTGCGATAAAGCATTTGTGCCAAAGAAGGAGTTAATAACCGACGAAAGGGTTTTTGAATTGATCAGGTCGATTGGAGTGAATACCTCGTTATCGCGTACATTCATACGTTCACGAATAGTACGAGCCATACGAGCTAGACCTACACCAAACTGATTATACATCTGTTCGCCAACTGTACGAACACGACGGTTACTTAAGTGGTCAATATCGTCAACATCGGTTTTCGAGTTAACGAGCTTTATCAGATATTTAATAATTTCAATAATATCTTCTTTCGTCAAAACCTGAACACCCATTTCAATATTAAGGTTCAGCTTTTTATTGATCCTGTAACGACCAACTTCTCCCAAATCATACCTTTTTTCTGAGAAGAAAAGTTTGTCAATGACATCACGGGCTGTAGCATCATCCGGTGGTTCTGCATTACGCAACTGACGGTAAATATGCAGTACAGCTTCTTTCTCCGAGTTACATGGATCTTTTTGAAGTGTATTGTAAATAATTGCAAAATCCTGTAAATTCTGATCTTCTTTGTGCAATAAAATAGTTTTGGCACCAGAATCTACAATTTCGTCAATATGGTCATTTTCGATTATAGTTTCGCGGTCGATTACTACTTCGTTACGTTCGATGGATACCACTTCACCGGTATCTTCATCCACGAAATCTTCCACCCAGGTTTTAAGCACACGGGCAGCAAGTTTACGACCTACGATTTTCTTTAAACCAGATTTTGATACTTTAATTTCATCAGCAAGGTCGAAAATTTCAAGAATATCCTTGTCACTTTCAAAACCAATTGCACGAAGCAAAGTGGTTACTGGTAATTTTTTCTTACGATCGATATAGGCAAACATGACACTGTTAATGTCAGTCGCGAATTCGATCCATGATCCTTTAAAAGGAATAATCCTGGCTGAATAAAGTTTAGTACCGTTGGCATGCATACTTTGGCCGAAGAATACTCCGGGAGAACGATGCAACTGTGAAACAACAACACGCTCAGCTCCGTTAATAACAAATGTACCTCTAGGGGTCATATACGGAACCGTACCCAAATATACGTCCTGAACTACAGTGTCAAAATCTTCATGTTCCGGATCGGTACAATACAATTTCAATTTAGCCTTTAATGGAACACTAAACGTTAAACCGCGTTCGATACATTCATCAATAGAATAACGCGGCGGATCAACCGAATAGTCAACATATTCAAGGACAAAATTATTTCTGGTATCGGTTATTGGGAAATTTTCTTCAAAGACTTTATATAATCCTTCATCTTTACGTTGATCAGGCGTTGTACCTAATTGAAAGAATTCAATAAAAGATTTTATTTGAACTTCAAGGAAGTCCGGATAATCAAAGACGGTTTTTGTTGAAGAAAAGCTAATCCTCTGGTTTTCAATTTTTACTGACATCTATCTATGTGAATTAATTGAACTTAAAAGATAAATATACAAAAAGGCATAGAACCCCACGAAAGTGAGGTTCTAAACCATATCAACCTAAAAATAAGGTCGTAAGACTTTTATTTAAGTTCAACTTCAGCTCCAGCTTCTTCTAATTGAGTTTTTAACGCTTCAGCCTCATCTTTAGAAACTTTTTCTTTTACTGCTTTTGGAGCAGCATCAACTACTTCTTTAGCTTCTTTCAGACCAAGACCAGTTAACTCTTTAACCAATTTAACTACAGCCAATTTTGACTGACCAGCTGCTTTCAGAATAACATCGAATTCAGTTTGAACAGCAGCTTCCACTTCTTCAGCAGGGCCAGCAGCAGCGGCAACAGCAACAGCTGCAGCAGCAGGTTCAATACCATATTCCGATTTTAAAATTCCGGCTAATTCATTTACTTCTTTTACAGTTAAGTTTACTAACTCTTCCGCAAGTGCTTTTAAATCTGCCATTTCGATAATAATTTTTAATATAATTTTATAACTAACTTTATTCTCTTTCTCCTAATGTCTTCAAAACTCCATGGATAATATTTCCACCCGACTGCAGACCACCCAATACGTTTTTCATTGGTGATTGTAACAATCCGATTAATTCGCCAAGAAGTTCATTTTTAGACTTAACTGATATCAACGCATCCAATTGGTTTTCACCAACATAAATTGACTCCTGAACATAGGCACCTTTCAATATTGGCTTTTTATGTTTTTTCTTGAAGTCTTTAATTAATTTTGCGGGAACATTAGCGTTCTCACAAAACATGACGGATGTATTGCCTTTTAGTACTCCATAAAGTTCCTGAGCATCTTTATTTGATGCTTCCATTGCTTTACGTAATAGGGTATTCTTTACTACAACCAATTTTACTTCCTGCTTGTTACATAAACGCCTTAATTTACTTGTATCTTCAGCGTTTAAGTTTTCAATATCAGTCAAATAAAAATGAGTAGAAGAATTGATCTGTTCTGTAAGATGACCGATAACTTCGTATTTTTCTGATTTTTTCATATCATTTACTTTTCAGAGACAGACTTAGGTTCAACTTGTATACCAGGACTCATAGTACTAGACACAAAGATACTTTTAACATATGTACCTTTTGCTGCAGATGGTTTCAGTTTGATTAAGGTATTAACAAATTCGGTGGCATTTTCTACAATCTTTTCCGGGGTAAATGAAACTTTACCAATTGAAGTGTGAACAATACCAAACTTATCTACTTTAAAGTCAATCTTACCAGCTTTTACTTCAGCAACAGCTTTTCCTATTTCCATTGTAACTGTACCACTTTTAGGGTTAGGCATCAACCCACGAGGACCTAAAATACGTCCAAGAGCCCCAACTTTACCCATTACAGGTGGCATAGTAATAATCACATCTATATCGGTCCAACCTCCTTTTATTTTTTCAACAAATTCATCGAGACCAACATAATCAGCTCCATCATCTTTAGCTTCCTGCTCTTTATCAGGAGTAACCAAGGCCAACACACGTACTTCTTTACCAGTACCATGAGGTAAAGTAACCACGCCTCTAACCATCTGATTTGCTTTTCTTGGATCAACACCAAGACGAACATCAATATCTACCGAAGCGTCAAACTTTGTAAAAGTAATTTCTTTTACAAGTGATGCAGCTTCTTTAAGAGTATGGATTTTCCCCTTTTCGAGTTTCACCAGAGCAAGCTTTTTATTCTTTGTAATTCTGCCCATTTTTGTATTTTTTATTAGTTTGTAGATGGGCGTTCGCCTTCAACAGTGATACCCATACTTCTGGCAGTACCAGCTACCATGCTGATAGCTGCATCAAGTGTGAAACAATTAAGGTCTTCAAATTTGATTTCAGCGATCGCCTTTACTTGTTCCCAGCTTACAGAGCCAACTTTATTAACGTGTGGTTCTGCAGAACCTTTCTTCACCTTCGCAGCTTCGATAAGTTGCACGGCTACTGGGGGTTGTTTAATTACAAAATCAAACGATTTATCTGCATAAACAGTTATAACAACTGGTAACACCTTTCCTGGAAGGTCTTGTGTTCTGGCGTTAAACTGTTTGCAAAATTGCATGATGTTTACCCCTTTAGAACCTAATGCTGGGCCTATCGGAGGTGAAGGGTTAGCAGCACCCCCCTTTACTTGCAATTTAATTAATCCAGCAATTTCTTTAGCCATAATAAAATCGATAAATGATTTATTACTCCTTTTCTACTTGCATAAAGCTAAGCTCCAAAGGAGTTTTTCGTCCAAAAATTTTGACCATTACTTCAAGCTTTTTCTTTTCCTCATTGATTTTTTCAATGATTCCATTGAAGCCGTTAAATGGCCCGTCAATAACTTTCACAGTTTCACCAACCACATAAGGAATGTTCATCTCCTCACCGGCTGCAGCCATTTCATCTACCCGACCAAGGATCCGGTTTACTTCTGACTGCCTCATCGGGACAGGTTCTCCGCCTTTGGTATCTCCCAGGAAGCCAATAATATTGGGGACACTTCTAAGCATATGGGGAATCTCTCCTGCCAGACATGCTTCAACTAAAACATAGCCTGGAAAGAAATTTCTTTCTTTACTGATTTTTTTTCCGTTTCGAATCTGGTAAATTTTTTCCTGAGGAATCAAAACCTGTGAAATAAAATCCTGGAGACCAGCATTTGCAATCTCGTTTTCAATATATTCTTTGACTTTCTTCTCTTTTCCTCCAATTGCCCGAAGAACATACCATTTTTTTACGTTTTCGCTCATGTTGTACTCCTAATAGGAATTAATAAAATAAACTGTACACAAAGCTCATAATGTTTTCAAAAGAGAAGTCCATTACGAAAACTATAAGTGCTATTATAAAGGAAGCAACCATTACTATGAAAGCGCTATTCTGCAATTCTTTAAATGTAGGCCAGGAAACTTTATGAACAAGCTCATTATAAGCTTCTTCGAAATAGATTTTAAGTTTCATTTTTTTTAGTAAAATATAATTTGTACGGATGGTAAGGTTCGAACTTACTTTGCACCTTAATTTAATATAAACAAAACTCCCAACCGAGTTTCATCCGTAAAGAGTTCCGGTTTAAAATGGCCGGAACTCTTTTACAGAATATTTTTTAGTCAGTAATTACGAAACAATTTCAGTAACCTGTCCTGCACCTACGGTACGGCCACCTTCGCGGATAGCGAAACGAAGACCAATATTAAGGGCTACCGGATAAATCAACTGAACTTCAATTGAAACGTTATCACCTGGAAGTACCATTTCGCGTCCTTCTGGCAAGTGGATTTCACCTGTTACGTCCAAAGTACGTAAATAGAATTGCGGACGATATCTGTTGTGGAATGGAGTGTGACGTCCACCTTCTTCTTTTTTCAGGATATAAACCTCAGCTTTGAAAGTTGTATGAGGAGTAATTGAACCCGGTTTTGCGAGAATTTGTCCACGTTTGATTTCTTTTTTGTCAACACCACGCAACAACAAACCTACGTTGTCACCAGCCTGACCATCATCCAAAATCTTACGGAACATTTCAACACCTGTACAAACAGTCTTACGACCTTCTGCACCAAGACCAATCAACTGCAATTCGTCGCCAGTATGAACAAGTCCGGTTTCGATACGACCTGTTGCTACAGTACCACGACCTGTGATCGAGAATACGTCTTCAACCGGCATAAGGAAAGGTTTATCAATGTCACGTGGAGGAAGTGGAATCCAGGTATCAACAGCTTCCATTAATTCCAATACTTTTTCTTCCCATTGTGGTTCACCGTTCAATGCTCCAAGGGCAGAACCCATGATAACTGGTGAGTTATCTCCGTCGAAACCGTAGAATGTCAACAGTTCGCGGATTTCCATTTCAACAAGTTCGAGGATTTCGGGATCGTCAACCATGTCAACTTTGTTCATGAAAACAACCAATTTTGGTACGTTTACCTGACGAGCCAACAGGATGTGTTCACGAGTCTGTGGCATTGGACCATCAGTTGCAGCAACTACAATGATAGCTCCGTCCATCTGAGCAGCACCGGTAACCATGTTTTTCACATAGTCGGCGTGACCAGGACAGTCAACGTGTGCGTAGTGACGAGTCGCTGTTTCGTACTCAACGTGAGCGGTGTTAATTGTAATACCACGCTCTTTTTCTTCAGGAGCACTGTCGATTGATTCAAATGATTTAATTTCGCAATAACCTTTTTTTGCCAATACCATAGTAATAGCGGCAGTCAAAGTAGTCTTGCCATGGTCAACGTGGCCGATAGTACCAATGTTGACATGGTCTTTGTCCCTGTTAAATTTTGCTTTAGCCATAATTGTAATAATTTTAAATTATCATTTTAAACTTTCATCGAGCCAATGATGAGAATTGAACTCATGACCTCTTCCTTACCAAGGAAGCGCTCTACCCCTGAGCTACACCGGCAACTTTTATTTTGAGCGGGAGACGAGATTCAAACTCGCGACCCTTAGCTTGGAAGGCTAATGCTCTATCGACTGAGCTACTCCCGCATAAGGAAGATTAGAATTTTGAATCTTGAATGCTAGAGTAATTCTAATATTCGCCATTTTGAGATTCCAATATTCCGGTTGTGGGGAGAGCAGGATTCGAACCTACGAAGGCGTACGCCAGCAGAGTTACAGTCTGCCCCAGTTGGCCACTTTGGTATCTCCCCAATCAAAATCTTCAGAACTTTTCATTAAATGAGCCGAATCACAGATTCGAACTGTGGACCCCGAGATTACAAATCACGTGCTCTGGCCAACTGAGCTAATTCGGCAGCTATTTATACATCATGTAAAAACACCTGTAAACGCTGAAATAACGCGATAACAGGCTACTTTTCATGCAAACTATAACTAATCAGATAGTTGCCCGAAAAAGGTTTGCAAATGTATAAATATTTTATCGTAATTCACAACAAATAATTATTTTTTCAGATTTATTTGTCCTTCAGTTTCTCTTTCACTTTGATTATCTGTTTACGAATTGCTTCAATTGCCATATCTATAGATTCTTCAAAAGTATCCGTTTGTTTTTCAGCAAAAAGGTAATCCGTTGCGGGCATAGAAAGTTTAATTTCTGCGATTTTGTTATTTACCGTTTCAGGCTTATCAACCTTCAGGATTACTTCACAACTGATAATACCTTCAAAGTAGGTATCAAGTTTTGATACTTTTTTATTAACAAAATCAATTAATTTCTGATCGGCTGTAAAGCGAACAGTGTTAAGCTGAATGTTCATAATTAATCCTCCTAAAATTTAAGATCGTGGATGTGCTTGTCTGTAAACTTTTTGAATTTTCTCGAGAGAGGTATGTGTGTAAATCTGCGTAGCCGAAAGATTTGAATGACCCAGCAATTCCTTTACCGCATTGAGATCGGCTCCGCGATTAAGCAGATGAGTTGCAAAAGTATGTCTGAGTACATGGGGACTTTTTTGGTCGATTGTTGTTACCAGCGTTAAATATTTTGAGACAACCCTGTAAATAAGTTTTTCGTATGCAGGATCACCTTTTTCTGTAAGCAACAAATAAGGAACAGGCGATCCGAAAAGGCGTGTGCGTTCTGTTCTATATTGCTCTATCAGTACATTTAAACTACGGGGGTAAGGAACAATTCGCTCTTTGTTGCGCTTCCCTAAAACTTTGATTAGAAATTCTGTTTGATAAATGTCTGAATCCTTAAGATTCATCAATTCTGCCAAACGAATTCCGGTGCCATACAAAAGGCTTATAATCAATTTGTCCCGAAGCGCTTCAAAATCATTTCCAAAAAAACCGTCATCAAGCAAATGATTCAGTTGTTTTTCTTCCACAAAATGAGGTAGTTTTTTTCGAATCCTGGGCACAATCACATTTACCAGGTTGTTCTCCTTAACCACCTCTAACCTCATTAAATATTTATTAAAAGACTTTAATGCTGAGACTTTCTTATTTACTGTGCGGGCAGTCAATCCGCTGTCCATCAAATCAACAATCCAACTACGGACTGTTTTATCATTAATTTCTTCAACATTAAAATCCCCGATCGTTTTGACAAAAAACTCTTCAAACTGATCGAGGTCTTTCTTATAGGCAATTGCAGTTAAATGCGAATACCTTTTTTCGTATCTCAGATAATTAATAAATGATTCCTGATGCGACATTTGTAAACAATTAACATCTTTTCGAGGAACCAGCTAGATTTTCTAGTCGTCCTGACGCTGTAAATTCTCAATATAAATAGCCTTGTTTACTTCGGCTCTTCTTTCAACCGAAGGTTTCATAAAGGCTTGTCTTACCCTCAACTCTTTTACAACTCCTGTTTTTTCAAACTTTCTTTTAAATCTTTTAAGTGCTCTTTCGATGTTTTCACCTTCTTTGACTGGAATGACGATCATAGAATTATTATTTTTTCTTGTTAAAATTCGAGCCGCAAATTTATTAATTAATGATTAGTAATCAAATTTAAACCAAAAATTTATTTTAAAAAAATCTGTTCGCCATTTTCCTGTAATTTTAAAACGCAAATACCCGGATAATGTTCTACAAATATGGCTTTAACCTGGTATACTCATCTATGTTTAAAATCATACTATCGAGCAAAACCGAAGATTTTTGAATACTTCCATGCTTTGTTCTGAATTTGATTATTTGATTTGCGATATTTTTTTGAATGTATGGATGTTTTGCAAGTTCACTCCAATCAGCAAAGTTTAAATCAACTTTTCTGATTCGTTTCGAATCCACTGTAACGAATTCATCAATTCGCCGGATAACCTCTTCGTTCAATCCATAAACTTCCTTCAATTGAGCAAGCGTATGGAATCCGCCCAATAGATCGCGGTATTTAACGATGCGTTTCGACAATTTATCACCGACTCCGGGAAGTCTCATTAGTTCGACTGAATCGGCAGCATTGATTTCAATCTGTATTTTTGCGACTTCCGCTACCTTTTCAATCTTGACATTTTCCTTTTCACCAATTACAATATAGTCAGCCAGGATTTTCTTCTGAGTTTCAGATATTCCGTAAATTTTTGAAAAATCAGAAGCATTTCTGAAGGTTCCTCCTTTGCTTTGGTAATTTCGGATTGTTTGTATTTGCTTTTCTTTTAAACCTAAACGCATAAAATCCTTGTCGCTTGCCGTATTCGGATCAAATAGAAATAATTCTGACTGGTTGTTTGAAGGTGTTTGTTTAGCCTTTTCTGTTTCGAACACCAGGAAAGGAGCAACTTGATTATAAATTGAATCAGTAACACCATAAATTTTCCTGAAATCAGTTTCGGAATAAAACTTTCCACCCTTCTCCCTGAACTTCAACATATTTCTTTTAACTCCTTCCGGAATGGATAGGCTGTCGAGGGCACCGCGATCGATTGTATTTGGATTAAACCGGAATAGATTGTTTTCCTTTACCAGATTTTTGATTGAATCGTTGTGCAAGTTCATTTCGCTCCTGGCAGTATCCAGCAAATCAGTATCGATTTTTGCAGGCGTTTCGAAGTAAAAAATGACTTTGTTTGCAACTGCCAACAGAAAAATAATAACCAATAAAATGGTGATTCCTTTTCGTTCGTTACGGCTGAAGGTAAAATAGTCCTGAATAAATTGCTTGAAGTTCATTTGCGAAATCGGTTTCACTAATTTACTTCAAATTTTTGACATAAAAAAACCCGGCTGATCACCGGGTTTAATTATTTCAATATTTAATTAGCTTCTGTCGATATTGTTCAAATCGGCAAAAGCAACCTTAAGTCTTTCAATCATTGTTTCCTGACCTTTGCGCAACCAAACACGTGGATCGTAATATTTTTTGTTTGGTTTATCAGCTCCGTCTGGATTACCGATTTGTCCCTGAAGGTATTCCCTGTTTTGAGCTTCGTATTTGCGCACGCCATCCCAGGTAGCCCATTGTGTATCGGTGTCGATATTCATCTTAATTACTCCATAGGAAATTGCTTCGCGAATTTCTTCAAGCGTTGAACCTGAACCTCCGTGAAAAACAAAATCAACGGGTTTGTCGCCCAAACCATGTTTCTCAGATACAAATTTTTGTGAATTAGCAAGAATTTTTGGCGTCAGTTTTACGTTTCCTGGTTTGTAAACACCATGTACGTTACCGAATGACGCAGCGATAGTGAAATTCGGACTGATCTGACTCAATTCTGAGTATGCATAGTCAACATCGGCAGGCTGAGTATAAAGAAGTGAGTTATCCATTGCTGAATTGTCAACACCATCTTCTTCTCCACCAGTACAACCCAATTCAATTTCGAGGGTCATTCCGATTTTGCTCATACGTGCAAGGTATTTTTTGCAGATTTCGATGTTTTCTTCCAGTGGTTCTTCTGACAAATCGAGCATGTGTGAGCTGAACAATGGCTTGCCTGTTTCAGCAAAGTGTTTTTCACCTGCATCCAAAAGACCGTCAATCCAAGGCAATAGTTTTTTTGCAGCATGATCGGTATGCAATACAACATGCACTTTGTAAAGTTCGGCAAGCAAATGCACCGATTTTGCACCGGCAATCGCTCCTGCAATTGGAGCCAACTGTCCATCAAGTTTCAAGCCTTTTCCGGCATAAAACTGTGCGCCACCATTTGAAAATTGAATTATTACTGGAGAATTAACCAGTTTGGCAGCTTCCATTACTGCATTTACAGAGTCGGAACTAACTACGTTTACGGCTGGCAATGCATAATGATTTTCCTTTGCAATTTTAAATACTTTTTGCAAATCGGTTCCGGAAACAACTCCGAATTTTACTACTTCTGAAATTTTTGTCATTGTATAAATTTTAGGATGATAATTTTATATTCCTATTTCCTGATTTTTATCTTTCAGGAAACAACTAAGCAAAGTTAGGATTGTTCAGGCTAAAAAAATAATATCGGCCAATTAATTGAATCAACTGAGATGAAAATTTCATGTTTATTTGATGCAATGGCTGTTGCCATTCTCAAATTCAGGCTGAATAAGGCAAGAACTAGAATGGATACCCGATTGCAAATGACAGGTTCAGCTGATCGCCGTTGATCGGATAGTTGCCCGGAATAAACCTTTTACCCGCTTCCAAAGATGGATCCCGCATTTTCAAACCTAAATCGAGCCGAAAAAGGAAAAATGTAAAATCAAACCTAACTCCCAGACCGGTACCAACTGCAATCTGCTTGTAAAACTCTTCCATTTTGAAAACCGCACCCAAACGGTTATCCTTGCTATTGATTGCCCAAATATTTCCTGCATCTAAAAAGAATGCGCCTTCCATCAACCAAAACAGTTTAAACCTGTACTCTAAATTTGCTTCCAGCTTAATGTCAGATGATTGATTTGGAATTGATTGCCTATTTGGGTTTACCGTTGGTTTATAAGTACCCGGCCCCAGCGACCTTACCTGCCATGCGCGGATGCCATTTGCCCCTCCGGTGAAATATTTTTTTTCAAAAGGCAATACATCGAAATTGCCAAAAGGAACACCAACCCCAAGAAATGCTCGACCCACCAAAGAACTCTGCTTATCGATCATGTGTCCATAACGATATTCAAAATCAGTTTTAAAATACTGCGCAAATCGTGTTTTCAATATCTCATAGTATGAACTCGGCTGATTGGTAATGCTATCTATTTTTTCGGTCTTGCTTTTATCGACCAATCCGGAATAAAGTGACAACAGATTACCTGCTGATTCAAAATTGAATTTAAAGTATTTGTAATTCTCCCTCTTGTTAACACTTTGCGTATTGTACATCCAACTATAATTGGATGCCAGAATGAGGTGATCCGTAAAACTATTTTTTATATACAGATCCTGAATTAAAATGATGAAATCCGGATTTAATGCAGAAAGAATCACGTAATTCAAATCAAACAAATTCAAGGTGTGAAACTTATAGGCAGAAGTTTTCCAGTTATATCCAAATTTAAAATTTGTAATAGTTCTTGTATAATCAGGTCTTTCCTGATAATTGTATCCTACAGTTAGCTTGGTTTCAGGAATCTGGAAATTAAACATGTGTTTTCCCCTGATGAAACTCAGAAACTTAGGAAAAGTAAGACTCGATTCAATCCCCAACTCACGGGTATTAAAATCGAGCATGTTGTTATTTCGTAATGCCTGTTGCCGCTCACGGGCACCCCTGATCTGAAAATCAAAAACTTCGGCGCCGCCAAAAACATTGCGGTGCTGAAAATTAAAATTACCGGCCACCCCGAGATTGCCTGAAGAATTCGTCCCCTCTATATCGACAGAAAAATTCTGACGCGGTAAAGGCGACAATTGCATACGGCAATCGAGCAGCGGAATTGAATCGCCGTCAAACATATTTGTCTCCAGAAAACCAATATTAATAACCTTGAATTGTTTTAACCGGTTCAATGCACGATAAGTCTTTTCAGTATTTTGCAAACTGTAATAAGTACTATCTCGCATCCGGTTAATGTTGGAAAACAAACCGGGCTTGTATTTTAGCTTTCCTGAATAAGTAAAAATGTAATCATTCACAACCAGCGTATCCACCTGCTGTTCCGTCAGATTTCCGGTTAGGTCGGGGGTTCTGAACGTTGGATTTATCAGAAAATTCCTGATTTTATACTTCTGATGTGGAACTACTTCATTTGAGTCATTCCGCTGCGAAGCATCATCAATATTTATCTTCAGATCAACCTGATGGTTGTATAAATTACTATCGGCAGTAAAAGTTATCAATTCTTCGGTGAATTTGTAAAATCCGACATTCTGAAGGTTTCGGGCTATTCGTTGCCGTTCGGCATTCAGGATATCCAGGTCGAAAATATCACCGGAGTGCAGCAACTGATTGGTGGAATCTTCCATAATCAGTCCTCGTAAATTTTCGTCCTTTAATGAATAATTGTAATTGCGGATCAGGTATGGCCGTCCAACTTCAATATTATAAATGAGGTTCAGCTTCTTTTCATTCGAACCATAAACAATCGTATCTTTTATCGAAGCATCGTAATATCCTTTGTTCTTAAGGTAAATCTGAAATTGTTCCTTGCTCCGCTGCGATTGAATTTGTTCGTAAATAACAGGCTCTTCCCCAATTCGTTTTAGCCAACCATCTTCTTTTTTTACCGACGACAAATTGTAAACCCATAAATGAAATTTCATCAAACCTAAAATCTTCAGGTTTTCTTTCTGGCGAACGTAAGTTTTGATATCCTCCTTTTTAATATTGCTGTCATCAACATTAACAGATACTTTATTCAGAAGATATTTACCTTCGGGCACAAATTTGGTTGAATTGCATGAGCTAAGAAGTACGATTCCCAATAGAAGAATGAAAATTCCGGCGTTAATAAATCTGTTACGGACAAACAACATCATGAAATTCAGTTTTTACAAAAATAAACACAGCATTTGGTTCGCATATCATTTATACCTTTTTATTTTTACCAATTAGAACGAAAATTGTAAAACGATGTTGAGCAAGAACAAGATTAAATTGATACAATCTCTGAGCCGCAAGAAAAACAGGGACGAATCAGGTGTTTTTTTGGTGGAGGGCAATAAAATGGTAGAAGAAGCCATTCGTTCTGGTTTCGAAATTGAACTGTTGGTTTGTACTTCCGAATTTGCAAATCAGCATCCCGAAATCAACAACCGTACAAAAGAATTGATAGAAACCGACAATGAATCACTATCGAAAGCCAGTTTGCTTCAAAATCCTCAGGATTCTCTGGCAATTGTTCGTCAACCAGTAAATATTTATCCTGAAATAAACCTAAAAAGGGATCTTTGTCTGGCACTTGATTTTATTCAGGATCCGGGAAATCTGGGAACTATTCTTCGTATTGCCGATTGGTACGGAATAAACCATGTTGTTTGCTCTGAAAATACCGTTGATGTTTTCAATCCGAAAGTGGTGCAGGCAAGTATGGGCGCCATTTTCAGGATAAAAATTGAAAACGCAGAGCTTTCCGTGTTCATAAAAAACGCCGCAGAAAACGGAATTCCGGTTTATGGAACTTTTTTAGAAGGAAAAAATATCTATCAGCAAACATTGTCGCACAACGGAATTATTGTTCTTGGCAATGAAGGCAACGGAATCTCAGATCCGATCAGCCGATTGGTAACACAAAAATTGCTTATCCCGTGCTTTTCGAACCATGAAAACAAACCCGAATCGCTGAATGTTGCCATTGCAGCGGCCATCTGTTGCAGTGAATTCAGGAGAAGATAAATTCCACGAAGAGCAAGCCTCCGATTTTCCTGCGCAGGGGATTTTTTTCTTTGCGCAGGAAATTACAATCCGATGCGCACAAAAACTTAATCGGATGCGCATCGGTTTGGAAACGGATGCGCATCGGTTTGACTAAGCTTTCCCAAAGTTTATTTAAACTTGAAAAAACTTTGGGAAAGCTCTCAAAAATTGCGTTTGTAATTTGCCGCAAAAGCTTCCGCACATCGTTCGCCATCCATTGCCGACGATACAATTCCTCCTGAATATCCTGCACCTTCGCCACAGGGGTAAAGTCCCTGAATTTTAACATGTTCAAGTGTATCCTCCCTTCGCGGGATGCGAATTGGCGAAGAAGTCCGCGATTCAACTCCCACCACAATTGCTTCGTTGGTAAGGTATCCGTGCGCTTTTTTATCAATCTGTGCAAATGCTTCCTGAAGTCGGGTCCTGATTCGTTTGGGAAGTTTATCGTGCAATGGAACCGAAACCAATCCGGGGTGATAGGAGGTTTCGGGCAAATCGGGTGAAAATTTACCACTCACAAAATCTGCCATTCGCTGCGCCGGGGCAAACTGAGTACTTCCGTTCAAGGCAAAGCACAACCGTTCAATGTTCCGCTGAAACTCCAGACCGGCAAAAACGCCAAAATGCCTGAATTCCGCCAGATCTTCGGGCCTGATTTCGACGACCATTCCGGAGTTGGCAAAATTTGTATTTCGCTTTGTTGGCGACATTCCGTTCACAACCATCTCGCCGGGAGCAGTGGCCGCCGGAACAATCATTCCGCCGGGACACATACAGAATGAATAAACACCGCGTTGCTCAACCTGCTCAACAAATGTATAACTGGCAGGTGGCAAATAAGGTCCGCGCAATGGTTGGTTGTATTGAATCGAATCAATCAATGTTTGCGGATGTTCGACCCGAACCCCCACTGCAAAAGTTTTGGCTTCGATTGAAATGCCTTTGGAATAGAGTAATTCAACAATTTCGCGCGCGGAATGGCCAGTTGCAAGAATTACAGCCTCGGCTTCAACAATGGTGGTGTCCGAAAGCATTATTCCTGAGCAGCGGTCATTTTCAACAATCAGATCTTCCACGCGGCTGTTAAAATGAATTTCGCCGCCGGCTTCCAGAATTTTATTTCTGATACTGGTAATGATTCCCGGCAACATGTTGGTGCCAATGTGCGGATGCGCATCAAAAAGGATTTCAGGAAGAGCGCCGTTTGCATAAAAAACTTCCAGTATTTTCCTGATATCTCCACGCTTTTTCGATCGTGTATATAACTTTCCATCCGAGAAAGTTCCTGCTCCACCCTCTCCAAAACCATAATTCGAATCAGGATCGACCAAATGGTCGCGATGGATTTTGGCAATATCCCTTTTACGGTCGCTCACGTTTTTCCCACGTTCAAAAATTATCGGTTTAAAACCAAGTTCGATCAAACGCAAAGCGGCAAAAAGTCCGGCAGGACCAGCGCCAATTATTATTACTGATGGTTTGTGGTCAACAAGATCATACGTGAACTGTATTTTTTGTTCGGAAGGTAATTCGTCGATAAATACTTCAACACCCAGATTTACGCGAATTGCACGCTGACGGGCATCAACCGACTTTCGCCTGACGTTGATCAGAAGTATCCTTTCTTCAGGAATATTAAGTTTTTCAGCCAGAATTGGCTTGTAGAATTGTTCGTCCGACGCCTGTTTGGGCGTAAGTGACAAATTAATTTCTTGTTTCAAGGTTATTCAAAATGAAAACTAAATATGAACATATTTGATGTCAGCTTCGAAAGCGCATTGGTATATACTTGTGGCTGTGTCTCTTTCGGCCCGCTATCCAATATATCTGACAATCCGAAGCTGAACTTTAATTCGGTTGACAGGCGAAAAAACTGAAGATAAGAATCCCATCCAACACCAACTTCAACAGATGAGCTAAAAGGTTTTAGTCGTACCAGATCTTCCTGCCCGGTTTTCGAAATATCAATACGATAAGCTACTCCGCCAATTAAATATGGCCTTTGGTTGTTCATCCGCTTCGATTTATATTTAACCAGCAACGGAAAATCCAAAAAGGTTGATTTGATAGAATAAAAATCGGTATCGCCTGAATTAACGTCCTCCACAGGAATATTGTACACCAGTTTACGCTCGCCAAACGACATGCCGGGCAAAAAACGTAGATCCAAATATTCGGTCATCCTTAAATTGGTAACAATTCCAACTGTAAAACCAGGGGTGAGGCTTGAGATATCAGCCCGTATTTGCCTGTTGCCATCAATACTCACACCATCAATCACGTCCAGTTTCGACGGATCAAATTTCGGATTCTCATCTATGGTTGGATAATGGTCGATGTTAAAATCGAGCGCATTGAGCGCCAGTGTAAATCCGAAATGAAGACGTTTGTCGTCAAAGGTGGTCAGGTTTCTAACCATCTGCCGTTGCGCCAGTGCGTTCAGCCCAATCGTTAAAAAGAAAAGAATATAAAAGAAACGCTTCACAGTAAATGATTTTCAACTGTTCGTAAAACCACAATATTACTAAATTATTGTATGCACGAATTATTTTTGGGCAATGTAAATGGTTGCAATCCCAAATGTAAGCCGTTTTTGTTTTGACCTTGAAAACCCGCAACTTTTCAGGATGGACAAAAATTTCTGGTCGTCGGGAAAAGCCATTACCGATTCGGGCAAATAGGAATAGGCAGAACTGTCTTTTGAAACCAGCTTTCCGACCAATGGTAGAATTGTGAAGAAATAAAAGAAATAAAATTGCTTGAACGGGAAATACTTTGGCTTCGAAAACTCAAGGATGACCACTACCCCATCAGGTTTTAAAACCCTGTGGAATTCTTTCAAACCCTTTTCAAGATTTTCGAAATTACGAACGCCAAAAGCAACGGTAATGGCATCGAACTGACGGTCGGAAAAAGGCATTGATTCAGAATCGCCCTTTTTGAATTCAATCAGGTTACTTAATCCAAGTTTTTCAGCTTTGATGCGTCCAACATTCAGCATCTGCTCCGAAATGTCAAAAGCAACAATTTTAGAAGGTTTAAGTTTTGACGCTGCAATGGCAAAATCACCGGTTCCGGTTGCCACATCCAGCAACGATCCGGTTTTATTATAGCCTGAAAGAATTTTAATCGCTTTTCTTCTCCAAAGTTTGTCGATTCCAAGCGACAGAAAATGATTCAGAAAATCATAGCGTGGAGCGATATTGTCAAACATCTGCTCTACTTGCTGCTTCTTTTGCTGTTTCGAATCTTTATAAGGGGTAACTTGCATGTTTTGTTAGTTCGAAGGCGTCATTTTGTCGATGTACCCGAAAGATTCATCATCAATCCTTATTTCGCCTTTGGTTACGTGTCCCAATGCGAAAAATGGCACTTTCAGGCTTAACATCAAATCAACAAAGTCATCGACCTTCGTAAGATCTACACCAACAACGATACGCCCCATTGCTTCTCCAAAAAGAAAGGCATCTTTACGGATTTCGGCATCAGTGGTAATGTCAAAGCCAAATCCTGAAGGCATCCCGGCACGCAGCAACGAGAAAAACAATCCACCCTTGCCTACAGGATTCGCAGAACTCAACAAACCTTCAGCGATCAGTCGTTTCATTACGGCATGAAGACCAACTTCAACATCAATGTCAAAAACAGGCAGTGGCGATTCTGAGATTTCATGATAAAACTCTAAATATTCAGAAGAATTTATGTCGTCATACGATCCACCTATCATGAAAATGTTATTTCCCTTTTTCTTCAGGCTGTGGGTTACAATTCTATCCTTGTCAGGAACCGAACCCATTAAACTAACAATAATGGTAGGAGAAACCGGTCCGTGCGCCGAAAAGGAATCAAACCGGATTTTTCTGTCGGTAAGTTTAATATTGAACTTGTTGCACGCATTTACAAGTCCGTTCTTAGCTCCTGAAGCGATATACTGGCCATTCGGGTCAGCAATGTTGATATGGTATAGAAAAGAACTGACAGCTTCTGGGACAGCGCCAAAACAAATCATTTTACGAACCGCCCTTGCTATCAGCATTTCAGTAGCTTTCTGCGGGTCAATTTCGAGATGATGGTGTAAAGCGTGCGTTGTCATTGCCATCAATTGTCCGTTCTCTGAACTAAAAATACCGGTTTCATCGGTCTCATCGTTCGCCATCGAAGCCACATCAACTGTTTCTTCACTGAAGTCATTAAAATAATTTATCGGAGCCAGATTTGGGTCGGCCATTAAATTAAATATAATATCCTGAATATTTTGCTCCTCCGGAATTTGATCAATTGTAAACTCACTGATTTCCTCTTTTTGCTCGATCATAACGTTCGTTTTCTTTAAATGCAGAAACAAAAATAATTAAGTAGTTTGTTATTCCATAAGTTTTCAGATATTTTTAATTTTAGCGATCTTAATAACCCATACATTCAATGAATCAGAAAATAGCCTTAATTACCGGAGCAACAGCAGGTATCGGCTTGGAAACTGCCAATTTACTCGCTCAAAACGGTTACAATTTAATACTTACCGGCCGCAGAAAAGAACGACTAGAAACAGTCAAAACGCAGTTTGAGCTGAATTACAACTGCAAAGTTCAAATTTTAAACTTCGATATTCGAAAAAGAATGGATGTTGAGAAAGCACTGTCGTCGCTTCCGGAGGAATGGAAAACCATAGATGTCTTGGTCAACAATGCCGGTTTGGCAGCAGGATTGGGCCCAGTAAATTCAGCAGATGTTGATGATTGGGAAAATATGATCGACACCAATATCAAAGGGTTACTTTATACTACCAGAATCGTTTCCCAATGGATGGTTGAAAGACAAAGCGGGCACATTGTCAACATTTCTTCCATCGCCGGAAAAGAAGCATACCCGAACGGATCGGTTTATTGCGGATCAAAACATGCAGTAGCAGCAATTACAAAAGCAATGCGGATTGAACTAATGCCCTCAGGAATAAAAGTATCTTCGATTGCCCCCGGCGCCGTTGAAACTGAATTCTCGCTGGTCAGGTTTCGCGGAGATGAAGAAAAGGCAGCGCAGGTTTACAAAGGCTTTACACCGCTGAACGCAAAAGACATCGCTGAAACAATTCTGTTTGTCATAACCCGCCCGCCGCATGTAAACATCGACGATTTACTGATTATGCCCACCAACCAAGCTTCAGCGAGAGATTTCAATAAAAAATTATAAGCCATTCATGATAAATTTTGATTCAGATTATTTAAAAGAATTTACCTTTCAGATATTTAAAAGCATGGGTTGCCCCGACAATGATGCCAGGGTAGCTGCCGATTGTTTAAACCAGGCTGATTTGCGGGGAGTAGATTCTCACGGCGTGGCCCGATTGAATGGCTATGTCAGGTTATGGGAACTGAAACGTTTGAATGCCAAGCCGGAAATGAAAATCATTCACGAAACACCCAGTACAGCAGTTCTTGACGGTGATCTTGGACTTGGATTGGTAACTGCCCCACATGCGATGCAGATAGCAATTGATAAAGCCAAAATTGCAGGCACAGGCTGGGTAGCGGTGCAAAACTCCAATCACTACGGAATTGCAGGTTATCATTCGATGCTGGCTCTTGAACACGATATGATTGGGATTTCGATGACCAATGCCAGTCCTCTGGTGGCGCCTACTTTCTCAAAAAGCCGGTTTCTGGGCACCAATCCAATAGCCGTCGCAATTCCAGCTTTAAATCAACCACCATTTGTAATAGATATGGCAACTACTACCGTTGCAAATGGAAAACTTGAAGTTCTTCAGCGAAAAGGGGAAGATGCACCACTTGGCTGGGCACAGGACAAGGAAGGGAATCCAACAACCGATGCATTCGCACTTCGGAAGGGTGGATCAATGCTTCCATTGGGCGGCGATCGTGAGCATGGAGGGCACAAAGGTTATTGTCTGGGTGCAATGGTCGATATTTTCTCGGCAGTGCTTTCAGGCGCTAATTACGGCCCATGGGTTCCTCCGTTCGTTGCGTTTCTTGAACCACCAGCCAATCCGGTTGGAAATGGGATCGGACATTTCCTGGGAGCCATCCGTGTTGACGCTTTTCGACCGGCTTCAGAATTTAAAGCGCACATGGACAACTGGATTCAAACATTCAGAAATGCCGAACCTGCAGAAGGTTACGAAAAGGTGCTAATCCCGGGAGATCCTGAACGCGAACTGACCATTGAAAGATTGAAAAATGGAATACCTTTGCACGAACAGGTGGTGAATGATTTGCAAGAGCTTGCTGCTAAATTCGGACTTGTTTTCAATGACCACAAAAAACAATAAAAAGCAGAAACAATAGTTTAATCTTTTATGTACGAAGCACTTGTAATCACACCTGTTAAAGACTCATTGAATACAACCATTGAGACCATCAAATCCATTCACCAATCGGAAGGGAATTTCCTTTATTGTATTTACAACGACTTCAGTACCGAAGAAACAACCCTACGCCTTGAGGAAATAAAAGCCAAATATAACTTTGAGCTTATAAATTTATCAGAAATAACCCAGACACCATCGCCAAATTACCGCTTTGTATTACAGATGGCACAACAAAAAGCGCTCGAACTAAATATTCCTCTGATCATCGTTGAATCCGACGTGGAAGTAAAAAAAAATACGCTAAAGGATTTAAACCGGTATTCAAAAGAATTGGGTAATTGCGGAATGGTAGCGGCAATCACTGAAGATTACCAGGGAAAAATAAATTTTCCTTATCTAAACTTTAAATCAGAAAAGAAAACAATTGTAAAAACACGACACAGCCTTAGCTTTTGCTGTACACTACTAACTTTAGAATTGCTTCAAAAATATGACTTTAAAACACTTTCAGCAGAAAAGCACTGGTACGATGTTTCAATCTCAAGAAAATCAGTTCAACTAGGCCTAAACAATTACCTGATTGTTTCGATGGGAGTCTTGCACAAACCTCACAGCAGCCGCCCATGGAAGCAATTAAAATACGAGAACCCAATTAAATATTACTTCCTGAAACTTACAAAACGTCTCGACAGGATCTAAAAATTATTCCAACCGAAATCCTTGAACGGTTAAAAACTCAATCAGCTTTTTCGAGAAGAAATCACTGTCTTCCTTTTTATAGCGCACTTCAGTATAAACCTGTGCCAAATTTTCCTTGCCATTTTCAGCAACAAACCTTTTGGATGATTCAAGGTTTTCCTTGTCTTTATAAAGCGCCCTTATCCGGGAATCACTAAAATCTGAATATTCTTCATAATGAACAACCGCTTCAAAAGGTAAACGATCGGTTAATTCCGGAACGCTTTCAGGATAACCAATTGTTAAAGCCGTTATTGGAACTACACCTGCCGGCAATTTTAAAACTTCAGCAATTTCGGGAGCATTGTACAGCGTTGTTCCCAGATAGCAGATTCCCAATCCACGGTTCTCGGCAGCAATGCAAATATTCTGCGCAAACACCGTAGCATCAACGCAACCATTGAGCAACCATAGCAAATTCTGAAAATCAGCTCGTGTATTGTTTACAGAGCACCATTTATAAAAACGGTTGACATCCAGGCAAACAGTTAATAAAACAGGCGCATTTACAACCATTGGCTGGTTAAAATGATATGGCGAAAGCAACTTCTTTTTTGCCGGATCTTCAGTTACAATAACGCTGCACAATTGCATATTTCCTGTATTTGAAGCCCTGATTCCGCATTCAAGTATTTCATTGAGAACGTCGTTCCCAATTTCCGTTTTCAGGTAGCCTCGTATCGAACGATGATTTTTCAATAATTCCATAAAAAAATAAATATTAAGACTTTGTATAAATAAAAAAGGGAAGCCCGCAAGCTTCCCTTTTCAAATCAATCAATTCGGTATTACCTTTTAACAATCTTAACAGTTTTGGCAATTACATTATCTGACGTATGAAGAGAGATAAAGTAAATACCGCTGCGAAGTTCATTCAATTGAATTCTATTAGCAGGATTAACAACTTGTTTAACAACCTGACCGGCGATGTTTGTAACAACAACCTTAGATAGTTTAGAAGAAGCATCAATGTTAACAAAATCCACAAATGGGTTTGGATAAACCTTGAATAGAGAAACATTTACAGAAGGATCAATGCTTGTTAAGAAATGATCACCTGTTTTAAATGTCCAGGCACTGCCATCGCTTACACCAGCAAATTTATTACCAGCGACATCTTGGATAGCTAAACCATCAACTTTTACATAGTAGTTGGTATTTTTATCAAGACCGTTCTGGGTTGGAGCATAAGTTACTGTAACATCCTTACCGCTAATCATTGCAGCAGTAATAGGAATTTCAAGTACAGGAGTTGTAGTAAGAACTTTGTAAACTGTAAGTTTACCACCCTCGCCAACAGCTACGTCTTCATTGAAAGTCATCTTAAATGTAGGATGATTATCAGTAGTTGTTTCATTAAGTGGAGTCCAGGTTACCAATTGAGGAGCAGTAAAGTCACCAATTGTATAAGTCAAAGTCTGACCAGCAAATACATTGGCATTAGGAGAGGTATCCTTAATTCCATCAGTAAGAACGATTGTTACCAAAGTTTGTTCTAAACCTGAAACAGTTAAAGTATATTCATCACCTAATCCTGAAACATCAGTTAAAGTACCACCGGTTACAGTCACACCACCTAATACACCACTCACAGGTTCGCTGAATTTTAATCCAACAGTGAATACTGCTTCAACAGGTGTTGCAGGAGGAGTTACTACAACAGTTGGAGCAACATGATCACCTACTTTATAAGTAAATGTTGTAGTTTCCAACGCGTTATTAGCAGCATCTTTAATTGTATTTGCAACAACAATACTTAGTTCAGCCAAATCTTCACCAGTTAAAGTAACAGTGAATGATGTACCTGTTCCGGGAGTAAATGTACCGCCAGTGATGTCTTCAGCAGCAACAGTTACAGTACGGTTGAATGTTAATACTACATCAAACTCATTGTCCTGATTATTTCCTGACGCAGGAACTGCAGTTACAGTAAGAGGAGCAACTTCAAGAGATTTTGCAACCATACAACCGTGAGCATCATAAACAGTAACAACTGTAGCAGGAGCATGCAATTCAACAACCTGGAATTCATTACCATCAATAGGTAATTTCACTGAAGCATCTCCAACCACATAGGTGTAAGGAGAAATACCACCGGTTATTGTCATTGAAGCACTCAACTGATCTTCAGCCTGAGTAACTACAACTTCAAGAGGATGTTGAGTAGAAACAAAAGACTTATAGAAGTTAGTATTACAACCCTTATCATCTTTAACTTCGAAATAATAGAAGTTTTGTTCTTCAATACTATTTGCAAAGATCAGATTATTAATAGCGATCTCGTTTGTGAAAGCTACCCATGGACCAAAATCCACAGCAGTGTTTCTACGGTAACGAATTGAGAATGTACGTCCAGCTTCACCTGTAGCTTTAACTATTACAGATGCAGTTGCATCACCATAGCAAGTAGTTTCATGTAAAGTAGCAGTAACACCAACAGGTTCGTTTAGAATTTCTTCATCACTGGCGATACAACCGTTGCCATCTTTCACTTCAATTTTCCAGCTTGATCCAACCTGAACAATGAATGATGGAATTGGCTGCCATGCAGTATGAACAACACCGTTTTTAGTCAATTGGTACAAATAGCTGGTAGGAGCTGATCCATCCCAATTTGTTCCACCAGTAGCAACAGCTTCAATTACTCCGTTTACATCACCAGGACATAAGAAAGCACCATCAGCCTTAACCAAATTTACAGTGAGTGCAGGATTCTGCCATACAACCACAGTTTTAGTAGTTGAACAACCATTCTTATCAGTCACCTTAACTGTAAAGGTTGGGTGAGTATGATCAACAATAGCGGCATGTTTTGTTTCTGATGCAGGAACACCTGTAAGGGTATAAACACCATCAACAGGAGTTAAGCCTGAATAAGGAAGATTTACAGCGTTTCCTGCTGCATCAGTACCAGAAATATTAAATGTATATGGAGCGCCGGCATCAGAAATAATACCACTTACCATAACTTTTCCAGTTGCACCACCAAAGCAAAGAACTTCAGTAGATGTTGGATCATTGAATTTTACAGTTTGTGGCTCTCTGATCTGTACACGCCATTCATCAATAGGATTAGCAATTGTACCTTCACCACCTACAATACATCCGTTGGCATCCATTACCCAAATAATCCAGGTAGCAGCAGTTGCCTGATCGAATACATTAGTAGTAACCCATTCTGTTGAATTAGGATCTGGAGCAAGTACGTGTGCTGGTAAAATAGACTTTTTAACAGCATATTTATAAGGGCCAACACCACCAACAGCAGTAATGGTAAATTTACCATCGTTACCACCGAAACAAGTTACATCATTATTAAATGCAACTGAAGCAGTAAGGAATGTACCAGGTTGTTGAACTTCCCAAGAAGCTACTTTGTGCCAAACGTAATCAACTGGAACAGGGTTTGGAACCACTTCAGCACCTGTAGGTAATAAACATCCTTCAGCATCCCTGATCCAAACACTGTAAATAGCATGTGGCAAATTGCTGAATATAGCAACTTTACCTGTAGTTCTCTTCCAGGCACCTGGAGTTTCCAAAAGAATTGGATTAGCAGTTGTAGTCAACTGTACATCGTATTCCTCACCTGTTAAAGTGTTTACAAATGGAGTACCTCCACTAATAACTGTTACTTTAAATTCACCATCATTTCCACCTCTGCAGCTTACTCTTTTAGTAACTTCACCTCTGTATGCATACTCGGCAGGGCCGGCAACTACAAAAGTTAACTGATAAGTACAAGCAACAGTTGGATAAGTATAACTTACAATACCACCATTAGCATATGCTGGTGTATTGGTAGCTTTTACATATACAGTATATGTTCCGGCAGTAAGACCAGAGAAAATACCAGTCGTATTAACCGGAGCTGTGAAGTCTGATTTTAATGAGTACAAATAGGTATGAGTGAACGCTGGAGTTGTTGTCTCAAAACCGCCTGTAGCGTTAATGTCAACTTCACCATCGATTCCGCTGACACATGAAACAGGAGTATTTACAGCAACAACAGGAGTGATTACTTTCGGTGCCAAGACAGTCACAGTAACTGGCGTAGCCAAACAACCGTTAACGTCTTTCACAAAGAATGTATAAACACCAGGTTCAGTAGCTACATAAGGTTTAGTTGAACTGCCTGCAGAAAAAGCAAACCAGTCGCTAGCCTTGATGTCAGTTCCCAAGCCGTTTACTGAAGCATTTACAGCCATCCAGTATGCACCTGTACCGCCGGCAGCAGTAACAGAAACAACACCATCGTTAGAAGAAACACAAGTAAAGTGTGTAACAGCTACATTGGTAATTGTCAATACAGCAGGATTAACTACAGTAACAGTTGATGTTTTGTACAACGGACAGTTGGTAGCATCTGTTACAGTTACATAGTAAGATCCGGCTACCAATCCTGTAAATACACCTGTTGTATTTGGAGTCGTAGTCACAACCAGTACATCATCCTTATACAATTTATAAGTATAAAGACCAGTTCCGTCGAATTCAGGTTTTCCACCAGTTACACCAGTTACAGTAATTGTACCGTCATTGGCGTTGTTACAGGTGATATTAGTTTTTACAACAGGATTGGTTTCTTCATTCACTGCGATTGGTTTGTAACCATCAACAATGAAAGGACCTGCGAAGATCGAATTGTCGGTTACACAAACATCGCGAAGTACCACATAGTAGGTTCCTCTTAAAGCCTGAATAACTTGTTTGCCAATTCTCAACGAGGCTGGAGCAGCTGTAATATTATAGTCTTCAACAGGCTGGAAATCTCCGGCAGTCAAATTACTGATAGCGATAGCATTATTTACAATCGCATAATAAGGAGTTCCGTTACCACCAAGCGTATTAATGGTGATAGTACCATCAAACTCACCTGAACAAGTAGCATTGGTAGTTACTACACTTGTAAGTTCCAGTGCTGGATTTTGTGTAAATACAACAGTTTTAATAGTTGAAGTACATCCATACTCATCGCGTGCACCAATATAGTAAGTACCTGCTCCGAAAGTTCTGAAATTAAGTTCTGTCGCAGCATTGTTGTCATCTGGAGCGGGAACACCGTTTATTGACTCAGGAACAAATACTGAACCTGTTGTGAAAACAGTTGTAGCAGAATTTGAAACGAAGTATTGAATCGTACGATCTTCTTCCCATGTTAATCCGGTAATAGTTATACCTTTTGTCGAGGTATTTCCATAACATTCAATTAAACCGGCAGCAGCAGTAAATGCACTTGGAGTTAAAAAGTCAATAGTTACAATGTCAGAAGTAATACAACCTTTTGCGTCTTTAACGTAAACAGTAGTTGCACCTTCAGGTAAAGCCAAAACGTTGTTGGCAAACCATGTAGCATTGTTGGTTGAGTACATATACGGAGCTACGCCACCAACAGCGTTAACTGTAATACGTCCGTCAGTTCCGCCTGAACAGGTTGGAGCCAAAGGATCTGCAAATGAATAAATATCCAATGCTGCAGGCACATTAACTGTAACAGTCTTGGTGAGAACACAACCATTGGCATCCATAACAGCTACTACAACGTCTGTATCAACGGTAAGTGGTGTTAATAAAAGTGTATTTGTTGCGGTATATGCGCCCCCGTTAAATGAATAAGTATAAGGAGCGACACCACCTGCACCCTGTGCAGTCAATGTGAAATCACCGTTAAAACATGCAACTTCCACTGCTTCAACATTGTCAGCATTGGTAGTAAATGTAAGTGCGCCCGGAGTTTGAATTGGTAAAATATTACCGCTTCCATCAGGATTAGAATATGGTTTAACGCAACCGTTGGCATCTCTTACCCAAACGCTGTAATAAGCTGCAACTAAATTGCCTTTAGTTCCGGGAGCGGTTACCCAACCTGTTGTTGGCATTTCAGTTCCGGATACGGCTACCACAAATTCGTAAGGACCAGTGCCTCCAGTTGGAGTATTAACAGTTACTGAACCCGTTGCACCACCGGCGCAAGTAGCATCAGTGTATGTTGGTGCAAATACAATGGCAGCTGGCGAAGTTATAATAACATCTTTTGTAATAGTACATCCGTTAATGTCTTTAACACTAACAGTATAAGTTTTAGCAGCAAGTTCATCAAATGTATATGAACCTTCTTCCAGAGCAAACCAATGAATACCATCGATAGAAACAGTATAATCAGTTCCTGTTCCACCAGCCACACCTGAAACAGTAATTGATCCGTCGGTGTAACCATTACAAGTATTGTTTACAGCAGTTGCAGTATAAGTAATCTGTGCAGTAACAGCTTCAATAGTAACTTGTTGCCATACAGCATCAGTTCTTAAACTAACACATCCATTGGCATCATTAACAGCTACATAATAAGTACCTGCAGGTTTTAATACCTGAAAGTTAGAAAACTTGTAAGGAGCAAATGCAATATTATTTAGTTCTTTTGTTTCTAAATCTCCATTAACTGTTGGCCAATTGGCAGCAGGTACAACCCAATAAGTGTAAGGAGCAGTTCCTCCGGAAATACCAAATTGAATTTCGCCCTGACCACCGAAGCACAAAGGATTTTCAGTAGTAACGCTATTTACAGTCAATGGACTTGGAGCAGTTACCGGAATGGTAAACAAATGTGAATAACATCCGCTTGCATCTTCGATACGAACAGTATTTACAGAAGGAGCAAAAGCATCAGCGATGCCGGTTGTAGAAGCAGTAGTACTACCGTTAAAGTAATACTTCATTCCAACAGCAGTTGGGCTTGTAATTGTAATTGTAGCTTTTCCGCCGTCACATGAAGCAGGAACCACTGTGTAAGAGAAGTTCTCAGCAGTATAACTAACCGGAACATTCATTGTGCTGTGATTAAAACGGGTGGTTTCAACCTGGTAACTACCACCAACTCCAAAGTCAGATACATAGTAGTAGGTAGAATTTACTACATCCCATGTTAAAGGAGAATCGAACAGGTTATCTCCGGTATTATTCGGAAAATTTACAACCTTAAATTTCGCGTCAAATAGTTTTACACCGCCGGGAATATTGTTACCAATGGTAACTGCCGTGGTGTTCGACCATGTAAACTGAACAATCCCTAAAACAGGATCAGGAATAACTGTAGCAGTCACTCCACTTAATAACAATGCACTCGCATTGGCAACAGCATCAAACTCAAATTCCGATTTGTCGAAATTTAATGTCAGTTTGAAACTCTTCATGTTGATGAAATCCTTAACGGAAATCATCGAGGTATAACTATTGGTTTTGTTATAACATTGGTCAACAGGACTTGCAAAAAGTTCTACCGTTGATTGTGTCTCCTGGGCATACAGCCCGGAAGAGAACAACATCATAACGCTCAATAGTAAAAACCCAAAAAGCTGTGTAAATGATTTTCTCATAGCATTTGTTTTTTAATTGAACTTAATTGATTGATTGATTGAATTTTATAATTCATTTTTTCTTTTTTCGTTGTTTAATTTGCATTAAATTAGAAATTACACAATGCAAACGTATAAAATTATCGGCAATGTACAACATTATAGACAGATAAAAATAAAATATTTATCAGCTACATGTACCTATTTCGTTAGTATTTGCAGGGATTTTACTCATCCTGAGTCAAAACAAAAACAACACATACAATATCTTTTAGAATTTTAGAAATATTTATCATTTTATAGTTCCAAACAGAACTGTTTGTTAATCCTTATAAAAAATATACCTTAATAAATCACAAGCTGGAAACGCTTCATCAGAAATTTTCCTATTTTGTGCGCTGAAAGTTAAGTTTTTTTATTGAAACATGTAACACACAATAAAAAACATATTAACAAAAATTCTCTCTACCAATAAATCCGAAAACTAATTGGTTAATAACTTTACAAATTAACCTTACCTTACAAAAAAAAATGTTCCCAATATCTCACGAAGGTAAGCGCTGATTAAAATAAAGCAACCCAGAATATGGGCTGCAAGACCACAAATTGATAAATTCATAAAATATTTATTGACTTTGCTCCAGAAAGCAGAAAATGCCAAAGCTCAATATCGCCTGTAATGCCCTATATTAAAGGAAAATAAACGATTTTTAAACCCCTTAGAATTGAATATATGATCTTGCACGTACGATTGGGAGGGATTTTCGATTCTGAGAGGGGAAAATCAAGGAAGAGAAAGCAAATCTAAATCAGAAAAGTTAAGGAAAAAGAATTGTCGAAAGCGCTCAGCAGTTAACAAAACCATTACTAATAATTTGCTTTTACAGGTTCTACATTAATAAAAAATTAAACCCGACCCCAAAAGGGCTTATCTTTTGAAATAAATTTGAAGTTTCGACAATTTAGTATTTATTTTGTATGGCCCTAATTAAATGAGGTCTTTGAAAAAACAAACATTATTCATTTATACATTCATTAAATTTTATAACGATGTCAAAAATTAAAATCGGTATCAACGGTTTCGGTCGTATCGGACGCTTTGTTTTCCGCGTTGCAGTAGCTAAAGAAAATGTAGAAGTTGTTGCAATCAACGACCTCATCGATGTAGATTATATGGCATACATGCTAAAATATGATTCTACGCACGGACAATTCAAAGGTACTGTTGAAGTAAAAGACGGTCAACTGGTTGTAAACGGAAAAACCATCCGCGTTACAGCTCAGCGCAATCCTGCTGACATCAACTGGGGCGCTGTTGGCGCTGACTATGTAGTTGAATCAACTGGCCTGTTCCTTGAAAAAGCAAAAGCTCAGGGTCATATCGACGGTGGTGCAAAAAAAGTAATTCTTTCAGCTCCTTCAAAAGACGATACCCCAATGTTCGTTATGGGTGTTAACCACAAATCGTACACCAACGACATGACATTCGTTTCAAACGCTTCATGTACTACCAACTGTTTGGCTCCAATTGCTAAAGTATTAAACGACAGTTTCGGCATTTTGGAAGGTTTAATGACTACCATTCATGCAACAACAGCTACACAAAAAACTGTTGACGGCCCTTCAGCCAAAGACTGGAGAGGTGGACGCGGTGCAGCTCAGAACATCATTCCTTCATCAACCGGCGCTGCAAAGGCTGTTGGTAAAGTAATTCCAGAACTGAATGGTAAATTAACCGGTATGGCTTTCCGCGTGCCAACTCCTGATGTTTCAGTAGTTGACTTAACCGTTCGTTTGGCCAAAGAGACTACATACGCTGAAATCTGTGCTGCAATGAAAACTGCATCAGAAGGTGAATTGAAAGGTATTCTTGGATATACCGAAGACGAAGTGGTTTCAACCGATTTCCTTGGAGATGCACGTACTTCCATCTTCGATGCAAAAGCCGGTATCCAATTGTCTCCAACTTTTGTTAAAGTTGTTTCATGGTACGACAACGAAATGGGATATTCAGTAAAAGTTGTTGAATTGATCGAATACATGGATTCAGTAAAATAATCCTGATTTAAATTCAGATACAATATAAAAGGCAATCCGAAAGGGTTGCCTTTTTTGCTTTCCGGTTCCATCCAATCGGGAATAACAAAAAATGGCTTACAAAGCAATTGAGATATTCGCATATCTCGTTTGAGTTACACGCAAATCTCATTTGAGTTACACGTGTATCTTGTTTGAGTTACACGCATATCTCATTTGCATTGTGCGCACAACTCATCCTGATGATCATATCATCGGGATCTGAATCGGTTATCAATGTCGATGATGCCGCGGGTAGCAATGCTGAGTAACACTTCGGAGCAGCTTCAAGTTCCGGCGAATATGAGTGCTCTACTGCCTTTAAAATTTTGCGAACAATTCGTTTTCAACTAACTCACAAATAATATGGCCAATTAATATGTGCAACTCCTGAATCCGCGGAGTATCATCCGAAGGCACATTAATTAAAACATCCGCTTTTTCGGCCATCCTGCCACCTGTCGAACCAGACAATACAATACAGGTAAAACCAGTTTCTCTTGCCTTACAAAGTGCCTGATGAACATTTTCAGAATTTCCGGAGGTTGAAATTGCGACAAGTACATCTCCTTTTTTTCCGACAGCCTCAATATATCGGGAATAAGCTGCGTCGAAGCCAAAATCATTCGAAACTGCAGTCATGAACGAACTGTTTACATGACAGGCTTCAGCATGAATGGGAGGTCTGTCGAGGTAGAATTTACCTGAAAGTTCAGCAGCCATATGTTGCGCATCGGCAGCGCTGCCTCCATTGCCGCAGAAAAGTGTTTTATTGCCCGACCGGTAAGCCTGAACAATCATTCCAGCAGCGTCCTGAATATATTGAATCAACACAGGATCTTTCAGGATCATCGTTTTCAGATTAATGGCATCCTGGATCCTGCTTTTTATAATCGTATTGTAATCCATATATTTTACTTTTCCGTTGTACGATTGTAAACGGACAAAAATGTGTTGACCATATTTGCCCATGAGAATTTCATTTTTTCCTCCACAATATTAGCTTCAAATTCGGTCATCCTTTCATTTTCGTAAAAATCGACCAAAGCATCTGCTATATTTTGGCTGTCGGGTTCAACAACATATCCGATTTTGCCATCAGGAATAATTTCGGCCAATCCGCCCACATTGGTAACCAGCATTGGCTTATTAAAATGATAGCCGATTTGCGTAACACCACTTTGTGTCGCACTTTTATATGGCTGAACAACCATATCGGCAGCGCTGAAATACAAATTCACCTCTTCGTCAGGAATGAAATCAGTGCGCAATTCGATCAAGTCTGCAAGATTATTCTTTTTTATCAATTCAAGATAAGGCTCCGGACTTGAATAATATTCGCCGGCAATCAACAGTTTTACCGGATATTTGCGCAACCTTTCGTCAGCAAAAGCATTCAGAAGCAGATCGAGACCCTTGTAATCGCGTATGAATCCGAAGAAAAGAAGATATTTTGTATTAATGTCGAGGTTCAATTTTTGTTTTGCGACTTCGAACGATAACCTTTCTCCGTAGTTGTCGAAAATGGGGTGCGGGCAAAATGCAAGATTTAAATCTTTCCTGAAGGTCTTGGCTTCAGTCAACACACTTTGCGACATCGCGATCAAACCATCGATTCGCTGAATGAAATAATTGGTAAGAGCGCGATCGCCAGTCCGGTGTTCATGGGGAATGATATTATCGGCCAGGCATATAATTCTAGTGTACCGGTTTTTGCGAATTTGTCCGGCGATGGTCCCGAGGCATGGCGCCATGAAAGGCAACCAATATCTTATTATTACCAAATCAGGTTTCTCTTTTCGAATTCGGCTGCCGACAGAAAGCCAGTTTAGTGGATTTACTGAATTAATGGTTCGTCTGATTGCTAAATTTTCAGGAGCTGATTTTAAATTATACTGTGTTTTCCCCGGAAAAAGGAATGACGGATATTGAACAGTAAAGGTCTCAATTTCAACTTCAAAGCCCATAGAAACAAATTCATGAGCCAACCTTTCATTGGTTGTTGCAATTCCACCGCGATAAGGATAAGCCGGTCCGATAATTTTAATGGTTTTCAAGACAATCCGGTTAAATATTGTTTCAGCAAAAGTGCAACATGTTTATCAATTGGAAAAGTAAATTCATCGGGATTTAGCGATTCAGCAGAAACCCATCTGAAAGATTGATTTCCATTCACCATTTCATGAAAATCAAAAGCATTGGATGATACCCGAAACTTGATGGGCTCTTTAAGTCTGGCCAGATAATATATACTGATCAGTTGATGATCCTCCCAAAACAAAGCCTTTTGAAAAAAATCAGTCGTATAGAAATGCTGAATATCTTCAATTTCCTGTTTACATTCTTCCATCATTTCACGTTTCAGGCAATCGATGGTACCTTCGCCAAAATCCAATCCACCACCCGGAAATTTCGTCATTTTCATGTTCAGTTGAAATTCGTCGGTAACGAGAACTTCTTTTCGATCGTTGGCTATCAGTCCGTAAACGCGAATCGTAAATTTATCAGGCTTATCTGTCATGTTCATTCAGCTTCTGTTCAGTAAAAGAAATTATATCCTGAATCTGTTCTGGTTCAAACCAAGCGATTTCATTGTCGCGGCGAAACCATGTAAGCTGTTTGCGGGCATACTTTCGCGAATTCCTTTTTATAAGATCCACCGCCTCGTCCAAAGTACAGTTGCCGTCAAAATACGCAAACAATTCCTTGTAGCCAACAGTATTCAACGAATTCAGATGTTTGTACGGATAAACGCTTCTCGCTTCATCGAGCAATCCAGCTTCCATCATTCGCTCCACACGTTCATTTATTCGCCGGTACAAAATTTCGCGGTCCTGATTTATCCCAATTTTAACAATCCTGAAAGGCCGTTCGCGAACCGTATTTTTCCTGAAGGAAGTAAAAGTTTTACCGGTCATTTGGCAAATTTCTACAGCATGCAACAGGCGTTTTGGATTGTTAAGATCAACAATGCCGTGGTATTCCGGATCCAGATTTAAAAGGCGTTGCTGCAATGCTTCCAGCCCATTTTCAGCGTACCAGCTGACGACTTCCTGCCTGATTTCAGAAGTAACTGTCGGAATATCATCAATACCTTTACAAATGGTGTCGATGTACAACATAGACCCACCCGCGAGTATCAACGGATTTTTTGTTTTGAAAAGTTGATTGATCCGATCTATGGCCTCCGTTTCGTATTCGCTAACATTATAATAATCGTGAATAGACCGGGAGTGAATAAAATGATGAATAACTGATTTCAAGTCTTCTTCGGCAGGAACAGCAGTGCCAATGGAAAGTTCCCGAAAAAATTGCCTCGAATCGGCAGAAATAATATCAGTAGAAAAATAATTGGCAAGTTGAATGCTGATATCCGATTTTCCAACACCGGTTGGACCCAAAACCACAATTAATGTATTCATTCTTATTTTATGTGTTGCCGTCAAAGATAAGCAATGAATAAGAAAAAAGAAGGGGACTTTTTAAGTCCCCATTTGTTTAAGCATCCATTTCTCCAAAAATCTCATAATAGTCTTCCAAATCTCCAAAACTCTTGTAAACATCATCAGAAACCATGACATCTACAGCAAGATCATTATAATCATTCAGTAGAAATTGAGCTGGGGCATCCCCTTTTTCGTAGGCAACAAATGGTTCTTGCAAATCGGTTTCCATAATTTTTTCTTTTAATTCGATAAATAAAAAACGTTCATTAAAAAAATCGAAAACATATATAAGTTTCTGTCCGGTTTCCGATAAATAATTATCCAGTTTTGTTGTTCTCATGCTGATTAGCATAGTACCTGATTTTCCTGAATCAAGGGAGGAAATCTCAACGCTTTTTCTCCACAAATCATCGGTAAGGAAAAATGACGCCAATTGTGAATGGTCAAATCTACATGAATTCTGTATAATCAGATTTAAATCTTCAAATGTTTTTTCAGAATTGATATGAATCAATCGCCTGAAATCAGGAGCTTCTGATGATGAAATTTCAAAGATACAGATCATATATAAACTTTAGAATTGAGTTTTTAACTGTTTTACACTCGGTCAAATTAAACCTAAATGATAACGACGTGAACGAACCTTGACTCAAAAAGTTAGTTTTAAAATGTTAAAAAAGATTAAACCAAAAATTAACGGGTCATAGAAAACAACATATCAATGCATTAACACGGTTAGTTCTAAATTGCATCAATTCGCTGATCTTGAACAATCGAATATATATTACAATTGGTCGTTAAACAATGATTGTAATATTTTAAAATAAGAATCACCTGCAACTGTGATTCACTTTTTGGGATGTAATTATTCAGCCACTTGTGTGACCTATTGAACGCTCATCAAACAAACAAATCATGAGATTCGGAACGCTTTTTTTTGAAAATTTGAGAATCGCTTTGCAGTCAATAAGGAGTAACTTGTTGCGAACGATACTAACGGTGCTGATTATTGCAGTTGGAATTACAGCTTTGGTTGGAATACTTACTGCAATCGACTCTATCAAGAACTCAATTACAAAGGAGTTCACTTTCATGGGAGCCAACACTTTCACCATCAGTTCGCGTGGAATGCGCATACAGGTTGGTAACCAGCGATACAGAACCCGAAATTATTCATACATCAATTATTATCAGGCCAGAGAATTTAAGGACAAGTATGCTTTTCCGGCGGCAGTTTCGATCTCGACAACCGCAACGGGAACAGCTACCGTGAAATTCGAATCGCAGAAAACCAATCCCAATGTATCGGTACAGGGAGTTGATGACAATTACCTTTATACCTCCGGAAATGAAATCAGGATAGGACGAAATTTTACCGAAGAAGAAATAAATTCGGGAAGAAATGTAGTGATTATAGGCGATGGAATTGTAAGGAAAATATTCAAAAAAGGTGAAGATCCGCTGCAAAAAATAATCAGTATCGGCGGTGGAAAGTACCGCGTTGTCGGCGTTCTCGAATCAAAAGCGAGTGGATTTGGATCCGGAGGCGATCAGCTTTGCATATTGCCATTCACCAATGTACGAAGCTATTTTTCAAGGCCCCAAATGAATTTCGCTATTCAGATAAAGGTCAACAACACTGAATTGGTTGATCCGGCGATTGGCGAAGCTGAAGGAACTTTCAGAATCATCCGCAAATTAAACCCTGCTGACGAGAGTGATTTTAACGTAGAGAAAAGCGATAACCTTGTAAATATTCTGCTGAAAAATATCCAGAATATTACCCTTGTGGCAACCATTATAGGTTTCATTACTTTGTTTGGGGCTGCAGTTGGCCTGATGAATATTATGCTAGTTTCTGTTACCGAACGGACACGTGAAATCGGTATCCGAAAAGCCATGGGAGCCACTTCAAAAATAGTAAAGCAACAATTCCTGATTGAAGCCATTGCCATTGGACAGATAGGCGGAATTGTGGGTATCATATTCGGGATTCTGGCTGGGAACGGGGTCGCAATGCTTATCGGAACTCCATTTTTCGTTCCATGGATTTGGATTATTGCCGGCGTAATCCTCTGCTTTTTTGTCGGAATTTTATCAGGATATTATCCGGCCCAAAAAGCATCAAAACTTGATCCGATTGAAAGCTTGCGATTTGAATAGAATATTCCGTTCCGATCAATCTTAATCGTTAATTATTTGTTCTAAAAAGTGATCTGAAAGAATGGTTCGAACTTTTTTTTCAGAAATAATATATCTTTACTTTTAAGTACAAATAAGCGAGGTGTAGAAAGATCAGGCGATGACAAAACTTCAGACAAAAGCAGAACAAAGATTAATTCAGGACTATTATGACGACTTGCTAAAAGCGTGTGACCGTAAAGTTTCGGATGAAGGAAAAGTACGGATTAACAAAGCTTTTGAGTTCGCCAATTCTGCACATGCCGGTGTAAAACGAAAATCAGGAGAACCCTATATCATCCATCCAATTGCAGTGGCAACCATTGTGGTTGATGAGATTGGATTAAGCGCAACATCCATTATTTCAGCACTTTTGCACGATGTGGTTGAAGATACAGACTACACGCTTGAAGATATCAGCAATTTATTCGGAGAAAAGGTTGCCTCAATTGTTGACGGGCTCACCAAACTTACCGATGAATTTACACCTCACCAGGATTCGAAACAGGCAAATAATTTCAGGAAAATGTTGATGACCCTTTCGGATGATGTCAGGGTAATTCTCATAAAACTTGCCGACCGCCTGCACAATATGCGGACACTCGATTCGATGGCACCCAACAAACAATTAAAAATTGCGGCTGAAACTTTGTACATTTTTGCTCCCCTTGCCCACCGGCTCGGATTGTATGCCATTAAATCGGAGCTGGAAGACCTCAGCCTGAAATACAAACATCCGGATTCTTTCAATCAAATACAATTCAGGCTTCACAACCAGCGGGAAAAAAGAGATTATCTGGTTACTGAGTTCATCAGGCCTATCGAAGAGCAATTAAAAATTGAAGGGGTAGATTTTACAATTACAGAACGCCTGAAATCCATTTATTCCATTTGGAATAAAATGCAAACAAAAGGTGTTTCGTTTGATGAAGTATATGATTTGCTTGCAATACGAATCGTATTTGTTCCCGATCCGAATGTTTCGGAAAAACGGCAATGTTTCGATATTCTTTCGCTGGTAACCGATATTTATAAACCCAAACCAGACCGCATACGCGACTGGATTACCATTCCGAAAGCAAATGGTTATGAAGCTTTGCACATTACAGTAATGGGTCCTCAGGGCAAATGGGTAGAAATTCAGATTCGCACACAGCGAATGGACGAAATTGCCGAACGTGGTTTTGCAGCTCACTACAAATACAAGAATATCAACGATGTTGAGAATGAACTTGACAAATGGCTTCAGAAAATAAAAGAAATGCTTCAAAATCCGGAATCGGATGCACTCGAATTTCTGGATGAATTTAAAATGAACCTGTTCTCGTCTGAAATTATTGTTTTTACCCCGAAAGGACGAATGGTAACGCTTCCTAAAAATGCCACAGTTCTGGATTTTGCATACGAAATCCATACAGAACTGGGTAATCATTGTATCGGAGCCAAAATCAATCACAAACTTGTTCCGATTTCGCATGTGCTGCTCAGCGGCGACCAGGTTGAAATACTTTCTTCGAAAACACAAACGCCCCAGTTGAACTGGTTAAATTTCCTGATTTCGGCAAAAGCAAAAGCAAAAGTAAAACAATCATTTAAGCTCGACCGCAAGAAACACGTTGACCAGGGTCGGCAGATTATTGAAGATCAACTCGCAAAACTTAAAATTGCCCCATCGTCGGATACCCTGAAAAAACTTACCAGCCATTACAATCTCACTAACAAGGAACAACTTTATGCACAAGTTGGAATGGGATTTCTGGAACTCGATAATTTAGGCGAAGTCCTGCAAACCCCGCGCGAAAATAAACTTGCCAAATTCTGGAAATTAAAATTCAGTACAAAAAAAGAAGGAGCTTCAAATTCACCGGACAAGATCGACAAAAAAATACCATATATCCTGAAAGAAGATCCGGAACAATTAAACTATACGCTTGCAAAGTGTTGTAATCCTATTCCGGGCGACGATGTAGTCGGCTATGTCTCAGGAGCAGAACACATTATTATTCACAAAAGAAATTGTCCGGAAGCGCTGAAAATGATGTCGCAACAAGGCGACAGTATCATCACAGCCGAATGGACCAAGTTTAAAAAACTATCCTACCTTTCACGCATCAAGCTGAGCGGGTTCGACCGTGTTGGCATTGTGAACGAAATCACCACCATCATTTCCAAACATAGCAACATTAACATGCGCACCGTTCATTTCGATACACACGATGGTATTTTCGAAGGTGATTTGTATTTGTACATACACAGCGTTCAGGACCTTGCCGAACTGATTTCCCGGTTAATGAAAATCAAAGGAATAGACAAGATTGAACGGATCGAGAAAATACAGCAATAAATTTTCGGTTAGCATTTCCATTTAAAATTACTATTTTTGAACTCTATTTTTAATTGGTTTAAATATGGATAACCAAAATACCAAAGAAACCGTCAAGCACACTTTCGTAGAATATCTCGAAAACAACGGACATCGGAAAACACCGGAGCGATTTGCAATTCTTGAGGAAATATACTCGAGGGAAGGGCATTTCGATATTGAATCGCTTTATATCTCGATGAAAAACAAAAACTATCGGGTTAGCCGTGCAACGCTTTACAATACGATGGATTTGCTGCTTGATTGCAAATTACTGATTCGCCATCAGTTTGGTAAAAGTATTGCACAATTCGAAAAAGCTTATGCAATTCCGCAACACGATCATCTGATTGATGTACGAACAGGATCGCTGACCGAATTTTATGATCCCCGCCTCCGGGATATGATTGAAGACATTTGCCAAAAACACAACTTCAAATTTTCGCACCATACGCTATATATATACGGGCACTTCATCAAACAAAGCTCCGATATTTGAAGCAGCTGTTTCTATTCAACACATATACTTCAAACAAAACAATAAAGATCCAGTTATTAACACTCCGTTTTAGCCAATCATCTCCAAAATAATTGTAATTTTATCGCCCGTAAAATCAATCTTATACCGTGATAAAATGAAACGAGCCATGAGGATATATCCTCATACAGGAGCATGACTTTCCATGGCGAGTTCCATCTGGCAATTAAAAAACAAATTATAAACAGATGAAAGTAGATGTATTATTAGGACTCCAGTGGGGAGACGAAGGAAAAGGCAAAATTGTTGACGTACTGACTCCCAAATACAATGTAATTTCGAGGTTTCAGGGTGGCCCAAATGCCGGTCACACGCTCGAAATAAACAACTTCAAACAAGTACTTCACACCATCCCTTCAGGTATTTTCCACGACAATAAAATGAATGTGATAGGAAACGGTGTTGTAATTGATCCTATTACTTTCGAAAAAGAAATTGAATCGATACGGAAACACAATGTTGACCTAAAAAAAACCTTGTATATTTCAAAAAAGGCACATTTGATCCTTCCCACCCACCGGTTGTTGGATGCTGCTTCAGAAGAAGCCAAAGGTGCAACCAAAATCGGATCAACATTAAAAGGGATCGGACCAACTTACCGCGACAAGATTGGTCGTGAAGGTTTAAGAGTTGGCGATTTATTCGAGAATTTTACTGAAAAATATACTTCAAGAGTTCAGGCACACAAAGATTTACTCGACAATTATTATCATTACGATTATGCTGCGCAACTTGCAGTGCTTGAAGAAGAATGGATGAGGGGAATTGAAGTGCTGAAAGGTTTTATGATTGTTGATACCGAACACCTGATAAACGACAGCCTTGCTGAAAACAAGTCAGTTTTGGCTGAAGGTGCACAGGGAACCATGCTCGATATCGACTTCGGTTCGTACCCATTTGTAACCTCATCGAGCACCATTTGTGCCGGAGCCTGCACAGGCCTTGGAATTGCCCCCAACAAAATCGGAAACGTATATGGTATTTTCAAAGCATACTGCACGCGCGTTGGAATGGGACCTTTCCCAACTGAATTGTTTGACATTGACGGACAGAACATGCGCGATGTTGGCCGCGAATACGGTTCAACTACCGGTCGCCCGCGCCGATGCGGATGGCTTGACCTGGTTGCCTTGAAGTATTCAATCATGCTGAACGGAGTAACCGAACTGATCATGATGAAAGCCGATGTGATGGATAAATTTGAAACCATCAAAATTTGTGTCGCTTATGAAATCAATGGAGAAGAAACCGAAAAATTCCCGTTTGAACTAAATGAAAACGTAAAACCTGTTTACGTTGCATTACCGGGATGGGAGGCTGATCTGACTCAGTTAACCAGTCAGGATGAATTTCCGGAGGAATTTAACAACTACATAAATTTCATCGAAGAACAAGTTGGGGTGCCAATCACCATCGCATCGGTTGGACCAAACAGGGCACAGACGATCCATTTGGGAGAATAAAAATATAGGGAGTCAGTTATCTGGCTCCTTTTCTTTTTCTAAAATATTTTGATTTTCAGTAAGAATGACTATTTTAGACCGTTCATACTTGAATGAAATCGAGTTTATTCCCCTGAAATGGAAATTACCAGGCCTACACTTTTACTTAATAAAGAAATTGCTTTACGAAACATTGAAAATATGGTTCGCAAGGCTGAAAATCTACACCTGAATTTCCGGCCACATTTTAAAACCCATCAATCTGCCGAAATTGGAGAATGGTTTCGCCATGCAGGAGTAAATTGCATCACCGTTTCGTCGTTAACAATGGCCAATTATTTCGCCGAATTTGGTTGGGACGATATTACCATTGCTTTTTCGGTTAATATTCCTGAAATTCCTGAAATCAACGAACTTGCGGGCCGGATTAAACTTAACGTACTGATAGAAAACAGAGAAGGACTTGCAGCACTTCAGGAACAGATTACCTGGCATACCGGAGTTTTCGTTAAAATTGACACCGGATACAACCGTACAGGAATTGAATTTAACCGCGTAACGTTGATTGACGAATTGCTCGAAACCATACAGAAGTCGCCACTACTTGAGTTTAAAGGATTTCTTTCGCACACAGGCCATACCTATCAGTCCAATTCAACACACGATATTTTCAACCGCCATTTTGATGCACTTCTGAAGCTGAAAGCGTTGAAAGCAAGGTATCAAAATGATTGGCCTGAAATTATTATTTCGCTCGGAGATACCCCATCGTGCAGCCTTTGCGAAAAATTTGACGGAGTTGACGAGATCCGTCCCGGAAATTTTGTGTTCTACGACCTGATGCAATTCAAATTAGGAGTTTGCAAATTGACAGACATCGCTGTCCGCATGGTCTGTCCGGTAGTTGCAGTCCACCCATCGCGAAACGAAGTTGTTATATACGGAGGTGCTGTGCATTTTTCAAAAGATTCAATCGTTAACATTGATGGAAAACCACTTTTTGGACGGATTATAATTGCAGATGGAGATAAAAAAATTCTTCTGGATGAAAAAAATTACCTGCATGCACTCTCGCAGGAACATGGAATCCTGAAAATTGCTCCACGCGATCTCAGCTATTTCAAACCCGGCGATTTGATTGAAATCATTCCTGTACATTCCTGCCTGACTGCCAACCTCATGAAGGAGTACCTGACGACTGAGGACGAAATCATAAAAATGATGCCCTTCTATTAATTTTTGTAGTGACAAAAATCTTACGAATTAATGTATTGTCATCTTTTGATTCATCATAAATTCATAAGCTTACAGACAATTACCAATGATTAATTTTTAAACATTTTATTTTCGGACTTGTTAGTATTTTATTATTCATACTAAACAGTAAAAAAACAAACAATGATCAATCCGTTAAAATAATCTGTATGAAAACAAAAATCTTTGCGCTCCTCATGTTCTCCTCGCTCCTTTTTATGAACTCCTGTACAAAAGAAGATGATGCTGTACCACCGGTAGCAACAGCAACGCCAGCAACACAGACGATAACTTCAGGTACTGCCACTTCAGTCGCTTTGACAAGTTCAATATCGGGAACAACTTTTTCATGGACAGTTGTTCAATCGGGCGTGTCAGGCGCGACTCCAGGCAGCGGAACAAACATTGCCCATACTTTAGTGGCAACTGGTGAAGTTGCGGGCACAGCAACCTATTTGATTACACCAACAGCCAACGGAACCATGGGCAGTCCGGTTTCTGTAACAATTACTGTAAATCCGGTAATCGCGATAGTTACTTATACCGTCAACATTAAGCCACTTCTGGTAAATTCGTGTACGCCATGTCATGTCGCAGGAGGTTCAAATCCAAATAAATGGGACAGTTATGCAACAACAAAAAGCAATATTAACGGAATACTTGACAGGGTTCAGCGTGAATCAGGTGCAGCAGGCTTTATGCCAGTTGGCGGGCCGAAATTGTCAGCGACCAACATTTCACTCCTGAAAAAATGGGTCACTGACGGACTTCTGGAAAACTAAAAAATCGGTATATTTATAATCTGCAATTTATTACACAAACAATTAAGTCAAGCTATGATGAAAAAACCACTATTTACATTGTTTTCAGCATGGTTGATTTTTGCACTTTGCTTTGCATTATTCACGACAAACTCTTGTCAACACGAAGGGATTTCAGCCGATCAGGCGGAAGCAATTTGCTTTACCGAACAAGTGCTGCCTATTTTTCAGAACAGTTGCGGAACAAGTGGCTGCCATGATGCAAAAACGGCTGAAGAAGGATATGTTTTTACCGACTATGCAGGCATCATGAAAGCAATAACTCCGGGAAATGCGGACAAAAGCAAAGCCTATGAGGCCATGACAAGTGATTATGAGATCATGCCGCCCGACAATCCCCTGCCTCAGGACAAACGGACTTTGATTCGGCTATGGATTGAACAGGGAGCCAAAGAAACTACCTGCGCAACAAACTAAAATATAAAAACAGGTTCGATGAAACAAATTCAGAAAACAACAATAATCCTGTTTATCTTATTCACAACAGGTTGTTATTACGATAATGAAGAAAAACTTTATCCGGTAATATCTACTGATTGCAATCTCGCTGAGGTTACTTTTTCAGGAACAATAAAACCCATTCTGCAGGCTGCCTGTTTTACCTGTCATTCAAATTCAAATTATTTGAATTCAGGAGGAGGAATTAAACTGGAGAATTATGCAGATATTAAAATAATGACTGGAAATGGTAAATTAATGGGGGCTGTAAAGCATGAAAACGGGTATATACCAATGCCACAGGGCGGAGGAAAACTAACAGCATGCGAAATCAACCAATTGCAGAAATGGATCGATAACGGAACATTAAACAACTAAAGTCCGGTTTATGAATAAAATACTTTCAATATTTTTCGGATTGATCCTTCTGGTATCAGGGCATGGTTTCAGTCAGGATTTGGATGAGTTGATGAATGCAGAAATAAAGCCTGCGATAAATTTTGCCACTGCAACCTTTAAATCGACTCGTATCATCAATGGACATTCCATCGAGCAGATGAAAGAGAAGCAACTGGACTTCCGTATTTCTCACCGGTTCGGAACATTGAACAGCGGAACTTACGGATTGTTCGGACTCGATGAGTCTCACATACATTTCAGTCTGGAATATGGAATTAAAGATTGGTTAATGCTCGGAGCCGGACGCTCAAGTCAGAATAAAACCTACGACGGATTTGCCAAAGTGCGCTTTCTACGCCAGTCTTCAGGAGAAAAATTCATGCCTGTTCACCTATCTTATTTTACTTCGATTGAAATAATGACCTTGAAATTTCCTGAAAGGCCGGTTGGAACGTCCAACTATTTTTCGTCCCGGCTTGCCTATGTCAATCAGTTATTGATTGCACGTAAATTCAACGAAAATCTTTCGGTTCAAATAACGCCGACATTCATTCACCGCAATCTGGTAAAAACAGAGCTCGACCAGAACGACATTTATGCATTGGGAGTTGGCGGGCGGTATAAATTAACCAAACGGCTTTCGTTGAACGCCGAATACTATTACACCTACAATCCGAATTCAAAGTCATTGGATCCGCAACCCTACAACGCGTTATCCGTTGGGGTCGATATTGAAACCGGCGGCCATGTTTTCCAGATCATGGTCACCAACTCTCAGGGAATGCGCGAAGGCTCATTCATACCTCAAACCACCGGAAGTTGGATGGATGGAGACATTCATCTGGGATTCAACATTTCGAGGGTTTTTGCATTCAATAAAAAATAGGAAGCCATGCTTAAAAATTTATTTATCCTGATTTTGCTTGGAGCATCGGTAGGTGTATTCGGGCAAAGCAAATTTATCTCCAAAAATGCTTACATCTCGTTTTACTCTTCAACTCCACTGGAAGACATACTTGGCGAGAGCAACGAGGCAGTAACCATTCTTAATGCCGAAACAGGTGAAATTGGATTTCAGGCACTCATGACTACTTTCCATTTTAAACGCGCTTTAATGGAAGAGCATTTCAACGAAAATTACATGGAAAGCACGAAATTCCCGAAAGCCAAATTCAATGGAAAAATTGAAGGATTCAACAAAGACATGCTGAACGCTCCGGTTGCCGACATTAAAATTACCGGACTTTTAAACGTACATGGAGTCGAAAAAACAATCACAGTTCCCGGAACGCTTGGCATTGAAAATGGGAAACTGGTTGGGACGTCAAAATTCAAGGTTACTCCTGAAGATTACGGAATCATTATTCCGGCAATCGTTCGCGACAAAATCGGAAAGGAAATGGAGATAACTGTTAAAACAACTTATCTGCCATTCGGACAATAAAAAAAGTTCAAAGTTTCAGGTTCAAAGTTCCAAGTTAGTATCTCCGAGCCGAATGCTATCTATGGAATTCAACATTTCTTTCCAAGTTCAAAAGGAAACGCATAATCTGAAGTGATTAGATAAAATACTCATTAAAAGCACTATCCTTTGCCGTCTGCTTCAGCAGACGGTTGAAAAAAAAAATGATTTTTACCGTCCGAGACAATTCGAAGAACAATGCGATTCTCTTCTTTCGGACGAAATAGAATTACACGTCAAAATGAAAAACATCTAAAATTCATGTAACATGAAAATCAAATACGCAATTATATTTGTTCTGGTCGTAGTCCTAATCGGAGCAGGAGTTGGCCTGAAAATGTTTTTCAAACCTCATGCTGACATCAGTAAATTAAAATCAGAATTTAAAGTTGAGGCAAATGGTTTAATCGGAGAATTCGAGCAGGACGAAAATGCTGCAACTACAAAATACAGCGAAAAAGTCCTTGAAATCACGGGCAAACTGGCGTCAAAAAATAAACTCCAAAACGGAACCGATCTTTTGATGATGGAAGACGAAATGCAGGGAATCAGTTGCCAGCTCGACAGCAGTTGGGCTGCAACCAATCAGGCAACCATCGAGGCCCTGGAAACCGGAAGTTCGGTTACTGTGAAAGGCATTTGCAAAGGTTATCTGATGGAAATTAAAGTCAGTCCGGCAGTTGTTGTCAAATAAGATTGAAGATTAACGAATAACTATCAACGATTCAGGAAGTATTACTTCGCCAATCTGTAATCGTTAATCAAAAATCGTTAATCGCAGAAAGGCATTCCAGATAAGCAGTTAGCGGGTACATTTCTTCGTCGTACCACAACGATGCAAAATACAATCCGATGGGAGCAGCAACCAGCCCGTCGGATTTTGTTTTTTCGGCCAGCCATTTCATTCCTGAAGTACATTCCTCCTGAAATCCATTCCCGACCAGAGCAGTAACTGCCAGCGAAGTTTCCTCAATACTTCCGGATATATTTTTCGCTCCGCCCCAACTTCCATCCTGATTCTGAACAGAGACCAAATAACCACAACCACGATTGATCATCAGTTTCAGGATAATTTCGTATTCTTTTCCAAATTGTGTCTTCAATGTTTCATTCAGGTAGGCAGTTACACGCGCGGTTCCATAAACAGGATTGGAATGATCAACTGTGTGCTGGTTTCCGAACCAAAGCGGCAGCCAATAGCCGGTTTTGTGCTGTTGCTTTTCCAGATAAATCAGCGACTTTACAAACGATTTTTTAATTCCTGAAATCTGCTTTTTGCTAAGTGAATCGACAAAAATGGTTGCCGTTTTAGCCATTGCCAGAATTGCATGTCCGGTTAAATCGGCACAACTCTGGTCGAACGGCAATTTGCCCCAACCACGCGAAAAAGTAGGGAATCCACCGTCGTTGTTCTGAAGTTGATTCAACCATTTCAACCCAGCCAAAACCGGTTCCCGCACCAATCCCAGATTTCCTTGATTGAGAGCCAGCAAAGCCAAAATCATTCCGGGTGTATCGTCTCCATCAGGAACTGAACCTGAATGCGATGTCCAGCCCCAACCACCCGGCTGAGTTCCGTTAAAAGGATGAATTTGCTTGTTCTGAATCGCCAATAAATGTTTTGTAAGCTTTTGTTTATCCTCCGAAGTCAAAATTTCCGGATGGTTCTTTATCGATTTCACCGCCAAAGTAGTCACCCAGGTCGAAAGATCGATATCGATTGGCCAGCTGCCATCTTCTCGCTGGGTGCGTTTCAGAAAACTCATGCCATCGCCAACAACTTCCAAATCACGGTAGCCAGATTCAATCAGACACAAACACACAAATGCAGTGAGCGGAATCGCTTCCAGGTAACCGCCACTTTCGGGCTGAATTTTCCGGAGCAACCGGAGCGATTTTTTGACCGAAGCCTCGCGAATCAAACGCATCAAAGGATTTTTCTTTTTCTTAAACCTGAATATGGCAATACCAACAGCCACCAAAGCCGGAATGGCATAACTCACTACGCTAAGGTTTAACATGCTGTAAAACGAACGGGGCAAAAGCGAAAGTTCAAAAGGAAGTTGCGGTATTGAGTCGAATGCTTCTTTCCCCGGAACGTCGCACAGCGCACACATTGTAAGAATTGGAACCGAAAAAGTTCGATCTGTCTTATAAAAATCGAGTATCGCCGGAATCAGTTGTTCTGAATTAACATCGATGTTTTGTGAGCGCAGGTAATCGCCAACTTTCAGGAGCAAATCTTCATTATGACCACAAACTTTCGCCGCAGCATAACAAAGCAAACTGGTGCTCACATTACTGATACTTCCAGGCGAATCGCCAAAACCACCGTCAGGATTAATGTTGGTTTCCAGCCAGTTTAAGCCTGAAGAAATTTCAGGAACATTTGCCGGAGCATCGTAGAAGTGCAACGCCGTAATTGCAACGGCCACTCCCAAAGCGCTCGATGACAATCGGCCTTCCCAATAGCCGGCGGCATTGCGCTTTTGGCGCAAGAGTACATTAAGTTCGTCAATTTGATGTTGAATATGTTCAGGGTTCTGATTCATTTTTCTGAATAAAGATGCAAGATATTCGTTTTCTCGAAAACTTCAGGTGTGGTTGGTCAGCATTTCATTTTTTTGAACCTAACCACAAGTGTGGCTGGCCTCCTTTTTCCAATTTGAACCCGACCACAGGTGTGGTTGGCCTCCTTTTTCTATTTTGGACAAAACCACAGGTGTGGTCAGCCTGCTTTTCCCGAATTGAGCCTCACCACAGGTGTGGGTTGGCTCTTTTTCCCGAATTGACCAAAAATTCAGGTGTGGAAGATCTGCATTTCACTTTTTTGAAGCATGTCCGTTCACTAAAGTGAAACGGCAAAGGATAATGCCCTGAATGAACAAATTTATTAATCAAAGAGCTATCCTTTGCTCCCGATAAAAATCGGGACAGGCTGTTCGGCTTTAGCCAACGGACATGAAATGCTCATTTTGCCAATACCCCCAACGCCAGCAAACCATATAAAGTATATTCTACTGTAGTTTGGTTCCCGTCAATGGAAAGAGTAAATAGCCTTTGTGTGAGATGAAATCATACAAACTAATTTCTTAAGTTTGTAAAAACGAATACAATGACTGCAAAAGAATTAAAGAAAAGATTGATCCACAAAATTGACCAGTCAGAGAACGATGAATTGTTGGAGGAAATATACAGGCTAATTGCCAATGAGGAAACAGACATCGGTGTTTTTGAGCTTTCTGAAGAACAGTTAAATGCTGTTGAAGAAGGGCAACTTCAATACAAAAAACGGGGAGATTTTAACTGAAGAACTGGCTAACAAAGATATTGAAAAATGGCTGGACAATACAATCAACTGACTCGAAGAACTATAGTCATCGAATCAGTCTGCCAACACTCCTAACGCCAGCAAACCATAAAAAGTATATTCCACATCAGTAGTTGCATCGCCATCACCCGATAGAAAAGCGCCATCAGCAAAATTCGATTCGATAAAATTGAGGCAGGCAGGTTTCAGCAACCTCAAATCGCTTCCGGCAAAATTGAGCGCAAACAAGGCTACGGATGTTGAAAGCATGTCGGCCTGATCTAGGTGAGCAAAGGCTTTAAATCCGCCCGATTCAGAGGCAAATGACATCAGCAATTCAGTTTCTTTCAATCCATTCTGATTCATCATTTTTTGCAGAAACACTCTTGCGGCAACTTCAGAACAAGGTGAATGCTGATCAACTGTTGTACGTTTCAACATCTTTCCCGCACCAAATTTTAGCAATCGGGGGAAAGGGAAAACGGCATCCAGAGTCAGGAACAATACGAAACTCCGGTACGACAGATTGATCGATTGGCGCTCTCTCCAGAATGATCTACACAACGAAAAGATGGACCTGATCCGCGAAATCCGGCCGGTTTTCAATTCCTTCTGAAGCAATACCAAACAACATTTTTCGATGAATCCGGAAACGTTGGCATTAGATTGATGACTAATAAACCACTTTAATTTTTTAACTGGTTCCAGGTTCCAGGTTTCATGTTCCAAGTGTTTTGCTTCGGTCTCCGATCTCCGGTCTCCATGCCCTTTGCTCCATGCCCTGATCATCATCGCGCCAAACAACGAATAATACAGATCCGACCTTCCTCCGCGATCCTGAAAGCCACCATCAGGATTCTGCTGACTGAGTACAAATTGCAGCACTTCTCCCCGCCCCTGCTCATCAAGCAAGTCCAGTGCATTTCGGAGAAGCGCAATCATTTGCCTGTAAAAAGGGATATGAGCAGTGGTCGTATATTGAGACATTTATTTCAAGAGAAATTTAACTTGTTATCTTACCAAGATCACTCACAATTTGTTGTTTTTCAGATATGGTAATAAGGTTAATATCTAATGGTATCATTTCTCTACTAAGGTTTAAAATGCTTATTTAATCAAAACCTTATTCTCAATTTTCAACCTTAGTAGAAACAAAATGCATTCTAACATAACCTTATTACCTTATTTCACAATCAAATACATCACCTTTATGAAACTTCTGTTTCTTTATTTCTTCAGAAAATCTTTCCAAGTACGGTGTATAAACTCAATTTCATTTTCAGGTTTTCCAGTTTATCGAGTTCGCGGTAAGATTTCGAGGTGTATTCCTGAAGGATATCTTCGGCTTTAACGACAATTTGGTGCAATTCAATCCATTCCGAAACTTGCTTTTTATCATTTTCAGCATAGGCAATCCGGATATCTTCAGTTGACAATTCAGGAGCATTTTCAGCAAGCAGGGAAAGCATCAACGGATAATCTGCCACTTGGGTGTGTTCATTCGATTCACGAAATTCATCCAGATCGTCTTTAATCTGATAAGCCATTCCGAAGTAACCCGAAAAAGTCCTGAGTATTGCCAAATCGCTTTTAGGAGCATGGGCAGCAACGGCCCCGAGCATCAAAGCTACCCGAATGGCTGAACCGGTTTTTCGCTCAAAGATTTCGAGCTGTTGATCGAGCGAAAGAATCTGATGGTGTTTACTTGCCAGCAAATCGGCACCCTGACAGAGCGACAAAGCCACGTGTCCGCTGGCGACCAGCTGATAACAGGCAGCCATTGCGGATGAATCCAGCGGAAGCTTACCCAATAATTCGTATCCTTTTCCGAGTAGAAAATCGCCGGTATTGATGGCCACCGGAATACCATTTTGTTTGTGTATGGTTTCGGTATCGTAACGAAAATCGTCGTTGTCTTCGATGTCGTCGTGAATAAGCGAAGCTTTGTGGAAACATTCTACCACCACCGAAAGTGCAGCGAATAAATCTTCGGAAACTTCCGGAGCATAAGCTTTATAAGCCAAAGCGGTAAGCAACGGGCGAATCCGTTGTCCTCCGGTAAGCATCGACTGAATAGCCAGTTGCGTAGTTTGATCGTTGACGGAACCAATCATCGCAGCCAGCTTGTCTTCGGTGAAAAATCCATTCACCTTTTCTTTGAGTGCAGAAACTGACAAGGGTTTCAAATCAGTATTTTCCTTGAAGTTGGTCAGTTCATCGTCGAGCCAGCGGTTGTCCACATCGGTTTCGGCACAGCCTTCGAACAGCAAAGGTACGCCGATCACGGGAACTGCTGCACGTGAAACCGGTTCGAATGATTTCTGAAGTACCGACATGCAACTCACGCCAATCACCGCATCAACAGATCCTTCCTGAACCAGGCTCACTGCTACGGTGGTTCCTTCGGCTACGAGCGTTGCGTATCCAAGCGACTCGGCCTTTTGAAGAATCGAATCAATCTGACAGCTTTGGCATCCGGCGCAAATCAAACCCAATTGATCAATTTCAGCATGACACGAGCTGTTGTTTTTCAGGCATTGTGGTAAAAGTAAGAGTCGGCGATTATATGGGGTCGCAGCTACAACCGATCGCCAGATTTCATTTCCGCAGACAACCATTGCAAACTCACGGAAACTTTCGTCAGTTTCAGTTTGCGCAATTACCTCATCGGCCATCTGCTGAATAAGCACGAAGCTACCGGGCGGAACAATTCCCCGCCCGGCGACCAATTCGCGGGCCGCTTTCCTCAACCTGTTTCGGGTGATGGCCTGCTCAGGAACAACCAATGTATTTTCTTTAACTTTCATTTCAAATTTTGAGTTCGAAGTGCCTAAAGTTCGGAGTGCCTAAAGTACTTCAGCGACAACTTTAGTCACTCCGAACTCTAGTTCACTCGGAACTTCTTTATCCATACGCGCCCAGTCCGAAAAATGCCCGTTTCTTGGCAAATCGGTATATTCGGCTTTTCTCCGGAATCACTTCACACGAACCGTGACTAACAGTTTCAGGTGCCGTGGCTAAACGATTTAATTCGCCTTTTCTTCCTGAAGTATTTTGCGCATCGTGTTTTTGAACGAATCCGGCCAGCCATTGCGGATCTTCCATCACAACACAACCTTTTGTTTTTTGTTGAATACTGCTTCTGAAATCACTCAAAAAAGTCGATTCGGCATACAATCGATCCAGCGGTTTTTCATCCACATGATCGGCGGCAAACTGAATGATCGGGCATGGTTCAACATATCCGGAGGCATTGATGTGATGGCTTAGACCTTCAGCAGCCGGACACATCGCAATTCCATCCGCATCCCAATAAGTGTCGATAATGGCAATGCTGTATTTCACCCGGGCATCAACCATGTGCTGGCGAAGCTGACGAATTTCATCCGGACTCAAAGCCAGTTGATAATTGGGCTGATGACCAACTGGCCGATAAATGTAGTACCACAAATAGGCAACACCTTTATCTATCAGTGAATTAATAAATTCAGGCGACATGGCCATTTCGAGGTTCGATTTGCAAACACTGATTGCCACACCGGTAACCAGTCCGGCTTTAATGCAGTTGTCAATTCCCTGATTGGCCGATTGGAATACATTTTTCCCGCCACGGCGCACATCGGCCACATCTTCATCGCCTTCGAAACTGATCAAAGGTGTTACATTGGCACACTGCCGCAAAGTTTCCGCCACTTCAGGAGTAATGAGCGTTCCGTTGGTAAACAACTGAAAATAGCAATCGTTGTGTTTTTTGAATATCTCCGGAAGCGGCTTATACAACAGCGGTTCGCCGCCCAAAATTCCGAAGAAATAAGAGCCTGCCTTTTTAGTTTCGTCAATGATCCGGTTAAGCTGTTCGGGTTTCAAACGGCTGTTCTTTTCCTTTCCCATTACCCAGCAGCCCTGACAATTCAGGTTACAATCGTCGGTAACTGAGATGAAATTAAAGGCCGGAAAAAATTCGCCTTTCTTTTGCCGTTTCTGAAACCTTGCAAACGACATGGAGCCTTTGATGCCCATGTTCACCACAAATTTGTACAAACATCGTTTGTCGGTCCGGATCAGTATGTTTTTTAGTAAGCCCATTTAGTCAGTGTTCAGTCTCAGAATTCAGTGGTTGTCGCGGATTCAAAACTTCCTTGTTTCTTATTCCTTGTTTCATATTCCTTATTCATCATTGGATATTCGACGGAGTATCTGCTTTCCAGAAGACCTCCATCAAGGCTTTTTAAGTCCCCTCTCTTGGAGGGGATTTAGGGGAGGCTAATTCTTCCAACGCTTTTTGCCTTTCGGCTTCAGCCTGCTCAACCAAACCTGCCCTGAAAATATTTCTTCGCAATGCAGAGCGTTGGTTCAATGTCGAGATCAAACTGCTGTCCATTGCGAATTCTTTCACCCGATGTTCAGCACCCGGTTCGGCACCAGCCAGCACACCGGTTTCTTTCAGTCGTGGAAAAATAATGGCCGAAGTCGGGCAGTTTCGCCCGCAAGCCGGACAATTGTTTTTACAGGCCAACGGATTAACTACTTTCAGCTGTTTATTGCCGAACGTGTAAACACCGAACAAACAGAATTTGAAGCATTTTCCGCAATCGATGCAAAGTGGCTGGTCGATCACCGGATACCAGGCCGGAACATCCAGCCCGCTTTCTATGGTTGTTTCTGAAGATTTTCCTTCAGTAAATAAAAAATCATTCCGGAGTTTCGATTCAATTTCAGTGACAGAAAGTTCCCTGAAATTCAGAACTTCCAATCCCGAAAATTCAAGATCATTCTGCGCCAAAAGACTTTTGATTGCCCGCGGATAACAGGCAACCATTATTTTCCGGTCGTATTTCTGATCGATTACCCGGATAAAATCTTTCCGGTTCATTACAATCCCGCAGAAATCGTCCAGCTGATACAAATCAGCATCAAACGATCCAACCATCTTTTTGATCTGGTTCGACTTTTCAGAAGAAATTACACCTGCACCACAGTTGCAGAATAGAATACACGATTTACTCATAGGAATTAAGCCGATTTTGGAATCCAGTTTAAATAAACCAAAAATAGTTCCTACTGAAAAGCAGATTGTCGGTTAAAATGATCTCATTAACAAACATTAGATAAATCGAAGGAAGTCCAGATTTACCCAAACTGCGAAAAGAAAAGTTTTTAGCCTTGGAAGGATGTAAAAAAGTGTTCAGTCGCAGTTTCCAGTCACAAAGCTTGCACCTATGAACACTGTGACTGAACACTGCCAACTTCCTAAGTCGGAGGATGCAGCCTTTTTTGAAACCAGATACGCACCGACTTCATTTTTTCCAACTGGCTGGCAGGTACACGGCGCTTGCAAGTGGAGCGTTCTTCGCTATTTTCTGGCGCTCCCCAGCGGATTTCGGCGCCATCGTTCGGATTGTAAGCCATTTCAAAAGCATCGCGCCTCTTCAGTAGCTCGCTAATCGTCAGCACTTGTTCAGTTCCATTGCTTCGGGTATAGGTAATAGAAAGTTCAGTCAATTTCTTATTCATGAGTTCCTGTAAATTTCCTTTCACCTTTTCAGGAGATTGCAGCATGGGTATTTTATAATCGTCGGGTGAGCGCATTACTTTGTCCGGAAAATCGAGCACCGCGTCCATCGCGATTAACAGGCGCAGATCGCGGTTGGGAGTCGAAAAATCTTCCCAGACACCACCTGTCTGAAACACTCCCGCAGCCCTGCCCGGCATCGGAATAACAGTTCCGGGATGCGCTTTCATATATTTTTCGCCATTCTCTACCGATGTGACCCTCACCACCAGTTGTTCGTGCAGCGCCTTGATCAAATCAAGCATGGCCATTTCCGGATCAAGCGGTTCCGGATTAATAATCTGTTCCATTTCGTGATAAAATGCATTACTTTCCATTCCCTTTTGCTGAATCGAAAATGGTAACAGTCCCGATTCCGGGATGATCTCTTCTGTTTTTAAAAGCCTGAGTTTGCCATCAGTTACAACAATCGGACGAAAAGATTTAAAACCGGGTTCACCGATCACTTCCTTTTCATTTGTATTGAATAAAAAATTCCCTTTCCAGAAACGTTTGATCCCGACAGTGCCGTCAGGCTGCGCGTCAACAGAAAGTAGCACGCCCGGGTTGTCGTCTGTTTGAGGCACCTGACCAACCAAAATAAGCGTGTGCCCATACGGATCGGCATATACTATTCCGGGGCGAATAGCCTCCCTGCTAAGGGCAACAAGATAATAATCCGAGTTTTCGTTGCTCAGCGAAGTACGGGCAGTTCCTGAATGAACTCCATTCGCCACCATCCGCATAAAGGCATTGAATTTTTGAGTCGGATCAGATTTCGACAGAATAGCCTCATTCGTTTTCCACTGTCCGGTTTTTGGCGAACGTCCCAAACCTCCACGATCGCTCAGATGGTACCCGAACGGAAGTCCCAGTTTCCATGCAAAATAAGCGCGCAGAAAAAATGGATTGTCGGCACAGTCAGGTTCCATTAACACTTTAACTTTTCCGTTTGCGTCATCCTCGCCCAACGAGAGATGGTTGTATAGAAAATTCAGTTCCTGACTCTGGGTAATTTCGTTCAGCGCACCCCACGACGAGCGTTCATCGGCTCCCTGAAACAAAGCATTTACCCAAGCCGAGTACAATGCTTCGGCTTTGCTGTCCCAGCCCTTTTTAGTTTTCCAAACGGCTTTTGATGCTGATATTGCCGGTTTTTCGGTCACCAAAAAATCAAGTTGCTCCGTAGTATTTCGGGTTTTTAAAGTAATCCGGTATTCTCCCTCTGTTCCGGCTACAAATTCGTCAATACGCCAGAAAGGCAATCCTTCCCCACCCCGGCTTTTCGCAGTTTCTATTTCTCCGGAAGGACTGTTCACTGTAATTTTCGCTTTCCTAATACTTTTACTGCCTGTTACCATCACGCGGAATATTTGCCCCGGACGGGGATTTTCAGGAGAAACCAAAATGGCATTTACAATCTGTAAATCGCCCGATTCATCAGGCTCTTCGACGGACACGACCGTGGAATCCGAAGTGGTTTTACTTTTATCTCCGGCAGCGCGATTGCCGCAGGAGAATATCCCGATAAAAATCGCTGCTATTGAGATCGTTCTCAGCAACGAACCAAGGGTAATTCCTGACATATTATTTTTTGCTTTCATTTGGGCGTCAAAGATAAACGGAAAACGGTTACAGTTGAGTTTATAAGTTCATCGTTTCTTGCAGATTCCAGGTTCATCGTTAGAAAACAGCATTTACCTTCTATATAACTGCTTTTTCAAGATCGTTTCTATTACGTCCGAAAGGTGTTCAATGCTTTGTTCAGCGTCATATCGCGGACGTCTTTCATCATTTATTTTCTATTTCTACAAATATTTCGCACCTCTGGTGCTGCGAAATGTTGCCTTTGTGTTAATTCAGCCTTGTTTTCAGGAGTTTAAAAACCAAACTAATTTCGGTAAGAAAATTAAATTACCTTTGCGCCCAGATTTTAGGGGTCGGTTAATTTCCTTTTTGCCTGGTTTAAGGCAGGAGCATCTAACTGTCTCCTTCCATTAACAGGGTCAGCGTTTTGCTGATTCACAATTTAAAAGGAATTAATATGACATTTGAAGAAACTGGCCTAAAGCCGGAAATCTTAAAGGCGATCGCTGAAATGGGATTCGAAAATCCTACGCCTATTCAGGAGCAGACCATCTCGCACCTGATTTCATCAACCAATGATTTAGTGGCTTTGGCCCAAACCGGAACCGGCAAAACCGCCGCATTCGGACTCCCGGTTATCAACAATACCTCGATGCAAATCAAAGAGGTTCAGACGTTAATTTTGTGTCCAACCCGTGAGTTGTGTCTGCAGATCACCCGCGACATGGATAAATACTCGAAATACATTCCCGGGTTTAAAACCATTCCGGTTTATGGCGGCGCCGACATTACCAAACAAATCAGGGAACTGAGAGCCGGAGGGCAAGTTGTTGTTGGTACTCCCGGACGTGTGCACGATTTGATCCGCCGTAAAATGCTGAACATCTCTGCAATTCGCTGGCTGATTCTTGATGAAGCGGACGAAATGCTGACAATGGGATTTAAGGAAGAATTGGATGCTATTTTGTCAACCACTCCAAAAGAAAAACAGACACTGTTGTTCTCGGCTACCATGCCAACCGAAATTGCCTCCATGAAATCCAATTATCTTAAAGATGCGATTGAAATTTCAGTAGGAAAAAGAAATGCAGGCGCCGAAAACGTTGAGCACCATTATTACATGGTTCAGGCCAAAGATAAATACGAAACATTAAAACGTATTGCTGATAATTATCCCGACTGTTATGCGATTGTTTTCTGCCGCACCCGAATGGAAACCCGCGATGTGGCCGAACAATTTATGGCCGACGGATACAATGCCGATGCTTTGCACGGCGATCTTTCACAGGCTCAACGCGACCAGGTAATGGCCCGTTTCCGCGGAAAACAACTGCAAATGCTGGTTGCAACCGATGTGGCTGCACGCGGACTGGATGTAACAGAACTGACCCATGTAATTAACTACTCATTGCCTGATGATCATGAGGTATATATTCACCGTAGCGGACGTACCGGAAGAGCTGGAAAAAGCGGTATTTCTGTTTCAATCATTAACCTGAAAGAAACAGGCCGTTTGAAACAAATTGAAAAAATTGCACGGAAGAAATTCGAACGAAAAATGGTTCCGGGCGGAGACGAAATCTGTGAAAAACAATTGTTTCACCTGATTGACCGTGTACAAAACGTTGAAATCAACCAAACTCAGATTGAAAAATACCTTCCGCAAATTCTTGAAAAATTTGAAGGAATGAGCCATGACGATATCGTTAAACATTTTGTATCGCTCGAATTCAACCAATTGCTTGATTATTACAAAAATTCACGCGACCTGAACGTGAGGACTGACGCATCGCGCGATTCGTTCCAACGCAGCGATCGCGGAAGCGACCGTGACCGTGGTGGCGATCGTATGAATTTCACCAAATTGTTTATCAACGCCGGAAAAAAACAAAACCTGAACGCATCAGGATTGATCGGGCTGATCAACCAATACTCAAGCCGCAGGAATGTTGAAATCGGCAAAATTGATATTCAGCGTAAATTCTCCTTTTTCGAAATTGACAGCAGCTTCGAAAAGGACCTTGTAAATGCCATGAACAACGAGGTAATTGAAGGCCATGTTATCAATATTGGTAAGGTTGAATCGACTGCCGACATGCAACCACGCGAAGGCGGATCATTCCGCAGAGAAGGCGGCGGCGGATACAACGGCGGTGGTGGATATGCCGGCGGACGTCGTGAAGGCCGCAGAGAACCTGCATTTAGCGATCGCGGTGACAGAGGCGGCGACCGCGGAGATCGTCCAAGACGTAGAAGAAACTAAAATATAGATAGTTCCCTGTCTCTTCCGGCAGGCGGACAAATTAAAAGTTCCAAATTTCAGGTTGAGTTGACCTGAAATTTGGAACTTTTGTTTTGATTAGCTGCACACCCTGAGATTTAGGTGAGAAATAGAAGGCGCGTTAATATTCCTGAATTAATACTTCGGTTGAAATATGCATCTGTTTATTAATTTTACGAATCATATCTAAAGACAACTTTCTCTTTTTTCCCAATATTTCAGTTACACGACTTCTGAATCCAATTACGTCAGCCAAATCTTTCGGTTTATAATTCATTTGCTCCATTCGAAACTTAATGGCTTCAATCGGGTCTGGCAAATCAATCGGATAATGAATTTTCTCATAATTATCAATTAACAATGACAACAAATCCAATTCGTCTCCTTCTGTTGTTCCCGATTCGGCATCAAATATAACTTCAAGTCTTGTTAGTGCCTTGTTATATTCCTCTTCTGTTTTTATTACTTTATATTCCATAATTCCGGGCCACATTACTTGCATATTTATATTTTGTGTTTCTAATCACAATTCTTCAATTTCTTTTCAAAGTTACCAGAAATTGGTATTGAGATCATGTTGCGTTTCTATTTTTTTAGTTTCCTGCTAACGAATCACTAAAACCAGATGACTTCGTCTGTTTTTGATTTTAAATCACTTGTTAAAAAGTGCGGGTTTCATCCGCACTAACGGCCGCAAACTATTGAGTAAATCCCAAGGATCAGGGCAGGATAATTATAAAAATACTAAACTATATTCAGGCTCTTTTTTGAAATTTATTGACAATAAGTTTTCATCAGCGTGTAAGCCTCTTCGTTGCCTAGCTCTCCTGATTTGCTTAAATCTTCGCAAGCACCTGTTTTATCTCCCAGTTTATATTTTGCTTGCGCTCTGATATAGTAAGAATTTGATGAATTTGGATTGAGTTCTAGTGCTTTTGATGAATCATTTATTGTACCCTTATAATCCCCCAATTTTAATTTGACTTCGCCACGGCTATCATAAGCCACATAATTGTCGGATCTATAAAGAATTGCTTTATTTATGAACGCTAAGGCATCTTTAGTGTTTCCTTTCATGAAGTAACTCCATCCAAGATTATTATTGGCCATAGAATGTTCTGGATTGATTTCTAAAACCTTCTTTAAATCATTAATCACGCCAATATTATCATTGAGTTCTGATTTGACTCGACTTCTTCCAAAATAGCCATCAACTATTTGAGGCTGTAGTAAAATAACTTTATTGAAATCCTTCATTGCTTCCATATATTTCCCAATTTCAATATAAATCCATCCCCTTTCATCATAAAAAGAATATTCATTTCCGATCAATTCAATAGTCTTTCCGTATTCAAAAATTGCTCTGTCGAAATTTTGTTTTGCAGAATAAATTCTAGCTTGAATCAAATGACCGTCAAGATTATCTGGAAAGAAGTATGAAAAAGTTATGATATCCTTTAGTGCATGATCTAATTCATTAATACCAGCATACGCGATTCCCCTTCCAAAATAAGCTTGATTTAAGTCAGGATTTTGATTTAAAGCTTTATCAAAATTATAAATGGCAAGCGTGTAATTTTTTCCTTTTAAAGCATCATTCGCCTTTTCATAATAAATATTCGCTGATTCTACCGAATTATTTTGTAATGATTTACCGGTTTCATTATAATTTTTCTGACCAGAATTGCTATGTTCGATAGACGGTACTAATTGATCTGATTGTTTTAGTAGAGGTGATAAATCCAAGTAGGGATTATCCTTAAGATTACTGGGTTTTGCAAACTCAATAGGCAATGCTTCATACACATTTTGTGAATAGGAAGAAATAACCGGAAATAGTGCTATAAGAAGTAAAAAAGTTAAAATTATTTTTTTCATAATGAATATTTAAACTGTATAATAATCGACTAAAAAAGTCTTTCTAAATCTTTTTAGTAAAAAAAATCATGTTTGTCTTAATCAAACTTTTCTAAAGTATCTTGATGAAATGTCTTTTTCACAAACCTATTTTCTTTATCGCTGTAATATTCACATACAACATCAGTATCACTTTCGGTACTCTCTTTTAAGTTCTTATTCAAGTAATTTTGATAGCCTTTCACGGTCATTATTGGACTTCCTGAAATAAGGCGAACTTTATCACCTATGTTAAATTTTTTCATCACTAGTTTATAGGTTAAAAATTAAAATATACAGGGTAACCTGCAAGACACGAACATTTATATTCATATTTTTCTGCTACGACCTCACCGTCGAAGGATTTATTAACTTTCGAAACAATGCTACCAATAATTTCAATCCACTGGAATCCTGCATCATATGAAATTATTTCAATTTTTTCTTCACCAAAACTGGGTTGTATAACTTTAATTTTGAGTGGAACTTTCTCCCAGCCGTTAATGCCTTTTTTGTACCCATTTACTCGAAACTCCTGCTCTTGGAGACCAACATTTGCAATGTTCGTCTCCAAAATTTCAATCGTTTGTTTGCCATTACTTTGGAGAACAGCAAACAGTACAGCTAATGCAAACAGAAAATATTTTTTCATTAAAGTAAAAATTAATAATTCCCCTACTCATTAGGCTTTTCGGTATCGCCTCGTTTTTTTGAGTGGATTCTGGCTCCACTTTTGGATTGTTTTTTTTGTAATTCTATTTGTAAAACGTTAGTTCTCGAAAAAACTCTAGCATTGCTATATTTACTTCATAATAAGAAGTAAGTAACTTGCAAAACACACTGCTACCCTACATAAAAACGATACAATATTTTTTTGATTCAATTTCCGTAACTAAAAATACCATGGCTATTTAATATTCTGTACTTTAAGAAAATTGTCAACTTCTTCTTCAGATAGACTCAAGTCCAATAACTCCTGTCTAAAGCTATCCTTTTGCCAAGATTCCAAAATTTCCTCATGAATTTTCATGAGAAAATCTCTAGGGTTGTCAATTCCTAAGCTTTTTAGTTTTTCGAGTTTTGACCAATATTGGTCAGTGTACATTTTCCATTTTTCCTGTATTTCTTGATTTGATAAAGCAATTACAGATAGTCTAGTGAATTTTAATTCATTATGTGACTCGATTAGAAAATCCTCCCAAGAACCAAACGCGATTGATATTTTATTCTTTAAGCTTTTTTCGATCCAACCAAATTTGGAAATGTTTGTTTTAATCATCATAGATGTGTTTTAAGTTTAAAATCAATTCATTGTAAAAATATAGATTTGTATAATTGACGCTCATTGGATAAAAAAGAAACACCTTTATATACCCAATCTTTTAGATATATCGAGACAACTTAAAATAAATTAAACTTGTTAAAATACTGAAGAATGCAGGTCAATTTAAAGGCAAATGAAGTGTTGGAAATAAAAAAGATCAGCCTTTCAATTGGGCTCGTTCGAGCGCTTATCCGGAGTTTACATATTTTTCAGATTTAGTCTCTCAAATGTAAACATAACTGTATGCCCCGCAAGGAAAAAGGAGTATTTATTTTTTGTACGGTATTCAGGAGTAAAAAAGAAGCTTGGGAGAAGGGAGAAAGGGAGATAAAAACCGGGGTTACTTTAGCCCAACAATAAACAAGAGAATGGAAGTCAAAATAAAAAGAACATTACATGTAATCTTTAAAATCATCCAATGGTTCATCAAAATCAGGTGAGATATAAATCTGGCCTTCCGCACATCCAAATTTTGGGTGCTTCTTCTTTATTTCCTTCTTCCTTTTGCTCAATAAGAAATCAATAAAATCATTTACCTCTGATTTTAAATCAGTTGGCAAATGATTAATTTTTATGAATAATTCAATCGGTTCCATCCAATCAACTTTTTATACAAACCTAAAGCAACTCCATCAGTTCGTCTGTCAGCTCAAGGTTGTGGTAAACGGCCTGAATGTCATCGTCTTCTTCAAACAATTCGATGAGCTTCAATGCTTTTCTGGCACTTTCAAGATCGAGCGTCGTGGTTTCTTTTGGGATACGCTGTAATCCGGCGCTTTCCGGTTCAATTTTCAGCGCTTCCAGTTTTTTCATCATCGTGCCAAAGTTTTCCATGGCGGTGGTAACGGTAAAATAGCCTTCTTCCAACTGCATATCTTCGGCGCCGGCTTCAATCATTTCCATTTCAAATTCATCGGCATCGAGCGTACCTTGCGGAATGGTAAAAATCCCTTTTCGGTCGAATATAAAACTCAATGAACCATTGGTTCCAAGGTTACCATTGTTTTTATTGAAATAACTCCGAACGTTCGCAATGGTTCGCTGCTGGTTATCGGTGGTGGCTTCAAGAAAAACCGCCACACCGCCGTTGGCATAGCCTTCAAACGTACACTCGATAAATGAGGCCGAATCTTTGTCCGTTCCTTTACTAATGGCACGATTGATATTGTCTTTGGGCATGCTTACCCCTTTGGCATTCGCAATGGCTACCCTGAGGCGTGGATTGCTGTCAGGATCTGTGCCGCCTTCCTTTACGGCAACGGTAATTTCTTTGACTATTTTGGAGAACACCTTCGAGCGTTTCGAATCGATGCCTCCTTTTTTACGTTTAATGGTTGACCATTTACTGTGTCCCGACATGTGAGTTTTATTAATGATTGTTATTCTGAATCTGAATATTAACGAAGTGAGTTGATCCTGATGTGGACAAAGTTAATGCTTTGATCGTATAAAAGGTATTTCTTCGGGGTTATTGAAATGCAAATCCACGGACAAAAGTGAATGTGTTTATTCTTTATTGTTTCCCTTTTTGTAGTTCTTCATAATTTTTCCGAATTCTTTGTCTTTCTTCCGTCTCTCAGCAACAGTCGATTCAAAATGCGCTTTCTCTCGTTCCATTTTCAGGTAATTCTGGTAGGAAGCTTCGTCAATTTCTCCTTTTTCAACCGCTTCAAGAACACAACATCCAAGCTCATTCGTATGGGTGCAGTCTATGAATTTGCAATTTTCTGAAAGCCTGACAATCCTGTCAAATGTAATTTCCAATCCATCAGTTGAATCGGCAATGCCAACTTCTCTTATACCCGGATTGTCAATCAGAATTCCCCCGTTTTCAAGAACACTCAACTCACGGTGACTGGTAACGTGTCTCCCTTTGTTCGTACTCTGGCTTATTGCATCCGTTCTCATTACCGTTTTTCCTGAAAGGTTGTTCAACAAAGTTGATTTTCCAACACCTGAAGAACCGAGCATGCAATAAGTTTTACCCTTCCCAATAAACCTCTTAATCTCCTCGTACCCGTTCTGCGTCTCGTTACTGATCGCAATAACCGGAACATTTTTTATTCGCATTTTTATACTTTCAGAAATTGTTTTGATCCGCATTTCATCGACTAAATCAGTTTTACTAAGCACAATTATTGGCTGAACTTTGGCAGAATTGCAGATTGTCAGGAATCTTTCAAGCCGGTTGATATTAAAATCTCTGTCAACAGCCTGAACAACAAAGGCAAAATCGATATTCGCAGCGATAACCTGAACCTCTCCGAACTGGCCAACCGCTTGTCGTTTGAGAATTGAGAACCTTGGCAGGATTTTGTGAATTACGGCGAAATCAGCATCATAAACAGTCAGAGCAACCCAATCGCCCACGGCGGGAAAATCTTCGCGACTTCTGGCAGTAAATCGCATATTACCAGTTATCTCGGATTCGAATTCGCCTTTGAGTGTCTTGACAATGTATCTTTCTTTGTGCTCAGCAATCACTCTTCCTATTTCAAAACTACCGGGAACATTGTCAAGCCTGAATTTCTCAAATATATTATTATATCCAAAATCTTCTAATGTCATGATAGTATCAGTTACAGTTGATCTATTTCTTCTTCATTTTCCCTTTTTCCAGATTTTCAAACACCCGGAATGCTACAATTTGGGCTATTAGTTCATAGGGCATAGGCTGGTCGAGTGGAAACTGGACTGAACCTTTTCCCTGCTTGTATTTTGACAATTCCTTTGCAAATTCTGCATGTCCGGAGGGAGTGGCATAAAAGCCGATGTGGTTTTTAAATCCAGCGAAATAGACCAACGGCTTCCCTTTTAATTTATAAGCCGGCATTCCGTAGGCAATGGATTCTTCGGCTTCGGGCGCAACCTCTTTGATGATTGCCCTGACCTGATTCAGGATCAGTTGTATATCGTCCGGGAAACCTGCGATATACCCGTCTGTGGTGGTTGGCGCAAATGGGTTCATTTCTTTATAGTTATATAAGGATTTTAACTACGGACACCCGGATAAATTTGCGATGATTACAGGATTAATCCGCATTTTGGCATAGCCGCCATTATAACCGGTTCTGACGAATTTGAAACATACTTATATTAATCGCTCAATTTTCCCGTCCACAATTCCGTATTTTACTGATTCTTCAGCCGACATCCAGTAATCCCTGTTGAAGTCTTTCATAATTTTATCGACTGTTTGGCCGCAATTTGCCGCCAGAATTTCTGCGCCAAGTTTCTTCGTTTTTATAATTTCATCCATCTGAATTTCGATGTCAGATGCTGCTCCTCCGGCTCCGCCGCTTGGTTGATGAATCATTACTCTTGCATTGGGCATAATAAATCTTCGCCCTTTTGTTCCGGCAGAAAGAATGATCGAACCCATCGAGGCTGCCAACCCTGAACATACTGTGGATATTGGGCTTGAAATACTTTTCATGGTATCATAAATCGCAAATCCTGAGGTCACATAACCACCCTGGCTGTTAACAATGAGTTGAATTTCCTTGTTGGGCGCAATCAGTTCAAGATATAACAATCTTTCGATTACATGTTTTGCAGATTTATCATCAATCTGACCCCATAAGAACACTTTTCTTTCATTCAGGATTTTTGAATCAATAATGTCCTGAAGTTTTACGTTGTTGTCCATGATATTTGTTTTTGTGAAGTTTATTCATTTTCAATTGATAATACTTTTGACAATCCAATTCTCATCTCATCCATAATTATCTCCGATAGATTGCCCAACTTTTTCACAAACCTCTCTTGAGAAACTGACCGAATCTGGAAACAATCAGCAGAAGAATCCTTCGTTAATCCAAATTTCACCTTGCTTCATAAAACTCTTCAAAATCTAGATCTGTAAATGCAGTTAATTCTTTATCTGAATTATAGTCTGAATACAAAACATCAGCTGCTTTTTTCATCTGGTTTGTCTCTTCGTGCTTCCGTAAAGAATGAATACTCTTCTCAATCACAAAAATTCGTTTCTGAATTGGTAATCTTTGAATTTCTTTTATTAATTCGTTTGTTCTCATGTCTAATCATTTAGGTCTGCAAGATACAAATAAATCGAAGCATCTTTACAGCTTCAACCGCTTGATAAACTCGTTGATATCGAAATTAAGGTTCATCTTTGGAAACCTGAACCCACCGCCCGGCTGTACTTTCGATGCAGAATAAATTTCGTCGATAACCGATTTGTATTTCTCTGCCACGTAATTTCTTTTCAGCTTTAACGTTGGCGACAACTCTCCGGTTTGCGGGGTCCATTCGTCGCTCACCAACCTGAATCGTTTGATTTCCTCGTGTTCGCCCAAGGTTTTGTTAATGGCTGCCACTTCTTTCTGAAGCTGTGCGAGTACTTCGGTGTTGTGGATCAACTCTTCATTGTCCTGAAACAGTATTTTCCGGTGACTGCACCATTCGTGCAAATAACTGAAGTTGGGAGAAATCAATGCGCTGGCAAATTTCTCGCCTGCCCCGATCACCATGATCTGTTCAATAAAAAACGAAGCTTTTAGCTTGTTTTCAATCATTTGCGGTGCAATGTATTTCCCTCCCGAAAGTTTGAACATCTCCTTTTTACGATCGGTAATTTTCAGATATTTGCCATCTTCCAGAATCCCGATATCGCCGGTATGGAACCAGCCATCCTCATCGATTACTTCGGCAGTCAGTTCAGGCGCTTTGTAATAACCTTTCATAACGCCCGGGCCTTTGCACAGTATTTCGCCGTCGTCGGCAAATTTCAATTGCACATTGCTTAAAACCTCTCCGACCGTACCAATTTTCATGGCTTTGGTTGCAGGATTATTTACTGCAATTACCGGCGAAGTTTCTGTCAGACCGTAACCTTCAAGGTTCAACATTCCGGCCATTCCGAGCACTCTGGCAATTCGTGGCTGAAGTGCAGCTCCTCCTGAAACAATGTAAACGATGTTATTTCCCAAAGCCGCCCGCCATTTTGAGTAAATCAGCTTGTCGGCAATTTTAATCCTGATTTTCAGGAAAAAATTGTATTTTTTGTTGTATTCGAAATGCCTGGTCAGATTAAGCGCCCAGAAATAAATCAGTTTTTTGATACCCGACAATTCCTTTCCCTTCGACACAAAACCATCGTAAACCCTTTCGAGCAAACGCGGCACCGAGTTAAACATGTGCGGTTTGATTTCCTTGATAGCCGCAACAATCTGACCCAAATTGCCAACGTAATAAACGCCCATTCCTTTGTACTGAAAGTGGTAGTTCACGCTGCGTTCGTAAACATGGCACAACGGCAGAAAACTGATGACCCTGTGATCTTTGCCCAAATGGTGCATTTTGGAATGTTCCAGAAAATTCGAAACCAGGTTGGTATGTGTCAGCATCACTCCTTTCGGAACGCCTGTTGTTCCAGAAGTGTAAATGATTGTGGCCAGATCATCCGGATCGACTTCACGTTTTATTTGCTCAAGCTGTTCCGACAATTCTGCTTTGTGGCTTTCGCCGAGTTGAAGCAATTCTTCAAAATAAGGAACTCCTTCTATTTCTTCAAATGAATAAACGTGGGTAATTTCGGGTAAACGGACAACAATCGGACTTAACTTTTCGAACAGCCTCTTATCGCCCACAAAAAGAGCTTTAATTTCAGCATGTTCCAGAATATAGCTGTATTCTTCTTCACTGATGGTCGGATAAATCGGGATGTGAACAATGCCGGTCATGGCCATCCCCATATCGGCAAAATTCCATTCCGGACGATTATTGGTAACAGTGGCGACCTTGTCACCTTTCTTCAGGCCCAAAGCCATCAGACCCAAAGCCAATTGATGTGACTTTTCGACATATTCGGCGGTGCTGTAAACATACCAGTCGTTGCCGTTTTTTCCGCCCAACGCATCCGGACGCGGCAAGTCAGTAAGAATTCGATCCAGAACGTCAAATGTTCTTGTTACATTTTTTGCCATGATAATTTAGTTAGGTTGATCATTCGTGGCAATAAAGATAGAATTATTTTTAACGATCAAATTCCAGATTCTTTTGCTTGAAATTTGCTATTAGCATGAAGGCTGCAATAACTGCAATCATTACAAACACCGACCAGTGAACCGAATCGATCGAACCGCGCCCGTATGAATGCAATCCGCTCAGGTAATAATTTACACCGAAATAAGTCATTAAAACCGACGCAAAACCAAGAACAGAGGCAATCGTGTAGTTGAATATACCTTTCAATGAAGGAATCATGCGCATGTGGGCAATAAACGAATAAATGACAACAGTAATCAGCGCCCAGGTTTCTTTCGCGTCCCAGCCCCAATACCGGCCCCAGCTCTCGTTGGCCCAAACGCCACCCAGAAAAGTGCCTATGGTGAGCATGTACAAACCAATGGTGACCGACATTTCGCTGATGGCGGTAAATTGAAGGACAAATCCCTTCACATTTTTACTGTTTTTCTGATTGCTTATGCTATACAGTACAAGCACCAGTAATCCTAAAAAAGCGCTCAGCCCCAGAAAACCGTAGCTGGCAGTAATAATTGCCACATGAATCATCAGCCAGTACGAATTTAAAACCGGCACCAGTTGGGTTATTTCAGGATTCATCCAGTTTAAGTGGGCTACAAAAAGTGTAATTCCTGAAAGCATTGCAGCAGTTGCCAACACCATCGGGTATTTACGGCCAAAAATTAAACCTGCCAGCAATGTCGCCCATGCAACGTAAACCATCGATTCGTATCCGTTGCTCCACGGGGCATGGCCTGCAATGTACCACCGCATGGCCAAACCACCGGTATGAATCAAAAATCCGAAAACAATCAATGAATTAAAGACAATGCGAATTTTCGGCCCAACGGTTTTTTGCCTGAAAATACTGACGAACGATACAATCAACAATACAAAACCAACCAGCAGATAGAGCAGAAAAACGCGTTTGAACGGTTGTACTGAATTGTAAAACATTTCTGTTTTTTTATGGGTTTCGGTGGGAAGATAGTCCGCACCAAATTTTTTCTGATAGGAGGCAATTGCCGCAAAAATCTGACGACCGCTTATTTCACTGTTCCCTTGGATTGATTCTTTCAAAATCTCAAATCCACGGTTTATGAACAGCGAATCGGCTGATGTCAAGCCTGACGTTACACTTCCGGTAGCCAGCCATTTGTCTTCTCGGGCCGGACCGGGAAACAGTGCAAACATATCGCCGTTGATCACCATAAAACAGATATTTACACGTTCGTCAACATTGATGATCTCCTTTTCAAGCATATTCCTGAAAGCGGGCGCTTTGGCATAAGCTGCTTTTACTTCTTCGAGCAATTTATAGCTGCCTTTATCGTCGAAAAAAGATGTCAGCGGAATGCGGCCTTCAGTTACCCCAAGTATTTCCATCAACTGTTCGTTTGAAACTTTCACCAGCGAAACATTTCTCCAAAGTTCAGGATAAAGATGCAAGCCCAACATCACTTCTTCCGCCGAAAGTCCGTAAAAATCTGATTTGCGGGTAATCTTCCGGAGTACTTCCGAAGCGAGTGTTGAAACCGGTTCGATTCGCCCATCGGGTCCCTGAACCCACAACTCTGAAAAATCCCTGACCAATTCGGCATCAATTCGCGGGATACCGGCTATTTCAGAACTGTTTGCTGATACTTGCCCAACATTCAGGAGCAACAAAAAAAGAACCAGCGGAACAGCAGTTTTCGAATACTCATTTAAGCGGCCAATCAGCCGGTGGAAATAGGACGTTTTGCTGAACAGGGCCAGAATAAATCCAAGTCCCAGCAGAAAATATCCGATGTATGTTACGATGGTTCCCAATCCATCGGCATTTACCGAAAGGATGGTGCCTTTTTCATCCTGATCGTAAGACGACTGGAAGAACTTGTATCCGCGGTAATTGAGCGTATTGTTCATGAAAACCCTTTCGTTGCGCGAGACGTTCCGCTCCGAATCCAATAAAACCAGTTCACTGGCAAACGAAGCAGGACTTTCAGATCCGGGATATTTTTCCAGCTGGAATTCGACCAGTTTTAACGCAAAAGGCAAATAAATCGGATCGGCGCCGTATGTAAATTCAAGTTTTGTATTTCCAACCGATGCAGCAAACGGCTCGCCTTTTATACCATGACGACCAAATACATTCACAATCTGCTTGTTTTTACCATCCGCAACTTCCAGGATAACGGCATCTTCGGTTGAATTTTCCGAGGCATCTTTTACTACGCGAATGACAGCTTTCGGATGAAATTGTTTCACCAGCAGCATATAATTGTCGATTGCATAAAGGTGCATCGGCAACACTTCCAGCGTATCCATCGCATTCAACGGCACCGGTTCACCACCTGTCATCGATCGTAATTCAAGCGGCCGGTCTGAAACCAGAAAAAGAGTTTCTCCACGGCTCAGAAACTGAAGGTTTGCACCAGGACGTTCGTATCCAACCACCAAAGTTTGGAGATCGACACTGTTACCTTTTGCAAAAACAAAATTCTCACGGCCTTGTCCGGCTGAAACTACAAAGTCAATCAACTCGGAACCGGTAGGATGATCCATGACAGTTCGCACGGCATTTTTAATAAAACCAACAGATTTCACATTGACTTTTCGCCCTTCAACATCAATATTCTCCTTGAAACCTTTATAGGATAGTTCTGAAAAAAGAACTGTTTCGCTTACCCTCTGATCGCCATTTTTGATCGTCAGGTAATCTTCCGAAGAAAGTATAAAATCGGAAGTTTGTCCTTCGCGAATGTGCATCACACCTTCGAAACTGATGTAGCGTGTAATTCCGGCGCCAATCAAAATTATTATGAATGAGATATGAAACAGGCCAACCGCGATTCGTTGCCGTGTGTACATTTTATACCTGATAAAATTGACCAGCAGATTGACTGCCAGAAGCAACAGTATAAGACTAAACCAAATTGATTTGTAGATCACCCCCTGGGCGGCTTCGGTACCATAACTGCTTTCAACAAAAGTGGCAATTGCCATCGAAAAAGCCAGAATCAACAACAAAAAGCCCATAAAAGGAAATGAAAACAGAAAGTTCAGAAAGTTCTTCATCGGAAGTTATTTTAAACAGAAAGTTTGAATACTAGATTTTAAAGTGAATAATGAAATGTTTGCATTAAACAAACTTGGTATATAACAGCAAAAACGATGGTTGGGTTGATAGTGTGAGGAAAATTCTCAATAATTGTTGGAATTTAAGGGCTAAAGCCTTGTGGTATTTAATACATCGAATCCTTTCCAAAATAAAATCTCATAGTTGGAGGATACTTGACTACCAGAAAGCGGCAGAGCCGCAAAATATTTGTAGTAAAAAAATGATAAAAGGGGGTAAGGTGCAGCGCACCGAAATAATACAAACAATAAGGTGCCAATATTTCGGTGCTCCGCACCTTGTGCTTGGATTGGATCATACTACTACAAATATCAACGGCGCCCTGCACCTCAAAATGCTTGCTTCATTTTACCCATGGAAAACGTTATAGAGCCAGTTTTTATCTGCCTTGAGCTTGGCTGAAGGATCCTTCGGAAATTTTTCCAAACTCCCAGCCCGACCGGGTTTATGCTTGTGAAATTTTTCCGAGGCACCAACTGACCCATTTTATGCTTCTGAAATTTTTCCGAAGCTCCAACCTGATCGGTTTTATACTTCTGAAATTTTTCCGAAGCTCCAACCCGTCCGGTTTCACCCTTTGAAATTTTTCCGAGGCACCAACCGGATCCATTTTGCCTTCTGAAATTTTTCCGAAGCTCCAACCCAATCAATTTTGCCTTCGGAAATTTTTCAGAGACCCAAAATCATTTTCATTATTTGAATTTCAATGTTCCCCATTGCCCCATTTGACCGACAATCCATCCGATGCGCTCCTGAACATACGGACCGGGAGGATTGGCGCTGTATCGCCTTGGATTTGGCAATATGGCGGCGATGGCTGCTGCCTGATGTTTTGAAAGTTTTTCGGCGCTGGTTTTCCAGTATTGATTTGCTGCGGCTTCTGCACCATAAACTCCATTTCCCATTTCGATGCTGTTCAGATAGACTTCCATGATGCGTTCCTTGCTCCACACGAATTCAATCAGCACCGTGAAATATACTTCGAAACCTTTGCGAACCCAGCTTCTACCTGGCCAAAGAAATACATTTTTGGCTGTTTGCTGTGAAATGGTACTCGCTCCCCGCAGTCGTTTTCCCTTTTTTGAAGCTTCTACCGATTTCTCAATGGCTTCAATGTCAAATCCTGAATGGTTAAGGAAATTCTGATCTTCGCTGCAAACTACCGCCAGCGGAAGATGTTTGGATATTTTGTCGATAGAGACCCAATCGTGTTTAAGCTTCATTTCCTTTCCGTCAAACAACTGCTCTCCGCAGCGGATTACCATTAGTGGGGTGATGGGTACCGGCACAAACCGAAAGAAAATCACAAAGAATATGGAAAGTCCCAAAAAACCGGCAGCAGTTTTCCAGATAATTCGAAAGATTCGTTTTCCAAGGCTGTCTTTTTTTGGATCAATGACTTCAATATTTTCCATCGTGTGAATTGTTTACCGCATGTAAAATTACTAAAAATGCCAAAGCAATCTTAGTTTCACGAAAAAGAGGATTTCAACCGCCTGACCGATGAAATCCTCTTCTGGTATTTTTTGACGCTCCCGTCTTCGGACTCCGGTCTTTCGTCTTCCGATCTTCATTGAATGCTCCCTTCGACTGCTTCGCGCTCAGGGAGCCAAGCTTCGGTCTTCCGTCTCCGGTCTTCCGTCTTCTCTACTTCACAAACGATTTCGCTTTTTCTACAGCGGCAGAAAGTCCTGAAAGGTCTTTTCCTCCGGCAGTAGCGTAAAACGCCTGTCCGCCGCCGCCGCCCTGCATTTCTTTGGCAGCTTCGCGAATGATAGTTCCGGCATTTAAGCCCTTTTCAGCAACCAAATGATCGGCAATCATCACGGTAATCGAAGGTTTTCCGCCGATGGCCGAACCCAGCGCAAGGAAAAGATTTTCAACTTCGCCTTTTAACTGGAAAGCCAGATCTTTCACCGCCTGTGCCGAATCGAGCTGAATCACTTCGGCAATTACATTTACGCCATTAATTAACTGGATTTTATTTTTCAGTTCCTGTTTAATTCCTGAAGCAGCTTTTCGCTCAAATTCCTCTATCTGTTTTTGCAGATGACTGTTCTGTGCAAGCACATCTTCCACCGATTTTTTCAGGTTTTGGGTATTGTTGAGTAGCACTTTTACTTCCGACAATTCATCCAGATGCTTTTTCACGAATTCTTCGGCTCGGTCGGCTGTGATGGCTTCCATACGACGAACTCCGGCTGAAATAGCGCTTTCAGAAGTAATAATAAACGAACCGATCTGACCGGTAGCAGGAACATGTGTTCCTCCGCACAACTCCACGGAATCGCCAAATTTAATGACACGAACAAAGTCGCCGTATTTTTCGCCGAAAAGCATAATTGCACCCAAATCTTTCGCCTGATCAAAAGCAACCGAACGGTTTTCTTCGAGTACCAGATTTTCGCGAATCAATTCATTTACGCGTGCCTGAATCCGGTCCAGCTCCTCTTTGGTCACTTTCTGAAAATGAGAAAAGTCGAAGCGAAGGTATTCACTGTTTACCAGCGATCCTTTTTGTTCCACGTGTGTACCGAGTACTTCGCGCAAAGCATGGTCGAGCAAATGGGTTGCAGTATGGTTATTCATTGTCAGCTTCCGTTTGCCGTTATCAACCAACGCCGTGAAAGTAGCAGCAGGATTTTCAGGAAGTTTATTGGCAATGTGAATGGTCAGATTGTTCTCTTTTAGCGTGTCCTCAATCTTGGTGCGGTGTCCGTCAGCCAGAATGTATCCCGAATCGCCCACCTGTCCGCCGGATTCGCCGTAAAATGGAGTTTTATCGAATACAAGGTGATAAAATTCCTTGCCCTTTTGAGTGACTTTGCGGTAGCGCGAAATCTGAACTTCAGTTTCAAGTTCATCGTACCCAACGAATTCAACCTGTTCAATCCTTTTCAGTTCCACCCAATCGTCTGTTTCCTGGGCTGCGGCGTTTCGTGAGCGGCTTTTCTGCTTTTCCATTTCAGAATTGAAACCGGCTTCGTCAACCGACAATCCTTTTTCGCGAAGGATCAGACTAGTCAAATCGAAAGGGAAACCAAAAGTATCGTAAAGTGTGAAGGCATCTTCGCCACCCACTTCTGTTTTACCGGCCAGTTTGGCTTTGGCAACCAACTCATCTAACAGACGAATACCTGTTTCCAGCGTCCGGAGAAATGATTCTTCCTCCTCACGGATCACATTTTCGATCAATCCCTGCTGCGACACCAATTCGGGGAACGCATCGCCCATCTGTTCTTTCAGCACTTCAACGAGTTTCCAGATAAATGGCTCCTTGAAATCGAGAAAAGTATATCCATAGCGAACCGCACGGCGCAAAATCCGGCGGATTACATATCCGGCTTTGTTATTGGACGGCAACTGTCCATCGGCAATCGAGAATGAAATAGCGCGCAAATGATCGGCAATTACCCGCATCGCAATGTCCGCCTGAAGGTTTTCGCCGTATTTCTTGTTGCTCAGACTGGCGATTTTCGCAATCGTCGTCTGAAATACATCCGTATCGTAGTTCGATTTTTTGTTCTGCACCACCATGCACAAACGTTCGAAACCCATTCCGGTATCAACATGTTTGTCGGGAAGTTCTTCCAGACGTCCGTCGGCTTTTCGGTTAAACTGAATGAAAACGAGGTTCCAGATTTCGATCACCAGCGGATTGTCCTTGTTCACCTGATCGCGTCCGGGGCTTTTTGCACGTTCTTCATCATCGCGCAAATCAACATGAATTTCGGAACAGGGACCACATGGACCGGTATCACCCATTTCCCAGAAGTTGTCTTTTTTACTTCCGTTAATAATCCGGTCGGCAGGTAAATATTTACGCCACAATTCAAAGGCTTCGTTGTCACGTTCCAGCTTATCGTCGTCACTTCCTTCAAAAACAGAAGCATACATTCTGTCAGCCGGAATTTTCAGCACATCGTGCAGCAATTCCCAGGCCCAGTTAATCGCATCTTCCTTGAAATAATCACCAAAAGACCAGTTGCCCAACATTTCAAACATGGTATGGTGGTAGGTATCGTGACCAACTTCTTCCAAATCGTTGTGCTTACCTGAAACCCTCAAACACTTTTGGGTATCGGCTATGCGAACACTTTTTGCTGGCTGATTTCCCAGGAAAATATCCTTGAACTGGTTCATCCCGGCATTGGTAAACATCAAGGTAGGATCGTTCTTTACGACCATCGGAGCCGAGCTGACAATCTGGTGTTCCTTGCCGGCAAAAAAATCTAAAAAAGCTTTCCTGATTTCCTTTGAATTCATCTAAATATGTATTTTTTCCAAGTTTAAAATTTGTTAAAAATCCCCAATTAATTGAAGCCCACCAATTATTTTGATTGAAAACATTAGCTTTGCAGGCTGTTTAAACCGGAATTTTCGGAACCGTGCAAAGTTAGATTTTTTACTTAAATTTGTTCCAAACCGAAAAATAAATTCCATAAACCCCGTTTTATGGCGAAAGCAAAGTATAAATTTAATGCTCACACACTTAGCTACGACAAAATCGTAATAAGTTTCAAAACAAAAATCAAGCGTTTTCTAGCCTTGTTTTCAACCACATTGGTAAGTTCGGTGCTGATCGCAATTGGCGTTCTTCAATTTTACGAATCTCCCAGAATGCGTGCACTTCACAAAGAAAATGAACGACTTGAAACCCAATACGAATTACTGTACAAGGATTTAGTCAATGTGGAAAAGGCACTCGATGAAATTGAGCAACGCGACAACAATTTGTACCGCGTAATATTCGAAAGTGATCCGATTCCGTCAACCATCCGAAAAGCCGGATTTGGCGGGGTAAACAAATATTCGCGGCTCGAATCGTTCGATAATTCGGAGCTGGTGATAAAAACTGCCGAAAAACTCGACATTCTTTCGAAGCAGGCATACATTCAGGCCAAATCATACGATGAGGTGATGAACCTTGCGCTCAACAAAGAAAAACTGGTAGCCAGTATGCCAGCTATTATGCCCATTTCAAACAAATCGCTTAAAAGTACCGCTTCCGGTTGGGGATACAGAATACATCCAATCTATAAAATCAAGCAGTTTCACTACGGAATGGACTTTACCGCTCAAATCGGCACCAAGGTTTATGCTACCGGCGATGGAATTGTGAAAGATGTGCAGACCATTGGCAGCGGATATGGCAAATGGGTTTTGATTGATCACGGCTTTGACTATGAAACCCTTTACGCCCACATGAGCGGATTTAATGTTAGGATCGGAGAGCATGTTAAGCGTGGCGCTGTTATTGGTTACGTCGGAAATACCGGAACTTCAACGGCGCCTCATCTGCACTATGAAGTGCACAAAAACGGAACTCCGGTCAATCCGCAACACTATTATTTCAAAGACTTAAATGCCCAGGAATACGAAAAGATGGTCACCATTTCATCAAATATCGGTCAAACATTCGACTAAAAAATAAATACTGTGCCATACAAAAAGCCCAAAATTGAGAAGGTATTTTATTCTATCGGCGAAGTCGCTGATTTGTTTGGAGTGAACACCTCCAAAATTCGGTTTTGGGAAAATGAGTTTGACATCCTGAAGCCGCACAAAAACAACAAAGGCAACCGGATGTTTACCCCCGAAGACATCGAAAACCTGAAACTCATTAACCACCTGTTGAAAGAAAGAGGAATGACCATAAAAGGGGCACAGAAAAAACTGAAAGAAAACAAGGAAGATACGCTCCAAAATTTCGAAGTGGTCAGCCGGCTTCAGGAAATAAGGCAAATGCTCGTTGATATTAAAGAAGAACTCTGAGGGAGCTTCAAGTTTAAAGTTTCAGGTTCAAAGTTTAAAGTTACGCTTCACACAGGCTTAATCAGATAAATAGTCCATGCAACTCAAAGAAATCACCCAATACATTGAATCCATTGCCCCGCTTTCATTTCAGGAATCGTATGATAATTCAGGGCTGATCATTGGTCATCAGGATGATGAAATTTCAGGAATTCTGATTACGCTGGACATTACCGAAGAAATTGTGGATGAAGCGATCAGCAAGAAATTAAACCTGATTGTTGCACATCATCCGATCATTTTTGGCGGCTTGAAAAAGCTGAACGGGAAAAACTATATTGAACGGTGCGTGGCAAAAGCGATCAAAAACGACATCGCCATATACGCGGCGCATACCAATCTGGATGGTGTTTTCGGCGGAGTGAACAGCAAAATCTGCGAAAAACTTCAGTTGCAAAATTGCCGGATGCTGATTCCAATGCAAAACTTCCTGAAAAAGCTGGTGACATTTGTACCCACCGACCATGCTGTAAATGTAAGAAAAGCGATGTTTGATGCAGGAGCCGGAAACATCGGCAATTACGATTCGTGCAGTTTCAACCAATCGGGAACGGGAAGCTTCAAAGGAAACGATGAAACCAATCCGTTTGCCGGCGAGAAAAACCAGCTTCATTTTGAGGAAGAAACCCGAATTGAAACTATTTTTCCCAAACATCTGCAACACAAAGTGATTCAGTCGCTCCTGAATGCGCACCCGTACGAAGAAGTGGCCTACGATATTTATCCGCTCGACAATGAATTTACACAAGGCGGAACCGGAATGATAGGCGAACTTGCCGAACCAATGAATGAGATGATTTTTCTGCAAAACCTGAAAGAACTATTTAATTGTCGGGTAATAAAACACACACAGCTTTTGGGGAAACCTATCCGTAAAGTGGCGGTTTGCGGTGGTTCCGGAAGTACTTTCCTGAACAAGGCAATCGCACAGAACGCCGACATTTTTATTTCAGGAGATTTTAAATACCACCAGTTTTTTGATGCCGAAAAACAAATTATTATTGCAGATATCGGGCATTATGAAAGTGAACAATTCACTAAAGAAGTTTTTTATGAATTACTTACAAAAAAATTCCCTAAATTTGCCCTCCATTTGTCGGAAATAAGCACCAATCCGGTAAATTATCTGATTTAAAAATAGTTAAACAATTATAAGTATGAACACTCAGTACGTTAGAGACGAAAATAAAAGTGTGCCAATCAGTTCAAAGCTCAAAGCACTTTTTGAACTGCAAAATGTTGTTTCTGAAATAGACAAATTCAAGACCCTTCGCGGTGAATTACCACTGGAAGTTCAGGATTTGGAAGACGAAATTACTGGTTTAAAAACCCGTGTAAGCAACTACGAAGACGACACCAAAGATCTGGAAACGGCCATTAACAACAAAAAAGCTGCAATAAAAGAATCAGAATTACTGATCGCAAAATACACCGAACAGCAAAACAATGTTCGTAACAACCGCGAATTCGATTCATTGAGCAAAGAAATTGAATTCCAGAAATTGGAAATTGAATTGTCGGAAAAACGTATCCGTGAATTCACCATCGAGCTCAACAGTAAAAAAGAATCAATAGGTTCTTCAGCCCTGCTGCTGAAAGAACGCCTTGAAGATTTGGACCGCAAACAACGCGAACTGGAAGAAATTACCGCTGAAACACAAATTGAAGAAGAAAGGCTAAAAGCCAAAACCGAAAAAATTGAAAGCAACATTGAAGCTCGTTTGCTGATGGCTTTCAAACGTATCCGCAAAAATGCCCGCAACGGACTTGCTGTTGTAACTGTTCAGCGTGATGCCTGCGGTGGTTGCTTCAACAAAATTCCGCCACAGCGTCAAATGGACATCGCATCGCGCAAAAAAGTTATCGTTTGCGAATACTGCGGACGTATCCTGGTGGATAAAGACATCCTGGATTCGATTGAAACCGCGGAATAAACAATATTAAAATACCCTGAAAAAGTCGGCTTCGTGTCGGCTTTTTTTATTTATTTTGGTTATCATTCATGCCGTTGAAAATGAATAAAGACTATACCTGGAAAAATCTATTCTTTTACGCTTCAGTTTTCCTGTTTGCATTATCGCTGCCATTTTCGGAATTCATGATCAGTTTAAGTTCAGGTCTTCTCGTAATTAGTTGTTTGCTGACGGGCGACTTTCAGGAAAAGTATAACCGGCTCAGGAATCAGCCGGCCGCTCTGCTCATCATTTCGGTTTTCTTTGTGTATGTAATCGGCATAATTTTCACCCGTAACATGCCGCTGGCCCTATACGAACTGCAGAAGACTGCCTTTATCCTGGTTGTTCCGCTATGCATAGCAGTCGGTCCGCCCATCGGTTATACAATGTTCCGGAAGGTTTTACTAGCGTTTATGGCCGCGCTGAATCTGGCTTCCGCCATTGCCATTTTCAGGCTGATTTTCAGGGAGCAATTTGGCATCCACGACATTTGGGAAATCCTGTTTGTTTCGCACATCGGTTTCAGTTTTCAATTGCTGCTTGGCATATCGATTCTTATCAACGAATTGTATAACCAAAAACCCATCGGTAAAAAATTACGGTACTTAATGATTGCCGACATTCTTTATTTACTTGTTTTTCTTTTTCTCCTGAAATCGCTCACCGGACTGGCAACTTTTGTCGTGCTTCTTGTCATCCACCTGTTTTTTGTGATCAGGAAAATAAAAATCAGGAAGTGGAAACTATTTTCTTCTATCATGCTTCCTGCCATAATTTTAGGTGGATTCTTCTATCTCGGATCGTGTGTTTACCGTTTTTACGACACAGTACCCATTGATCCGGCGCAATTACCTGAAAGGACACAAAACGGAAACCTTTACAAACACGATCTTCAGGATAAATTGCTCGAAAATGGACATTATGTGGGTTTGTACCTCAGCTGGGACGAGCTGAAAGAAAGTTGGGAGCAACGATCGCCAATGTCCTTTGATCAGAATGGGCCGAATGGATTTCATGTTTCTGCCACGCTGATCCGTTACCTGACCTCAAAAGGCCTGACAAAAGACTCTGTTGGGGTGTCAAAACTAACATCTGAAGACATTCAATTCATCGAAAAAGGAATTGCCAATCATATTTATACCCAGCGATTCTTTTCACTGTATCCGCGTATCTATCAAACAATCTGGGAACTGGATGTTTATTTTAAAACCGGTGACCCGAACCTGAAATCGTTGGCCCAACGAATTGAATTTGTAAAAGCTGCTAAAACCATTGTAAGTGAACATCCGTTTTTTGGTGTTGGTACCGGTAACTTTAAACAGGAATTTGTCAACGCGTATCAAAAAAACCAGTCGAAACTCGATCCGCAACACTATGGAAGTTCACACAACCAATACCTGAATTATCTGGTAAAATTCGGAATCCTTGGATTTCTATGGATCATGTTTGCATGGACGTATCCATTGTTCCTGACAAACAAACATCGATACTATCCAGCGGTAATGTTGCTGCTCATTTTGGGTATTGCCAATTTCTCCGACTCAAACCTTGAGGCACACATGGGAATCAGCTTCTTTATTTTCTTTTACAGCTTGTTCCTGTTCAGTGAAACGCAACAAACAGCGCTTAAACAATGAAGATCAGTCTCATCATTTCCACTTACAACAAGCCGGAGTACCTGTTCCATTGCCTGAAAAGCATTGCTGAACTAAAGGAATTTCCGGATGAAATTGTTGTGGCCGATGATGGTTCAGGAAAAGAGACAGCAGAACTGATCGAAAAATTCAGAAAACAATTATCAGTTCCGTTAATTCATGTATGGCAGGAAGACCAGGGATTTCGACTATCCAGAAGCCGAAACAACGCAATTATAAAATCGTCAGGAGATTACCTTATTTTTATTGATGATGACATAATTTTGCACCCGGCCTTCATCAACGACCATCGCAGATTCGCCAAATCTAACTGTTTATATTGTGGAAGCAGGGTTCGGCTTAGTTCTGAAAAAACGACCCAAACAATAAAAAGCGGCCAATACCATTTCCCTTTATGGTCAAACGGATTGGAATCGCGTGAAAATGCCGTCCGCATCCCTTTCCTGCACAAATTAATCAGCGGCCCGCAATATACCCATCAGCGGATGCGGGGATGCCACATGGCTTTTTGGAAAGAAGATTTGATCAGGATCAACGGTTTTGACGAACGATACAAAAGCTGGGGCTACGAGGATTCGGACGTGGTAATGCGGATGATGCATTCAGGAGTAAAACGAATTAATTTGAAATGGGCGGCAATTTGCTATCATTTATACCACCCAATAAATCAAAAAACCTCAAACAACGATGTTTTGCTGTTTGAGGTAATTCGTAATAAATCGATCCGTTCACAAATCGGAATGGACCAGCATAGAGAAGCTCCTGTTATTGATTAATTAGCAACGAAGGATCTTGCTCGTTACCTGTAATCTTCTTTCAACTTGAAACTTGGAACTTGGAACTTGGAACTTGAAACGCTCCTTTACCAACTTCCG
>JAIBEZ010000033.1 GCA_019459485.1 Prolixibacteraceae bacterium
AAACAAAAAAAAAAAAAAAAATATATAAAAAAAAAAAAAAATAAAAAAAAACACCTCGTTCTCTTCTTCCCACCGCCGGGGGTTCAACCCCCCCCCCCCCCTCACTCACCTCCAAAAAAAAATAACATTTTAATAACCAAATTAAAAAACACACACGACCATATGTCGGTATATTCTTCAATTACCTTGGCGGTTGGTTTGCCTGCGCCGTGCCCGGCCTTGGTGTCGATACGAACCAAAAGCGGGAGTTTATTTCCTGCATTGTATTCCTGCATCCGGGCCATGTATTTAAAAGTGTGCGCCGGAACAACACGATCGTCGTGATCGGCAGTGGTTGCCAATACCGCCGGATATGCAGTTTCTTCTTTGATGGTATGATAAGGCGAGTAGGCATATAAATAGTTAAACATTTCTGCATTGTCCTCACTGGAACCATAGTCGCTCGCCCATGCCCAGCCGATGGTAAATTTATGAAACCGCAACATGTCCATCACACCCACAGCCGGAAGTGCAACTTTAAACAAATCGGGCCTTTGGTTGGTAACAGCGCCAACCAGTAAACCGCCGTTCGAACCGCCCTGAATGGCCAGTTTTTCGCTTGAAGTGTATTTCTGACTGATGAGGTATTCGGCAGCCCCGATAAAATCGTCGAATACATTTTGCTTTTGCAATTTGGTACCTGACTTGTGCCACTCTTCGCCGTATTCGCCGCCCCCGCGAAGATTTACTTCAACAAACACTCCCCCATTTTCGAGGAATTTTATTCTGGAAGCTGAAAAGGCTGGTTTCCGGCTGATGTTAAAACCACCATAGCCATACAGAAGGGTGGGATTGTTGCCGTTCAATTCAATTCCTTTTTTGCTGACGATAAACATGGGGATCATGGTGCCGTCTTTACTGGCAAAGAATTCCTGCTTCACCTCAAAATCATCCGGATTAAATTTCACTTCAGGCCTGAAATGAAGTGATGATTCTTTGGTGGTGAAATCGTATTTGTATATTTCGCCAGGGGTATTATAGGATGTGTAACTGAAATATGCAATATTCTCTTCCTTTTTTCCGGAGAAAGCGCCAACTGTGCCAATTCCGGGAAGTTGAACCTCATGGTCCAAAACTCCATCGTACGAATAAACTTCTGTTTTGCTGTGCGCATCGGTCATGTAATTAACGACCAATTTGCCACCAATCATAACGACAGATTCAAGTACGTCTTTTTTCTCCGGAATGATATCCATCCAGTTTGCTTCTTCGGGCTGGTTGGTGTTGATACGGATTAAACGGTATTTGGGGGCTTTGTAATTGGTTAGAACGTAAAGATCGTCCCCTTCACTTTCGACCGGATTGAATTCAGATCCGTAGCTATCCATCAGGCTTACAAATGCAGCATTCTTTTTGCTGAGATCCTTGATTTCAAGGGCATTTCCACTTGTTCCTTTACTTTTTGAAACCAGGAGAAAACGTTTGTCATCCGTCACACTTGCACCAAACATGAGTTTTGGATTGTCCTGATCACTCACTATCAGCTGATCTGCCGACTGTTCTGTTCCAAGTTTGTGATAATACACTTTCTGAAATTCATTGGCTTTTGACAATTCGCTTCCGGCTTCGGGTTTGTCGTAGGCGCTGTAGAAAAACCCATCATTGTACCAGCTAATTCCTGAAAATTTCACCCAGTCAATGTGATCCGGAAGTAATTCTCCGGTTTCGATGTTTTTCACGAAAATTTCATTCCAGTCGGAACCCGATTTGGCCAGCTGGTACATCAGGTATTTGCCATCGTCGGATACAGTGACACTGGTCAGGGCGGCAGTTCCGTCATCCGACAAAGTGTTCGGATCAAGCAGAACGGTCGGCTCTACTGCCATGTCGTTGGTCGTATATAAAACATTCTGGTTTTGAAGCCCGCTGTTTTTGTATATGAAATATTTGCCGCCTTCTTTCGAGGGAGTTCCGTATTTTGGGTAATCCCACAATTCGGTCAGGCGGCTGTTAATCTGGTCGCGGAATGGCAGTTTTTCCAGGTAATTAAACGTCAGTTCATTTTGTTTCCTGACCCATTCGGCTGTTTCTGCTGAGTTGTCGTCTTCCAGCCAGCGGTAAGGATCTTCAACTTCGGTTCCGAAATAAGTATCTTTTACATCCCCTTTTGCAGTTGCCGGGTAGTCTATCGGTTTTTGGGTGCATGACATCATAAATGCGAATGCTAATAAATAAAAAATTGGGTACTTCATTTTGGTATATTGGTTTTTGGTTTTTATTAAATAAAAATGCCCGACCAGCGGGCATTTTTTATGTTTCAAAAATAGGATGCTCGATTAACGACGGTCGCGGTTATCGCGGCGATCTCCGCCTCGGTTGTCACGGCGATCTCCGCCACGATTGTCATCACGACGTGGAGGACGGTCATCGTTGCTGCGCTCTGGTCTCTCTGGCCTGTCGGGCATGCCTTCAGGTTTTGGAAGCAATACACGGCGCGATAATTTCATTTTACCATCGCGGTCCATATCCAGCAATTTCACTTCAATTTCCTGACCTTCGGTCAATTCTTCTTCAACTGTTTGCAAACGGTTCCAGCTAATTTCAGAAATATGCAGCAAGCCTTCTTTTCCCGGCATGATTTCAATAAAGGCGCCAAATGATGTGATCGATTTTACTTTTCCTTTGTAGATTTCACCTTTTTCAGGAATAGCTACAATCATTTTAATGCGTGCAGCGGCAGCATCGAGTGATTCTTTGTTGATGCTTGAAATCTGAACGTACCCAATATCATCGCGTTCTTCAATCGAAATAACAGTTTTGGTTTCTTCCTGAAGTTTCTGAATGTTTTTTCCACCTGGGCCAATGATTGGTCCGATGAATTCTTTCGGAACCTGAATGATCACAACGCGTGGAACGTTTGGTTTGTAATCTTCGCGTGGTTCCGAAATCACTTTCAGGATTTCGCCCAGGATGTGTTCGCGGCCTTGTTTGGCCTGAAGCAATGCCTGAGTAAGAATTTCGTAAGAAAGTCCACCAACCTTGATGTCCATCTGGGTAGCAGTAATCCCTTTCGAGGTTCCGGTTACCTTGAAGTCCATATCGCCCAGATGATCTTCGTCGCCCAGAATGTCTGAAAGTACGGCGAATTTATTGTTTGCCGGATCGGTAATCAAACCCATTGCAATTCCAGAAACCGGACGTTTCATTTTAACACCGGCATCGAGCATACACATGGTTCCGGCGCAAACAGTGGCCATCGACGATGAACCGTTTGATTCCAGAATGTCAGAAACAATTCTTATTACATAAGGAAATTCATCAGGAATCATTTTTTTCAGGGCACGCAAAGCAAGGTTTCCGTGACCGATTTCGCGGCGTCCAACTCCGCGTGGCACTTTTGCTTCACCAACCGAGAATGGTGGGAAGTTGTAGTGCAACAAAAATTTCTCGACTCCCTGGTAAGTTACACTGTCGATTTTTTTCTCATCCATTTTGGTTCCCAAAGTGATGGAAGAAAGTGACTGAGTTTCGCCACGGGTGAAAATAGCTGATCCGTGCGAACCCGGAAGGTAATTCACTTCGCCCCAAATATCGCGAATCTGGGTGGTTGTGCGGCCGTCCAAACGGATACCTTCGTCAAGAATCATGCGGCGCATGGCTTCTTTCTCAACATCGTGGTAATATTTTTTAATCAGCTTGATGTTTGTTCCGAGGTCGATTTCGGTATTTTCAGCGTTGGCTTCTTTGTATTCAGCAACGTATTCTTCAACAATATTGCGGAAACCTTCCATCCGGAGATGCTTGTCGTTGAGACGCTGAGTCGCAAGCGCATAGCAGGCAGGATAAAGATCTGCCAACACTTTGGCTTTAAGATCGGCATCGTTTATTTCGTGGCAATAGGTACGTTTTGTTTTTCCAACCAAAGCGGCCAGTTCTTCCTGAGCTGTACACTGGATTTTGATTGCTTCGTGGGCAACTTTAATTGCTTCGAGCATGTCTTCTTCCGAAACTTCTTCCATTTCGCCTTCAACCATCATGATGTTGTCGAATGTAGCGGCAACCATGATATCGAGGTCCGCTTTTTTGAGTTGCGAAAAAGTTGGGTTTACAATGAATTTTCCGTCGATACGTGCAACACGAACTTCAGAAATAGGTGTTTCGAATGGCACATCTGAAACGGCAATTGCAGCAGAAGCGGCAAGTCCGGCCAGTGAATCGGCCATTACTTCAGAATCAGATGAAATCAGGGAGATCATCATGGCAGTTTCTGCATGGAAATCGGCAGGGAACAATGGGCGTAAAGCGCGGTCAACCAAACGGCCAATCAGCACTTCATCATCCGACGGACGTGATTCGCGTTTCAGGAATCCACCGGGAAAACGTCCGGCTGCTGCGAATTTTTCGCGGTAGTCAACAGAAAGTGGCATAAAGTCCACATCTTCTTTGGCATCAACTGCTGCCACAACAGTGGCCATTAACATTGTGTCACCCATACGAACAACCACCGCACCATCGGCTTGCTTGGCCAACCGGCCGGTTTCAATGGTGATGGTACGGCCATCGCCAAGGTCAATTGTTTTAATAATTGCTTGATTCATAATTTTTTCGAATAATTAATTTTTTACACGGTACTCTACAAATGGCGTGGTGGGGTATTTTATTCAGGAAAAATAATTTTACTGAAGTTTTGCGTTTACGAAACTGGTACCATCAGATTTTTTAAACGGGTATAAAAATAAGAAAAGGTCCCGATATATCGGGGCCTTTTCTGTCTTAAATTATCGACGTAAGTTAAGGTCTTTGATAATTGCGCGGTAACGGTTGATGTCTTTCTTTTTCAGATAATCCAAAAGGCTTCTGCGTTTACCTACCAGGGTGATCAATGCCCGTTGTGTACTGAAATCTTTTTTGTTTGTTTTCAGGTGATCGGTCAGGTGACTGATGCGAAATGAGAACAATGCAATTTGCGCTTCAGACGAGCCTGTGTTTTTCGCTGATTCTCCGTATTTTTCGAAGAACTCAACTTTCTTTTCAGATGATAAATACATGTAACGTTTATTTAAATTGTTGTACAATGTTTAAGCCGCAGCATTGCTTTCAATCGCAACGGCTTAAAATTAATTTTTAAAAGCAGCGCAAAAATAGTCAAATATCTTTGTAATTCAAGTAGGTGGGGAATAATTTCCTGAATTTGAAACTAAGTCATAATATTGCATGGGAATGAATCGCGTTGACGTAGGAAAAGTTTATAAAAATCTTTGTCATACCCTTATTTGGAATAATAAATGTCCTAAATTTAGAAATTAGCAAACGATTAAATAACAATCATGAGTCCAATCAAACTTTTTGAAAATAAGAAGGTTAGAGCCCACTGGGATAACGAACAGGGAAAATGGTATTTTTCAATTATTGATGTGATCGAGGTATTGACAGGCAGTCCCAGACCACGAAAATATTGGAACGCATTAAAAACCAAATTGCAAGCCGAAGGTAGCGAGTTGTCCCATTTTTTGGGACAACTGAAAATGCAATCAGGAGATGGTAAATTTTACAAAACTGATGTTGCCGAAACGGAACAGCTCTTCCGCATTATTCAATCCATTCCCTCGCCCAAAGCTGAACCGTTCAAACAATGGCTGGCAAAAGTGGGATACGAACGTGTACAGGAAATCGAGAACCCTGAACTCGCGCAGGAGCGAATGAAGTTGCTTTACGAACAAAAGGGCTATCCGAAAGATTGGATCGACAAGCGGTTGCGGGGAATTGCCATTCGCCAAAACCTAACTGATGAGTGGAAGGAGCGTGGAATTAACAACGATCATGATTTTGCCATTCTCACCGCTGAGATTTCAAAAGCTACTTTCGGATTAACTCCATCGGAGTATAAAGAGGTGAAGGGATTAGTCAAAAAGAGTCATAATCTGCGCGACCACATGACAGACCTTGAGCTAATTTTCACAATGCTGGGCGAGAAAGTCACCACTGAGATTTCGCAGAAAGAAAAACCGGACACCTTTCCCAAAAACAAACAGGTAGCCACGCGTGGCGGAAGAGTCGCTGGCAACGCCCGCCGGGAAACAGAAAATGAGTTGGGACAAAGCATTATTTCGAATCAGAATTTTTTAGATAAAACAACCAGCGATGAGAAAAATCTGACTGAATAATCAAGAAAGAAGTCTCTTCTTTTATTTTTGATTCTCCGATAAACTCCCGAAAATTTTTGAAATTCAAGAGCAGCGGAATTATTTATTTTTCCAATGGTTTTTCATCAACACCTTTCCTGAACCCGATAACAAATGAAATCCGGGTATAATTGGCGGCATAAAAGTTTGAAAATTCACTTTTTGTCCACAAATAGCTAAAATTTAGACCAATGGTGGTTTTGTCGATAAAGCCGGATTCAAAAAGTCTGAACTTGATTCCATAGGCAGGTTTGTTGAAATAGTCGCGGTTAAGCCCACTTTTGCGTATTTCACCGGAACTGGGGGGTTTGGTTAACATGGTGGAATAGGAAATATTCAGATTATTGTAGCCAATCATCAGGTATTCTGCCTCAGGACCAATTGCCAAAGCAAGCCTGCTATTTATCCGCAGCTGAACCAGCAAAGCCGCATCGGCAAAAAGGCTGGTTATATTTCCCGAATAATAACTATGTCCACCAAGTCCTCCGGAGTCAAGATTAATATTTGAATATTGCAAATTCAGTCCGGCTTCTTTCCTGGCCGAAACCCGATGATCATTGTTGTACCAGCTTTTGGTTGCATTAAATGTCAGATAAGTTGGAGAAGGATTTTCGTTCCAGTAATTGTGCTGAACAGGCGAAGATGTTTTATTAATTCCAAAGGCAAAGCTGGTTTCGCGTATTTTTTGTGCTAAAACATTGTTAAGTGCTGAGAGCATAAAAAAGCAAAAGAAAAAAGTTGTTCGTTTCATTGCAGTTTGTTGAATGAGTGAAAAACCGAAGTTTTGTAAAGTTAAACTAATAAAGAGAGGTTTTCCCTTGTCTCTGCAAAAAAAATGCAGGCAGAACAGGGAAAGATTGGAATCGACCTTTGCAACAGATTCATATCTTTGCCTGAAATTCGGATTAGTAAGTAATAGAAGCTATTTATTGTCGTACATTTTCCCAACTCACCCCACGTCCGCAAGCGGACGTCCCCCCCTCTTTTTTTAATAGAGGGGGAAAGCATCGCAGATGCGAGGGGGTGAATTGGGATAAAAAGTACAAATTCAAATGCGGCATTGTTTCATTCTAAATTACTTAAATGCCAAAAACGGATAAAAAAAACAATGCTATGAAAACATACGAACTAAACGGAGCAGAATTTATTGAGCTGATTAAACTATTGAAAATCATGCGTGTAAGCGAATCGGGCGGACAGGCAAAAATGATGGTTGACGATGGAATTGTTTTCCGAAACGGTGAACCGGAATTCCGCAAACGCGCCAAACTCAGGAGCGGCGATTTGATTGAAGTAATGGATTTTAAAATCAAGGTGGTATAAAAACCTTTTTGTTGCAAGTTCGGGTGCTGCTTTGAGTCGCGCCCGGACTGTATGAATGCAGAATCAGGGAAAAACAAAGAACTTGTCCTCGTGGGCAATTATAAATGACGCAGTATCTAAATGGTCAATGATTGTTGGCCAGAACTTTTGGAAATAATGATGCAGTTCACTTAAAGTGAAGTTTCCAAAACGGAAATTGATCACTTTGGGATGATTAATTTTTGTGAGGAATAAATCATAGAAATCGGCATCTTTAGTAAGTAGTACCAAATTGTTAATTAATGCGTAATCCCAGATATCACGATCAGTCATACAAGAGTTGATGTCAACAACATGTAAAAAATCTTCAGATTTAAAGTAGGAAAACTTTTTAGACAGGTTAACGTCAACCAAATATTTGTATTTGTTAACTTGCTTTAAGCTCATAAGATAGAATGCTTTTGTCTGCAACTTTTTTTGCAAATTCCAAACATGCCAGTATATCCTCTTTTTCAAGAATTGGATAAGCTTTAAGAATGTTTGAATAGGTCTCACCAGCAACCAAAAAATCGAGAATTGTTGAGACAGTAATACGCATTCCTCTAATAATTGGCTTTCCGTTGCAAATCTCCGGATTTACTGATATTCTGTCTAATAGATTTTCCATCTGTTATTTTTTTGAACCAAAATTAGCGATATAGTAATTAAAATACAACCGGCATCTGCTTAAAAAAATCTTTGTCGAATGTGTCTTAAAATGCAAGCTCAAAACTTACTATAATGATTTCCAGCATAGAGCTGTTTATGAAATGTGGCTGAACCCATACAATTCCGGAATCTGATTCCAAAATTGTAAAGATTAATTTTAAGTTCAATGACGTTTTGTGTTTGCATTTTCCACTTATATTCGCCCCTTGCACCCCTCTTTTAAAAGAGGGAAAGCCGCCTGCGTGCCGCATCTTCCCGTTGCTCCGCCAACTGTAATGGGTTTCCTTTCGGCAACGACCGGTGTCTCACCAAGGCTTCCCGACATATCACAGACATTTCACGGCCTTTCGCGAAGACTTCCCGGCGTCTCACCAGATCTTCACGCCTTCTCGGAGACGTTTCACGTGCACGTTATTTGTTTCCGGGAAGGCGCGCATCGTTACCGAGATGGCGCGCATCGATTCCGAGAAGGCGTTATTTGGCTCCGGGAAAGCGCGCACCATTTCCGGGAAGGCGGTATTTGTCTCCGATAAGGCGGTAAGCCCTTGCGATAAGGCGCGCAACTTCAGGAAAACAATTTGTATTAATCATTAAAAAAAGTTACACGCAACCAATTGATAATTCAATTTTTAGTTGTACCTTTTGAAACACAAATCAATTAACCTTTTTATTATGGGAAAAAAACAAGAACCTCGATTTAACTTGACCTATGACGAAGTTATCGAGAAAGCGCAATCGATGCAGCCGCAATTCGCGACAGATCTTCAACAGTTCACAACCTTCAATCCCTGGTTTACAGATTCTGTAAATATGCAGCTTGTCACAGAAATCGCAGATGGAATTAGTGATTCATCGGAAAGTAGTCATACCGCTGAAATCGAGCGGAAAACCGCCACCATCAGCCAAATGCTTAAATCCGCAGGCAGCAACTATCAAAAATTGATGTACTATGTTGAAAACGGGTTGGGAAACAGCAAAGCTATTGGCGACACTTTTGGACATTCGCGTTACGAAAAAGCCCGTCAATCGGAAAAAGAAATGATTTCGTTGTTGAATCAGGCAACAAAGGCTTGTAATTTAGAAGACTTTAGCTCCCGGCTTTTAGAAGCTGGTATGCCTGAAAGTTTACCTGGTGAACTTGAAGATCTGGCCGGTGATTTGGCCGCTATCGATGGTGAACAGGAAATGTTGAAAAAACAGCAGTTGCTCGTGACCAGCGAACGTATTGGTCTGTTTAACTCGATTTGGGACAAATTAAGCCGGATCAGTTCTGCGGCAAAAATCATATTTGCTGAAGATGCGGCCCGCCTGGCTATCTACCAGTTGTATGATGGCAGTTCGGATGGTCCAGCCAATCCCGCAACTCCTGAATCATAGTTTTTAGCGAATTTTAATTTGATCCGGGAACTGCCTGACAGGTTGTTCCCGGATTTTTTTTAACTCACAGAAAACAGAACCGGAATTTCGCAAACGCGCCAAACTCAGGAGCGGCGATTTGATTGAAACAATGGATTTTAAAATCAGAGTGATGTAGGCTGTTTGCTGCTGACGGGGTGACTCGGGTTTGCTGAAATAACTGTCTTCTGAAGTCGCTGTTTATCGAAAAATATCATCGGTATTTAAGAGGCTATTGTCTTTTAATAACGAGGCATTTACCTTTTTTCGGGAATGATTACTCTCCAACTTTTAAAAGCAAAATTCTGATTTTATTTAATGCCGGTATCCCAACATGGTATTTTGATACCTGAAACAGCTATTTTGATAGTTAATGGTTTTAATTACAACCGATTTAACTAAATTGGCGACCGGAAAATTGACTTTTGGATGATGACGGGAAAGCTGAGCACTTTTATTATGAATGGATGGGATGTTGGGACGATTTGGCAAAAGTGTCAGGTAAAGTTGTCGGCTTTAAACCGAAATACGAAATTATCCAAACTATTACCAATTAATCATCCAAACTCCGGGAGTATTTCTCTGTCAATTCCACAACACAGCGCTTTTTTTACTTCTTCCTTGTGGCTAAAATCTTTTAGCACTGCTACTACCAACCAACACGAGCATACTGCGAACCGGGCTTTGGGCACTTTTATTTACTTAAAAGCACGGAGCGTATGATGAGAAATATACTTCAACCGGCCCAACAGCTTTTGGGCCAGAGAACAAATACACAACCACGTGCTGCAAAAGTAAAAAGGGGAGCAGAACAACCCAACCGAAACAGTTTTGCCTTTGCCGCAGCAAGGCTTTTAATGAGCCTTGTTCTGCTGCTGGTGATGCAAAACACAGTATGGGGGCAATCAACCCAACTTCATACCGCCAACGGAACATTTACCGTGCCCTCAGGCGTTACAGGTGTTACTGTTGAAGCCTGGGGTGGAGGCGGAGGAGGAGGCGCTGGTGGGGCATTTCTTTCAACAGGACGAGGTGGCGGAGGCGCTGGTGGCTCATTTACCCGGGCTTTTACTGTTGTGCCTTCGGCAAGTTATACTGTTACTGTTGGAATCGGTGGCCCTGGTGGAGCCGGGACTACTAATGGAACTGCAGGGGGTGCTTCATCTTTAGGAGCATTGGTTTCTGCACCCGGAGGTTCATTTGGGTACTATGGGGGTAATACAAATGGAGCCGGTGGAGCCGCAACAACAACCGGCGGTACATATTATGGTGGTGCCGGATCAACTGCCGCATCTTCAAGCGGAGCAGGTGGCGGAGGAGCAGGAAACAATGGAAACGGGGGCAATGCTTCAGGAGCGACAGGAGGTGCTGCAGGTGCTGGTCTGACTGGTGGTACTACAGGAGGAGTTGGAGCAGCCGGAAGAAATAATAATGGAATTGGAAATAGCGCTACCACATTAAGTGGCGGTGGTGGTGGCGGGTTCTATTCGGGTTTTTTGGGTGCAAACGATGGCGGGGCCGGGTTTCGAGGTCAAGTAATTGTTTACTATTACCAAATCCAAAGCCTTTCAGCTACAACTCCAATTTGTTTGGGGAGTTCTGCAAATGTTACAATTACTTCGACAAGCCTTCTTACTGGTGTCCCTTATACTGTTACTTATAATTTAGGCGCAGGTAACTTAACAGCAAATTTTATAGCTTCTGCCGGTTCGGGTACTTTTACGGTACCCTCCACTGCATTGACTACTTCCGGAATCAAGACAGTTACAATAATTCAAATAACCAATGGAACTCACTCCGGAGGTATGGGAGCTAATAATACTTTACTGGTTACAGTACGACCACAATTCACAACCGGAACAATTGCAAATGCCGGAGAAACCATTTGCTCCAATGGAAATCCGGGAATCATAGGCAATTTAAACGCTGCCAGCGGTGGTGACGGAACGATTACCTACAAATGGCAAGCGAACGGGGTGGATATTGCAAGTTCAAATTCAGCAACGTATGACCCACCAACTGGTTTAACAACAACTACAACTTACACCCGGTGGGCAAAAGACAACACCTGCAACACCGCATTTGCACAATCAACAGGCACTTGGACTGTCACTGTACGTCCAAATTTCACAGTGGGAGCAATCTCTACGACCGGAGAAACCATTTGCTCCAATGGAAATCCGGGAATCATAGGCAATTTAAACGCTGCCAGTGGTGGTGACGGAACGATCACCTATAAATGGCAGGCGAACGGGGTGGATATTGCAAGTTCAAATTCAGCAACATATGACCCGCCAACTGGTTTAACAACAAACACAACTTATACCCGGTGGGCAAAAGACAACACCTGCAACACCGCATTTGCGCAATCTACCGGAAGCTGGACAGTTACGGTTAAGCCTCAACCAACTTTAGCATCTGTTACAATAAATCCCACAACAGTTTGCGAAGGTGGCAGTGGGGAAATTGTTATAGAAGGCTTGCTAAATGGCACTAATACATTGAATTACAATTATACCATTAACGGATCTGGAAATACTACTACTGCCGTTTTAACAGCAACGGGCGGAATAGCGACTGTTCCACTTCCTAACCTGACAGCCGGAAGTCACAACGTAAAAATAAATAGCATTACAGTCAACGGCTGTACAGTCAATTTTACTTCCAATAATGAAGTCAGCTGGACGGTCAATACTCCCTCCACCGCACCCACTTCGATAACAGGTACGACTACGATTTGTAATGGACAATCAACTAATTTATCAGTATCAGGCGGCTCGTTGGGAGCAGGCGCCTCATGGAAATGGTATTCAGGAACTTGTGGGGGAACTTTGGAGGGGACAGGAAGTTCCATAACCGTAAATCCAACTACCACTACGACCTATTATGTGAGGGCTGAAGGCACATGTAACAACTCAACATGTGCATCTTCGGCAGTTACAGTTCTTCCAGAAAATACTGTTACTGCACCACCAACTTTAACTTTTTGTGCTACTAGCGTTCCGTCGGATATTACAATGATTGGCTCAGATTTAGGATCAGGGGCGAGTTACCAATGGCAGATAAATACGAATGCAGATGACCTGGATAATCCATACAGCTATTCTGATATTTCCGGCGCTATTTCAAAAGATTATAATCCGGGAACAGTAACGGCTTCGATTGGGTATCGCCGGAATGTTACCGGAACTTGCCCATCATCTAGTAATATTGTTAAATTTCATGTCACTCCAGATATTTTAAATACAATCGTTCCATCTGTGACAACCAGTAACTGTGGTTCTATTAATGAATACAATATGGGGGGAATTCCAAGTGGTGGAAATAATAATAATTTTACTTTCCAATGGCAAAGTTCTACAGATGGAATTGCATTCTCCAACATTACGAATGCCCTAGCTCAGCAATATAGCCCCGGACAAATAAATACTCCAACATATTTTCATCGTATTGCCTATTCCGGGCATTGTACCAGTTATAGTAATGTATTGTTTTATAATACCAATGCTTCACCTGCAACTCCTGAAACAATTACCGGTAACAACGTTGTTTGTAGTCCATCTTCAAGCGAGTCTTATTCAATTGGAGCGGTGAATGGCGCAACGTCATACACCTGGTCATACAGCGGAACTGGGGTTGTAATTACAGGGACATCGGCTAATGTAACAGTAAATTTTGCCTCTAATGCAACTTCAGGCATATTATCAGTAGTCGCAAACAATTCTTGTGGAACAAGTGCCACTAGATCTTTAACTGTAACAGTAAATGCTTTCTCAAGTTCTCCCACAACGACTGGCGCACAAATCTGTATCGGCTCCACTGCAACCTTGTCGGCAGCAGGAGCTCTTTCCGGTCAGGTTTATAAATGGTACAGCGCTGCCAGCGGTGGCACTCTTCTCAAGACCAGTTCCAACAACAGTGATAATACTTACGTAACGCCGATTCTTGGTTCAACGACCAATTATTGGGTTTCGGTTTCGAGCGGCGGAACTTGTGAAAGTGCGCGGACAATCGTTACAGCCACTTTCCCGGCTTTATCGACCGATGATCAAAATTTGGCTGGAACGAATTCATGGGTTGGACATGTTTATGACGGCACAAATCAGGGAGTATTATATACAGGAAGTTTTACCAACTATTATGGAAGTTATACTGAAACGGAAGCTTTTGATCAAAGTTATGGCGGCGATAATGTTTGCTTTAATATTATTTCAAATTTAGTTGCAAGATCAATCTTAACTGCCACCTATTCTGTAAGATACCGAATGAATTCGACCAAAAAGGGATTGTATGTTGCGAATTTGGGCTCAGATGATGGAAATCGTTTGACTGTTGATGGAACACTTATAGTTAATGATTGGAATGACCATAGTTTTGCTTCTCGCCCCGGAGCTTTAATGACCCTGAATGGTACCAGTTCGTTGGTTTATGATTTTTATGAAAACGGAGGACAAAACCGGATAGTGTTTCAGAATTTAATTCAAGTATTAGCCAATACGCTCGCCACCAATACGACACAGAGTATTTGTTTAGGAAGTGTAGGTTCCGAAATTAGCGGAGATGTTTATGGCACGTTACCAGCTGGAATTTCCCTTTCCGGAACAGGATATCAATGGACTTACAGCACTACGCCTGGTAGAGCAAGAACTGAAATTTCCAGTGCAACAGGGGCGACATTTACACCAAACACAACAGTTGCACCTTTCAATGTTGCCGGAACCTACTATGTTTACCGAAACGCAATTCTTTCAAGTGCCAATAATGTAGCTCCAAATCCGTATGTTGCAACCAATGAATCGAATGTTGCGACGGTAACAGTAAACCCTATTAATACGGTAGGAGCTGCATCATCCACACCAACGCTTTGTATCAATGCGGCTCTGACCAACATTACGCACACCACCACCGGGGCTACCGGCATTGGAACGCCAACCGGATTGCCGACAGGTGTCTCTGCCGTCTGGTCATCAAACACCATTACCATCAGAGGAATTCCAACAGAAAGTGGAACGTTTAACTACAGCATCCCGTTAACTGGTGGTTGTGGAACGGTCAATGCAACCGGAACGATTACGGTTAGTCCGGCTTCGGTTGGCGGCTCTGTCACTGGCGGTACTAACATTTGTTCAGGAAGCACCAGTGCAGTCCTGACCCTTGCCGGACACACCGGAACTGTCACCAGATGGGAATCATCGGTTAGTCCTTTCAGCACCTGGATCCCTATTGTTAACACCAATTCAACTTATACTTCGGGCGCTTTGACGCAAACCACCCAGTTCAGAGCGGTGGTTACCAGTGGCATTTGCAGTTTTGCCAATTCCGCAGCAACTACAGTTACGGTTAACCCTCAACCAACTTTAGCATCTATTACAGCAAATCCCCCAACAGTTTGCGTCGGCAGCAGTGTGGTAATTGCTGGAGAAGGCTTGCTAAATGGCACTAATACATTCAATTATACCATTAACGGATCTGGAAATGCTACTGCCGATTTAATAGCAACGGGCGGAAAGGCGACTTTTCCACTTCCCAACAACCTGCCAGCCGGAAATTACAACGTAAAAATAAATAGCATTACTGTCAATGGTTGTACAGCCAATTTTACTTCCAATAATGAAGTAAGCTGGACGGTAGTAGCGCAGCCGGTAGCTCCCGGTATCACAAAAAGTCCGACCGATGCCACTGTTTGTGCCGGACAAACTTTAACCGTTACAACCACAGCAGGCTCTGGCGGAACCGGCACAATAGCCGATGAATACAGATACTCAACTGATAATAGTTCAACATGGAGTGCATGGTCAGCAACGGTTCCGAGTTTTGCAGCAGTTGCCGGAACTAACCTTGTTGAAAGCCGGAGAACAGCAAGCGGCTCAGGGTGCACGACCTCAGGCACGAATCAGGTAAGCTGGATAGTGGATCCAGCCACTGATCCCGGAACCGTAACTGCTTCTTCCTCTCAGGTGTGTTACTCTGCCTCCACAACCTTAACCCTTTCCGGATCTGTTGGAGCCATACAATGGCAGCAATCGGCTGATGGACTAAATGGTTGGACAAATGTGACCGGAGGAAGTGGTGCGACATCAGCTAGTTATATAACGCCCAATCTAATCACCAAAACTTATTATCGTGCAGTTGTTACCAGCGGAACATGCTCATCAAGTTTTTCTAATACAGTTGAAGTTGGCATTGACACTGAGAAACCTATTATTTCAAATCGCCCAGTCAATATTTCTGTTCCTGTTACCGATGAACTTTGTACGGCAGTAGTTAACTGGGATCCTCCAACTGCATCAGACAACTGTACATTAACAAGTTTTGTAAGCAATTTATCTCCCGGAGCAACCATTGCAGTAGGTACGTCCACAGTTACCTACACTGCAACCGATAATTCAGGAAATGTGGAAACCTTTAGTTTCACCATTACAGTTACCGATAATACTGCTCCAAACATTACTTGTCCGGCTGGATCAACGGTTTTTTGTGTGGCCAATGCCCCTAGCTACAGTACTTATGCTGAATTTACGGCAGCTTTGGGTTCTGCTTCAGACAATTGCAGTTTGAATACGGATAGTTTTACCCAACTTTCGGATGATCTCACAGGCTCTACTCTTACCCGCACTTATCAGATTGCAGATATGGCCGGTAATATAAATAGTTGCTCACAAGTATTTACTGTTTCGCAACCGGCTGTTACGATCAGCTCGCTGAATACAACAAATACATGTATCGGCGGAACATTATCCATTAGTTCAAACAGTACCGGTCTGAATTACCAATGGCAGGTTAGTTCCGATAATGGAAATTCATGGTCGGATACCGGAACAGGTATTCCATCCTATTCCGGACCACTGGCTCAGCAGGGCGATCAGTACCGCCTGCTGGTTTCAGAAACCTCTGATTTTACAGGTGCGGGATGTGTTTCAACTTCCAATACATTGACATTCAAAGAAAATACGCCACCTGTATTTACGATAGGAATGTTAAGTGATCAAACTGTTTGTACATTGAACGGTGCAACTTCCACCGCAGTTTACAACATTGGCCTGAATATTTTAAATGTAATTGATAATTGTACCGAATTTTCAAATCTGGTCTTGTCATATTCTATTACAGGCGATAATACCGAAAGCGGAACAAATCTGGCAGAAGGAAGAGTTTTCAATCTTGGAACTTATACTATAGACTATTCTGTAACCGATCAGGCTGGATTGGTTTCGACCCATTCGCTTAATTTGATAGTTAAACAGTCGCCAAGCGAAATAACCATTAGTCATTCGGTAGTTAGCGGTGCCGGAACAGGCAATACCCCTAACCAATGCGGAAGTTACAATTATTCTGTTGATGGAGGAATTACAGATCCATTATACACGTACCAATGGAAAGTTTATGCCGGTGGAACAGCTACCGGAACCCCAATTTCTACATTTAGTGGTTCGGCATTGTATCAAGTTACCTGGTCAGGCGACATAGCTCCCGGAACCTATACCATCGAAGCCATTAAAAAGGCAGGAAACGATTGCGAAAGCATAGCAACATTGGAAATCACCTTGCAAAACAGCTTCGACCTTCAGGTGCAGCCTGCCGGACAGGATTGTAAGGGAGAAGTGACAGAGACAACACCATTTACTATTACCTGGACTGTCGACAAGCTTTGTGGCACTATGAATTGGGGATTTACCTACTACCTGTTTGCCCAGGATATCAATGCTCTACCGGTAAATTATTTAACCGTTAACGACGGAACGGGTTCATTTACTGGAATTACAAATGCCAGTCATGTATTTAATACTGTTGTGATAAACGGAAACCCATATTTACAGACAGTTTACACCCTTTTTATTGTGAATACAAATGATAGCAATGACACAAACGATTTCAACAAATTCTATTTAAAAGGAATACCAGAAACTTCACCAATCTCAACCGATTAAAAAACATAAAACGATGAAACAAAATACAAATGCCAAACAAAATAACCGCAACGGGCCTTAAGTGGGTTCACAATCAGACGCTGTCAGGTTTTTCAAACGCTGACAGGTCGAACGAAGGCACAACCTGTCAGCGTCCACAGGACCTGACAGCGTTAAAATGAAAACATGAAATTGAAAATTTAAATAGTAAAAGTGTAATCACTAAAAAAATTGGAAGTATGATTAAAAACGAAATTTATCTATCTCCAGATTAAAAGACAGGAACCCAAACAACTGACACGAAACAACATGTTGTGATCCTGTCGAAACGAAAAAAGACCGCAATGAAGCCAGACCCATTTTGGGCAGAATGATTAAACCAGACCCTGCAAAACAGGAAACGGTTGGCAACCGGCGAGGTTGAAATACAGAACAACAAAACAAATAAATAAAAAGGATTTAAAATATTAATAATTAAATGTTTAACTTAAAAATTACAAAGATGAAAAATTTATTTTCTTTATTGTGCCTGGTGGTTTTACTGGGCGTTAGTGCTAATGTGATGGGGCAAAGTACAGGGACTGCTCCTGCTCCTGGATCAACTCATTCATATAGTATTACTCCCAATGGGACAAATACTTATGCATGGAAGGTTACTTTAAATGATATGACTACTGATGCAGGTGCCGCCGCAGTAAAGTCAAGTGATGCCGGTGCTTCTATTACAATTACCTGGGCAAGCACTCTTGTGCCGAGTACTGATGTTTACTATGTACATGTTGTAGAATCGGATGGTTCATGTACCAATGAAAAGGTAATGCCAGTAAAAATCGCGGCAAGTACATTCTATGTAACAATTGCAGCCCTTCTAGAAACTGATTGTTGGGATAGTGATGTAGTTGTTGTTCCAACGGGAACAGCCGCTGCTCCTACAGTTGAGTATGATCATGGAGATGCTACAATTGTTTATACAGTAACTCCTACTGGGACAAGTGCTGCACATTCAGGTTATACTTTCACAATTGATCTACCACTCGGTACAGGTTTTAGTGCAACTTCAGCAACTTCTACAAATGCTAGTATTTCTGGCGGAGTAGTAACAGTAACTGATAATGCTGCTGTAACTATCACCTATACTGTTTCAAGAACTAATTTGACTGATGGAACTGATGCTGCCGGGGATCAAGCTGATTTTACTGCTATTGCTACAATTAGCGGTGGATTATACAACGGTATTTCGGATAATGGTACAACTCCAAAATCTGATCAAACTGTTGTGTCAAGGCCTAATACTACAACAATCACGACAAACTAATTGAATTTCTCTTGTATAAAAGCATCCTGATATCAATAATTTTATCATTCCTGGCCGCCACAAATGTGGCGGCACAGGATGCTTTTGCTTTTTTTGAAGGGTCTCAGAAAACTTACCAGGTAAATAACCACGCCGGTAGTACATACAACTGGGCAGTTTACACACAAGTCAATCCGCTGGTGGCAGCCAATGCTTCAGCAACCACAATTACCGGAAACGGAAATTCCCAAATAACTATTCAATGGAATCAGGCGGGCGATTATTACCTGCTGGTTACCGAAAATGATGTAACCGGCTGTACAAATACAAAAGCCATCCGCATTTCGGTTCTTCCCAACAATTCCAAAGTATTATTTACATCTATCACAAGTTCTGCCTGTTTTCAGGCCAGCAACGATTTTACAATTCCTGTCAAATTTCAGGATGGAAGTGATGCGCCTTTGAGTGCGGCGCATTTCCCAATACAGGTTTCGTTCCAGATCAACGGGGTAAACCAACCAACACAAACAATCACTTTTGCCAATCAGGTATTGGCCATTTCAGGCAGTGCATTTACTGCAAATCCCAATTCGGACACACCGGTCACGATTACAATCACCGGCGCAACCGACATTGATAATTTGAATCTTCAACCCGAAACTACTTCGGGACAAAATATACATACACGAACTATTTTCCGCAATCTCACTGCGCCAACTGTGGCGGCCTTAACCACCAACGATACCACGCCAATCCTTTCAGGAACGGCTACCGTTGGAACCAATGAAACCTTTACAGTTTCGGTAAACGGTTTTACCTATTTACCGGACGACGGAAATCTAGTCCTTTCAGGAACAAACTGGACTTTACAAATTCCTGAAGCAAGAGCACTTCCGGAGGGAACTTTTGAAGTTTTGGCAAGTGTTGCAAACGCCGGATGCAACTTGCCGGATGCCAACACCAACGAACTCATCATCGACACAACCAATCCAAGCCCTCTTCCAACAGTAACAGCAAAAACCACTGTCAACACCACTCCGTTGATTTCAGGAACCGCGACATTGGCTTCAGGAGAAATACTGACGGTAACTGTAAACGGCGTAACCTATACCACGGGCGACGGGCATTTGAGCATTTCAGGAACCAACTGGAATTTGCAGATTCCGGCGCAAAATAAACTGACAGCAGGTGTTTATCAGGTGATTGCCAAAGTAAGCGATGCGGCAGGCAATTCTTCAACCGATGCTACCACCAACGAGTTAACAATTGGCGCCACCACGATTACCGACCGTTTGGCGACCAACGACGTAAATGTCACCTTTAAAAATATAGCTGTTTCAGGAAACGTGCTGATCAACGATGCCGGTTTCTACGGATTTAATCCATCCGTTGGCACTATTCCCGAGCTGATGCCGGTGAACGGACAGCTTAGCATGTCTCCGGATGGGCAATACACTTATACTCCAAACAATGGATTTACAGGCGCCGATAATTTCTATTATTCAGTTTGTACGCTGGAAGATCCGACCGATTGCGATACCATGAAGGTGACCATCCGGGTGCTGGAGGATAACCTCGCGCTGATTGGACCCGTGGCGATGAACGACGAAATGCAGGCTGCGGTAAACACATCGGCTTCAGGAAATGTGCTTGCCAACGACCTTTTTCCTTCGGGCGACCAATTGGTGCTGAACCCAATTCTGAACAGAGAACCCCAACATGGCAAAGTGGTGTTGGAGCGTGATGGCAGCTTTACTTATACTCCTGAAGCTGGGTTTACCGGTCAGGATAATTTTATATACGAAATTTGCGGCAATATTTTGGGGTTGTGCGAAACGGCCCGTGTTACAATTACGGTTTCGGGCGATTTGACAGAAGTGCGCCTGTTTGCTGCCGATGATGTTTATTTCGCGAACGGCAAGGCAATTACCGGCAACCTGCTTGCCAACGACCAATATCCCGCCTCAGGTAATTTGAACATAACCCGCACTCCGGTGGTTCAGCCAACAAACGGAACCGTCGCGATCAATGCCAACGGAACTTTCGTTTATACGCCAACGGCTGGTTTTGAAGGGACTGACCATTTTGTGTATGAATTGTGCGAACCACAATTGAAGGATTGCGATCTGGCAACGGTGCACATTCTGGTAAAAGAAAATCCGGCGCAGTTTGCCGATTTGTCGATCGTAAAATCCGGGCCTGCAAACGCTGTTCCCGGCGACCTGATTAATTACCAGCTTACGGTTACCAACCTTGGAACCGCCGTTGCCGAAAAAGTTCAGATCAACGATTATTTGCCGACTGCCCTTTTAAATCCAAAGTTCAGGCTCGAAGGAGTTACCACCCTGAAGGATTGGTCGGGTTATTATCCGCTCGATTTCCTGGAAGTAAACAAGCCGTTTACGCTTTTCATTCAGGGAACCATTTCGCCGAGTGCGCCCGATACCTTGAAAAACCTTGCTACGGTGAACAGTTCGACCTGGGATCCATCGTACGCAAACAACCAGTCGGTTGTAAAAACCATTATTCGTCGCGGACCGATTGCCCGTATTCAGGGAGCGCCGCTTATTGCCGTGGGAAGTTGCAATATTTCAGGAACAGTGCTTGATGCAAGCAAATCGGGTGGCGAAGGGCTCAGCTTTAGCTGGTCGCCTTCGGTTTATCTCGACAATGCAACAAGTCCGACTCCGAGGTTCACGCCCGGTCAAACCACCCGTTATCTGCTCACTATCACCGACAGCAAAGGGCTAAAAGATACTGCTTCTGTTTTGGTTTCGGTAATGCCTGCCCCATTGGCTGTAACCGACAAAAACGTATTTGTTGATGCACCCAATACCAGCATTTTGCTGAACGGCGCCAGAAGTACGGGTGTTGGCTTAACGTATTTGTGGTTGTCGAAGGAAGGTATTATTCTCAGCGGCGAAACACAAGCAACTGCAATGGTGAGCGGTTTGGGTATGTATTATCTTCAGGTAACCGATGCGATGGGATGTATCGCCAAAGATTCAGTCAATGTCGGGATTTACATTCAGGCAATCAACGACACGGCCAGCACCTTCATCAACGAGCGGGTGATCATCAATGTAGTGAAAAACGATATTCCGCGCAATGCAATCAACCCGTCGAGCATTTCGATACTGACACCTCCTTTGCACGGATTTGCAACGGTTTCAGCCGATTCGATGATTGTTTATTCGCCTGAAGAATCGTATATCGGTCAGGATGAATTTGTGTATCAGGTTTGCGACTATTTCCAAAATTGCGACAACGCGAAAGTGCTGGTATTCATCAACGATGTACCATTCTTTATTCCTGAAGCTTTCTCGCCAAACGGCGACGGCATCAACGACAAGTTCGAGATTAAAGGTCTGGCAAAATACAATACTGTACAGATTGAAATCTTCAACCGTTGGGGAAACATTGTTTACCAGTCGAACAACTATGGCAGTAAAATGGGTCAGAGCGGTTTCTGGGACGGAACAGCCACCAATGGCTTGCGCATTGGATCAGGTCCGGTTCCATCGGGAACTTACTATTATATTTTAACCCTGAACGGCAAAGAAAAGATCAGTAAATCGATTTATTTGGATAGATAGGAGAAGAAGTGCCTAAAGTGAGCTAAAGTTTGGAGTGCCTAAAGTTAAAGGAGACCGGAGACGGAAGTCAGGAGAGGGGGCGATGGGGCGACAGGGCGATGGAGAGATTTGGAAATGTGAAGACGAAAAAAAGAGAAGATGAGAAACTGTAATAAATCGAAAATAGCAATATCCTTTGCTCCCGATAAAAATCGGGACAGGCAGTCTGCCTTTAGGCGACGGATAGAATAAAAAAGTATTGAACCCGTCCGCGGAAATGCGCCAAACAAAGCAATTGTCACATTTCGGACGCCTGCCAGCCGCAGGCAGGGAACGGAAAAATGAAAATAAAAGAAATAAGAAATATCCCTGCCCGAGGCAGGCGGGGAATAAGGAATAAGAAATGAGAAAATGCAAAAAGCGCCTTTAGGTGCGAAATATTTGTAGAAATGAATATGGAAGGTCGGAACCCGTCCGCGCAGAAATGTTTTTCAACGAAAAAAACTTCTTTCGGACGGAATTGAAAATGAAAAGATTTCAAGATGAGAAACGGTGATAACTTGAAACTTGCAATATCCTTTGCTGTCTGCCTTTGCAGTCTACCTTTAGGCGACGGATAAAATAGGAAATGAATGAAACAACCAAAATAAGGTAATAAGGTTGGTTTCTTCAAGGTCTGTTTCTCTACTAAGGTGGAAAAAAAGATAAGGTTCACAAGGTCGAATAAATAAGAACCTTATTTCTGATCTTTCACCTTAGTAGCAAAAGAAAGGAAGTTCAGAACACGTCCGCGCAGAAATGTTTTTCAAAGGAGAAACGATCTTTCGGACGAAAAGGAAAAAAATAAAAAATATCGAATAAGAAATAAGAAATAAGAAATTAAAAAATATAGTTTGAAGAACAAAAATTACACAGTACATCTTAGCCATCTGGTTGCCCGAATATTTTTGGTAACCGTTTCGGTGTTTCTTGCAGGGAAAACTTTTGCCCAGCAGGATCCGATGTACACCCAATACATGGAAAACATGATGACCGTCAATCCAGCTTATGCCGGATCAAAAGAAGTGTTCAACATGATGGTTGTTTCGCGCGACCAATGGGTAACAATGGCCGACGCCCCCGACACCAGAACTTTCATGATGCACTCGCCAATTTCCAACACAAATATGGGTTTGGGCCTGTCGTTTTTGCACGATCGCATTGGCCCAATCCGGCAAACAGGCCTTTATTTCGACTATTCCTATACTTTACGTTTCAGCAACAAACGCAATCTTGCACTCGGTTTAAAAGCCGGCGTTAATTTCTACGAAGCCGGCCTCACCGATTTGCAAACCAACGATCCAAACGATCCGGTATTTGCCAACGATATCAACCGCAACTTCTTACCCAATTTTGGAGTGGGCGCTTTTTACCATGCCGAACGTTATTACCTTGGATTGGCAATTCCAAAATTGATTAAAAACACCATCAATAAAAACGATTTTTCAATCGAGCATCTAAACAAGGAGCAGATACACATCTTTTTTATGGCCGGTTACGTATTCGATGTAAATAGAATTGTTAGATTTAAGCCATCCGTTCTAACCCGGTTTGTAGTCAATTCCCCGATGTCATTGGATGTGAATGGAACATTCATGTTTTATGACCGGTTATGGTTGGGAGCCATGTACAGGATAGGCGATTCGGTTGGCGGATTGTTCCAGATACAGGTAAACGATCATCTGAAAATCGGCTATTCGTACGACATTCCGACTTCACGTCTCGGGTTTTACAACAAAGGAACTCATGAGGTGATGGTTAGTTTCGACTTTGGTTTTGATCGTGGCAGGGTAAGGTCGCCGCGTTATTTTTAATGAAACGAATGAGTATAAATGGCTAAGAATCCGACCATATATCTTTTATTCCTGATTTTGATTTTGCTTTTACCGGATCAGGGTTTCAGCCAGAAACTGACGACCAGGCTCGCGGACAAGAGTTTTGACGAATTCGCTTTTGTTGATGCCATCGGATTGTATGAATATGCCTACGAGCGCGATACCACCGATAACTACGTGGTGCGAAGACTGGCCGATGCCAACCGAAATGTTGGGAATACTGAAGAGGTTGAGCGTTGGCTGAAAAAGCTGATGGACCGCCGGGCCGAAACACCTGAAGATATCTTCAACTATTCGCAGGCGCTAAAAAGCAATGGGCACTACCTGCTTGCAGAGCAGTGGCTGAAGGAATATTCAGAGCTTCGTCCCGAAGATGGCCGCGTAAACATTCAGGTTTCCCTGCTCGAATACATTCAGTTCCTGATGCGCGATTCAACGAATTTCGAAATGCGAAATATTTCGCTGAATACCCACGGATCTGACTTGGGACCCGCATTTTACAAAGATCAGCTGGTTTTTTCCTCCACCTCTATCGGAACAAAATCAACAGTCAGCTACAAATGGAATGAACTTCCTTTTCTCAATATGTATTCGGCAAAAATCAACGAAACCACAGGCGATCTTTCATCGCCCGAGCCATTCGCCCCGAAATTGAAAACTTCATACCACGACGGTCCGGTTTCCTTTGATCAGGAAAAAGAAATTATTTATTTTACCCGAAACAGTTTCGTCAGGGGAAAAACATCGAAAAGCAACGAAGGCGTGGTGAACCTGAAAATATTTCAGGGAAAATTGGAGGATGGGGATTGGAAAATGACGGGAAGTTTCAGATACAACAGCGATGAATATTCAGTTGGACATCCGTCGGTTAGCAAAGACGGTTCAATCCTTTATTTCGCATCCGATATGCCCGGAGGCTATGGAAAGTCAGACGTTTATTTCAGCGTATTCTCAAACGGTCAGTGGAGCAAACCGTTTAATGTTGGTCCAAAAATAAATACCGAAGGAAACGAGTTTTTTCCCTTTATCAGTGGCGACGGCGTGCTGTATTTTTCAAGCGATGGACACGGCGGACTGGGTGCGCTCGATATTTATTTTTCTGTTCCTGAACAAGGAGTTTTCAACAGCATCGAAAATATGGGATATCCGGTTAATTCATCCAAAGATGATTTTGGGTTTGCACTCGATTCAACTGGGATGAAAGGCTATGTTTCGTCGAACCGGTTGGGTGGTAAAGGCAACGATGATTTGTATTTCCTGAAGATACTTCGGGTTCCGGTAATCATTCGCGGAGTCATCAGAGACCGCGACACAAAAGACATTCTTCCTGATGCTACAGTGAATGTAATTGACGAAAATGGCAAGACTATCCAGACAACCATCACCCGAACCGACGGGCAGTTTGAATTTGAAGTGAACAAGGGCCAGCAATATATATTGAATGTAACGAAGGAATTTTATTTCGAAAGCGAGAAAGCTGTGGCAACGGGTACACTCAGACCAAACGATGAAGTATTTTCTGAAATTTTCCTTGAACTAAAGATAGAGGAAGTGGACGACAATTCGCCTGCACCAATAAGTATGGAAGAAGAGGGAGGCGAGTCGCTTCAGGTGATCGAGCTCGAATACATCAATTACGAATTGGATAAATCGGATGTAGGTAAAGAAATGATGGTCACCCTTGATAAATTAATTGCTTTGCTTGCAGAATTCCCTGATCTCGAAATCAGGATTGAATCGCACACCGACTCACGGGGGAGCGATGATTACAACATGCTACTCTCGAAGAAACGTGCACGTGCAGCATTCGACTATGTCGTATCAAAAGGAATTGACCCCAATCGGTTACTTTATCAGGGATATGGAGAAACACGATTGCTGAACAATTGCGGAAACGGAGTTCCCTGCGCCGAAGAACAACATGAAGTAAACCGCCGTTCGATCGTAAAAGTGGTGCGCAAAGGAACCTATCAGGAAAAACGCGGCCAAAAAAACATTTTCTATTTCTAGCCTTGTGTTAACTCGATTTTGTCGAGTCCCGGTCACCCCGAATTCATTTCGGGGTCCCGTCATTGAAGAGATGCTGAAACAAGTTCAGCATGACGCTGCGTTTAGCATGAACTTTTAACCTCCCTTTCACGTTCAATTTCCGAACAATTAAAATATTAGCTATGAAATACGTTGTAACAGGTTCGTTGGGAAACATCAGCAAGCCACTTGCTGAAAAATTAATTGCTGCCGGGCATGATGTGACGGTGGTAAGCAGTAAAGATGAAAAAGCAGCAGTGATTGAAGAAATGGGAGCCGAAGCCGCAATTGGATCGGTTGAAGACGTCGGTTTTTTGACAGAAGCATTCACCGATGCCGACGCCGTCTATACAATGGTGCCACCTTATTTTGGAGCCGCCGACTGGAAAAAATACATCGCCGGAATTGGTGAAAATTACGCTGCTGCGATCAAAGCTTCAGGAGTAAAAAATGTGGTGAACCTGAGCAGCATGGGCGCCCATATGCCTGAAGGATGCGGACCCGTGAGCGGTTTGTTCTTTGTTGAAAAGGCATTGAATGCATTGGAAGGAGTGAATGTAAAACACCTCCGCCCCGGCTTTTTCTATCCAAATTTCCTGGGTCAAATCGCAATGATCAAAAGTATGGGGATCATGGGTGGTAATTATGGCGAAAATGCAACACTGGTTATTGTGCACCCCGAAGACATTGCCGACGTGGCAGCCGAAGAAATGCAGAATCTGTCGTTTAAGGGAAAAAGCATCCGCAACATTGCAAGCGACGAAAAGACCACCAACGAAGTTGCAGCCATTTTAGGCAAAGCGATCGGAAAACCGGAGATTCCATGGGTAAACTTTAAAGATGAAGATACTTTGGGCGGAATGTTGCAGGCCGGAATTCCCGAAGAAATCGCTAAAAATTACACTGAAATGGGTGTGGCCATGCGGAGCGGAGAAATGGATGCTGAATATAAGAAAAACAAACCATTGGAATTCGGGAAAAGTAACCTGGAAGTTTGGTCGCGCGTGTTTGCGGCTGTTTACGAACAATCGTGATAGAGTAAATTTTTATGTAACCACATAGGCACATAGGGCACATAGAAAATTTAAACTATGTTTTCTACGTGGTTATTTTAATTTTAAACTCCCATAAGTGATGAATCACATAATATTCTGGTGGGGCAAACAAAGCAAGTATGCAATAATAATATTTTTAAAAACCTTACGTTTTCATTGATACCTTAGTAACTTAGATCAGCCCCCAGAGCCCAACCTTATCTACCTTAAAATTCGCCTGATAAAACTTAAGGAATTGGTCGTATTCTTGAGCAAAACTCACTCTTTTATGGTGTTCCGGCTGGTTTAAAATGTATTTACAAACATTGTCAATGCCTGACTTTGAAACAGAAAAAGCTGCTGCTCCCGATCCATCGGGATTGCCAGCTGAAGCTACCCATTACAAGTTTATTTTCATTGATGAACTTTTCTGAACTATCGGAAATAATCGTTGCCAGTTCGACCTCTGAAAGAGTTGGCGCTCTTGACACAAGAATGTGTTAAAACTTTCCCAAAGTTTTTTTAAACTGAAAAAAACTTTGGGAAAGTTATGGAGTTTTGATGAGTTATTTTTGACAATGCCGGTAATGTATTTTTTTCCGATTAATCGGGACGGCTTTTCTCAGGGATTACCGGTTGCCTTTTTAAGGTGATGAAAACAAAATGGGTGTAAAGGTCATTGAATTCTATTTTCATAAGGTAAATAAGGTTAAGATTTCTGGGCTGACCTAAGTTACTAAGGTTTTTTGAAAAATGTAAGGTTTTTCACTGAAAAAATATCCCTGATTCTTTTGGTTTTTAAAAACACTTGCCACAAAAAAATCAAATGATTCTTAGCGTTTCAACCTTTTCATACAATTCATCAGCGAGCGTGAAGTGTGGTAGTTCCCTTTCCAGATTTGAGATTTCATGGCCAGTTTTTCACCGGGTTCTTTGTCGATTCCGTTTGGATACCAGTCGCCGTGCTCGTGGTCTATCAGGTAAGTATCGATGTACTCCCACTGTTTCAGGAACAATGATTTGTAATTGTGCGGATCGTCGGGAAAAAGTTCAGACATCAGAAGAAGTGTGTTCAGTCCCTCAGCCTGCGCCCACCAGTTTTTGGTGTCTTTAATAATAGTTACCGTATCCTGATCTTTAAAATAATAACCGGCTTCATAAAATCCGCCGACCGTTTTATTCCAGCCGTTTTCGATGGAATGATCGACCATCCTTTTTGCTTTTCGAAGGGTCAAAGTGTCATTTTCAAGTCCCGCAATTTCAGAAGCTTCGAGCATCAGGAAAGCGGTTTCAACATCGTGACCAAAAGAAATATGATCGTGGTGCCAGTTCTCTTTCCTGGCATCCTCAGCTGAATCGCGGTACGAAACCGGAGACAAGTCCTGGTTCAGGAACAATTGCAGATAACCTTTCGGATGGGTAATCTGGTCGCGCACCAGTGCCAGCATCATCAGCAAACGCTCTTTCACCAGCGTATCGGGCCAAACGCGGTACAATTCGGTAAAAGCTTCGAGCAAATGAATGGAACCGTTCTGATCTTTTGGCGGAACTCCCAGAAGTCCTTCCTTTAATGGTGTTCCATCGGCTTCCAGAAACTGAAAATAACCGCCATACTGAGGATCGTAGCTGTGCTGATCGAGCCAGAGAAAAGCTTTTTTTGCAAGTTCAAGCGCTGAAGTGTCGTTGGTTTGACGAGCATACGCTGCCAATCCGTAAATGGCAAATGCATTTCCGTAAGCCTCTTTGATGATCCGGTCAGCTTTCCCCGATTTCAGTACATTTCCCTGCTGATCGACCAGATTGAAAAATCCACCGAACTTTGAATCCCACATTTTATCTTTCAGGAATTGAACGCCGTGACTGGCCATCTTCAGGAAATAATCTTTTCTTTCAGGATAAAACGCTGCAACCGTTGAGCAGGTCCAAACATGGCGCGATTGGGTGACAATCATTTTATTCTGCGCACCTTTCATTTCCCATTTGTAATCGAAATCGCTCAGAAACCCGCCGTAAACACTGTCGATGGTGCGCGGATACCAAACATCCAGAATTCCTTTGTTCAGGGCTTCCGATAGTTCGCTGAGAATTTTCTGATCAGCAGATTGATTGACTTTTTCAGGAGAAGAGCAGGAAAATAAAAAAAGAAGAACCACGATCCAAATAGATAAGGTTTTTGGCTTCATATGTTTAGAATTTGTTTTTATGATTATACGGCTTTGTTCCCAGGTTATCAATTGCCGTCTGCTTCAGCTGACGGATAGATTGATGCACGCGACCAATGGCTTTAGCCACATAAATTTGGGCTAAAGCCCATGCTATCTGCCCAATACAACCCGTTGCCTAAAGGCAAACGGCAAAGGATATTTTTTCATTATTCGCCGGTATAGGTGCATAACCGGATACACATTTTTGTTTTTAAAAATGCCAAATAGAACTCGCCAATAATGATTCTCCGGTGACTCCAATAATCTAAATGGCTCGTTTCATGAATTAAATTAGTTTGATTTAGAAATCCAGCCGGTAAAGAACAGTTGTACTCAGCAAATTATTGAACTGGTTGCTTTTCCAGTACCAAAGCGGGTCACCCGGCTGCTCGCGGATTGGCAAAAGCGAATATGCTCCGCGAAGATCGACAAAAAGCCGGTCGGTAAACTGAAACCTAAAACCCAGTATTCCCTCCAGATCAATTGCATTGAAAGGCCTGCGATCTTCCTCCGGAAATATTCCGTAGTCGTTGTATTCGTTACCGCTTAACAGGTATCCGGGAGAGAGTCCGACCAGAAACGATATTTTCTCGCTGGTCCTGATCCCCAGGTAAAAAGGCATATCGACATAACTTAACCGCATGACGTATTTGATCTGGCCATTTGTCGCCAGCGAATCGATGTTCCGGCTGCCTTTTTGCATAAATTTAAGCTCCATGCCGGCGAAAACCATTCGCGTAAGGTTGGTCTGTACATAACCTCCGAGCGCGACGCCCGGTTTACGGTAGCCCTTGTATAAATCGCCGTCAACCTGTGAAGCATTAAAACCACCGATCACACCACCTTCAAACTGTTGCGAAAAACCAAAAGTTCCGGCAAAAACTACCAGAAAAACAAAGATTGTTAATCGTTTCATAATCCTTTCGTTAATTGTTCTTTCAATACCTCAACTCCTTTTCCAGCTTTTTCCTGAATGTAGGTTACATTGCGGATGAACACCGACGGACGTTCAGGATCGATCACAAAAATGGGCGTACCTTTTTTTGCATAGTTGACCAGCCCCGCAGCCGGATATACATTGAGCGAAGTGCCAATGACCACCAGAATATCAGCCGATTCGACCAATGGAATGGCATCGTCCATTGCAGGAACAGCCTCGCCAAACCAAACAATGTGCGGACGAAGCTGGCTTCCTTTGGCGCACTTCTGGCCAAATTTCAGTTCCCAGCCATCAATGTCGTAAATCAGCGATTCGTCCACCGAGCTTCTGGCTTTTTTCAGTTCGCCGTGCAAATGCAAAACCTTCGAACTGCCTGCCTGCTCATGCAGATCGTCTATATTCTGGGTGATAATCTGAACATCAAAATCCTTTTCCAGATCGACCAATCCAAAATGACCGGCATTGGGCGTACATTCGTAAAGTTGTTTGCGCCGGTCGTTGTAAAACTGCATCACCAACACCGGATTCCGCGCCCAGGCTTCGGGCGTGGCAACCTCAGTCACATCATATTCTTCCCACAATCCGTCCATATCGCGGAATGTGCGAATGCCGCTTTCCTGGCTCATGCCAGCTCCTGAAAGAATCACCAATTTCTTTTTTATCATATCAGTATTTTTGATTGCAGATCAGCGATTAACGATCAACGATTTGAGATTTCAAAAAAAGCTCTGCCATTCGTTAATCGTTAATCTGCAATCGTTATTCGTTAATCCTTAATCATCAATCATCAATCATTTTTTATTTCCCGGTCAGTCGCCCGTCTGAAACCGTCAATTTTCAGGCTTCCGTCTTTGTAAATATCCACAATCATGTAAGCATTGTTTTCAGGTCCATCGCCATCAACCACCGCATTTACCGAACAATAATGAATTCCGTTGACCAGATTGTACCTTTCCTCATGGACATGCCCCTGAAAAACGCAAAGCACCCTACCCGACTGTTCCAGAATTCCTCTCACTTCACCGGCATTTTGCACCGCCTGTTTCAGATTTTTCGAATCGTCGAGCATCTGGTGAATAAAAACAATGACTGGAAGTTTGTTTGATTGAAGATCATCTTTCAGCCAATTAACCTGACTGCCCGAAACAAAAGCATCGTCCCACGAGAAGTTTCCGTGATCGTATTCTTTGCCTTCTGAAGTAAAATTACCATCCAAAACCACAAAGTGAAACCCGTTCTGATCAAATGAATAGAAACTTTTCGAAGTGGAAATGTCTGTGTTTTTAACCCTTTCCAGAAACTGAAGCTTTGAAATACTGTCCATGTCGTGGTTTCCCAAAACGTGGTAAGTCGGACCGTCAAACTTTTGGAAAGCAGACTCAATTGTGGTCAGGTATTTCAAGGTATTGACTTCGTTCGGTACCGCATCCTGATCTTTAAAATCACCCAGTTCAATCACAAAATCGAGCTTTTCCTGATTCATCCGGTCAATACACTCCTGAACTTTGCCAAGCGACTGACGATAAAAACGTTCTCCGGCGGGTTCACGATCGGCATAATGAACATCTGACAGCATTCCAAAACGAATCACGGGCTTGTTACCGCTTCCGGCAAATATGTCTGGAGAAATCAATATTCCGGCAACCGTGGTTCCGGCGATGCCAAGAAATTTTCGACGGGAAAGCATCCATGCATTAATCATATCCAGGTAAAATTGGTTTTACCAAAGATAAGAATAATACCTCCTGCCAAATTCCTAATTTGAGAAATGTTATCTTTTAAACTGCAAGAACAACGACAAGCCTTCGTCCGAAATATTTCATTAAATTTGCTGAAAAGTATAAAATTCCATGACAGGACTAAACTACATACCTTTAATCGTTGAGAAACTAAAACTTACAAAGCCGGAAAAGATAATTCTTTTTGGCTCCTATGCCTATGGCGCTCCAACGGATAGTAGTGATCTGGATATTTTAGTGGTTACAAGCGACAAAACAATTCCTTCAAGTTTTGCTAAAAAAAGCAAAATCTACCTAAAGATATCTCGTGCTATTTCTGACATCAAAAAAGTGTTTCCGGTTGATTTAATTGTACATACAAACGCAATGCATCAGAAATTCATTGAAAACAACAGTCTTTTTGCCCAGGAACTTCTTTTAAAAGAGAAAGTACTTTATGAAATCTGAAAAGAGCAATCAATCCATCCAAACACTTTCGTTTATTTTTGACAATAAAACCGATCACATCCTTTTTCTGCAAATAGCCGAAGATGGCCCTTTGAAACGGAAACATTCAGGAATAAAAGGAGAAATTGGCATAGCTGAAGACATGAACGCAGCCGCCATCCGCAACATTCAGGAGTCAAGCGGTCTGGTAGTTTCTGAGGCTGTTTTGCGCGGGGTGGTAAAAACCATTCAGGCTTCGACAGGCTCAGCCACCGTTTATTTGGTTTACGAATCGTCAAAATTTTCAGGAACATTGGAAAACAAAATTCCGGGGCGGTTGAAATGGGTGGATATCCTGAGTATTTTCAACCTGCAAATGGAAAGCCTGGTTCAGGAAATAATGCCCAACCTGCTCGATGGAGAAAGCTTCTTTGAAGGAACCATCCTGGTGAACGATCTGGACGAAGTGCAAAGTTCGGACATCAGGATCTGCAACACAATTTAAACAGTATCTTCCTGCTTTCTATGCTTGAAAATTTCACCCCTAAGTAAAGTCACTCTGGCAAACAATGTAAGTCGTCATGGTAAGCAAGGCTAGTCACTCTCATAAGCAATGTAAGTCGTCATGGTAAGCAAGGCTAGTCACTCTCATAAGCAAGGTAAGTCGTCGTGGTAAGCAAGGCTAACCACTCTGGTAAGTAAGGGTATGTTTTTTTTCGAAGAAAGACAGATGTCCGGATATACAATCATTAAAAACCATTCAACAGAACTTATTTATTTACTTGCCTGAAGCAGCGTTCTTCGGGCCCTATTCAAACTTAAAATTTTTACATTTGCAGCAATGATCGATCCTTCTACCATAGAGCGAATACTGGATGCGGCAAACATTTCGGATGTTGTGTCGGAGTTTGTCACCCTCAAAAAACGGGGTGTCAATCAGCTCGGTTTGTGCCCCTTCCACAACGAAAAAACGCCTTCGTTTACAGTTTCGCCTGCCAAGGGAATTTTTAAATGTTTCGGCTGCGGAAAAGGTGGAAACTCGGTGAACTTTGTAATGGAGCTGGAGCAACTCAGTTATCCGGATGCATTGCGGTGGCTGGCAAAAAAATTCCACATCGAGATTGAAGAAAAAGAGGAATCGCAGGAAGAAAAGCAACTGAAAGACGAGCGCGAAAGCATGATGATTGTTTCGGCATTCGCTCAAAAGTATTTCAGCCGTTTTTTACTGAAGGAGAATGAAGGCCGCACCATTGGCCTGAGTTACCTGCGCGAAAGGGGAATCCGCGATGACATCATTACCAAATTTGAACTCGGATATTGCCCCGACGGGAAAGACCTTTTCACTCAGGCGGCACAACGTGAAGGTTACAAAATGGATTTTCTGGATAAAACCGGACTTACAATCAAACGCGAAGAGTGGGTGCGCGACCGTTTCGGCGGACGAGTGATTTTTCCGGTTCATAACGTAGCCGGTCGTGTGATTGCCTTTGGCGGACGAACGCTGACCAACGACAAGAAAGTTGCCAAATACCTCAACTCGCCCGAGTCGGAAATTTACCACAAAGGCCGCACGCTTTATGGTATTTATCAGGCAAAACGGGATATTACAAAACTCGATAAATGCTATCTGGTGGAAGGTTATACCGATGTTTTGTCGTTTCATCAGGCGGGAATCGAAAATGTGGTGGCCTCGTCAGGAACATCACTCACCATCGACCAAATCAGGCTGATCAGGCGTTTTTCACCCAACATTACCATTGTGTATGATGGCGATGATGCCGGAATAAAGGCATCACTGCGCGGAATCGACATGGTTCTGGAAGAAGGCATCAACGTGAAAGTTTTACCGTTGCCGCGTGGCGAAGACCCCGATTCGTTTGCCCGCTCGATGAGTGCAAGCGAGTTGACTGAATACATCAAAGCCAACGAAACCGACTTTATAAAATTCAAGACGCAGCTTTTGATGGGAACCGTTGAAAACGATCCGGTTTCGAAAGCACGACTGGTCAACGAAATTGTACGTTCCATTTCTGTCATTCCTGATACCATTACCCGAACCATTTACATCAAGGAATGCAGCCGGTTGATGGATGTTCAGGAAGCAGTTTTGTACTCCGAAATCAGGAAAATTCAGAACAAACAATCGGAAGACCATACCCGAAAAGAACTTCAGGAAATACAAATACAGGCTTCAAAACCTGCCACTCCGGTTACTCAAAAAAAGGTGGCCAATCATTTCGAAACCGAAGAACGTGAGATCATCCGTGTTCTCCTGAAATATTTTCATCAGGAAGCCTTCGATATTGAAGACGAGGAAACCCATGAAATGAAATCTTACACCGTGGGATATTATGTGTTGTCAGAACTTCAGAGCGACGGACTGACTTCGGTGGACCCCACTTTCAGTTTCATTATTGCAACACTGGAAGAAAATGTTGACAACAAAGATTTTGATCCGGTAAAGTTTTTCACCCAGCATCCCGATACTGAAATCAGTCAGTTCGCCAGCAACATCATGGCCGACAAATACATCGAAAGCAAACGATGGAGCAAAGGCGGCGCTTTTATCGAAACCGAAAGCGAGTTGCTGTATTTACTTGTTCCCAAGTTGATTCAGGAATACAAACTAAAGAAAGTGAAAATGATGTTGAAAAAACTTGAACATCAGATTAACGAAGCCAGTAAAAACAACGACACCGAAAAGCTAATGGAATACATGGGCCAGCACATGAAACTGAAGGAAGTTTTGAAAGATCTTTCGGTATTGCTTGGATTTAGAACAATCAGCTAAGAAACTATGAGAACACACTTTATTGAAGACAGAACCGAGATCGATGCCATTTTGAAACAGTGCAAAACCTGTTATGTGGCAATGTCGATCGACGATGAGCCATACGTTTTGCCCATGAATTTTGCCATGGACGGCGACCGGGTTATTCTGCATTCGGCCCAGCATGGAAGAATGTGGGAAACGATCAAAAAAAATCCGAAAGTTTGTATCAACTGGACTTTGGGCGAAGAGCTGGCATGGCAGGACGAAAAGGTTGGGTGCAGCTACCGCGTAAAATCGAAATCGGTAAATATTGAAGGAACGGCTGAAATTATAGACGACGATGTTGAAAAAGAACGGCTTTTCAAACAGTTCATGACTCAATACAGCGATCTTCCGTTCAAGTTCAGCGCACCGGCAATCAGAAATGTTGGCGTTTTTATCGTTCCGATTACCAAGATTACTGCGAAGGAATTTGGGGCGAAGGCGGTGACTCCGTGGAACCGATAATTATTTACGATTTAGATATTTGCGATTTACTATTTGAGCCTTTCCGATCATTGTTCAGTTTGTTAATTGTAAATGGTCTGATGGTAAATCCCTCAATTGACTTTGTGCACTTTTTCCTACCTTTGCTTTTATGGCATTACCAATCAACATAGAAGAATTAATTCACGGTCAATCGATTGAATGGGATCGGCTGGAATTTAAAAAAGGTTGGAATCCTGAAGAAACGATTCATTCCATTTGTGCATTTGCCAACGATATCAATAATTGGGGCGGTGGTTATGTTATTATTGGTATTGAAGAGCAAAACGGGAGGCCTGTTTTTCCTCCTGAAGGTATTGACCCTCAACGATTGGATTCAATTCAAGGTGAGTTAGTAAAGATTTGTCACCAAATCACACCCAATTACATTCCGGCAACACAGCCTTACGTGTTTCAGAACAAACATATCCTGGTAATCTGGGTTCCGGCAGGAGACATAAGACCTTATACAGCACCCTCCACACAAGGGAAGAATGCCCGCTGGCAGCCATATATCCGTTTTGGTTCACGCAGTATTGTTGCTATGGATGCCAATCTTCGAAGATTGCAAGAACTCACTGCCCGAATCCCTTTTGATGACCGAATTAACAATCAGGCATCAGTTAAAAATTTTGATCTGGGCTTGATCCGGTCGTTTTTACAGGAAATAAAAAGTGATTTATTCGAGGAGAGTTTACAAATCTCCTTTAATGACCTTTGCCGGCAACTCCATATTGCCAAAGGTCCCGATGAAAATTTTCGTCCAATAAATTCAGGATTGCTATTCTTTTGCAATCAACCTGAAACCTATTTCAACCGCGCATGGATTGAAGTTGTGATTCGGAAAGATGAAACAGGTGATGACTTCGAGGAAAAATACTTTAAAGGTCCGCTTCACAATCAGCTAAGGAATGCCCTCGATTATATCAGAAATCAAATCATTGTGGAGAAAGTCAAAAAAATCCAAGGGCAGGCAGAAGCGCAACGTTTTTATAATTTTCCTTTCGCTGCAATAGAAGAAGCGCTTGCCAATGCGGTCTATCACAAAAGTTATGAACTTGACAAACCGATTGAGGTACAAATATGGCCAGATAAGATTGAAATCTTAAGTTTTCCCGGTCCGGTTCCTCCGGTAAATTCAGAAATACTGGCAACTCAGCGGCGGGTTGTCGCAAGGGATTATCGGAACCGGCGCATTGGCGATTTTCTGAAAGAATTGCACCTGACGGAGGGCAGGGGTACTGGAGTTCCAAAAATATACCGGGCGCTTGAACGCAATGGTTCACCCATGCCAATTCTGGAAACAGATCTTGATTGCAATTACTTTTTGACAGTAATATATGCACATCCGGAAGCAAAAAGTAACCAAGCAAGTAATCAGGATAATATTCAGAATATCAACTCATTAGACGATATTAATGATCTTCTAATGTATTTAAGTAACCAAGCAAGTAACCAAGCAAGTAACCAAGCAAGTGACCAAGTAAGTGACCAAGTAAAATCTCTTATCTCGGATAATTTTGGCGACAAGGCAGAACTAATTCTTGACTATTTATCAGAAATGCCAAGGAAAAAGAAAGAAATATTGGAAGAGTTATTGGGTGTGTCCCTTCAAACAAAAAATAAAAAAAGATACCTTGACCCTCTTCTAAACCAAGATTGGATTGAATTAACCATAAAAGAAAATCCACGGGATATGAACCAAAAATACCAGTTAACCGAAAAAGGCCGGTTACTGGTTAAAATACTCAAAAAATGATACTAGTAACAGGTGGAACCGGGCTCGTTGGAGCACATTTGCTGTATGAGCTGACCAATTCAGGCAATCGGGTAAAAGCACTCCGGCGGCAGCAAAGCAATACCGACTGGGTAAAGAAAATATTTTCGTATTACTCCAATCAGGTTGAAACGCTGTTTTCGCAAATTGAATGGGTCGAAGGCGACATTCTGGATTATTTCAGCCTCGAAGAAGCACTGAAAGGTATTACCAGCATTTACCACTGTGCCGCCATCGTTTCGTTTCATGGCGACGACAACGACATGATGCTGAACAACAATGTAAAAGGCACCGGGAACCTGATTGACGCCGCCATTCACAACGGGGTCGGCAGGTTTTGTCACGTGAGTTCGATCGCTGCATTGGGCAAAACACAGGATGGAAGCCAGATTACCGAAGAAACTTACTGGACACCATCCAAACGCAAAACAGGCTATTCGCTCAGCAAATTTTTTTCTGAAAT
>JAIBEZ010000005.1 GCA_019459485.1 Prolixibacteraceae bacterium
CAGACCACCTCGGAGGTACCCCCCACCACCTCAGAGGTACCCCCTACCACCTCGGATGTACCCCCTACCACCTAAAAGGCAACATCGGACCTTTTAGGTACCCCCTACCACCTAAAAGGGAGGATGCCGGATCTTTTTGGTCCGACGTTCCCCGAAAAAGGTGCAATGCCGGATCTTTTAGGTACCCTCGACCACCTAAAAGAGGGAATATTGGACCTTTTTGGTGCAACGTTCCCCGAAAAAGGTGGAAGGAGGGAGGTTTGGGGCGACAATGTCTTGGGAATTATAATTATTTCAACGATGATGTGTTAAAGCTTTCCTTTAAACTGAAAAAAACTTTGGGAAAGATTTGCCTGGAGTTTTGATGAATTATTTTGACAAGATCCACTTCCTCCCCATAATAAATTTCCACCCCGCGCAACCTTTTCTTCTGTGGTTCCATCTTCAAAACAGTACAAAACCCAAAATAGAATTCAATTGCCATCGGGCAAACAAAAAACTTAAAAACCAAAATCACATGAAAAAAATTCTGATACTGCTTTTATCAGCCTTGTTCCTTGTTCCGGCTTTTGCACAAAGAGGCAAAAAGGACATTGTTTACCTGAAATCAGGAGGAATTATTAAGGGCGAACTGATAACCAACGATGCTGAAATTGTGAAAATCAATTCATCAGGAAATCAATGGGTATTCAAAAATGAAGAAGTTGACAGTATTTCGAAGTATTCAAAAGTTATAAACGAACCGGGCATCACCGAGGATTATTTCTTCGATACTTCGATGGGTGTTTTGTTAGGCAACTCCGGAAATAACCAATCAGCGCCGTTTTCGTTTATGTCGTCCGTCAATTTCAGGATAAACGGGAATTTGTATGCAGGCGGCGGCCTTGGCGCTGAATTTTTTGAAGAAAGCTACATGCCCGCTTTTGCACAAATTCAATACAAATTCAGGGACACGAAATTTACCCCTTTTGTTAATTTACAGGCTGGATACCAGGTTCCGCTGGAAGATGGCAACCGCAATCAAATTGTGACTTACGCCTTATCTTCGTCCTATTATCAATATCCGCAAACAAATTCGGAGCTCAATGCCGAAGGCGGTTACCTCATTAATCCGTCCATCGGTTTTCAGCGGTTTACCTCCGATAACTTTGGCTGGTTCTTTTCGTTCGGATACCGCTACCATCAATTGAATTATTCGGGAGAAAATGGCTACAAGCTCGAAACCAACTTTTCGCGCCTGTCACTGAAAATCGGATTCATCTTTAACTAACCACGCCATGAGACAAACTAAATATATCATTTCATTACTGGTAATTGTACTTGCCATTACCTCATCTTGTACCGACAAAGTGTATGAAACTTTTATGGCCAACGAGCCTGTTTACCTGAGTTATGAGGATTTGCGTTCGGCAGTAAAAATGACCACAGCCCGTGAAATGAACAATCCCGGGAAAATTTATTTCAAAGATCAGTACATTTTCATCAACGAAAAGATGAAAGGTGTGCATGTTTACGACGTGAGCGACCCGGCAAACCCACAAAACAAGGGATTTATCGAAATTCCGGGAAATGTTGACATTGCCATTAAAGACAATATTTTATATGCCGACAGTTACATCGACCTCGTTTCGATTGACGTTACAAGTTTCGCAAGTATCAAAGAAACCGGACGAGTGAAAAAGATTTTCCCTTATACTTTACCGACTTACGACACCAAATTCCCGCTTGCCAAATTGGATGAAACAAAAGGGGTAGTTACCGGCTGGGAAGTAAAAAGTGTTCGTCAGGAACTTGAACAACGCTATTATCCAACCTATTACCGGTACGAAAGCATGTCGATGGATAAAACTTATTCGTCAAACGGCGGTATTACGGGTTCCTCCGGAACAAGTGGCTCAACGTATGGTGTTGGCGGAAGCATGGCCCGTTTCGGATTGTATGAAAGCTTTCTATACATTGTGAATCAGAACAGTTTGTTGACTTTTAAGCTGAATTCAAATTCGGAAGTCACTTTATTGAACACCGAATACGTGAGCTGGAATGTGGAAACCATTTTTATTACCGACAAACACCTGTTCCTTGGAACTCAAAACGGCATGATCGTAAAGTCGCTCGAAGTTCCTGAAAGACCTTCGCAAAAAGGTTCTTTTTCGCACATGACAGCCTGCGACCCGGTGGTGATTAAAGGCGATCTGGCTTTTGTTACCCTGAAAGGCGGAAACACCTGCCGCGGAACATTGAATCAATTGGATGTGGTAAAGATGAGCAATGGCTATTCACAATTTCAGTTGCTCAAATCGTATCCGATGTATGGTCCGCAAGGCCTGGGAATTGACGATGACATTCTGTTTGTCTGTGACGGTGATGCGGGTTTAAAAATTTACAATGTGGCCGATCCGTTGGCAATTACCCAAAACCTGATAATTAGTTTTCCATCCATAAATGCCTATGATGTTATTCCAACGAACAATTATCTGTTTATGATCGGAGAAAAGGGATTTATGCTGTACGATTACTCAAATATTGAAAATATAAAACAAATTGGCATAATTCCTGTAGTGAAAAAAGCCTAACCAGTCCTCAAAATATTAGGACACGTAGTCTGTGGTATCCTCTGATAAAAAAACCGGTCAATTTAATTTGGCCGGTTTTTTTGACTCCTACACTTGAATTTTAAGTTAAAGTGTTATTATAGAGTATGCTTCCTGAAGATTAAGCCAAAATTTTACTAATAACCTCCCCCATAGCTATATCCCCCATACTGTTCTTCAATCTTTATTGTATCCATCGAAAATGGAACATACACTTTCTCAAAATGAGAACCCGCATTATCATTAAAGCCAGCGAATATGCCGGTTCCGTTTTTCACATTCGAGTAAACCGGCACCGGTTCCGAAAACGGATTGTCACGGTAGTGATTGTGAAGTTTCAGGTATTTCAGGTAATTGTACAAATCTTTCGACAATCGTTGAACATGAATGGTTGTATGGTCATAAATATATTTAAAACCATAACCTTGATAATAAGAATCCCATGAAGCAGGCTGGAACTGAACTGTATAGTCTTTTCCTTCGAAATAATCATCCGGAAATATAGAATACTCATTGTTTGGTCCGACGTCGATCGCGTCACTCCCAATATTGTTGTATAAACTATTGAATACAGGATCAGTTGTTGTAATGTATTCCATTTGTTTGGTCAAATAATATTTCCATATACTATTCTGATAAAGGGATGCATTTAAGTATTCTCTTAGAACGACAATCCTGTAGTAATCGTCGCCAGCCGGATCTTTAATTCTCACCTTGTAATTTAGTCTTCGATTACCATATTCATCTTTAACAGAGCTGGTATCTATCGAAATAACTTCAGCCTGGTTGGGAATGGTTGTTTCTGCTTCCACTTGTTCACCGTTGGAGCTGACAACAATCCGGTAATTCTTTCCGGCTTTTGGTTTAATTCCAGGAGCATAAAACTGACCGGTTGGTGAAGTAATGTGTGTCAATAAAGCACCATCTTCGTACAAATCCAGGGATCCGTCTGTAGCCTGGCTAATTTGATGACCTTTTAAAATGGAAGTACTTTTAGTGATACTGGCAGAAAAAGCGGAGTCGGGCCAAATAATACTATTCAAAACCAATTGGGTTTCGTTGTTTCCTTCGTCAAAATCGAGGGTTTTTGTACACGAAAAAAATGTCGCGAGTAGTAAAATGAGGAATAGATATCGTTTCATGGTTTCAGAAAATTAAAATTTGTAACTGTATGAAATGGAAGGAATAATTGGGAAAAGGCTCAATTGATTTAGCTTTTTCGTTTTGCCTGTTTGCTCATACTCTGCTTGTGATGTTTGTTCAAAATACAGGAAAAATGGATTTTGACGCGAATAGGCATTGTAAAAGCTAAGGTTCCAGGTACGGATGCCGTGTTTTTTCTGTTTGTGAAAATTGAAACCTACATCCATTCGGTGGTAAGATGGCATCCGGTAATTGTTTCGTTGCCCGAAATATTCGTAGGTTGGGTAAACATATTGCAAGTAAGGTGTGTTCGCAGCACTCACATTCTGGGTTGGGAGGGTTACTGCATTTCCGGTTCCGTACACCCAGGTCATACCAACGTCAAACCGCTTCGAGAATTTGTGCGTCATCACAAAACTGACATCGTGGCGACGATCGTAACGGGCATAAAACTTCCGCCCCCAATTCAGGTTGTCGAACTGGCGCTCGGCTTTCGACCAGGTGTAGCCAATCCAACCGGTTGTTTTTCCAATGGTTTTTTCAAGCAGGAATTCCGCTCCGTACGACCAGCCTTTGCCCATTTCTACTTTGTCTTCCCATCCGGTAGTCGCTCCCACAAACGATGCTCCTTCTTTGTATTCCAGCAGGTTGCTCATCGACTTGTAAAAACCTTCAATGCTGAAGTCAATCTCCCGATTAACCTTGTAAACTCCCCCCAAAGCAAATTGATGCGATGTCTGAGGCTTTACTTTTTTGGTGGTCGGCAGCCATAAATCGGTTGGCAGATTGATGGTTGATGACGAAAGCAGGTGAATGTTCTGGCTCATTTTCGAATAGGCAGCTTTCAGCGAAAAACGGTCGCTGGCCATGAACCGTGCCGATACCCTTGGCTGCAATGATCCGTAGAACGTATCGTCAACCAAAAAGCCGGAAGTGTGAAGACCCACATTCACCGATAGCCGTGTGCTCAAATCAAAATTGTCTTCAATGTAAGCATACATTTCCTGAGCGCGAATGTTTGGGTTTCCAAAAGCGGTGTCGATTTTTGCTGTGCTTTCCTGGTCGCTTTCTTTAAAAGCCAATATGCCGGGTCTGAAGGTATGATCAATGATGCTTCCCCCGAATTTTACCCGGTGATTGGATGCAGGAAAATAATCGAAGTCCATTTTCAAGCCAAAATCTTGAATTCCCGATTTGTAATTAAGGCCAGATTCGTCAAGTGTTTTACCTGTTGTGAGATTTTTACTGGTCGAATTTTCCATCACATCAAATAGATACCGGCTGTAGGTCAGGGTTGTATTGGCAAAAAGTTTATTACTGAAGATGTAATTCCAGCGCAAAGCAGTGGTGATATTTCCCCAGCCCAATGAAAATTTATCCTTGTTTTGAATAGTTATATCAGTGTTATCCACATCTGTATAAGTGTATTTCGATTCGCTTCGGTAATACGCTTTGTCACGTCCGGTATATCCGCTTAAATAAACCCGGCTGCGATCCGAAAACTTATGGGTAATTTTCATGTTCAGGTCGTGAAAAAAGTAGCCACCAACCTCTTCTCCATTTGAACCTGATTTTATTAAAGGCCGGGCAAGCAAGTCGGCATAAGTTCTTCTGGCCGAAAAATTGAAGGTGGTTTTGTCCTTAATCAATGGGCCTTCCAGATTTATTTTCGATGAAATCAGCCCAATCGAGAAATTTCCGTGCAACTCTTTTTCGTTCCCGTCTTTCATCCTGATGTCGAGAACGGAAGATAACCGGCCTCCAAATCGCGCCGGAAAACCTCCTTTGTAAAACGAAACACTCTTAATCGCGTCGGGATTGAACACTGAGAAAAAGCCAAAAAGATGTTCGGCATTGTAAACCGGAACATCGTCCAGTAAAATCAGATTCTGATCGGGGCCGCCGCCGCGAACATACAATCCGCTGGTGCCCTCGGTTCCCGATTGTACGCCGGGCAAAAGCTGAATGGTTTTAATCACATCGGCCTCGCCCAGAAATGCAGGCAGACTTTGAACTTTGTCCATCTGAATATCCACCCGGCTCATTTGAGTGCTCGTAAGTTTCGATTCCACTTTTTGCCCGACAACTGTAACTTCATCTAAATCAGCTTTTGCAGTCAGTCTAAAATCAACGATCGTGTCCTTTGTCAGGTCAATTTCAAGCAATTGGGTTTCATAACCCACAAAAGAGCAGGCGATTGAATAACTGCCTTTGGGCAATGTCAGACTGTAAAAACCAAAGTTGTTGCTGATGGTTCCACGCAGGATTTTTTGTTCGTAAACATTTGCATTCAGCAGCCGTTCGCCATTCGTTTGATCGGAAACAAAGCCCCGGATGGTGAACGTTTGTGAAAAAGCAAGTTGCGACAGAAAAACAAGAATAAAGAAGGTAGATAATTTAAGCATTTCTGAAGATTGTGTGAATTTTGGGTTGTTTATGTTTGCAAATATAACGCACTGGTTTGTGTAAAATTGTTAAATAAATATAATTAATTGTCATATCGAAATATTTGTACAATTGTTTCGTTTTAATGTCAAAATAGTCCGCAATGCAAAAGGACTACGAAGTACTGTGGTATCCTCTCATAAAAACCGGTCGATTAAATTTGTCCGGTTTTTATTTTTAATATGACTGTCCGTTTGCATATCTAATTGGTATTTTGCGTCAGTCAGTTGTAGTCATTCATGGTCATTCGGTTGTCATTTCCTGGCAACTTAATGACTACCAAATGACAATTGAATGACTTTTATGACATTGGGTAATATTACGGATATTCATTATTTTTAATATAAAGAGCAAGGTTTGTTGACTGAAGAGATTAAAACAGCTATTTTTGCAAATTGTCGAATTTTGAAAAATAAATATGGATTTTAAGATATCTACCCGGTTCTCCCGAATATTGATGGCGCTTCCGGTTGTGTTGGTTTTACCTCTTACAGCGTGTTCACAAAGCGATCGTCAGGTGCCCGATTCACTCGGAACCCACTTGTTTACCCCAGTTGAACTACCCAATAAACTCACTTTTGCCGGTGAAAAAGTACCCTTGGAATACTTTGATGTGCGTGAAAATCTCGATCGTGAAATGTTGTCCACGGTATATTTTCATTCGCAAACGATCCGCTACATTAAAAACGCGCCACGCTATTTCTCCATTATCGAGCCAATTCTGAAGTCGCATGGCATTCCTGAAGATTTCAAATACCTCGCCGTTGCAGAAAGTGGTTTCGATCCGCGCGCCGTTTCACCAGCCAAAGCAGTTGGTATGTGGCAGATACTCGAATCTGTTGCGAAAGAGAACGGCATGGAAATAAACGATGAAGTTGATGAGCGCTATCACATTGAAAAGTCAACCGAAGTTGCTTGCCGTATCCTGAAGTCGGCATACGACCGGTTCGGAAGCTGGTCGCTGGTTGCTGCATCTTACAATGGGGGCAGAACCAGGGTTGTCAACAACATCAACAATCAAAAAGTCAGAAGTTATTACGATTTGTTTTTTGTTGAAGAAACAACCCGTTACGTATTCCGCATCCTTGCGTTTAAACTGGTGATGGAAGACCCCGAAAAATATGGCTTCAGTGTGGAAAAAGACCAGTTTTATCCGATTATTGAAACTAAATCTGTAGAAGTAAAAGGTCCGGTTTTGAGTTGGGCGGATTTTGCTCTTGAAAATGGGATCAATTATAAAATCCTGAAAATGTTTAATCCCTGGTTGAGGGACACGCTATTGAAAAACCCGACCCGAAAGACATACACCATTAAAATTCCGGAAGAAGGTTTCCGCACAAAGTCAAATTAAATGCTAAAAGCTGAAAATATCCATTCTCCGGAAAATTTAACGGAGGAAGACGGCCTGATTGTGGTTCACGGTGCACGTGTTCACAATCTTCAAAATGTGAATGTCGAAATTCCGAGGAACAAGCTTACCGTAATTACCGGTTTGAGCGGCAGCGGCAAGTCATCGCTGGCTTTCGATACCATTTACGCTGAAGGACAACGTCGATATATCGAAACGTTTTCGGCTTATGCACGATCTTTTCTGGGCACCATGGAAAGGCCGGATGTTGATCTGATTACCGGACTAAGCCCTGTGATTGCCATTGAGCAAAAAACCACCAATAAAAATCCGCGTTCAACGGTTGGTACAGTTACCGAAATCTATGATTTCCTGAGGCTTTTGTATGCCAGGGCTGGTGAAGCTTTTTCGTACAACACTGGCGAAAAAATGGTGAAATACACCGACGACCAGATCATTAACTTAATCAAAACCTCATTCTCCGGAAAGCGAATCCTGATATTGGCACCGATTGTGAAAGGCCGCAAAGGTCATTACCGCGAGTTGTTCGAGCAAATCCTGAAGAAAGGTTTCCTGAATGCACGAATTGATGGAGTTGTGACAGAATTGAAAGCGGCCATGCGGCTCGATCGCTACAAGAATCACTTCATCGAAATTGTGATCGACCGTTTGCTGGTGGATGAAGCCAGCGATAAACGACTGCGCGACTCGCTGCAAATTGCCATGAAAAACGGACACGGAATTTCAATGATTCTCGATCACGACAGTCAGGAGGCAAAATATTACAGCCGCCAGTTGATGTGCCCTACCACCGGCATTTCCTATAACGAACCTGCACCGCATAATTTTTCGTTTAACTCGCCACAGGGAGCCTGCCCGAAATGCAATGGCCTGGGCATGATTAGTGAAATCGATCTTGAAAAAATTGTTCCTGACAATACAAAAAGCATTCAGAATGGTGGAATTGCCCCGCTTGGGGCGCATAAAAACACCCTCGTTTTCTGGCAGATTGAAGCTTTGGGCGAAATGTTCGGTTTTACCCTGAAAACACCCATCAAAGATATTCCTGAAGATGCGATGAATGCAATTCTTTTCGGAACCAATGAGCGGATTCAGCTTAAAAACTCGCCGCTGGGAGTTTCAATGAATTACATGATGACTTACGAAGGAGTGATCAAATACATTGATTTGCAGAAAGATGACAATCCGTCGCAGAAAGCGCAGAAGTGGGCCAACCAGTTTGTACGCGAAACTGCCTGCCCCGAATGTAAAGGGCAACGGCTAAAAAAAGAGTCGCTTTATTTCAGGATTGATGGGAAAAATATTTCGGAACTGGCACAGCTTGATATTTCTGAATTAAGCAACTGGCTCGATAATTTGGAAGACCGTCTTTCTGAACGGCAGCAAAAAATTGCCATCGAAGTGATCAAGGAAATTCGCGACCGGATTCGTTTTCTGTTGGATGTTGGTTTAAAATATTTATCGCTCGACCGTACCTCGCGCACTTTGTCGGGAGGCGAAACCCAGCGAATCAGGCTGGCTACACAAATTGGTTCGCAGTTGGTAAATGTGCTTTATATTCTCGACGAACCAAGCATTGGCTTGCATCATCGCGACAATCTTCGGCTCATCAATTCGCTGGAGCAGTTGCGCGATACCGGTAATTCTGTGATTGTGGTAGAGCACGACAAGGACATGATGATGAATGCCGATTATGTGATCGACATGGGTCCTTTTGCCGGTCGGCACGGCGGCCATGTGGTGGCGTGCGGCACTCCCCAACAAATACTTACCGCCGGAACCCTGACTTCGAAGTACCTGCTTGGCGAAGCGCAGATCGCTGTTCCGAAGAAAAGGCGGGAAGGAAATGGCAAAATGCTTTCGATTAAAGGATGCACCGGTAATAACCTTAAAAATATTTCGGTTGATTTTCCGCTGGGAAAGTTGGTTTGCATTACCGGAGTTTCAGGCAGCGGAAAGTCAAGTTTGATCAATTCCACGCTGCAACCAATTTTAAGCCAGCATTTTTACTCATCGGTAAAAGATCCGCTTCCGTATTCTGGAATTTCAGGACTAAATAATATTGACAAAGTTGTGCAGGTAGATCAGTCGCCGCTTGGTCGCACACCAAGAAGCAATCCGGTTACCTACACCGGCGTGTTTTCCGATATCAGGAATTTATTTGCACAGTTGCCCGAAGCCAAAATCAGGGCATACCAGCCCGGACGGTTTTCGTTCAACGTGAAAGGTGGTCGCTGCGAAGATTGTCAGGGCGGCGGAATGAAACAAATTGAAATGAATTTCCTGCCCGATGTTTACGTGCATTGCGATACCTGCAACGGACGTCGCTACAACCGCGAAACACTGGAAGTTCGGTACAAAGGGAAATCAATCGGCGATGTGCTGGACATGACCATCAATCAGGGTGTTGAATTTTTCGAGCACATTCCATCGATTTCGCACAAATTGAAAACCATTCAGGACGTCGGTTTGGGGTACATCACCCTTGGGCAATCGTCCACCACACTTTCAGGAGGCGAATCGCAGCGGGTGAAACTGGCTACCGAGCTGGCAAAAAAAGATACCGGACAAACCATGTATATTCTCGATGAACCCACCACCGGCCTGCATTTTGAAGATATCCGCGTTTTGCTTGAAGTGCTGAACAAACTGGTTGACAGAGGCAATACTGTAATTGTAATAGAACACAATATGGATGTCATTAAGGTATCCGATCATGTGATCGACATTGGTCCTGAAGGCGGAAAAGAGGGTGGGAGAGTACTTTGTTTTGGCACTCCTGAAGAAGTTGTAAAAAACAAGGAATCGTTTACCGCCGAGTATCTGCGACAGGAATTAAAAGGCTGAAGACACCCAGTGACGATAATTGACAATCATATAACTTGAAACTTAGCTAATATGAACACTATAGACATTTATTGCGCCAATACTGGCACCAAGAAGACCTACCCACTGGGCGTTACACTCATGGAGATCAAAGATGATTTTGAGGTAAAATTGAAAAATCCAATCCTCGGTGCACTGGTGAATAACAAGGTAAAAGAGCTATCGTTTGTGATTGTGAAAAACAAAAAAGTAGAGTTTATCGATTATTCCCATCCCGATGGAATGCGTATGTATGTCCGTTCCTTGTTTTTCATTCTGGTTGCTGCAGTTCGTGAGGTATTTCCGGATGTTAAGCTAAAGATGATGCATGGCATTTCGCGGGGCTATTATTGTGAGCTTGCGGGTTTGGACAGAACGATTACCGATTCGGATATTTCCGCAATTAAATATGAGATGCAGCAACTGGTTGACAAAGATATTCCCTTTAACAAAAAAGGAATGCCCAGTGAAGAGGCCGTGGAAATTTGCAGAAATCAAAATCTGCTTTATAAAGCCAAACTTTTTCAGCAGCAGGGCAATCTGTTTTCTTATATGTATTTTATGGGCGATCAGGCCAACTATTTCTTTGGCGATCAGGTATCTTCAACCGGATATCTGAAGGTTTTCGACCTGGTTTCCTACTACGACGGAATGCTGTTGCGAATACCCAATCCAAAAAAATTCAGCGAGGTTCAACCCTATTCAAAAAACGACAAACTGTTTGGAATTTTTCAGGAACATAAAGACTGGGCTGAGATTTTGGATGTGTCGAATGTTGCTAACCTGAATGAATTTACTTTGAATGGACAGAGTGGGGATATCATAAAAATATCGGAGGCACTTCATGAAAAAAGAATTGCCGAAATTGCTAATATGATCCGCGACCGCAAGGACAATGTAAAAATTGTCTTGATTGCAGGACCTTCAGCTTCAGGAAAAACTACATTCAGTAAAAGGCTGATGGTACAACTGGCTGTCAACGGGTTGAAACCTACCATGATTTCGTTGGACGACTATTTTGTCGATCGTGACCAAACGCCCAAAGACGAGAACGGCGAATATGATTTTGAAGCAATTGAAGCGATTGATATTGAGTTTTTTAATCGGCAACTCATTCAACTCTTTAATGGAGAGATGATCGAATTGCCTAAGTTTAATTTTACAGTTGGAACACGTATTCCTTCAGGTAAAAATTTGCAATTGGTGCCGGGAAGTGTATTGATTGTGGAGGGAATCCACGGAATGAATCCCAATTTGATACCACACATTGATCCGAAAATTACGTTTAAGATATTCCTTTCAGCCCTTACCCAAATTTCGATCGACGATCAGAACCATATTTCGACCACTGACAACCGGATGATCAGACGAATGATCCGCGACAGCAAATACCGAAACTACTCGGCACAGGATACCATCCGCCGCTGGCCAAGCGTTCGCGCAGGCGAAGACAAAAATATATTCCCGTATCAGGAAAATGCCGATATCATGTTTAACACGGCGATGGTTTATGAGTTGGCTGTTTTAAAAAAATATGCCGATTTGCTTCTTCAGTCAGTACCCGAAAGTCAGCCTGAATTCAGTGAAAGCTGCCGTTTGCTGAAATTTTTATCCTATTTCAAAACCATCGACGATCTGGAAATACCGCCCACTTCGCTAATCCGGGAATTTTTGGGCGGAAGCAGTTTTCTTTATTGATTTCTGATTGATGCCAGTCAAATCGTAAGTTTGCAATTTTTTAATGTTAAAAATTGCAAACTTATTTGGAAACAATTTAAATAGGTGCTATGTTTGTATAGAAGATAAAAGAGTATTAAATCTTATTTAAACGAAATACAAAAATGGCATTCGAATTACAAAAATTACCATACGCTTTTGATGCACTTGAACCATACATCGATGCACAAACGATGGAAATTCATCATGGTAAACACCATGCAGCATACACCAACAATCTGAATGCTGCAATTCAGGGAACAGAAACTGAAGGAAAAACAATTGAAGAAATTTTGTCCAATATATCGGCTCAGCCGGTTGCAGTTCGCAACAATGGCGGTGGTTTTTACAATCACAATTTATACTGGGAAATAATGGCTCCCCAAGGCGCTAAACAGCCTGAAGGTGATTTGTTGAAAGTATTGAATGAATCGTTTGGGTCGTATCAAAATTTTAAAGAAGCATTTACAAAAGCAGCCCTCACCCGGTTTGGGTCTGGGTGGGCATGGCTGGTAAAGCAAGGTGATGGTCTGGTGATTTCATCTACACCTAATCAGGATAACCCGTTAATGGATCTGGCAGAAGTAAAAGGAACACCGGTACTTGGGGTGGATGTGTGGGAACATGCATATTACCTGAAGTATCAAAACCGGCGACCTGATTATGTCGATGCCTTTTTCAACGTGGTTAATTGGGATGAAGTTGCCCGACGGTTTAAAGGTTAGTTGATTTTTGGTTTTTTTCCGCCCGGTACAGAGGTACCGGGCGGTTTTGTTTTTATAGAGGGAATGTTTTGGAGGCAATGTATCATCGTCGAAATTAACATTGCTGTCATCAAACGGAAAATGGCCAATTCCAATTTTGCGTATTGCTATAGGATTCCTCTTCAGATTAAGAGATGAAATCCAGAATGAACCGCCTTAAAAGTATATAGAGAATCCGATATTACTTGCAAAATTTCCTTGTTTCACTTCGCTTTTATCATCATCGCCGTCAGTTAAGTTTGCTTTAGTATAAGATACTCCAAAATTTAGTGAAATATTTTCTTTAAAAAAATAAGCGAATCCAGCTCCAAAATTAAAAGCGATACCGCTGTACGACATTTTCTCATCATCACCGGATTTTGGGATATATTTATATGTTTCTGATGACAACCCAATTCCAACCTGAACTAACGGCCTAATCTTTCCTTCCATAGGGAAATAATACAAAGCAGTAGGTAGAATCATGGTTGAAATAGAAACATCTTTGTCTCCATCCTCATCTTTACTTGTAGCAGTTGTTATTATACTGTTTAATCCAATAGCCAGATTGTCTATTACAAAATAGGCAAATGATGGCATTACTGAAAGCGAACTTATTTTATCTTCATAGTCAGTTTCCCCATCATAAACGGATTTTACATTGCTGCTTACAAATTGTAATCCGGTACCTCCTGATAAAACAAAATTGCCTTTAATTGTTTGAGCAAAAGAAAATTGTGTGGTCATTGTTAATAAAACAACCACAGCTAAAAGTTTCATTGATTTTTTCATTGTGTTATTTGTTTCGATTTTTTTCCTACTCATTAGGCTTTTCGGTTACGCCCCGTTTTTATATGGTTTCTGGACTCCTTATTTATTCTTAATGGTAATTTTAAAAGCATATCGAATTGGTTACTGTATTAATATCAAATAGTTACAAGAGAGCTGCCCTTGTTTTAATTAGTTGCGTGATTTAAACTAATTCTTTTTCTCAGTTTTTGAATTGCCAATTCTTCCATTGAGCAGATCATCAATTAGCTGTTCATTAAATCCATTGATATCCATTTCAAGTTTATTTACCAATGTTCCAAGATTTGAGTTGGTTTCAGGTTTCTTATTCAGAATTAATTCTTCAAAAAGTAATTTAAACTGATCGCTAATGAACATGAATGAAATTGATGCAGGATCATTTCCAAAATATTTTTTTGTCAGAGCTTTGAAACGGGTATTATTTTCATTCCATTCCAGATAATCCACCTGACATTTTTGCTTGAACGATGAATCCAATAAGGACAGCTTGAAGTTTGATAATTGTCTTGCCATTTGCTTGCTGATTTCCTCAAATAGGATTGTGGCTTGCTCTCTTTCGTAATTTCTTTGTTCAATTTTAGTTTGGTAAATAAATTCTTCTTTTTGCCATAAATATGTTAATAAGCTGCCGGCAACCGAAAGAAGCAAGAAGGACAGAACTATTTTAACAATTTCTTGCCCTAATCTATTATGTTCAGATTTGGTTGTAGCCATTGTGTGAATCTATTTTACTTTCTTGTCACTGTTATGATTGCAGAATGATTGCTATTTATTAAGTTCAAGTTTTCTGTACTATATGAGCCCCCATCACTATTTTTTGGAATGCCAAGTCCTTGAGTTCTTATATTATTGCTCGTTACAATAGCTTGAATATTGAATGTCATATCTTTATCAGACGCTACGCCAAATTGAACACCATTAAATACCCAAATGGTTCTGCTTGAATTTGGATTAGCATTGATATATGGCCACCAATTACCATTTGGATCCTGAACAAAAACAACGAGACTTTTTCCAACTGGGAGGCCTTGAGATGCGGATACTTTTATTACACCATTCATTTGAGCTACAGTCGAACCATTTCTGGGTTCTGTGATTGTTAAATTTCCTTGGGCAGAGCTAATAAATATTAACCCCAAAATAAAGGTTGAAAGTAAAAATATTGTTTTCATAATGTGTTGGCTATTTATAGAATAAATTGAATTGATGAATAGTTATTTCTGAAAGTCAGCTAATTGGCTTTGTATCCTAGAGAATCCTTGATTCCTATTTATTTGGCATGGTTGATTTGGTTATTAAAAAGTATATACCAATCCAACACCATTTCGAGTAATCCCAAGTTCTATTTTCTGAATACTGTTGTATCCTGTGTTTGAATGTGTTGAATTATAGATTGATACTGATTTTTTAAATTGAGTTTTCCCAGTTATAATAAAAGGTAGTGAAGCAAGAATGCAACCTCCTGATATGTATAGTGGTACCATCCATTTGCTCATTTCCTCATCACTGATTAGGCCTGGTAAACCACCTTCTTCCTCTTTCGGGGGATTTGCTACAGCATAAATAATAAATACAGCTCCAACACCTAGTGTTGTGTTAATTTAAAATTGACGGATAAAGTCTTTTCAGTTTTATCCGTGCTTGGTCGTTTGTAAACTGCCACTTGATTCTGGCAGTTTTATTGTTCCTGTGATTTTCCCATGCTTTTAT
>JAIBEZ010000044.1 GCA_019459485.1 Prolixibacteraceae bacterium
GGCAGGCCGGTCACATTAACATCTGTAGCGCTTCCGCCAAAGGTGTAAACCGTATTTGTAATGGCCGATCCGGCACAAACTGTTGGATTTTGTGGTCCACTGGTCAGTGCTATCGTTGAAACAGCGTTCACAGTTACAGAAATGTTATAAGCATCGCTAACGCATCCTGTGGCACTTCTTCTTACAGTCAGTATTGCATTATAAGTAGCGGGAGCAGCTGCTGCCGGAATTGTCAGAGTAATTGATCCTGCCGAAAGGCCAGCATTGTTGACATCTGTAAAACCTTGAGCTTCGGCAGCAGCATTGTAATCAATACTGTATTGGTTAGGTGGTCCGGTTGCCCCACTATAAGGAAGACTGGCAGAAGTTGTGCCTCGGCAAACTGCGGGATTGGCGCCAAGTGTAATGGTTGGCAGGGCATTTACAGTAATTGGAACAGAAGTATAAACAGTATTTCCCGGTCCGCATGATCCACTATTCCCACCAAACCAGCAATCAAATTCTTTTACAACATCAAAAGTAAGATTATTAGCACCTGAAGCCGGGGCAGTAACTGTTAATGTATAAGTTTGTGTCGCTCCGGGAGCAAGCCCACCTGCATTAACACGTACATTATAATCAGCATCAGCATTCCATTTCACTCCGATATTCACATCGGGTCCAGCATCAGTCCAGGTAGCCGCCCCGATATTCTTAACAGTCACCGTGACTGCTCTCGTTTCGCCAGCACACCAAGTTGCTGCGCCAATATTCATAGCAGAGAATTGTGCCAGATAATTAGCTGGAGTATATATAATAATTACCTGACCTCTTGCCCCATTACCACCGCTCATGCTTTGATTGGTTGAGGAACGTGCACCACCTCCGCCACCGCCCAAAGTAGTACCATTATTCCCATTCCCATTACTTGTTCTAAAAGCACCGCCATTTCCACCATCAGGTGAACCGCCTTGTCCTATAGTTGTATTTCCCCCGTTCGTTCCATTTGCAGAGCTACCTGCACCACCTGCACCACCCGCACCATTTCCGTTAGAATTTCCTCCATTTCCCCCGTTCTGCGTTCCAGTTGCTCCACTACCGCCATCTCCATAATCATATCCAAAGAACCAACCTAAGCCCCGTTCCCCTCCTTCTCCTCCATTAGCAGTAACAGTGCCACCGGGTCCAGTAACAATAGAAGCTCTTCCATTATTACCATTAGCATTTGATCCTCCAGCCCCTCCAGCTCCAACCGTTACGTTATAAATTTGCAATTGACTTACTGTGAGATTTTGAGTTACATAGGCACCACCACCACCACCACCACCAGCTCCATAGTAGGCACCACCACCTGCTCCGCCACCTCCCCAGCATTGAACAGTTATACTGGTAACGCCTGCTGGGACTGTAAATGTTCCTGAAGAAGTAAAAGTCAGACTTTCCATTATCCCCATCGCTGATTTCAACCTTACCTCCGGTTCAATTTCAGCTTCAACTTCAGTCGGTAGCGCAATGGCTTCCGCTTCAACGAGAGGTGCAGCCGCTTCGGCCTCCACAAAAATAAGGTGTTGGGCGGTGCCGGTGCTTCCAAAAATGTCGGTCACCTGGTAAGTGCGGGTAATTGTGTAAGGGCAGGTGGTGCCGCTTTGGGTTTGTCCAACAAATTTAAAACTGGCCGCAACGAGGGTGCAATTGTACATCGCCTTGCCTCCGGCATCGGTAAACGCCTGCAAGTTGGAGTAGGGGGCAGGAACGGTTCCGTTGCAAATCACGGAAATGTTTTCAGGAGAAGTGAGTGGCAGTACCACCTTGCCGAACGTACCCTTCACAGTGTTTGCCATCCGGCCTTCAGAAGTATTGACGACCCTGATAGCGCATTCGTTGAAAACAGTGATCCGGTCGAGCGGGATTTCGCTATAGACGAAGAAAGTACTTAACGCAGGAGTGGCCGAAGTTCCCATCTGAAAAGTACCTCCGGCAATTGATTTGTATCTGCCGCTTTCAATGTAAACATCGTTGAAAGGAACCGTATTCGAATGGGGGTAAGTAAACGTGATCAGGGGATCGCCAACCAAGTTCAGATTGGCATCCTTCGAAATGTGAAAGGCAGCTTCGCCGGCATCGGCATTTCCGATGGTTGCAATGTTCATTGTTCCGCCGGAAATGTTGCAGTTTCCACCACCGGTTTTAAACCTTCCTGCTATGTTGATAGTGCCTCCCGATTGCGCAAAAGTACCGTCGTTGCTTGTTAACGATGAGTTTCCGGAGGCGGTTCCAATGTTGTAGGTTCCTGACGAAACAATGATTTTACCCTGGTTGGTCACAGTTCCGTTCTGGCCGGTGATGGTTGCATTGGCATTGCTTAACTCGAATCCGCCGCTTGCCGGAATGGTATAACTGCCAGCGCTGAATACCGGATTGCTGAATGGAATGGCACCCGATGCCAGCTTGAAAATTCCGGAGACAATGCTTAGAAATCCTATGGTGGTGGTGTTGCAAACTTTAAAATCGGCTCCGGGATAAAAAAGCAGGGTTTTGCCCGGATTTTCCATTTCGAGGATTACGCCATTGGTTTCCTGTAAATTGGTTTTGACGGAACCTTCGCAGTTAAACATTGAGTTTCCGTTGGTAGTGCCAATAAACTTTATGCCAGCTCCTGAAGATTCAACGCAAAAATCAAGCATCCCGTTGTTAATCAGACTTACCCCAACCACCAAAAGGTTGTTTGTTACGGCTCCTGAAGCTGTTGGCGGGGCGCTCCGGAAGGTTCCTCCTGAATTGATTGTCACAATACCGCTGACTGTTACCGTTCTTTCGGCAATGGCATCGAACTGCAAAATACCCGACCTGCCCTGTCCGACGGTGAGTGAGCCCAAAGCGGAAGTATGGGTGTCGATTGTAACCGTAGCGCCATTGGCAATGATGACGTCGTCGCCTGCAACCGGAACACTGCCACCCACCCAGGTTGCCGCATTGCTCCAGTTTCCGCCGGTTGCGGTAGATGTAATGGCTACTGCCGGCGCCGAAACTGCGGAAGTCAGCTGAGCAAAATCGAACAAGCTGGTTGTTCCGCTGAATTTAGCGGGAATCGAATTGTGTTCATTCAAAATCAAGAGCCTGTCGTTGTGCAGCCTGCTTGCCGAAGCATCTTTTCCGGAGAAAGCAAAAAACAAGGTTAAAATGAAGAAAAGAGCAATATCCTTTGCTCCCGATAAAGATCGGGACAGGCTGTCTGCCTTTAGCTGACGGAAAGAAAATGAATCAGCAACCCGTCCGCGCAAAATAAGAAATATCGAATAAGAAATAAGAAACAAGGAAGTCAGGAAATGAGGCCGATGTGAAATTGGAGGTATTTCCTTATTTGGGCAGATTGCCGCGGCTTCGTGCCTCAGCCTCGCAATGACGGGTGCCTCAGCGCCCTTGGGTGCAAAATATTTATAGCAATTGAGCGAGGTAATTTGAACCCGTCCGCGCAAAATGATTATCAAGGCAATAATCTTCTTTCGGACGCCTGCCAGCCGCAGACAGCGAATAGAAAAATAGAAAATGAAAAAAATAAGAAATATCGAATAAGAAATAAGAAACAAGGAAGTCAGGAACGACGGGGCGATGGGGCGATGGGGCGAGAGGGCGGTGGGGCGAATCATGTCATCGAAGCGATATCCTTTGCTCCCGATAAAAAATCGGGACAGGCTGTCTGCCTTTAGGCGACGGATTGAAAATGGAGCAGCAACCCGTCCGCGGAAATGCGTTAACAAGGCATTTCCAATATTTCGGACGGAATTGTAGTTACACAAGAGAAGCAACAGCAGGGCAATGAATAAAAGCAGCAAAACATTGTTTAGAAAAAATAACACAACAGAAACAGTTGCCAGGGCAATATGTGCAGAAGTAATGCCGTTTTTAGAATTGTAAGTGAGCGGGGAAGTATTTTCAAAAGCACTACGGTCACTGAGTTCGGAGCAATGTTGGCTGAGACTGTCGAAGCCCGATTTAGACAATAGAAGCAGTGAATCATTTCTAACAGCAGTTTCGGTACTCCCGAAAACGGATGTTGAAACAATACAGAAAAGCAATACACTGAGTATTCTCCTGCTTATCAACTTCTTCATCGCAAATCCAATTAAACTAAATCCTTGTCAACCGGAACTCGTCTCACGGACACACTTTTAGCTATTCGTGCAAAGCAATAGTATGCTGCCGAACCTTGTTTCAAATATGTGTTTTACCGTTTGAGATTCCCCCCGGTGGCCGGTTCTCCGGCACTTTCATTCCCCCCTTTTTGACTGAATCGATAATGTAGATTGTGCAAATCGCGTTAAAGTTATATAAAATGTTGAAGGTATTTTTTCTATTTGCATAAAAGATACATTAGTTAGTTTTAAGAGGAGCAATAAAATCAATGCTATAACCAAATATAGAAAAATATTCAATAGAAAATACTTTAATTTACAATTTTAAAATGCTCATTTTAAGCGATATAAAAGAATCAATTAGAAAATAGTTGGATTCTGACACATGAGAAACTGTCTATTTAGAATGATTGTAAATAAGATTTTATTTTGTATGCCTGAAAACAAGTACAACATAAGGCGGAATTGGTCGGTTTTACTGCAACTTTGGAGCATTCAGAACGAAGTGAAAAGGACCAATCTGATTCTAATTTGATTCTAATTTAATTGGAAAAAATAGAAAAAGAAAAAGGCGACAAGGCGACAAGGCGAGAGGGCGAGGGGGCGATGAGGAGAGATAAAAAAATATCCAATGATGAATGACCAATATTCAATATCCAATAACGATGATCGGAGCATTTTGCTCCCTGGGGTGGGGCTTTTGAACAAATAGTATAAAAACCTATGCTGCCCTTTCAGGGCGCCATTTGCATTGTTGCTTTTTTACCCCAAGGCTTTGCCATTGAGCCAGGATATATTGGGCCTTCAGCCCGTTGAATTACACTGAATGGGCATTAACGATTATACAAAGCATACGCCCTGGGAAAAATGAAAGTTAAAACCCGTCCGCGGGAATGCGCCAAACAAAAGCATTTACTATCTTTCGGACGCCTGCCAGCCGCAGGCAGGGAATTGAAAAAATTAAATTAAACTCATATGTCAGAATTTACCAATCAAAAACAACAGCGGGTCGCCCGTCTGACAGCCCTTTTCGAAGCAGCTGTCCGCGGTGAGATTAATGCTGCAATGGTCAGCGAATACCAGGAGGTGATCGATCGCGCCACTCCTGCCGATGTGATTACAGTAGTCGATTGGCTGCTCCACCTGAAACTGCCAATGAACGACCTGAAAAAAGGTATCAACAAGGCGCTGAACCTTTTGAATAAAACGCTTCGCGAATTTCCATACACTGCCCCGGCGGCAGATAGCCTGGCCGGTTACCTGATCGAAAACAACGAACAGCTCGACCTGCGCCTGAAAGCAATCCGCCCATTGATGAAGGAAATCAACCGCAATCCTGAAAACGAAGCGCTCCGTAACGGGTTGAGGGAAAAATTTGCGGATTTGTCGAAAATGGACCTGCACTATCAGATCAAGGAAAATGTTTTGTTTCCGCTGATTGAAACCTATCTGCCCGATTACAATTGTTTGCAGGTAATGTGGTCGCTGCACGACGACATACGCGAAAACATCAAAACGATTGTTGGCTTGCTGGCCGAACCCGGTTTCGATCTGAAACAATTCAACCGGCTGGCGGGCGATGTGTTTTTCGATATGTATGCCATCAGGTTCCGCGAAGAACGGATACTCTTTCCGGTGGCACTCGATTTGATTCCTGAAAAAGAACTCAGCGTATTGCTGAACCAGTGCATCGAAATCGGCTTTCCGTTTATTCATCCTGAAATAAAACTGCACGAACCTTCGGCCGGCGAAATCACGCCTTCAGGAGAAATCGACCTAAAAACCGGTTTTTTATCTGCGGAACAAATTGTCCTCCTGTTTAATCATTTGCCGGTTGACATCACCTATGTTGATGAATTTGACAAGGTGAAATTTTTCTCTACTCCTGAAAAACGGATCTTCCGCCGCACCAATTCGATTATCGGTCGCGAAGTGAAAAACTGCCATCCACCCGAAAGTGTGCACGTGGTGGAACAAATTGTGGAAGCTTTCCGAAACGGCGAAAAGGACAAGGCCAGTTTCTGGATTCAGATGAAGGGCGAATTTATCCTGATTCAGTATTTTGCCGTTCGCGACGGGCAGGGAAATTACCGGGGCGTGGTGGAGGTTTCGCAGGAAATTACCGAAATCCGCACCCTCGAAGGCGAACAACGGTTGCTGGACTGGGGAAAGTAGGGGATGGGTTATTGAAATAAAGCTTTCCCAAAGATTTTTTCAGTTTAAAATAAACTTTGGGAAAGCTCTACAAATATCAACGGTGCTCTGCACCTGAAAAGTTGCGAATTGGGTGCCGCGATTTGTAATCGCATTTAAATAAAAAACGGAGATTGTTGTTGCCGGAAAATTATTCAAAGCTTCATTTTTCGTTAAACTCCCCGGTTTACGGGAACGAAATTAGCTTTACGATGCAAATAAAAAATTGGGATATATCAATTGCTTTCGTAATTTTGATTTTTCAATATCTATCAGGATGAGCATTTTAAAACCGATTAAAAAAATAAGCCCTAGAAAACTTAAAAACATCGCAAGTGAAGCCACTTCTGAGGGTTTTTCCAAAGCTCTAAAGTCAAACCTTTCTATTGTTTATGCTGAGGGAAATATTCTGGTTGAAAGACACCCGAGTGGAAAAAAAATAAGACTGGGCAGTTTGAAATGCGAAAAAAAACTGATAACCAATAAGTTCAAATTAAAATAAGATGCTCCCGAAAAGGTTGCGGCTGTTTGCTGGTCCCAATGGTTCAGGAAAAACAACTATTCTCGAACGGATTCCCAAAGAATTAAATTTTAAAAAACCTTACTTTTTAATTGGTACCTTAGTAATCTGGCAATAACCACCAGACCCCAACCTTATCTACCTTATAGTTAGATGTGTTAAAGCTTTCCCAAAGTTTTTTTCAGTTTAAAATAAACTTTGGGAAAGCTCTACAAATATCAACGGTGCTCTGCACCTGAAATGCTTGCGAATTGGGTGCCGCGATTTGTAATCGCGCTTAAATAAAAAACGGAGATTGAAAATCTCCGCACCCAGTTGTCGCTGCCGGTAATTCCTCAATCCAATTTCAGTACCGCTAAAAATGCATTTTGCGGAACTTCCACATTTCCAACCTGTTTCATGCGTTTCTTGCCCTTTTTCTGTTTTTCGAGCAACTTGCGTTTACGGGTAATATCGCCTCCGTAACATTTGGCAGTCACGTCTTTCCGAACAGCTTTAACGGTTTCCCTCGAAATAATTTTAGCGCCAATGGCAGCCTGAATGGCAATATCGAACTGCTGGCGGGGAATCAGTTCTTTCAGCTTTTCGCACATGCGTTTTCCAAAACTGTAAGCATTGCTAACGTGGATCAAAGTCGATAAAGCATCCACCATTTCACCGTTCAGGAGAATATCCAGACGCACCAGTTTGGCAGGGCGGAAATCAAGAACATGGTAATCGAACGAAGCATATCCTTTCGAAATACTTTTCAGTTTATCGTAGAAGTCGAACACAATTTCGCCCAGCGGAAGATCGAACATCAGTTCAACGCGGTCGGTGGTCAGGTATTCCTGTTTGATAAGTATTCCACGTTTTTCGAGGCACAAAGTCATAATCGGCCCGATAAAATCGGAAGCAGTAATAATGTTTGCGCGGATAAACGGCTCGTCAATATCGTCGATGGTAGTAGTGGCAGGCAGTCCCGACGGATTGTAAACGTTGATGGTTTCGCCTTTGGTGGTGTGCACATGGTACAACACGTTGGGAACGGTGGTAATCACGTTCATATCGTATTCGCGGTCGAGGCGCTCCTGAACGATTTCCATGTGAAGCAGTCCGAGGAAACCGCAACGGAAACCAAAACCCAACGCAGCCGACGATTCGGGTTCGTAGGTGAGCGAAGCATCGTTCAATTGCAGTTTTTCCATGGCAGAACGAAGGTCTTCATAATCGTCTGAGTCGATGGGATAAACACCGGCAAAAACCATCGGCTTCACTTCCTCAAAACCTGCAATGGCTTTGTCGCAAGGGGCTTTCGAATGAGTAACCGTATCGCCCACTTTTACTTCGCGGGCGGTTTTTATTCCGCAGATAATGTATCCAACACTACCGGCTTTCAACTCCGGGCGTTCAAACATCCCGAGTTTTAGCGCGCCAACTTCGTCAACGACATATTCTTTTGAGGCATTTACGAATTTAACCTGATCGCCTTTTTTGATCACCCCGTTTTCTACTTTCAAATAGGCGATCACTCCACGGAACTGATTAAAAACAGAGTCGAAAATCAAAGCCTGAAGCGGGGCGTCTTCAACTCCTTTTGGTTCAGGAATGTCATTTACAATGCGTTCCAGAATTTCTTCAATACCCAATCCGGTTTTCCCGCTCGCACGAATAATATCTGTGCGTCGGCAGCCTATCAGACCAATAATCTGGTCTTCGACGATTTCGGGCATTGCATTGTCGAGGTCCATTTTATTCAGGATCGGGATGATTTCCAGATCGTGTTCGATGGCCAGGTATAAATTTGAGATGGTTTGTGCCTGAATTCCCTGAGTTGAGTCGATGATGAGCAAAGCGCCTTCGCAAGCGGCGATGGAGCGTGAAACTTCGTACGAAAAGTCAACGTGTCCGGGAGTATCAATCAGGTTCAGGATATATTCCTGTCCGTTAAGGTTGTACTGCATCTGAATTGCGTGGCTCTTGATGGTAATTCCACGTTCCTGTTCGAGGTCCATGCTATCGAGAACCTGTGCTTTCATGGCGCGCCCATCCACTGTTTTTGTGAATTCGAGCAACCTGTCGGCCAGTGTACTTTTTCCGTGATCGATGTGCGCAATAATGCAGAAATTACGTATGTGCTTCATTCCTAAAATGTCTAAAAACCTTATTAATCAATTCTTCCAGTCGTATTTTGCGCAAAGATATTCAAATTTCGGGAATGGCAACAATGCTGAACACAGTGCCGCAAATGAAAGAGATATTTATAGCTAATATTTATTACAAGTATCGATTTACTAAAATACATGGTGTAGAATGCAGGGAAACAGCTTATTCGTGGCGATATCCTTTGCCGTCTGGCTTTAGCCGACGGACAAAAAGACGATAAAAAAACCGTCCGCGCGAAAGCCTTTTTCATAGCAAAATCCACTTTTCAGACGAAACAGAATTCGGCTTCAAAAAAGTAGTTATATAAGAGAAAGAACAAAACCAATATAGTCAAACCTTATTAAATCCGATCAGAAGACAATCAACCCGAAATAAGGTAATAAGGTTGTGGACTGTGAACATGGTTTTTCTACTGAGGTTGCCATTTAAAATAAGGTTTTAAGAAAAGGCGATCAATGTTATTTGGGTGCGTAAACATTACAATATATTTCTACAAAACGTTATAGCGCCAAAAATCCCGACAAGTTTGCTGAAAACTGTCGGGATTCATCTGTCTGTTAGCCATTTGCCTTTTCAGTTTTTCATTCTCCGGAGATTAATTTCTTTCAAAATACCCCATAAAAGTAATGAAAGTATAAAAAGGATCGTCCCATAAATCGGAGGGATCATACTCACTTTGAACCCTCCGGCGATTACTGAGGGATCAACGTCCCCTACCTTTTGAATAAAATCCATGGCCAGGAAAAGACCGAGTCCTTGCCCTAAAATTCCGACTACCAGCGACAAGCTGCCAAAAAGAAGAATATAATTCAACTGGAGTAAGTCGAATTCCTTTTTTGAGAGCATCCTGAAAATTTTATATCCGGAAGCAAGCAGCATTAGTAAACCACAAATTGAAATGACAACCATGAATCCTGGGCCACCCTCATAAAAAAGCTGAAAGAGTTTCATATTTTATAAATTTAGAGATTAATATTGAAACAAACGTACAGGTACATGCTATCATTCTGAAATTTTATCGACAGACAACATAACTGACCGGGCTTTCAGCAAAAAAGCGAAAAGTTTCAAAAATCAGTTGTATCCATAGCAAAAAAGGTAATCTACCGATCGCACTTTATTTCTCCGGAACAATTGTGTACTTTCAACAATCTTTTTTTTCGGATGGTGAAAACTTTATTCAACTACATCGACTTCAACAGAAAAACAGAACGGATAATCAGTCACGTGGTTTTCTGGATTGCTGCGTACTTTTTTTTCGTCGTTTTCTACGGAAGAACCAGCCGTGACTATCAAACGACCATCATTTTTGTTTCCTTCCTTTTCCCAATTGCTATTGCTTCGACTTATCTCCTGATATATTACCTGATTCCAAAATTCCTGCTTCAGGAACGAAAGGCATTGTTTTTTTTGTTGTTGGTATATTTGATCATCATTACCGGATGGCTTTCGGAATTGATCAGTCTGTTTATCTTTATAATAATTGCAGATTACAAGGTTGCCTCAACCGCCCCAATTACCTTTGACAGTCTTTCGCTTATAGTTGGGTTATATTTTGTCAATCTCATTGCAGTGGCTATCAAACAAGTTAAACGTGCTTTTTTAATGCAGCAAAAAAGCACCGACCTGGAACAGAAAAAACTTGAAACTGAGCTTAAACTGAAGGAAGCTGAACTTAATTTGCTAAAGGCACAGATTCATCCCCATTTTCTTTTCAACACGCTGAATAACTTGTATGGATTGGCCCTGGAAAAATCGGAACTTGCCCCCGATCTTGTGTTACGGATTTCTGACTTGCTGGATTATATGCTCTATAAATGCAACCAGCCAAAAGTTGATCTGCAAAACGAGCTGAAACACCTGCAGAATTATATTGAAATTGAACAACTAAGATATGGAGAACGGCTACAGATCGGAATAAACTTTACGGGTGAAGCTGGCAATCTTCAAATTGCACCGATGCTTCTTCTCCCCTTTGTTGAAAATGCGTTCAAACACGGTGTGAGCAAACAAATCAGCCAACCGTATATCCGGATGAATATTGGCATTCAGGATTTGCGGCTTCATCTTTTTCTGGAAAACAGCTACAATGGTGAAGTGCAAAAGGAAGAAGATTATTCAAAAGGGATCGGGCTGAAAAATGTCAAAAAAAGGCTTGAAATGCTTTATCCTGAAAAATACAGTTTGTCGGTTTCGAATGAAGAAACGATCTTTATAGTTGATTTATCGATTCTGCTTGAACCAAATACAACAATTAAACAATGACGAAATACCGATGCCTGATTGTTGACGACGAACCAATTGCGATTCGTGTAGTTAGAAACCATTTACAGAATTTCTCAAATATCGGGGTGGTTGGCGAATGTACCAATGCCATTGATGCGATCAGGCTTTTAACCGACCAACCGGTCGATCTTATTTTTCTTGACATTCAGATGCCCCAGCTTACAGGACTTGAACTGATCAGGAGTTTGCAGCATCCCCCGCTGATTATTTTTACAACTGCTTTTCGCGATTTTGCGGTTGATGCCTTCGAGCTGGGAGTCGTCGATTATTTGCTGAAACCTTTTTCACTGGCGCGTTTTGCAAAAGCCATCAGCAAGTTTTATCAACAGATAAGCGAAAACAATACTGTTTCATCTTCCGGCGAACTACCGGATCTTCATGAGTATATTTTCCTTAAAGCGGATAAGAAAATTTATAAGATTGATCCGGCAGACCTTACTTATATCGAAAGCTTGGGCGATTATGTAATTGCCCATACCAGAACCGGTAAAATCACTACGAAGGAACGCATCAGCAGCATATATGAAAAATTGCCGCGCAATAAATTTCTCAGAATCCACCGTAGTTACATCGTATCAATTCGATACATCGATGCTGTACTCTCAGGATGTGTTGAGATTGGGGCTCAGAAAATTCCCATTGGGAGGAATTACAAGGATCAGGTAGAAGTATTCCTTGCTCAACAGAGCAAATAAATGCCCTCGTTATCCGTTTCAGGTTGAATATGCCTACATTTACGGCTTCAAAAAAAAGTAAAATGAATAACCGATTGTTTACCTGGGATATCCTTTGCCGTCAGCTTGAGCTGACGGATAGAATGTTGAGTGATGCTAATGGCTTTAGCCACAGCTTTTAGGGCTAAAGCCCTGTTCCCTCATCTTCATTTTATCCGTCCCGATGGATCGGGACGGCAAAGGATATCGCCTCAACATTCAACTGTTTCGGTAAAAAACAGATAAAAAAGTAAACCGAATGAAGCGATTATTGTATCTTGTATTTATCCTGATGGTTTTTGCAGCTTGCAAGGAAGTATTTGAGGCGCCGCCTCAATCGCTGCTTCAGGCTTCATTCTATCATTCGGAAACCAAAAAGCCGGTTAGCCCCGTAATTACGGTGCTGGGAGTCGGACTCGACAGCCTTTGGGTGAATGAAACAAGTTTGACGGAAATCCTGTTGCCCATGACGATCAAAGACACGACCCAATTTATTATTTGGCTCGATTCGAAATCGGACGTCATCACTTTTGTACACGAAACAACCCGGAAGTATGATTCGATGGAAACCGGGTTCTATTATGAATATGCATTGCAGTCGGTCAGATTTACACAAAACAGGATTGATTCCGTCGAAATTATTGATAGCCTGGTAACCACAAAATGGAATGAAAATATTAAGCTTTACATTCATCCTCTTCCTGCTGGCGGCAATTAGCTACGGGCAGGCAGAACCGGAGAAAAAATTAAAACCGAAACGGACTGACAATTACATCCACATGCGGGGAATCCGTGTGGGATTTGATGTAACGCGCCCGTTTATGGATTTGTGGACAAAGGGAAGCCGCTATGGCACAGAATTCTCAGCCGACATGGAATTGATGCCCAATTGGTTTGGGGTATTCGAAACCGGTTACGATGACATGAGCATCAAAACCAGCCATGTTGATTACAAAAGCAACGGAAATTATTCGCGCATTGGGTTCGACTACAATTTCCTTCAGGCTGAAAACAAAGATGACAAAGATATTTTCTATGTTGGAATGAGGTACGCTTTTGCATTTTCGAGACAACAGGTCGATCAGTACATGATTGATTCCTATTGGGGAACAGAGACCGGGAGTTTCGGAAATCAGAGCTATTTCGGGCACTGGGCCGAGGTGCTGATTGGGATTAAAGGAGAAGTATTCAACAATTTCTACATGGGCTGGTCCATTCGCGGAAAAGTAAAGCTCAATGTCAAAGATCTTGGGTTACCACCGGTTTACTTTATTCCCGGTTTCGGAAAGGCAGACAAAGGATTCAATCTCGATTTTACGTATTCGGTTTATTACAATATTCCGTGGGATTTCCGCAAATGGAATGGTCCAACGACGGATATTAACAGGTAGAGACAAGGCATTGGGTAGAGACAAGGCATTGCCTTGTCTCTACCTAACAGATATAACAAAAATGACCGGTAATTCCGGTCATTTTTGTTATTCTAAACTCATAAAGAGATACGTTTATTTTTTATCTCCGCAGCAAGCTTTTTTAGTTGCAGCAGGACATTCTTTTGATTTTGGACAATCTTTCTTTTCTTCTGTTTTCTGTTCTGTTTTTGCTTTTTTGTCTTTAGGTGCAGCAGTTACAGTTGAGGCAGTTAAACCCATTGTGAATACAACTGCTAAAATCAATGCTAATTTTTTCATGTTTTATTTATTTTATTGGTTAATTATAAATTCAGGTGCAATTTATGCACTTTCAATTGATCTTCAACAGTCGTTAACAATTATTTAGAATTAAATTACATAAATCTATCAGGATTGTTATGCCCCGGCGGAGCAGAATATTTATGGAATTGGGAAATAGATTCTGGAAACCACGAGTGGCTAAATGTTATAAACAAAAATGACCAGCAGGGCTGGTCAAATTTGTTTATCTTAAACTTACAAAGAGAATTATTTCTTTTCAGCTGGTTTTTCAGCTTTTTTCTCTCCACTGCAATCCTTTTTTTCTTTGCTGCAGCATTCTTTCTTTTTTGCATCATCTTTAACTGTTGAAGCAGTTACTGCTGAAGTAGCCAATCCCATTGTGAAAGCTACTGCTAATACCATTGCTAATTTTTTCATGTTGACTAATTTTAATTGTTAATATTAAATTCTTCGGCAAGCTATGAAGATTTAAATTAACTGCAAAGCACGTTAACAATTATTTAGAATAATTCTAAATAAGGAATTTTAGCAATACATATCGTGTTTGCCTTTTTTTACCTTTTCGAGCAGATTTACAGCACGTTCGCGGGCAATTCCATCCATCGAATCAATGATGTCATCTATCAGGTCTTCCCCAATCAGACGGGTTTCATACGAAGCGTAATCCATCAGGTATTCCATAAAAGTTGAAATGGCATTTGGTCCACAGTGATTCTTGATGTCGCCCGGTTTGGCGCGATCCATAAAATCCTGACCAGTTCTGCCCAACCGATAACAACCGGTGCAGAAAGATGGGATGTAACCCATTTCTGCCACATCGCGAATCACTTCATCGAGGTCGCGGTGGTCGCCCAAACAAAACTGGCTGCCGTCGTCCTCGTGCAGCGAATCGGTGTATCCGCCCGGATTGGTGCGGCTTCCGGCTGAAATTTGTGATACCCCAAGTGCAAACGTTTCGCGACGCATCTGGGCAGTTTCACGGGTTGACATGATGATTCCGGTGTAAGGAACAGCCAGCCTCAGAATGGCAACAATCTTGCGGAAATCGAGATCGGCCACCGCAAAAGGCGGATGGGAGGCAATGTCCGATCCGGTAGCAGGTTCAAGTCGCGGAACGCTGATGGTGTGCGGGCCAACCCCAAATACACGTTCGAGTTCACGGATGTGCTGCATCAGGGCAAGCAGTTCGAAACGAAAATTGTACAAACCGAAAAGGACACCGATCCCGACGTCGTCAATTCCGGCTTCCATCGCACGGTGCAAAGCGGTCACGCGGTAATCGTAATCTTTCTTTTTACCGCCGGTGTGCACATTGTGGTATGTTTCGTGGTGGTATGTTTCCTGAAAAAGCTGGAAGGTTCCAATTTTTGCATTGTGTAGCAGTTTAAATTCAGGAACATCAAGTGGGGCTATGTTAACATTTACACGTCGGATTTCGCCATTCCCAACTTTGGCCTGATAAACCGAAGCGATCGAGTCGATTACATATTGAAAGCCTTGCTTGGGATATGATTCGCCGGCAACCAGCAGAATCCGCTTGTGTCCTTGTTTTACAAGTATTTCAGCTTCGCGCCTGATTTCGTCCTGGGTGAGCGACCGGCGGACGATTTCCTTATTTTTTGCCCTGAAAGCGCAATAGCTGCATTCGTTTGCGCAAAGATTGGAAATGTAGAGTGGGGCAAAAATGACAAGGCGTTTCCCGTAAATTTTTTCCTTGATGTGATTTGCTTCCTCAAAAAGTTCGAATAGTTGCATCGGATCGCTGATGTTTGAAAGCACCGCCACGTCTTCCAAATCAAGCCCCTTCATTTCTTTGGCTTTGTCGAGCACATAACGAACTTTCGCAGGGTCCGGCTTTTTATGTTGTTCTAAAATCCGGGCAATTTCGGCTTCGTCTATAAATGATTTCATGTTTTTATTATTTGTTTTTTAATTGCCACATAGCCTGTCCCGATGTATCGGGAGAACTCGCCATGGATAATAATGTGTCTGTGTGAAAGTATCTCTTATGGCTCGTTTCATCGTAAAGGAGTTGAAAATGTATAGATCAAAGGTACGATACGAACATCAAAAATGAATGATATTAATGCGTCTTTATAAGGAAAAGCAAGGTATTTTCAGAGTAGTAAGGGAATATTTAAAAATTGGCAATCTTTAGATTAAAGCTCTATTCATCAATTCTGTTTCTGTTTTTCTGTCGATTGGAGATCAGGTTTTCTGTAAAATCCTTCATGATTGAGATATCCATATTTTTCCATACTCCCGCAAATGATAGAATTCTTTCCTTTTTACCTGCAACCCGCTCAAGCTTTGAAACAAAATCGTCTAATTCCTTCAGTCGGCTTGAAGGAATTTTTTGGATTCTTTTTAATATCTGGCTTCGTATTTGGATATCTGTATTCATCTCAATGGCTGTTATATTTGTTTCAAAAATACCAAATATTTATTTAAATTATTGTGATATACTTGCAACTAAAATTTACCTCTTGAATTAATCCTTATGCACGAAATCCTGATCCGACAAATATCCATTGCCAGCGTTTCGCTTCTTAATCTGGCCATAACCATTTGGTATTGCTGGCTAACCTACAAACAAAAAATTAAACCGGCACTGGCGATGTGGATATTTTTCACCATTGCGGTCGCTATCAGTCTTACAACTTATATGGAATCAGATAATTTCAGTTTATTCGACAATATTCTGAATACAACCGATCTGGCATTGACCGCCATTGTTTCCATCGCCATTTACATTTTCGGCGACCATACAACGCGCTTCAGCCGGTTCGACAAAGCTTGTCTCATTGCAGTATTGTTGATCGTGGGTTTCTGGTTCATCACCAAAAATCATTTTGTAACCCATGCTTTAACACAGGGAATTCTGGTAATTGCCTATTTCCCGGTACTCAGCCGTTTGTGGAAAACCAAAAAAAACGGTGAATCGTTCCTGATTTGGACAGGCATGTTGCTGGCTCCGCTGCTGTCGTTGATATCGAGCAAAGGAACGCTGGCGACCATTTATTCTGTAAGGGCTATCGTATGCATCTCGGTGTTGATGTTGCTCATGTTACGGGTTGAATACATCGACAAAAAACAATTTGTGAGAGACCAAAATTAACCTAAATTTGTGCAACACTCTCTAAAATGACCTTTGATATGACAGCTCAAAAAACCGTTGGTGAAAAAATCAAACAAATTCGCGAAATAAAAAAAGTCAGCCTTGAAGAGTTGGCCGAACGGAGCGGAATGGAAATCGCAATGGTGCAGATGATAGAACAGGAAAGGAATATTCCGTCGTTGGCTCCCCTGATTAAAATTGCCCGTGCGTTGGGTGTCCGCCTTGGTACATTTCTCGACGACAGTAATTCATACGGACCGGTGGTGGTGCGTTCAGGCGAATACCACAAAGGGGTGCGGTTTACCTCGCAAGCAAGCGAATCACGTGAACATCTGAATTTCTTCTCACTGGCATTCGACAAAGCCGGAAGAAACATGGAACCATTTATTATTGACATTGAGCCTAGTCTTCAATCAGACTATATGCTATCGTCGCACGAGGGTGAAGAATTTATTTATGTGCTTGAAGGTTCGGTTGAAATCAACTACGGAAAAGAAATTTATAAACTGGACAAAGGCGACAGCATTTATCTGGATTCAATTGTGCTGCACAATGTACATGCCGGAAACAACCAGTCCGCCAGAATTCTGGCCGTCGTTTACGCTCCATTTTAAGTTTCATTCCTGAAAACCTGATTTCATGCAACTACTTGATTATACGCTGGGCGAATTACTTGAAAAATATGCCATTGAAGCTCCCGACAGGGAATTCATCGTTTATACTGACCGGAATTTACGTTTTACTTATTCACAGTTTAACGAAAGGGTTGACCAGCTTGCCAAAGGATTGCTTTACATTGGGGTAGGGCCTGACGATAAAGTGGGAATCTGGGCAAACAATGTACCCGACTGGCTCACCTTTATGTTTGCCACAGCCAAGATCGGCGCAATACTGGTCACCATCAATACCAGCTATAAATCTACCGAGTTGGAGTACCTGCTCAAGGATGCCGACATTCACACCCTTTGTCTTGTGGACGGATTCCGCGACAGCGATTATGTGAACATGATTTTCGACCTTGTTCCTGAATTAAAAAACAGTCAGCGTGGCAACCTGAAAAGTGAAAAATTACCCGAACTTAAAAATGTAATTTTCATCGGGCCTCAAAAGCACCGAGGAATGTACAACACTGCGGAACTCATGCTGCTCGGGAGCCATATCGACGATTTCGAGCTGGAGCAGATCAAAGAAAACATTACCTGCCATGACGTTGTGGGTATGCAATATACTTCAGGAACGACCGGCTTCCCCAAAGGTGTGATGCTGACTCACCACAACATTTTAAACAACGGATTTGCCGCTGGCGAATGTATGAAATTCACCCACAAGGAACGATTATTGGTTTGTGTGCCACTCTTCCATTGTTTCGGCTGCGTACTGGCACTTTGTGCGGTTATTACCCATGGTGCGACAATGGTAATGGTTGAAAATTTCGATCCGCTGATGGTATTGGCTTCCGTAGAAAAGGAAAAATGTACCGCTTTGCATGGAGTACCAACCATGTTTATTGCTGAATTGAACCACCCGATGTTCAGCATGTTCGATCTGAGTTCGCTGCGTACCGGAATCATGGCTGGCTCACTCTGCCCCATCGAAACCATGAACCAGGTGATGCAAAAAATGAATATGAAGGACGTTATCATCGTGTATGGATTAACCGAAACTTCGCCCGGAATGACTGCCACCAGAACCCATAATTCTCCTGAAGTTCGGGCAACCACGGTAGGTTTTGAATTCCCCAATGTGGAAGTTAAAATAGTAAATCCTGAAACGGGAGTGGAGTGTCCGGTGGGAGAGCAGGGCGAAATCTGCTGCCGTGGTTACAACCTGATGAAAGGCTATTACAAAAATCCGGAGGCAACGGCCAAAGTAATCGACAAAGATGGCTGGCTGCATTCGGGCGATATTGCAGTAAAGACAACCGATGGATTCTACCGCATCACCGGTCGCATAAAAGACATGATTATCCGTGGCGGAGAAAATATCTATCCGCGGGAAATAGAGAACTTTATATACAACATGCCTGAAGTGGAAGCCGTTGAAGTAGTGGGCGTTCCGAGCAAAAAATACGGCGAACAGGTCGGCGCGTTTATCAAACTTAAGACAGGTCAGGAATTGACAGAAGAAGCCGTTCAGGAATTCTGCCGGGGTAAAATTGCGCGGTATAAAATTCCGCAGTATATTTTCTTTGTTGATGAATTTCCGATGACCGCCAGCGGGAAAATACAGAAATACAAACTTCGGGAATTAAGCCTCGAATTGCTTGCAAACAAGGGGATTGAGGTGATTTAGCGCTTCCGGAATTCCTGATTCCATTCGGTCTTTTCATTCAGAATAACAGATAAAGTATTGAACTCAAAATTTTCTAAACAATCTAAAACAGCAACAATATGGAACCCGAAATGAGTTTGAAAAACACCAAAAATGAAATCCTCTCAGCATACGAGGATGCTTTGAAAAAACTTCAGGCTCAAAAAACTTCAGAGCCTAAACAGGTGCAGGAAGAAAAACGGCAACAGGAAGTCATCAAAAAGGCTTCGGACAATACCAACGAAGGAATTGTAACGGGCATTACCACACTCAAATTAAATGTTGCCAAAGAACTGGATAAGCTGAGCGAGCAATTGAGCTCAGAATATAAAAAACTGGAAGACATCCAGATGGCCATGCGGCTTGAAAAACAAAATCTGGAAGAATTGTACCAGGTTACCGCAAATGCTGATTCGCTGGCAGCCATGCTTCAGGCTCAAAAAGAGCGGAAAGTGCAATTTGAAATTGAAATGACAGAAAAGCGCACTGCATTCGAAGAAAAAATGAAAGCAGACAAGCTAAATTCTGAAGAAAAAATCAGGAATGAAAATGATGCATTCGAGACTTCGCTGAAAGCCCAAAAAGAAATATGGAAAATTGAACAGTTAAAATGGACAGATCAACAAAAGGAACTGAAAGAAAAAACCGAAAAAGAACGGAAACGCGAAGAGGAGGAATATGCTTATGCGCTTAAACTAACAAGAAAAAAGGACAACGACCTTTACGAAGAAAAAAAAGCCAGTCAGGAAAAAGAATTGGCCGAAAAGAAAAAAATATTTGACCTGGAAATTGCCCAACGCGAAGCCCAGGTCGTTGCTGCCGAAAATGAGCTTAAAGAATTGAGAACAAAAAATGCAGCTTTCCCTGCTGAAATTGAGAAGGCTGTTGCTACGGCTGTCAAATTGGCTACTGAAAAGCTTCAATCCGAATTCAGGTTCGAAAAAGAACTTAACGCAAAACAGACTGAAGGCGAGCTTAAACTCAAAGAACAGACCATCGAAACACTGAAAAGCAAAATTAAAGACATGGAAGCTTTGGTGAACGAAGCTTCGAAAAAAGCTACGACCGCTGAAATCAGCGTAAAAGATATCGCCATGAAAGCGATTGAAAGTTCAGGAAAAATGCAACTTATAAGCAACCCGAGGGAGAGTTCGGGCAAAGAATAAAGAAAAACCAAACTTACCGGCTTTAAAGGATGAATTTCGAAAAGCAGGTTTGGTGGAATAAAATTCATAAAAAAAGTCCGAAGCGTCATGCTCCGGACTTTTTTATGGTTTAACAACCCAAATTACATTTTATAATACTGCTCCCAGCCTTTGCGTGGCGGAGCTCCAACCAACATCTGATTTGCCAGCTTATTGTTGGTAATCTGTTTGGTTTCGCGGTCGAAAACAATTTTGGTATTCAGTTGCTGGGCCAAAACGCCCAGGTTGAAAACCTGACTCAAAGGACCTGCGATTTCAAACGGTGAACGGGTTTTCTCTTCGCCTTTTACTGCGTTCAGGAAGTTCGCATAATGGTTCGAAGGACTCACGGGAACTTCAGGTAATTTCGATTCCATTTCTTTGGCCTTTTCAGCAGGAATGATAGATAGGGTGGAACCATGTGATCCGCCTTTGAAAATCAGGTCTTTGCTGTAAATTTCCTTGCCGGGATTCAATTTGGCAGGTTGTATTTTACCAACGCTTGTTGGCGGAATATTCGGATCAAGTTCAGAAGTACCAAATCCTTCGGGAACCTGCGGAATATTGTTTACACCATCGTGCCACATAATTTCAAGCGGCGGCATGTTGCCACGTTTCGGAAATTTAAACGACAGCGTTGACGACATCGGGAAAAAGAATGGATTGTGACCTTCGAGTTTCACCGGATCAACTTCGTAAGGCAATCCCAGATTCAGGAATTCATGGGCAGTATCGATAATGTGAGCGCCCCAGTCGCCCAATGCGCCCATGCCGAAATCGTACCAGCAGCGCCATTGTCCGTTGATAAAGTCTTTGTTGTAGTCGTGCTCTTTAACGGCCATCAGCCAGGTATCCCAGTCCAGTGTTTCCGGAATTGGTTCTGCATTTGGAAATTTGGTCATTTTTGTATCCCATCCGTGCCAGCGACGGGCCGAATTCATATGGGCGGTAATCGCAGTCACATCTTTAATAATTCCGGCTTCGGTCCATGCTTTAAACTGAAAGTAATTACCTTCCGAATGGCCCTGATTTCCCATTTGGGTAACCACCTTGTATTTTTGGGCGCCTTTAATCATCAGTTCAACTTCGTTGAAAGTGCGACCCATTGGTTTTTCAACATAAACAGGTTTGCCCAAACTCATGGCCAGCATGGTAATCGGGAAGTGTGAATGATCGGGAACGCCTACCAAAACGGCATCAATCTGACTGGCCATTTTATCAAACATTTTCCTGAAATCCTGAAAGCGTGGCACATCAGGAAATTTCTCGAGTGCTTTCAATGTATGCGGCGCGCCCATGTCGGTATCGCAAAGGGCTACGATGTTACACAATCCGGTATTGTACATTGAATTAATATCCGATCCACCCTGATTACCGATGCCGATGCAGGCAAGGTTTACACGTTCATTTGCAGCGGCTAACCCGGCAGTTGGGGCAGTAACGCCCGACATGGCTTTGGTTAGAATGGTAGGAAATACCATCATGGATGATAAGGCAGCAGCCTGTTTCAGAAACAACCTGCGTGAAGCTTCATTGTGTTTTGTCATGAATAAATTTTATTAGTTGGTTTTCGAATTGTATGGCAATTGCTGGTAAAAGTAAAAAAAAACAGTTGAAAGCAATTGAAAACAATTGTTTAAGTCGTCGCAATTTATAAGTTGCAAATTGTAACTTACAAATTGTAACTTAATTTTGAGGTAAAAAGGTCATGGGTACAAAACAATTTGAGAATCAATTTCCTGTATTCATTTATATATGCCTATTTCTTCAGCGGAATCCTTGTAACAGTCAACGAATTAGCATCCAGATTAAAAACCATTTTCTTTCCTGAAATTTTCAGCTTTCGTTCAACCGGAGCGACCGTTTCAGGTTTTCCGACTCGGTTGTAAGCAGTCAAATCTTCATTTGTCAATACCTGAAGATTGATTTCACTGGCCGATATTTTACGCCCTTCCAAAGACAGATTCAGGCTTGCAGGTTTCCTGGCGACATTCACCAATTTTACAACAAGCTCCGAAGTTTTTGAGTCGATGGTTGCGCTTGCATACAAACTATCCTGACCTGTCAAAGCTTTCCCGTCAACCAAAGCCGAAACGACATCGGTTCCTGCATTGGTCGAAAACATCTTCTGCACGTAATAATTGGGAGTTGCCACCACGTTTTCGTTATCAAACCAAATCAAATCGGGGCGCCACTGCCATGCATTCACATTTCCGAAAAGCGGCGCGTATGATGCAAGATGCACCACATCTGCATTGCGTTCCAGTCCGGTCATAAATGCAGCTTCGGCAAGTGCGCTTTTCCATGTATTGCGCGACTCGGCATCTTTCCCCTCCTTATCGTGGGCAGCGTATTCACCTGCAAATACTTTCGGCCCTTTGCGGTCGTACGAATCGTAACGTGCAGCATTTTGCAAAAACCAATCCGGACTGCGGTAATAATGTTCGTCCACCAGTTTTACATCCAGATTGCGCATCTCTGTCCACAGGTAATCAAAATCCTTTCCGTCAGGCGAAGGACCTGATCCTCCCACAAAAATGATTTCAGGATGTTTTTCGTGCAAAACTTTCAGGAATATTTTTAACCGATCGACATATTGAGTTCCCCATTGTTCGTTTCCAACGCCTACCATTTTCATATTGAATGGTGCCGGATGTCCCATATCGGCACGAAGTTTCCCCCATTTGGTGGTGGTTGCTCCGTTAGCAAATTCTATCAAGTCAAGTACATCCTGAATATATGGATCGAGTGCATCCAGCGGAACCAATTCGCAGGAGTTAAACTGACAGGCCATTCCGCAGTTCAGAATTGGCAGCGGCTCGGCACCGATGTCTTCCGAAAGCAAAAAGTATTCGTAAAATCCAAGTCCGTACGACTGAAAATAATCGGGGGCATTCCGGTGTGCAAATTCGGTATTCCAGCGATTGACAATCATCTGGCGATCTTCAACATTGCCTACAGTTTTCTTCCACTGGTAGCGGGTTTCGAGCTCATGTCCTTCAACAATACAACCGCCAGGAAATCGCAGAAAGCCGGGTTTCAAGTCGGCCAGTTTTTGTACCATATCGGCACGCAATCCATTCTTGCGCTTATTCCAGGTATTTTCAGGAAACAGCGAAACCATGTCGATTTCGAGCACGCCTTTTCCTGAAAGTGTTACCCGCAGGCTGGCTTTTGCATCGCTGGCCGAACAGGTAAGTTTCTCCTCGTATTTTTTCAATTCTCCCGAAAAGTTTTTCACCTCTGTTTTGCCGATCACCACACCTGTTGAATCAAGTAGTTCAACTTTAAGGGTTGAAACGCCTTCGCTTTGGCGTGCAAATACCGAAAACAGGTAATTCTCACCAGCCTTTACACCCATTCCGCGGAAACCTTCGTTAACCAAACCAAGTTCTTTTCCCTGAAGTGATTCAAGCCTCAGAAAGCGTGGATTATTTTCATTTTGACTATTGATGATCTGGAACTGACCGACGTATTCTTCGCCAAATTTCTTCCATCCCATTAGCGGTTTATAGAATTCGAACGATCGGTTTTTTACCAGTTCGGCATAAATACCACCATCGGCGGCAAAATTAATGTCTTCGAAAAACAGTCCCCACATGTTTGGCTGAATCGGGGCAATTGATGTTTTGGCATTTACAACCAATGTTTTTGATTGTGCTTTTACTCCGGTTACTCCGGCAAAAATCAGGCACATCAGGAAAAAGGAGAGTTTTAGTTTCATATCTAGTCGGCTAATTCGGTTAATATTGAAATACAAATATAATGGTATAATATACACTTAAAAACAAATTGTGATCATCCCGAAAAAAAAGCGGCTTCCCCTCTGGAAAGCCGCTTGGATTATTCGCAATAAACCGCTGGATTAATATCCAGGATTTTGGGTTAAGTTAGGATTGGCATCCATTGCTCTACGCGGGATTGGAAAAATGAGACATTTTGAAGGTGTAACACTTTTCCAATCTGGAATTGCGTTAAGGAAAGTTCCAAAACGAATCATATCCTGACGCGAACTAATTTCCCATGCAAGTTCGTATCTTCTTTCCTTGTAAACATCGTCAAGAGTCACTGTAGTTTTAAGTTTCGAAGGATCATCAAAAGCCCTTTTCCTGATAACGTTTACCAAACGGGTTGCTTCTGCAATATCACCACCTGCGCGAACCAATGCCTCTGCTTTCATCAGGTAAACATCAGCAAGCCTGAAGATCGCCATATCATTTTCGGCATCACCATTCTGTCCACTTTCAAATTCCCATTTCCAGCAGCGTGCGCCGTCTTCCTGTTCGGTTTGGCCCCAACCATCGGCGTCGAAACCATATTTCATGGTAACATCAACAGTATGAATAAGTGGACGGCCATGTGCAGTTACATAAGTTAGTCCCGTAGCCGGATCTTTCATTTCACCTGTGAGGAACGACCATCCAACGCGTTTGTCGTCAGGATCATAAGCTTTTACGAAGTCTGGCATGGCACAAATTCCATTCCAGGTTCCAATTTTCAGACCCAACGAAGGTGCAGCCAGGTAGTGTAGCGTGCGTTGTGCAAGATGATTGCCACCATCACTGGTACTGAATACGATCGGGAATATAATTTCCTGAGAGTTTTGGTTTTTAACGATAAAACTCTGTTTGAAGCTTGGCTCAATAAGATAAGGAAGTTTGATTACTTCATTGGCGGCGTCAACACATTCCTGCCATTTAGCGCCTCCGGCAGGATTCCAGACCATTGCATTCAGATACATTTTTGCCAGCATGGTATAAACTACTCCTTTGGTGATTTTTCCATAGCTTGAAGCAGAAACATCAGCTCTAACAATATCTTTAATTGCATTCAGTTCGGCAAGAACAAACGTGTAAACTTCTGTTCTTGAACTGGTTTTTGGTAATTCTTTATCGTTAAAGTCAGTCACAACGGGTACGTTTCCGTAATAATCGAGCAACATGTAATACCAAAATGCACGGACTCCCCTGATTTCTGCAATAATCTGCTCTTTATTTTCAATTGCCGGATTTTCGTTGATCATTGCATAAATCTTGTTGCATTGTGTAATAGCAGAAACTGCGGAATTGTATGAGTCAACAACCAGGCTGGTAGAAGGTGTCCAGGTGTGAAAGCGCAATTCCTTGAATTGTCCACCATCCCACCAGTCACCACCTTTACGGGTTGGAGTGATTGCCATATCAGAAGAACATTCGCTGAGCAGGAAATAATTGCCTGGGAAGACATTTTTTAAAGTTCTGTATATTGGAGCGATCAATGAGTTGACCTCTTTTGTGTTTTTTCCAAATTGGTCAACCGGGAGCTTGTCGAAAACCTCTTCATCGAGGTTTGTGCAACCCGGAAACCCAAGCGTTGCTATGGCGACAGCTATGAAAATGAATATTTTAATTTTTTTCATGTTGTATTAATTTTAAGATGTTAGAAACTTAGGTTTATGCCTACTGAGAAAGTTCTCGATTTTGGATAATACTCGCGACCTTCTACGCCCGGATCGAGACCCGACATTTCGATTTCCGGATCTAAACCTGTGTATTTTGTAATTACAAACAAGTTTTGTCCGGTAACATAAACCCTCAATTTGTGAATGCCATATTTGCCTTTGGTATCAAAATTATAGGCAACACTGGCATTGTCCAATCTCAGGAACGAACCATCTTCGATGTAGTAACTATTGTATCTCGGACTTTCCTTCAACCCGATTGTAAGTGCTTCTTTCAGCACATTTGCTCCTGGTAACCACTGGGTTGTTGCATAAGACATTTTCGAGAAGTTCAATACATCATTTCCGTAAACCCCACGCAGAAAGAAATTCAATTCCCAGCTTTTATATGAAATCACGTTGGCAAGTCCATAAGTAAAGTCTGGCTGTGCAGACCCGATATAGGTACGGTCTTCGTCGGTCAGGCCGGCTTTCCCGTCAATCATATCGTCCATAATGTATTTTCCTTCACTGTCAATGCCGGTACAAAGCCATCCGTAGAAAGTACCAAGTTCTTTGCCTTCTTCAACAATGTGAGTCGTGTTATTTGAACCACCGCGGATCCATGCATCGCCGGTTTTGATTGAACTTGTTGTGAACTGATCGTTTGACAAGCTGGTAATTTCGTTTTTATTATGGGCAATATTAAAGGAAGTGTTCCATCTGAAATCGTCTTTCCGGACAATGTCGGCACTTACCATAAACTCAATCCCTTTATTATTCATCGAGCCTACGTTGGCCATCATTGTACCTTTTAAATATGGTGGTTGTGGTACGGAATAAGTGTAGAGCAAATCGTCGGTATCCTTGTTGTAATAATCTACGCTACCATTGATCCGTCCGTTTAAGAAACTATAGTCGAATCCAACATTAAACATTGAAGTTTGTTCCCAGCGAAGATCAGGATTTTCGTTCTGGTTGAATTCGTATGCACTGTACCATTTTCCGTTGTCGTAATACTGACCGGCTTTTCCATACAGCGGAAGTGACAAATATGGATCGAGTCCATCCTGGTTACCCGAAATACCATAACCAACCCTGAATTTCAGATCGTCAAGTGCATCTAAATTCTGAAGAAAAGATTCTTCTTTCATGTGCCATGCTACAGAAACAGACGGGAATGTACCCCACTGATGGTTTTTACCAAATTTTGAAGAACCGTCACGCCTGATAGAAGCGGTCAATACATATTTTTCGAGCAATGTGTAATTTACCCTTCCGAAAAAAGAAATAAGCTTGCTCATATTTTTGCCTGACCAAACATCGCCTGAACGAAGGTTTTCACCGGCGCTTAAATTATTTGCTCCAAACAGGTCGGTTACAAACTGGCGGTTTTGAGCGCCCATATTCTGGTAATAATTATCTTCATAAGAATAACCAGCAAGGAAATTCATGTTGTGATTTTCAATTGCTTTCTTGTAATTAAGGGTTGTTTCGAGCAATTTCTTGTCTGATGTCCACGAATTTCGCTGTGCATAACCAATATCGTTGCGGCCACGTTCGGTTTGCGAATCGTAATATTGGCTGTAGTCATTGGTTTCACGCTGTTTCAATACATTCAGGCTGGCTTTTAAACCTTCAAAAATGTCGAGATCGGCTTTAATATTTCCGAAATATAGACTGTTTTTGTTTTCCTGCTTGTTGTATTCAATGTTGCGAACCGGATTTCCCTGATCGTATTCCTGATTGTCGTACCATGTACCATCATCGTTTTTTACCGGATAAACAGGAATCATGTTGTAAGCCAATACAAAATTGCGTGTATCAGTTGGACTGTAATTCCGTTGTGTCATCACACCGGTAAATGTCAAATCCAATTTGTCGTTCAGCGCTTTCTGGTTAAAGCTCATGCGGGCGTTGTAGCGTTCCATAACATTGTCTTTAACTACACCTTCCTGGTTCAAATATGAAATTGAAGCCCTGTAATTGCTTGATTTTGTACTACCTGACAATGACAGACTATGATTTTGGGTAATCCCGGTACGCATAATTTCGTCAAACCAATCGGTGTCTCCACCCTTGTCCAGACCAGCAGTATTGATACTGTTTTTTGTAGCATAATCACGCCATTCCTGCGCATTTAAAAGTTCAGGAACATTGGTTACGTTATCAACCGCAACATAACCGTCATATTCAGTGACTGCTTGATCTTTCCTGCCTTTTTTTGTAGTGATAAGGATTACACCGCTGGCCGACCGCGATCCGTAAATTGCAGCTGCAGAAGCATCTTTCAGTACGCTTATTGATTCGATGTCTTGGGGAGCCACGGAGTTGAGACTCATTCCGGGAACACCATCAACTACGATGAAGGGCTGGCTGCTGGCATTTAACGATGAAGTTCCGCGCAGACGAATAGTCTGATCTCTGGTTACATCGCCGCTACCACTTGTAATGGTCAAACCGGCAACTTTACCTTTTAGTAAATCAACGCCAGTGCGGGTTACTCCTTTGTTGAAATTCTTTTCGGAGATATTGGTTACCGAACCCGAAATTTCGCGTTTGGTTTGTGTACCGTAACCAATGGCAACAACTTCTTCCAGTCCAATGGCATCTTCGCGCATTGTAACATTCATAGTTGGCTGGCCGGTGTAATCAATTTCTATGGTGCTCATCCCAACAAACGAGAACACAATTACAGCATTTGCTTTGCTCACGTTCAAGGTAAAATTACCGTCGAAGTCGGTAATAGTGCCATTGCTGGTGCCTTTTTCGATAACAGTTGCACCGGGAAGTGTACCGCCATCAGCTGTTTTCACGACGCCTTTTAGCACACGCTCGTTCTGAGCCGTCATTTCGTTCAAAGCCAGGTTTTTCAGCTTTGTGATAACAATTTGCCGTTCTTTTATTTCATAACCGTTGTTGGTCACTTTCAGGATCTGGTCCAGAACTTTTTCAACGGTGGCATCTGCAACTTTCAGCGAAACTTCACGGGTAACATCTATCATATCGTCGGAATAAACGATGATGAACTCACTGTTACGCTCAATTTCCTGAAATACATCTTTTACAGTTGCATTCGACAACTGAAAAGAAAATTTTGTTGACTGCGAATACGAGTTGCCAATTACCGATAAGGAACTGACAAGCAACATGATAAAAGATAGCCTCATAATAAGGTACAGTTTTTTGAACTTCCCAATCTCATGGAAAGTTCGTACATAGAACTTTTTTTTCATACTTTTGAAATGTTTGGTTTAACACACTTAATCAAATACACTTTTTATTGTGATCCGGGGAATGCAGCCACATTTTCCGGGTCTTTTTATTTTTGTTCTTTATTGTCGTTTATTTACCAATAATCACAAAATCGCCGTTGCTCTTTTTCTGCCAATCAATCGGCACCGTCAGTTTTATCACATTCAGCACTTCTTCCGGCTCATCTTTTAAATCGAGCTTGCCCGAAAGTTTATACAAACCAATCATCGGATCAGCCAACCGTATTTTTACATCGTAATATCGTTCCACTTGCTTTATTGCTCTTATTAAATCTGCTTTCTCAAACTCAAGCATTCCTTCTTTCCACGAAATATATTTGCTTACATCAACCATCTGACTCTTGGATTCTCCGGTCGATCTGTTGAATTCAATCTTCTGGTTCGGAACCATATCAACCGAATATTCCTTGTCAAGAATTCCTTTTCCTGAATATTTCAGCGTTACTTTTCCTTCTTCCAGCACTGTTTGGATCATTTTATCTTCAGGATAAGCCGAAATATCAAACCTGGTTCCCAAAACCTGAATCTGAATATCCGAGGCACGAACAATAAATGGTTTCTCCGGATTTTTAGCCACATCAAAATAGGCTTCTCCGATAAGCATCACCTGCCGGGTTTTATTAATGAATACTGAAGGGTAAATTAGCTGGCTTCCGGCATTTAGCCACACTTTTGTGCCATCTGAAAGCATGATCATCGACTTTTTGCCATACGGGATGATCACTTTATTGATTTGCTCTTTTTGGTTTCCTGAATGTTGATTGATTGTGTCGTTGTTGACGATCAGCTGCTGACCGTTTCTACTGTACGAAATTTCTGAAATCTGCTTTTCAAGCGATACCTCCGAGCCGTCGGACAAAATGATCCGGGCCTCGTTGCTGCCTGTTTGCGTGGTTTCAGCCAATTCAAAATGAATAGGTTTTTCTGTATGCTGGATAAAATAATAGCTGATGCCGCCCGATAGAAATACCAAAAGGAATATTGCGGCGTACTTTATAAACTTGAGTAAAACAGTGCGTTTCGAAACTTTTGCTTCCCGTTGAATACGGTTCCAAACTTCGTAGGTCTCGTTCAATCCAAGTTTTTCTTCTCTTGAATGAAATAAGTTGAAAACAAGCGTAGCCTCTCTGATCTCAGCTTTTTTATATGGATGCTCTTTCAGAAACCCATTCCAAAAATCGTTCTCCTTCTGAGTTGGATTGTTCAACCAAGTCAGAAAGCTTTCGTCGTTCAAAAAATCAACCGCCGTATAATCCCTGTACTTCTCCATGATTTGTAATTTCTACACGGAAAAGACACGGACTTTATTTTTGTTGATGCGATTTTTTAACTTTTTTTAATGTTCAAAAACAGGTTTCCTTTATTGATGAAGGATACAGAACAAAACATGATTGATTTTTTTGTTGGGAACCTGAATGATTTCGCGAAGTTTTTCGATTGCGCGGTGAATTAGTGCACGTGAAGATTGATAATTCAGGTTGAGCAAAAAAGATATTTCTTCGTATTCGAGGCCGCGGTTGAACCGGAGGTAAATGGCTTCTTTCTGTCGTTCGGTCAGTGATTGCATAGCTTCCGAGAGCAGATGCTTTTTTTCTTCATCCAAATCGTACAACTGATCATCCATGTTTTCAGACCATCTCAGGTCAAATGGAAAATCCTGTTCGGTAATTAAACTGGATTGACTATTGACATTTTTAAGTTCCCTGATGATTTTCCGCTTCAGCGATTTCAGTAAATAAAGCCTGATATTGTCGGTTTCGCCCAAATTGCTTCTGGTTCGTATTAGCGAACAAAATACTTCCTGAATACAATCTTTTACCATGTGCTTGTCAACTGCGAACCTACATCCGTAATCGAACAATGCATTGGAGTGCTGCAAATAAATGAGACTCAGAACCTGATTGTCGCCTTTCAGGAATCTGGACCAGATTAAACGTTCGTCTTCTTTATTTTCAACAGAATACATTTTTAAACAGGTTTAGTGGATGCCAAATTTAGAAATAATTAATCGGATTTAGATGCGTTGTCGATCATATTGGTTCAAAACAAGTTCCGCAATTGAATGTTGTAAAGGTGTCAAAACTACGCTTATACACAAAATGCGAACATAAAAAAAGCCGGGATGGCTAATCCCGGCTTCATCTGTTTGCTGTTTAATTGTACTCATGTTTCAAGTGGTAATTCTAACTTGAACAACCAAATAACGGCTCAAAACATTATTTATTCTCCTCAGCCACAACTTCAACCTTAATTTCTTTTTCCTTTTTATCATTCAATTCGATTTTCTTCTCTGTAATCCTCATTTTCCGGTTGTTGTCGTCAAATTCCCTGATTGATTCAGGCGCTTCCGGAGCCATGGGTTCATCATCGACTTCAAAATCAAAAGTCAAATTTTCAGGTTCTTGCGATTTTTCCCGAATGATTTCGATCTTTTCGCGGTTGCCGCTTAAATTCTTTTTCTTGAAAGATATGATATTCGGATCATTCAAATCTATGACCCGACCTGAATTTCCCCCTCTCATCATTTTAATATGGGGCATCGGAGGCATTGGAGGCATCGGCGGAAAATGTTTCATGTTTTCTTCATCTGTGAAGATCATTTCTTTCCCATCTCTTCGATCAACTTTCACATCAATGTTGTGCATTTTATCGAATCCCGACGGGCTGAATTTTTTGATGTGTTTTGCTGGTCCGATCGTATCGCCGTTCCAGATAAAAACATCGTTACCGGTTAGAACAGTATCGAGTTCCATCTTTTTGCCATTTTCAATTTTCGTCATTTTAATGTGCCGGGTTTCTTTTGTTTCCTTCGTGTTTTGAGCGATCACCGGCGATGAAAGTAAAAATGTTGCCAATCCCATTCCCAATAATGCAAATGTGTTTTTCATGGTTGTATAATTTTAGTGAAATAATTTCTGAAACAAAGATACGTTTGCTTCTGTCAAACAATCAGTTAATGGCAGGTTAAAATCCGTTAACAAAAAGTTAAAGTCCAGAGAACGCTGTATTTAATGATTATCTTTGGGCTATGAACAAAAAAATTATCACCGGATTGATCGCACTGATGGGTATTTCGATTGTCGGAATCATCATTATACAATTGGTTTGGATGAACAATGCCATCCGTGTCAAAAATGAACTGTTCGACCGCGGCGTGAACGAAGCCCTGACCACTACCACCAACCGGCTCGAAACCATGCAGGACTTCCGGATGATCAATCATTTTGCTTTTGGCGATTCTATGCATTTCCGCGGAATTGCACCAATTCCTCCTGTTCCTCCAAATGTTTTAAACAGAGCGCCAGGGCGGATGGTAGCTCCGAAAAGACCTTCGGCAAAACAGATTGAAATGATTGTAAAAGCCGGCAAAAACAGAAATGGATTTCAGTACCAGATTTCAAAGAAGGGTGATAGTTTAAATTCAGAAGTAGAAAAAGTCGTTGTTATCAATTCTGACAGTATCATCCAAAATCTGGGTTCAGTTTATGCGCATGGAATTAATAAGTTCGATTCTTTGGTTGGGCAATTCCAAACCTGGACCGATTCGGCAGGGAAACTGAACCAGCGAATGGAATTCAAAACCCGTCAAATGAAAAGGCTTGCCGATAGAGCTGTTCATGAAATTTCGACCTGGGAGGAAGATGTTCCGATAGAACGGGTGAAAGAGGTATTAAAAAAGGAACTCGAAAACCGGAACATTCCGATTCCATTCGAACTGGGCATTATCAAAGATTCAATCTTTACCGGCAAATCAGTGACTGCCGATACTTTGCTCCTGAGCAGCAGCAATTACAAGGTCAATCTTTACCCCAACGGCATTTTTCAGAAAAATATACTTCTTTCGGTTTATTTTCCTGAAAAAGAATCATTTATATACAAAACGCTGAATTGGTTGTTGCTCATGTCGCTTTTTTTTTCTGTCATTGTTTTGGTCACTTTTGGAGTCAGTATTTATTTTATCCTGAAGCAAAAGAAAATATCGGAGATGAAATCGGATTTTATTAACAACATGACCCACGAATTTAAAACGCCCATCGCGACAATTTCAGTGGCCGCCGATTCTATTACAAATCAAAAGATTATTGACAATCCGGAGCGCATCAGGTTTTATACTGAAATGATTAAAAAGGAAAATGCACGGATGAACCAACAGGTTGAAGACATTCTGACAATTGCCCGGCTCGAAAAGAAAGATTTCGAATTTAATTGGAAAGCCATTAATTTACACGAAGTAATTGAAGACGCCATCGAAAGTATTGTGCTTCAGGTAGAAAAAAAAGGCGGTTCTGTTACCAGTGAACTGACGGCTGTAAATCCAATGGCAACAAGTGATTCAAGCCACTTTGCAAACCTCATTTACAACCTGCTCGACAATGCAAATAAATATTCATCGGTTGCTCCTGAAATAAAAATATCGACCAGTAACACTGTAAAAGGAGTGCTGATCGTAGTGGAAGACAAAGGAATTGGCATGACAAAAGCGGTACAAAGTCGCATCTTCGAACGTTTTTACCGGCAAACCAGCGGAAATATCCACAATGTGAAAGGTTTCGGATTGGGATTGAGCTACGTGAAAGCCGTCGTCGAAGCCAATCGCGGAAGCATTGGCGTACACAGTGAACCCGGAAAAGGAAGCAGATTTGAAGTTTTTATCCCTTTTATTCGCGAATAAAATGACAACAAAACCACGAATATTTTTAGTTGAAGACGATCTCAGTTTCGGTGCTGTATTAAAATCATACCTCGAAATAAGTGATTTTGAAGTGGACTGGGTGGACGATGGACTTCACGCAGTTTCGACATTCACAAAAGCCAGTTTTGATATCTGCATCCTGGATGTAATGTTGCCCAATGTTGACGGATTTACGATTGGCACCGAAATCAGGAAAATAAATTCCGGCATACCAATTCTGTTTCTTACAGCCAAAAACCTTCGCGATGATGTATTAAAAGGTTACCGGATTGGCGCCGACGACTACATCACAAAGCCATTCGACACCGAAGTCTTGATTTTTAAACTCAAAGCCATCCTGAAAAGGCAGTCAGGCGTTCAAACCAAAGAGTCTGACTTTTACCAAATTGGCAGTTACCTGTTCGATTTTAAACTGCGTACCGTTGAACGCGAAGGTTCGAAACAAAAACTATCGCCGAAAGAATCCGAATTGCTTAAAATGCTGTGCGACAACCAAAACGAACTATTGCCCCGCGAAACGGCACTCAAAAAAATATGGGGCGACGACGGATATTTTACCGCCCGAAGCATGGATGTCTATCTCACAAAAATCAGGAAGCTCTTTTCCGAAGATCCTTCGATTGAAATCCGCAACATTCACGGAAGCGGTTTTATGCTTGAAATAAAAAAATCTTAATCACATCAAGCTGTTGTTCAGTTTTTATACCTTTGCGCCCTCGAAAGAAAAATTCTTCAGATGGCACACGTTAATTCCATTGAGATTAAAGAGTTTGACACCATTATCGTTGGAAGCGGTTTGGCTGGGCTGACTGCGGCTTTTCATGCTTCAAAAAAGGGGAGTGTTGCCATCATTACAAAATCGCAGCTCGACATCAGCAATTCGTATTATGCACAAGGCGGCATTGCTGTTGTGATGGATGAAAATGATTCCTTCGAATCCCATATTCAGGATACGCTGGTTGCCGGTCGTGGGCTTTGCGACCTTGATGCTGTGAAAATACTGGTTACCGAAGGACAGGATTGCGTTCTGGAACTGATTCGTCTCGGAATGCAGTTTGACACGGAAAACGGACACTTTGTTCAGGGACTGGAAGGTGGACACAGCTTTCGCAGGATTCTACATGCAGGTGGCGATGCAACCGGAAAGGGTCTGACAATGTTCATGCTGAAAAAAGTTCAGGAACAAAAAAACATACAGGCATTTGAATATACCACGGTGGTCGAACTTCTGGTTAGCAATCAGATTTGCGCAGGAGTTCAGGCATTCGATTTTGTGAGCAGTAAAAACATTGTTTTCAAATCAAAATCAACAATCATTGCAACCGGCGGATTATCAAGAATTTACGACCGTTCGACCAACCCGCACACTGCTACCGGCGACGGAATTGCCCTTGCCTACCATGCAGGAGCCAAACTTTCTGACATCGAATTTATTCAATTCCATCCAACAGCATTGAGTATTCCCGGCGAGGAAGCATTTCTGATCAGCGAAGCAGTTCGCGGCGAAGGCGCCTGGCTGCTGAACCCAAAGGGAGAACGGTTCATGCAACACATCCATCCGCTTGCCGAACTTGCCCCTCGCGATGTAGTGGCTTATGCCATTTACAATGAACTGCAGTTGCATCAAGCCGATTTTCTCTACCTCAGTTTAAAACACCTCAATCCTGAAATAATAAAGAAACGCTTTTCGAATATCCATCAAACCTTATTAAAATACAATATCGACTTTACCCGCGATCTGTTACCCATCTCACCGGCAGCACATTATATGGTCGGCGGTATCCAGACCGATTTGCACGGCGAAACCAACATCGAAGGGCTATTTGCCTGTGGCGAAGTGGCATCAACGGGTGTAATGGGAGCCAACCGGCTTGCAAGCAACTCCTTGCTGGAGTGTTTGGTATTCGGAAAACGCGCAGCCGAAAAAGCCATGCAAAGGGAAAATAAAACAACAGATTTACCTGAATTAAACAGCATTCATGTTGATCAGGAAAATGAAAATATTTTTCTTGAAACAAAAAACCAAATTGCCACATTGATGAGTAAAAAAGCCGGGATTGTGAGGTCGGCGGCAAAACTAACCGAGGCAATTGAAGAACTTAATGAAATAAGAATTCAATTACCTCAAAAAATTAATGAATACAATCTTTTAAAAATCAAACACATTACTGATATTTGCACCCTCATTTGCAAAGCGGCATTAATCAGAGAGGAAAGCCGTGGCGGACATATTCGGGAAGACTTCAAACTGGAAGATCCGAAGTTTTGTGTCCACCTGGTTCAGCAAATAAGTCAAACATATACATTTCAGGAAATTCGCAAGTAATATCATGAACAAAAACGTAAGAAAAGCAGCACATATACTTATCGACCTGGCACTAATGGACGACGTTGGTGATGGTGATATCACAACCGATAACATTGTTCCCTCGGAAACAAGGCGTAAAGCTAAAATGGTTGCAAAGGAAAATGGCGTAGTTGCCGGACTTCCAATAGCAGAAATGGTTTTTAGAAAACTCGATCATGATCTGATTTGGAAAGAGTTGGTAGAAGAAGGGGCAAAAGTTAAAACCGGCGATGTGCTGGTTGAGTTTGAAGGATCGTACCGTGCACTGCTGACCGGTGAGCGGACCGCACTTAACTTTTTACAGCGTTTATCAGGAATTGCAACCATGTCGGCCAAATACGCCGATGCAGTTAAAGATTTTCAAACAGTGATATTGGATACCCGCAAAACCCTGCCTGGATTTAATAAGCTTGATAAATATGCGGTAAAAAAAGGCGGTGCTAGCAACCACCGCCATGGGCTTCACGACATGGCAATGATTAAGGACAACCACATTGAAGTGGCCGGAGGAATTGCCGCTGCTGTAAAAGCAGTTCGCAGCGGTGTTGAACACGGAATTAAAATCGAAGTTGAAACCACCACGCTTGCCCAGGTTCAGGAGGCTATTGATGCAAAGGTTGATATTATCATGCTCGACAACATGGACAATGAAACCATGCGTAAAGCTGTTGAACTGATTGCAGGCCGCGCAAAAATTGAAGCATCAGGAAACATGACGTTCGAACGTTTGCACGATGTAGCGGCAACTGGTGTTGATTATATTTCAATCGGTGCGCTCACCCATTCGGTCAGTGCATTGGATATCAGTCAACGAATAGAAGATTAGGCATTGATAAATCTCGTCATAGATATAGGGAATAGCCGGACAAAGATCGCTTTGTTCAACCAGCACGATTTGATGTTCAATGTACCGATTGATCAATTAACAGTCAGTCATGTTCTAAGCCTGAAAGCGGATTATCCACAATTAAATAAGGCAATACTCTCTTCGGTGAAACCATACGACAAAGAATTACAACGTTTTCTGTCCGAAGAATTTGATCAATTTGTTGAACTTGACCATCAAACGGAACTGCCGATCGATAATTTATACGAAACGCCCGAGACGCTTGGTAATGATAGGATTGCAGCGGCAGTTGGCGCCAACGAACTCTTTCCGGATCAGAATTTACTGATTATTGATGCAGGTACGGCCGTTACCTACGATCTGGTTTCAGAAAAAAATCAGTTTATTGGCGGAAATATTTCACCGGGACTTGAAATGCGTTTCAAAGCGTTGAACCATTTTACAGGCAAGCTGCCACTGGTTAATTATAGTGATGATTTTGAACCCGTTGGAAGAAACACAATTGATGCGATCCGTGCGGGAGTTCAGAACGGAATTCTTTTTGAGATTGCACAAACGATCGATTTATTTAACAGAAATTATCAAAATTTACATATCATTATGACCGGGGGTGATTCTTATTTTTTTGATAAAAAATTAAATTATTCCATATTTGTACACTTTAATTTAACCCTCATAGGTTTAAACAGGATTCTGGAACACAATGCGAAAAAGAAATAATGCACTATCAGTCGTGATGGTTTTGATTATCTGCGGATTATCTGGCTTTGCGCAAAACAACAACACATCTTCTCCCTTTTCGAGATATGGATTAGGTGATTTACATCATTACGGCTATGGTCGCACCGCAGCTATGGGAGGCGCTTCTTTGGGAAGCCGGCATGCTGTGCAGATTAATTCGGCAAATCCCGCTTCTTATACAGCCAACGACAGCTTGTCTTTTATTTTCGAATTTGGACTGGATGGTACGCTGTCTAATTACAAAAGCAATTTTGGAAATACAAAAACCGACGACATCAACTTCCGCTACTTTTCATTGAGTTGGCCAGTTACAAAATGGTTAGGCGGGGCAATGGGTATTCAACCTTTTTCCGATATGGGTTACGAAGTTGGTTTTATAGATAGTCTTAACAATGTTGGAAATACTTATAACAGTTATTTTGGTGAAGGATCCTCCTCCAAGGCATTCTTCGGAGTAGCAGTCAGTCCTTTTAAAGGTCTTTCACTCGGGGCAAATCTGAATTATATTTTTGGCCGTATCAACAAAATTACCAAACTTGAATTTGCTGATCCGACAGTTTTTTCTCTTTCAAAAACAGAAAGCACCCGACTCCGTGATTTCACACTTTCTTATGGGCTGCAATACGATTACAAATTAAAACAAAACCAATATCTCACGTTGGGGATCACATTTGAAAACAAATCCGACTTCACGGTTCTTTATCAATCTCTTACGTATAAAGAAATAGTAATCGGCACAACTAAATTTCAGGATAAGCTAGATACCACCTACCAAGTAGAAGCTAAGAATATAATCGGGATGCCTTCAACATTTGGTATTGGGGTATCGTATAACAACATTAACAAACTCGAAATAAATGCTGATTATTACTATGCAGCCTGGAGCAAAGCTACCTTTCTGGGCGTTTCAGATCAGTTAATAACTGACAGGAATAGATTTTCGGCTGGATTTGAGTACATTCCTGAAGCTTTTTCAATCAGAAGTTACTTGAAAAGAGTGAAATACAGAGCCGGAGTTCATTACGAAAATTCATACCTGAAATTGAACAATCATCAGATAAGTGAGTTTGGCATAAGTTTTGGAGTTGGACTACCGTTCCCGAAATCAAAATCGACTGCAAATTTCGCATTTGAACTTGGAAAAAAGGGAACTACTGATTACGACCTTGCAAAAAACAATTACGCAAAATTTAGTATATATTTAAATTTTTACGACTATTGGTTCGTCAAGCGTAAATTTGATTAGAAAAAGTAAAACCTTATAAAAATTACTATAATGAAAACGTTCAAATCAAAATCAATTTTCCTCACACTGGCTGTTGCTGCATTGATTTCATATTCTGCAGTTGCACAACGCGTTGTTAAGGGAACTGTTTACAGAGAAGGCAAAGTAGCTGCAGGTGTAACCGTTGAAGCACACAAATCCAGTGAGGTATTTAGAACCAGTTTCGATGGCTTGTATGAAATCACAGTTCCGGATAAATCGAAATACCTGAAATTCACTTTTATTGACGATTCCAGAAAAGTTGACATCGAAAACAACACCAAAGATGTTATTGATTTCAGTTTCGATGGCGTAATTCCCGATGCCGCAGAAGTTAGCGAGTCTGGTGCGATTCTTAAAACTTCCGCAGAATTGATTGCTGCCAAAGACAAGGATTTTATGAGTTATTACACACTCGAGAAACAGTTTTACGATCAAAAGGATTACAAATCTGCGCTTGGTATGTGGAGAAAACTTTACAGAACTTATCCTTTATCAACTATCAATGTTTATTTACACGGTATCACAATCTATCAAAGCCTGATAGAAGGAACAACTGACCATAATTTGAAACACAAATATGTTGATACCCTCATGCAGGTTTACGATCGTCGGATTAAATATTTCGATCAGAAAGGTTACATATTAGGTCGTCAGGGAACTGATTATTTAAAATACAATCTTGACAATGAAAATATAACCGATGATGTAAGAAAACCAATACTAAAGAAAGGGTATAATTATCTTGAAGAATCAGTTAAACTTCAGGGACTTGAATCAGAAGCACCGGTTCTTATCCTGTTGATGCAGTCAACCCGCGGGTTATTTGGTCTTGGCGAATTGGGAAAGGAAAAAGTGATCGAAAATTATGACCTTGCGTCAAAGATCATCAGTGGCGCTCTTGCAAAAGATCCGACAAACAACAATTTCATCATAGCACGCGACAATGTAGAACAGGTTTTCCAATCGAGTGGAGCTGCAGATTGTGAAGCATTGATCAGTATTTACACTCCTAAATTTGATCAGGTTGCCACCAATATCGACGATCTGAAAAAAATGATCAGGTTGCTTGACCGTCAGAACTGTGATGCGAGCCCATTGTATGCAAAAGCTGCTGATAAACTTTATCATCTTGAACCGTCTGCTGAAGCTGCCTATAACATGGCCCGTATGTATATAAAAGCTGATCAGCACAATAAAGCCCAGGATTATTATAAATTAGCAATCGATGCTGAAAAAGATCCGTTGAACCTTTCAAAATACTATTACGAACTGGCAACTTTGAATTTCACAAGTAGCCCGCAAACGGCAAAGACTTATTTGAAGAAATCCATCGAAAACAATTCTTCTTTCGGAAAACCATACCTTTTGTTGGGCGATTTATACGCACACAATAGCAAAACAGTAGGTGAAAATGATTTTGAACGCTCAATGGTATTTCTTGTTGCCGTTGATTATTACGCCAAAGCAAAAAGAGCAGACTCGTCAGTTGAGGCTGAAGCAAACGAAAAGATTTCTCTGTATTCACAATATTTTCCTGCAAAAGAGGATATTTTCTTCAACGGCTTAACTGTTGGTCAATCTTATTCAGTTGGCGGTTGGATTGGCGAAAGCACAACTATCCGCGAGAAAAGATAGCAGCATGATTGTTGCCTGACATATTGAAAGCATTGCATTTCCTTTTCAGCGAAATGCAATGCTTTTCTTTTATTACCTTTTTTATTCATAGCTTTGCCACATCAATCAGAAGCAAAAAACACTTTCAAATTAATTAATTCTGATTTTCTTTTTTCAACAATGAGCTTCAGAAAAGTTTTTAAAAGCCTTTATTTGTCAGGCAGTTATAATCCCTATAAAAGGATGAAAATTGCTTACATGGTCATTGCAATCAGCGGGTTGCTATTTTCCTGTGCAAACGATATTGAAAAGGTTAAAATTTATTCGGTTACTGAAGTAGTGCCAAGTCTTACAGCCGAAGGTTATGAAATGCTTTACTCCGATTCAACTGTTATAAGGTTTAAGCTTCAAACTCCGGTTCTCCTCCGGCACGATAATGAAAAGGAACCCTATACCGAATTTCCGTCAGGCGTAAATATTATTAAATATGATGCCAACATGAACGTAATTTCAAGTATTAGTGCACTTTATGCCAAGAATTTTGATTCGGATGATCGGTGGGAAGTAAAGAACAATGTAGTGGCAGTCAATCTGAAAGGTGACACCTTGAAAACAGAATACCTTGTTTGGGACCAGAAAAAGGGCAAGATTTTCTCCGACCAATTTGTTAAAATCATTCAGAAAGACCAGATTTATACCGGAGTTGGATTTGAATCCGATCAGGATTTTTCTTCCTATAAGATCAAGAACCTGAAAGGCCAGATGTACGTTGATGTTGATGAAAAATAAAACTTCCTATGGATCTGCTTTTTATTATAATTGTTACCATCTTTTTCTCAGCCTTTTTCTCCGGAATGGAAATTGCCTTTATCTCAGCCAACAAACTCAGGCTCGAACTGGATAAGAATCAAAACTTCGTATATTCGAAACTTATTACAATTTACACGCAAAATCCGGCACAGTTTATTGCCACAATGCTCATCGGGAATAACATTGCACTGGTTATTTATGGTATCGCTTTTGCCCGGATGCTTGAACCTTCACTGAACGAGTACCTTCCAAACTCGCTGGTTCTCCTGGTGCAAACCCTTATTTCAACCATCATCATTCTGGCAACAGCAGAGTATTTGCCCAAAATGTTTTTCAGGATCAATCCAAACGGTCTGTTAAAATTCTTTACAATTCCGATCTCATTTTTTTATTTTCTGTTTTATCCGGTTACCAAGCTCACCATGGGTATTTCAAAAATAGTTTTGAAAGTATTTCTAAATGAAGAGATTAAAAATGTGAACGAAAAGATTGTTTTTAGCCGGATCGATCTTGACCATTTTGTAAACGAGCCGGAAAACAACAACAATGTATCGCAACACAAGGAAGAAATTGACAATGAAGTAAAACTCTTTCGCAATGCCCTCGATTTCTCGAAAGTAAAACTTCGGGAGATAATGGTGCCACGAACAGAAATGGTAGCCATGGACATCAGCTCAACAGTGGAAGAATTGCACCAGAAATTTATTGAAACAGGCTATTCCCGCATTATATTTTATGACGATAACATCGACAATATTGTTGGTTACATTCACCATTCTGTCATTTTCACCAATCCCGATTCTATCAAATCCAATTTACGCAAAGTATTGATTGTTCCTGAAACCATGCCAGCAAGTAAACTTTTGGGCAAATTTATTCAGCACCGACTCAGCATTGGAATTGTTGTCGATGAATTTGGCGGAACTTCAGGAATGGTGACAAGCGAAGATATACTGGAAGAAATATTTGGGGAAATTGAAGATGAACATGATACCGTTTATCTGATTGAAAAGCAAATTGCGCCTGACGAGTTTATATTTTCGGGTCGTGTTGAACTTGATGAAATAAATGAAAAGTTCAATCTCGATTTTCCTGAAAATGAAAACTTCGAGACACTGGCTGGCTTTATCCTGTTCAATTACCAAAGTATTCCGAAAATAAACAGCGTGATAAACATCGGTCAGTACCGCTTCAAAATATTAAAAGTGAGCAATACCAAAATCGAGCTGGTACACCTTAATATATTGGACAATAACTAAAATAAAAATTGAATTCGGAGGTTTAATATTGAAAATTATTATCTTCGTACCTCGAAAAATCAAACAAATAATTATTATAAAATAACTAAAAGTCAATGGCCACATTACAGAACATAAGGAATCGGGGAAGTTTAATGGTAGCGATCGTGATCGGTCTTGCCTTAGGTGCATTTATTCTGGGCGATATGCTGAGTTCAGGCAGTAACCTGATGAAACCCAGTCAAATGAAAATTGCTGAAATTGATGGCGAATCGGTTCAATATCCGGAATTTCAGAAGAAAGTTGAAGAGCTTGGCGAGATTTACAGGATGAATACCCAGCAATCCCAAATAGATGAAGCCACCTGGGAACAAATCCGGGAACAAGTGTGGCAGGGGATGCTTCAGGAAAATATTTTGGGAAAAGCTTCTGAAAACTTGGGCCTCAATGTTGGTTCCGAAGAATTATTCGACATGGTTCAGGGAAACAATCCCCACCAAATCATTCAGCAACTTTTCAGGAATCAGCAAACAGGTGAAGTTGATAAATCAAGCATGCTTCAGTTTTTAAAAACGCTTGATGATGCTGATCCACAGCGAAAATCATATTGGTTGTATATCGAAAACCAAATAATGCAGGATAAACTTCGTTCAAAATACAATAATCTGGTTTCAAAAGGTTTGTATGTCACTTCGGAGGAAGCTAAGAAAAGTCTGGAAGGAAGGAACAAAAATGCTAATTTCCAGTTTATCGCCTTAAATTATTCATCTGTTTCTGATAGTACAGTTAAAGTTACTGACAGCGAACTGAAAGAATACTACAACGAACACAAGGACGAATACAAACAGGAAAAGACCCGCAAAATAGAATACATCACTTTCGATGTTCTTCCATCGGCTGCTGACAATGCCGCGACCCAAAAATGGATTACCGACAGCAAAGCGGAATTTGCCACCGTTCAGGACAACGAACAATATATCAATGTAAATTCAGAAACACGTTTTGATCCGTCATTTTTCAAAAAGGAAGAATTGGCCCCTGAATTGGCTGAATGGGCTTTCGCCGCTCAGCAAGGAGATATTTACGGACCGTATTTCGAAAACAACACATACAAACTTGTAAAAGTTGATCAGTTTAAGCTTTTGCCTGACTCTGTTGAGGCAAGCCATATTCTGATTAACCCGCAAACTGTTGGCGGTGTACAACAGGCACAAGCATTGGTTGACAGTCTTAAAAAACTGATTGAAAACGGTGCAAGTTTTAGCGAGATGGCCATGAAATATTCGGGAGACCCTGGTTCTGCTTCAAAAGGCGGCGATCTTGGCTGGTTTAAACGCAAACAAATGGTTCCTGAATTTGAGGAAGCTGCTTTCAATGGTGAAGTCAATAAACTTTACGTTGCCGGAACTCAATTTGGATTGCACCTGATTAAACCGACGAAAAAAGGCAAAGAAATTAATCACGTTCGAATTGCAACACTTTCAAGAAATGTAGAACCAAGTACCGAAACATATCAGAAAATATATGGCGAAACCAGCAAATTTGCCAGTGAAAATCCAAATACTGAAAGCTTCAATAAAGCTGTTCTGGAACAAAAATTAAACAAGAAAATTGCCACACTTAAAGAAAATGACCGCGAAGTTGTAGGCCTTGAGTCATCGAGACAATTGGTTCGCGCTGCTTTCACGGCTGATAAAGGTGAGATTCTCGTGAACAATGAAGGTTCTTCGATTTTTGAGTTTGGAAACAAATTCGTTATTAGCATGTTGACAGAAGCAACAGAAGAAGGAGTTTCAACTTTTGAAGAAGCCAAAATCCTTGTTGACCTTGCCGTTCGGAAAGAGAAAAAAGCACAGTTGCTTGCAGCTAAAATGAAAGAGGCAGCTTCAGGAGAGACCAGTCTCGAAAATGTCGCTTCAAAACTATCAACCATGGTGAATGAAGCTACCAACTTAAATTTCGACACGTACTCTATTCCAGTTGCCGGATTCGAACCAGCAATTGTTGGAACTGTATCCAGTCTTCCTGAAAACAAAATTTCAGAACCTATACAGGGTATTAATGGTGTTTATCTGGCAAAGGTAACTGCAGTTGTAACTACTCCCGGCAGCGACATGAAAGAAGAAAAAGCCAGACTTGCACAAGCATTGAGCTACAGGGCAGGCTCTCAGGTTTTCGAAAGCCTTAAAAAGCTGGTTGATATAGAAGACAAGCGATCAAAATTCTATTAGTATAAACTATAAGGAAAAAAGCGGGCGATCAACCCGCTTTTTTTTATTGCAAAATTGCCTAAAATGGAACACCGAATAAAAAAACTGGAGCAAATACTTTTAAACGACCGGTTTGCCAACCACAATGACATTCATCTTGTTTCAATTGGAATTGGTGAAGCTGTAGCTGAAATGACTGTTTCTGAAAAGCATTTGAATGGAGTAAATATTATACAGGGTGGAGCTTTGTTTTCCCTGGCTGATTTTGCTTTTGCAGCCGCTTCCAACTCACACGGACGTGTTGCAGTGGCAATCAATGCAAGCATTTCGTTTTTCAAAGGTGTTTCTTCCGGAATGCTCACTGCTTTTGCCAAAGAATTGAATTCCGGCAAAACATTATCGCATTATTCGGTTGATATTTTAGACAACGAAGGCAGTAAAATAGCTCATTTCACAGGTACTGCTTTTCGAAAAGGCGAATATTGAACAAATCCTGATTGAACAAGCGAATATATTTTAATTAAATTTGCCCAATTTTTCATTTAAATAAAACGATATGGCCCGATATTTCAACCATGTTTCCAGAACATTTAATGAATACCTTTTAATTCCGGGGTTAACAACCAAAGAATGTCATCCCGACAATGTTTCGCTAAGAACACCGCTTGTAAAGTACCACAAAGGATCAACTCCTGAATTGGAGCTGAATGTTCCGTTTGTTTCAGCCATCATGCAATCTGTATCCGATCATAAAATGGCCATTGCATTGGCCAAAAATGGTGGATTGTCATTTATTTTCGGATCGCAGCCCATCGAACCGCAAGTTGAAATGGTCAGGAAAGTGAAAAAATTCAAAGCCGGATTTGTTGTCAGCGATGCCAACCTGAAACCCGACAACACGCTTGCCGACGTGATAGCATTGAAAGCCAGAACAGGTCACTCAACCATCGGAATAACTAACACAGGAACTTCGAACGGAAAGCTTCTTGGCATTGTTACCAGCCGCGATTACCGCGAAACCAAAGACAACCTTGGAACAAGTATCAGCGAGTTTATGACACCGTTTTCGAAATTGGTAACCGGGCAGTTGGGCATTTCGCTCACAGAAGCCAACGACATCATCTGGGATCACAAACTCAACACGCTTCCAATTATCGACAAAGATCAAAATCTGCAATACTTTGTTTTCAGGAAAGATTACGACGAACACAAAGAAAACCCTAACGAGTTGCTCGATCCGAATAAAAAATTACTGGTTGGAGCAGGCATCAATACCCGAGATTACAAAGAAAGAGTTCCGCAATTGGTTGAAGCTGGCGCCGATATTTTATGCATCGACTCTTCCGACGGATTTTCAGAATGGCAAAAAGAAACCATCGAATTCATAAAAACGAAATACAACGGAAAAGTTAAAGTTGGTGCGGGTAATGTGGTCGATAAAGAGGGTTTTTTGTATTTGGTTGAAGCAGGCGCCGATTTCGTGAAAGTTGGTATTGGCGGTGGCTCAATTTGTATTACCCGCGAGCAAAAAGGAATTGGCCGTGGACAAGCTACCTCGCTGATTGAAGTGGCAGAAGCACGCGACGAATACTTCCAGAAAACCGGTGTATATGTTCCGATTTGTTCTGACGGCGGCATTGTGCAGGATTACCACATGGTGCTGGCTTTGGCCATGGGCGCCGACTTTATAATGATGGGACGCTACTTTGCACGTTTCGATGAAAGCCCTACCAAGAAGCTTAAAATTGGCAACAGTTACGTAAAAGAATACTGGGGCGAAGGTTCAAACCGTGCGCGCAACTGGCAACGCTACGACATGGGCGGCAACGAAAGCCTTAAATTCGAGGAAGGTGTTGACAGCTATGTTCCTTACGCCGGAAAACTGAAAGACAACCTGGACATCACTGTTGGAAAGATCATTTCGACCATGGTGAGCTGCGGTGCACTCAGCTTACCGGATCTTGAAAAGAACGCAAAAATCACGCTCGTTTCCTCTACCAGCATCATCGAGGGTGGGGCACACGATGTGATTCTGAAGGATACAAATATTTAGAACTTATATTGCTACTAAAAAGAGAAAGCGGGCCCAACAGCCCGCTTTCTCTTTTAAATATAAAACCTGAGACTTCAGGTTCTGGAATCGTATTTTTAGCTTAACAGCTCTTTCACTTTTTCTGAAATGTCTTTTCCATCAGCCAGACCAGCCAGCTTTTTGGAAGCGATTCCCATTACTTTTCCCATTTCTTTGATGCTGGTAGCGCCCACTTCAGAAATGATAGCCTGAATGGCGCTGGTTAATTCAGCATCCGACATTTTTACCGGAAGGTAGGTTTCAAAAACTTTTACCTGAAACATTTCCTGATCATACAAATCGTCGCGACCCTGCTCTTTGTAAATGTTGGCAGAATCAGTTCCCTGTTTGGCCAGTTTCTGGATAATCTTCAGCACTTCCTGATCGGTCAGCTCACCAGTTGCACCAGCCGCTGATTTTGCTTCGATCATTACTTTTTTAATTCCGCGCAAAGCCTCGAGTTTTTCCTTTTCACGGGCTTTCATGGCGGCTAAAATGTCACTGCTTATCTGATCAAATAGATTCATATTCGTATTTTATTAGTCAACGTTGTCGTGAAGGTATGAATTATTGTCACGTAAAATTACATCATTATTTTCATCGGGAGAAATAGAGAATCGGGAGAATTTTTCTTCAACTTTTTTTTTAAACCCTGAAAACCGAAGATTCTTTCGACGGTATGCAGGAATATTTTCCAGTTCATCTACCGCCTCTTCAGTTGTTTGGGTGTAATCAACCGGCTCGTTTACCTGATTGAAGGTTTCCTTTTTGGGATTATTTCCGTAAAGTTCTTCAAATTCGTCAAAAACGCTGGTGTTTATTTCGAATTCGAATGTTTTTTGCTTCACATTCTTCGAACCATACAATTCGTTTTCAACCGAAGTTTTTATTTCTGACCTGGCTGAAGAATTGTTCCCCGGAACTTCATCACTCAGTGTATGGTAGGTTTTTTCCTGATTTTGGTTCATTGCCATTTCCGGAATACTGCTTGTACTGAAACCGGTAGCAATAATTGTTACCGAAATTTTATCGCCCAATTCTTCGTCAACTCCATTTCCCCAGATTAAATCGGCAGAATTGCCGGCTTTTTCCTGAATAAAATCGGTGATTTCGCCAATTTCGTCCATGGTAATTTCTTCTGATCCTGAAGTAATGTTCAGCAAAATATTGCGTGCACCCAAAATGTCGTTGTTGTTCAGCAACGGCGAATTCAAAGCTTCTTCAACGGCAATCAGTGCGCGGTTTACTCCTGAAGCAACACCGGTTCCCATGAGAGCGACACCACTGTTGCGCATCACCGTTTCAACATCGGCAAAGTCAACGTTGATGTAACCGGGAACGGTAATAATTTCAGCAATTCCTTTTGCAGCAGTAGCCAGAATATTATCGGCTTTTGCAAAGGCATCCGAGATTTTAAAATCGCCGTACATTTCACGGATTCGTTCGTTGTTGATCACCAATAGTGAATCTACATGCGTTTCCATGGCTGCAATCCCGTCAATGGCTTGCTTAATGCGGCGGCGACCTTCGTTACGGAAAGGAATGGTCACAATTCCAACTGTCAGGATGCCCAATTCTTTGGCTGCCTGCGCAATTACCGGAGCGCCACCTGTACCTGTTCCACCACCCATTCCGGCAGTAATGAAAACCATTTTCGTATTGCTGCCCAGTATTTTTTTTACATCTTCAATATTTTCTATGGCAGCATCGCGTCCGGTTTCAGGTTTATTTCCGGCGCCGCGCCCTTCGGTGAGCGACGACCCCAGTTGAACCTTGAACGGAACCGGGCTGTTTACCAATGCTTGTGAATCGGTATTGCAAACCATAAAATCCACATCACGAATCCCCTGATGGTACATGTGATTTACAGCATTTCCACCACCACCGCCTACACCAATTACCTTTATGATTGAACCTGAGTCCGAGGCAATATCAAAATTCATTATTTCATTTGACATGATCCTATATTTTTCTTGTTAATATTCTGATATTTATTGCATTTCATCTGATTCCTTGTCTTCAAAGAATTTCGAAAACTGACGTGAAAACCAGCTGTTTGTGTCTTCTGGATTTGACTCGCCAACCAGTTCATTTTTTCGTCGCGTTTTTCGTTTTCCGGGCTTTTCTTCCCGAAGCGGAAAGTTTTTAACTTCTTTCGAAACCTCCCTTTTAGAAGATGTCGTTTCAACCACTTCGAGTGATTTTTCATCCTCAAGGTTGATTTCAAATCCATTGTCTTCCATTACCAATTCTACCACATCGGATGGGCGCTGGAAAATCCGGTTCGGATTCACATCGAAGCCTGTTGCAATAATTGTGACACTTATCTGGTCGCCAAGTCGCAAGTCAATGCCATTTCCCCAGATAATTGTTGCATCCTGACCTGCAGCTTCCTGCAAATAATCAATGATTTCGCCAATTTCGCCCATCGTGATTTCCTGTGTTCCGGAGATCATATTGAGCAATATATCTTTGGTTCCTTTAATGCTGCTGCTGTCGAGCAAAGGCGATTCGAGCGCCTGCTGAACAGACTTCATCGCGCGACCTTCACCGGTTGCAAAGCCGGTTCCCATTATAAATACTTCGCTGCCGGCCATCACCGTGCAAACATCTGCAAAGTCAATGTTGATATTTCCGTGAAGGGTAATTATTTCGGCAACTCCCTTAACAGCTGTTGTGATGATGTTGTCGGCCTTTTTAAATGCCACCGATGCCGGAAGGTTTCCGTATATTTTATGAAGTTTTTCATTGCTGATTACCAGCATACTATCCACATGATCTTTCAGCTTTTCGATTCCTGCACGTGCCTGATCGTACCTCCGTTTTCCTTCTGCCGGAGAGGGTAGGGTAACGACTGCAATGGTCAGAATTCCCAAATCGCGCGCAAGTTGTGCAATTACGGGGGCAGCCCCGGTTCCGGTTCCACCTCCCATTCCGGCGGTGATAAACACCATTTTGGTTGTACCTTCCAGGACATTCCGGATATCGTCCAGATTTTCGATTGCAGCCTGTTCGCCCTGCTCCGGTAAATTTCCGGCACCACGACCTTCAGTAAGGGTTACCCCGAGCTGAATCCGGATGGGCACCGGATTGTTTTGCATCGCCTGCGCATCGGTGTTGCAAATAATAAAGTCAACACCTACAATGCCTTCATCAAACATGTGTTTAACGGCATTACACCCACCTCCCCCCACACCAATAACTTTGATGATGGAAGAATTTGCTTGCTCTATTCCGAAATTAAGAATCTCGTCGATCATAAGGCAGACATGATTTTATTTATAGCTAAGACATTTCAGTATCATCAGGGTTTTCTTCAAAAAATCCGAGAACACCCTGAAATATTTTATTTTGCATTACTTTAATTATCCCGGGTTCATTTGATTTCACTTTTGGGACCTTTACTTTTTTCCGTTTTCCAACCGGGCCTTCTTCTTCCGCAGCCATTTTCAGTAAACCAAGAACGGTTGAGAACCGGGGATCGTCCACCTCTTTACGTGCTACAAAATAGTTCAGGTTGGGTCTGCCTTTTCTGACATCAAAACCGGTGCGGAACTTGATCAACTGACCCAAATTAGGCAAAAGCGATGTTCCTCCGGTAATTACAATTCCGGCGCCCAATTTATCTGCATATCCTGATTTTCTGATCTGGAATGCAAATCCATCTACAATTTCTTCCATTCGGGCCTGAATAATATTGGCAAGACTTTTAAACGAAATCTGACGTGGTTCCCAACCCTGGATCGGGATGGTAACTACTTTGTCTTCAGGTGCAAAATCAGCGATGGCCTGTCCAAACTGAACTTTCAGCGATTCGGCCTGACGGACGGTGATGGAACAACCTTCTTTAATATCGTGTGTAAGTACATTGCCGCCAAACGGAACCATGGAAGTATAGCAAAGCACTCCATCGCAGAAAATGGAAATTTTCGTGGTGCCTCCGCCAATATCAACCAGGGCAACACCTGCTTCCTTTTCATCTTCGGTCAGAACCACCGCCGAAGAGGCAATCGGATCAAGAATGGATTTCTGTACATTGATTGAGCCCTGCCTGAAACAGGTGGCAATGTTTCTGGTATAATATTCAGGAGCAATGTGCAATTTAAAAGTTCCTTCGATTTTCTCGCCGATGGCTCCAACCGGATTGACAATTCCTGTCTCGTTGTCAACGGTATAAAATTCGGAATTGATGTGGTAAACTGTCATTCCATCGGGCAGTTCAATTTTGCGGGCCTGCTCTGCCATTTGATTGACGTCGGCTTCGGTCACATAACGATCGCGCCCGATATTTCCCTGTATGCTGGTGGTCAGCGTGGTCAGGTGTTGTCCGGATATATTGACAAAAACGTTTTCAATCACCTGGCCGCATTCTTTTTCGGCGTGATTTACAGCATCGTTCACGGCAGCAAATGCCTCCTCAACATTCAGCACCACGCCACGTTTGATGCCACGTGATGGACTGTGACCCAATCCAACAATCTGTATTTTATTGTCCTCAACCTTTTTTCCGGCGAGCGCTACCACTTTCGTGGAACCGATGTCAACTGCTGCAAATATTTTTTCGTTCTTGTCCATAATCTATTTTTTTGTGCAAACAACCTGGTTCTGATATTTCACACTGATGGCTTTATACTTGTTCCAACCAAAATTTTTAAACCCTTGTTGGTAAACTGCTTTTAAATTCCTGAATTTCAACTCAAAATCATCTGGCCTGCCAAATTCGATGAGGTAATCGCCAACCTGTGGCAACAACAATAATTCTCCATTTGGCTGAATTAAAACCTGTTCGATCTGCGCCTTCCAAAAATCATCTTTGTTCACAAAATCGGTCATTTTCAGTAAATTACTTTTTATCGTGTCGTCAGGAAATATTCCGCTGGCAATCACGACTCGTTCAATGTATTTCGATGAAACCGGAATCTTTACTCCCTCACGATCGAGATAATAATCTTCGCCGGCATCTTTTATCCTGAGAATCGGCGTGCGTTCATCAACATGGATAATAAGTTTTCCGTTGAATGACCATCCTTTTGCTTCAACTTTCCGGTAAATCTCCACATTGGTCAGGGTCGCAAATGTGGTTAGTTTTGTTTCGAGCGCCTCAATGTCAATGGCCGAAAGCCGGTGTCCGATAATTGGTTCACCCGATTTTTCGATCAATTCGGTTATCTCAGCTTCATCCAGAAATCGTGGTGAATTGGGATTGATAAAGACCACAATTGACTGGCACCTCACCGCTTCCATTTGGGTGTAGGTGAAATAAACTGTGAATCCGACAAACCCCGCCAGACAAAGCCAACCTAATATGACCGCTATCTTTTTAACTATCTCCATACTTCAACAGTTGCTTTTTTACAGTTTCAACCAGTGTGTCAATATCACCGGCGCCCATCATCAAAATAATTCCCGGTTTAAACAATCCGGAAATAACGGGCAACTCTTCTTTTGTACAAATTATTTTTTTACGATTCTTTATCTGTTTAAAAATCAATTCAGAACTCACCCCTTCAATCGGAAGTTCGCGCGCCGGATAGATATCCAGCAACACAACTTCATCGAGCAAATCCAGACTTTTTGCGAATCCGGTTGCAAAATCTTTTGTGCGGCTGAAAAGGTGTGGTTGAAATATACCTGTCAATTTTTTACCCTTGTAAATATCTCTGACCGACTGAATGGTTGCCCTCAGTTCTGCCGGATGATGCGCATAGTCGTCGATCAGCACAAAAATTCCGTTGTTCAGCTGTACATCGAACCGCCTTTTCACTCCTGAATAGGTTGCAAGCGCTTTACGTATTTCTTCCGGAGAAACACCTGCCAGAATTGCGAGGGCTGAAGCTGCCACCGCATTTTCAACATTCAGCAAACCAGGGTAATTTAACACCAGTTTTTTAATCCTGAAGTCAGGAGTTTTGAGATCGAACTGGTAAAACCCCGATTTTAACATTACATTTTCGACACAAAAATCGGCATCTTCTGTAATCGAATAAGTGAATATCCGAATGTCCGGAAGATCAGCACCAACCGAAAGTCCTTTTTTCAGGACCAGCGCCCCACCTTCTTTAATCTGGGCTGCAAACAATTGAAAGCTTTCGATGACTTTTTCGTGCGAACCGTAAATATCGAGGTGGTCGGCGTCCATTGAAGTAATAACTGCCAGTTCTGGCTTGAGTTGCAAAAATGAACGGTCGAATTCATCGGCTTCGGCAACAATCCATGGACTGCCAGTGTTGTCGAGCAATAAATTGCTCTTGTAATTTTTTGAAATTCCGCCCATAAATGCAGCGCACCCAACAGACGAGGACTTCAAAATATGGGCAGTCATGGTTGAAACCGAAGTTTTTCCATGTGTTCCGGCAACGGCGATGGTTCGCTGACTATTGCAAATGATTCCCAGCACTTCCGAACGTTTGTGAATTGGAAAGCCACGATCAATCAATACGTTTAATTCCTGATGGCTGGTGGGAACTGCCGGAGTGTAAACGATTAGTGAGTTGTCAACATTCAGATTAGAAGGCAATTGGTCCGGATCGTCGTGATAATGCACTGCAATTCCTTCGCTTTCAAGTTGAAGTGTTAGTTCGGTGGAAGTACGGTCGTAACCGGAAACAGCAATGCCCTGACTCGCAAAATAACGTGCCAGAGCGCTCATCCCGATTCCCCCGATTCCCAGAAAATACACTTGTTTTATGTCGGTTAATTTATGCATTTTATGTTTTGCCCTGTTATTGAATATTTTTCTTTAAATTGTGTGAAGTTACTGGTCGCTTCATTTATCCGCCAAAACGAATTTAGTAAAATGTTCCTTTTTCGCTCCTTCTTTATTGCCCCATCACTGTCATTATTGCCCCGTTATTGCCCTTTTTGCCCCATTATTGCCCCATTAACTGATAAGAGACCCCTGACCCTAGAGTTCCTGATTTTTTTATTATTTTAAAATCCTCAGATAATTGTTTTAACTCATTGGTTGCGGTCCTTTTAGAAACTTCGTTTAAAGACTGATAGTCTCCATTTGTAATTTTTCCTTTTTCTTTTAAAAACAGAACCGATTTAATTTGTCTGTTATTAAGTCCAAGTTTTATCAATTGTTCTTCCGTTAAGTTATCTTTGAAAAGGGTAATGATGAAACCTCCATCCCGCTCTTTCATCTCCGGTTCTGGAAGGTCTGCAAGTTTGCAAGTTTCCAAAATTTTAATGGTTCCTCTTCCCCAGGCATCAATATAGCCGCCCTTAAAACTAACATCAGCAATTATTGGATTTCGTGGTCGTGATGAATGTGAAATTTTTAAAGTTTCCAATGTCAAACCATCAGGTAGCAGGCCTTCATTCCAAATATTAATTTTATCATCATAAACCCTGATTTGTATCGGCGCACCCATATAATTTCTATGGACTAAAGCATTTAACAACATTTCCCGCATAGCTGGAACGGGATATTCTCCTCTTTCAATGCGGTTCATACCTTCGAATTCGATTGACCGGGTAAGAAACTTATGGTTGAGTTGAGCTAAAACTGATTGAAGCAAAACTATCAAATTACCTTCTTCTGTTTCCTGAAATTTTAAATCGGCATCATCCTTCCCAAAACGACCTATTTTTACAAATGTATTTGGGTAAAATTTTGCAGGTTCTTTACCAAACAGAACAATCGCAGCACGCTTCAACTCACCTTTTTCCGTAAGTCTAAGTTTTTCAAACAATTCAGGAATAGACAACCCTGCATTTTCTGGCAAACGACCTGCATTTTCAGATGCTTTCAGAAAAGTGGCCACAGTTCTTTCGTCAATATCGTCAAAACTTGCTCTTGGCTCAACAACATCATCCCATGTTTTTCCCGATTTTTTCAATAAAAATTCATTCAATGAAGCACCGGTTAATTCTTGTTTAGTACTTCCACTTCTATAATAATACCTCCCTCTCAAAGAGATTGGAACAGAATATGAAGCTGTTACAATCTCAATATAATGTTTATCTGATTCTTCTTTTAAATTAACTTCGGCTGTTATACCCATTGAGTTTTTAATCTTATTGGGTAATTCATCCATCAACTTTTTATAATCGCCAACATTTACAACATTCCCATTATCGTCCTTGCCAATAAATATGACTCCACCCTGAGCATTTGCAAATCCGCATACCCATTTTAAGTAGTCATCATGCCAACTTTGTTTGTATTCTATGTTTTGTTGTTCTGGCATAAATTTTATCTTTCAACCACCTCCATTATCACATTTACAATATCTTTTGCAGCATTGGGTCGCCCCAGTTTTTGTATGTTTTCGGAGAGGCTTTTTAACCTCTCTTTATCGTTCAGCAAGCTAAACGTTTCTTTCAACAACTGATCCTTCGAATCGGCATCTTTTATTAACAAAGCAGCCTGATTTTCAACAAGTGCCATCGCATTTTTTGTTTGATGGTCTTCGGCCACATTGGGTGAAGGAACCAGGATGCAGGGTTTTGCCAATAAACATAGTTCGGAAATGGTTCCGGCACCGGCACGTGAAATAACCACATCGGCCACCGCATAAGCCAAATCCATACGCGATACAAATTCCATAGGAAACAGATTGTCAGGACAATTGCAGCCCAAACGTTCAAGCATTTCCCTGTAATAAAAACTTCCGGTTTGCCAGATTACCTGCACCTCCGTTTGACGAATCATCTGAAGATTCGCCATCACACTTTCGTTGATAGTGCGCGCACCAAGACTTCCGCCAATAATCAGAACTACCGGCTCTCCATCGTACAGCTTGAAATATTCGTACGCTTCATTTTTGTTAACGATGGTTTCGAGCAGGTTTTTACGGACAGGATTTCCGGTCAAAACAATTTTATTCTTTGGAAAATACCTTTCCATATTTGGATAAGCCACGCATATTTTATTCACTTTCGACGACAGTAATTTGTTGGTCATACCGGCATACGAATTCTGTTCCTGAAGTACAGCGGGTACTCCGCTTCGCACAGCAGCCTTCAATAATGGTCCGCTTGCAAATCCGCCCACCCCAATTACGACATCAGGTTTAAATCCGGCAATTACTTTTCGGGCAATGCGCATGCTTTTATATAATTTCAGGAAAAAATCGAACATTTTAAGCGAAGGCTTGCGCGGAAAGCCCACTACGGGTAAACCGATAATTCGGTAGCCCGCAGCAGGAACACGTTCCATTTCCATTTTTCCCAGAGCGCCCACAAAAAGAATTTCCGTTTCGGGATAACGCTCTTTCAGTTCGTTGGCAATCGAAATGGCTGGGAAAATATGTCCTCCGGTTCCTCCTCCGCTTACAATTACTTTTAATTTTTTCATCTGTTCATAATTTGCTTTTTAATTGCCAGATGGAACTCGCCAATAATCATTTTCCTGTGTCCCGATTTATCGGGATGGCTCGTTTCATATTACAAAGCCTGATCTTCGTTTGGTACATCAACTACCACCAACTGTTGGGTTGGCGCTTTATTTTTCTGATTTTGCGAGCTGACCGCCAGAATGATCCCGAAGGATGCAGCCGTAAACAACATCGACGATCCGCCCATACTAACCCAGGGCAATGGTTGTCCGGTTACGGGAGCTGCCCCCACCGAAACAGCCATATTGATAAAAGCCTGAAATACCATCAGAACGATCAACCCGGCTACCATAAAAGCCGGAAAGGTTCGATCGCAGCGCCGGACAATACTGACCCCCCGGAACAATAAAATCAGGTATAACAATGCAAGAAATACACCTCCAACAAAACCGTATTCCTCTATAAAAATGGCATATATAAAATCGTTGTAACCAGCTTCCATGTAATTACTTACTTCGCTGTTTCCTGGTCCTTTCCCAAACATTCCACCCTCAAAAACTGCCAGTTTTGCGTAGTCGGCCTGTGTCGTGCCAACTGCCTCATTTGCATCGCCTCTGGTGAAATCTACAATACGTTCCTTAAAAGTGTGTACGCGGCCAAAACTGGCTGGCATAAAGTCAGCAGTAAAAAACAGCAAAACCGCCATTAAAATACCTGCACCGGCGACCATTGAAATTAATTTAATCTGCACACGTGCTATCAGCATCAAAACCATGATGCTTAAAAAGATGATTGCTGCCGTTGAAATATTGCTCAGGAAAATAAGAAAGCACACTGTTCCGGAAACACCAATTACCCACCAAAACGCTGTTCTAAGTTCTTCTTCTGATTTCTGCGATTTCGACAACATGCGTGAGGCAAACATGATCAGCGATATTTTTGCCAGTTCTGAAGGTTGGAAACTTAATATTCCCAGATCGAGCGAGCGGGAAGTTTCTTTGCTGGGATTGCCGGTCATTTTATACTGAACAAAGGCCAGAATCAGTGCGAAAATGGTAATTCCGATCAGTACCGGCGATATCTTAAAATAGACGACCACCGGAATAATATTGACAAGGAAGAGCATTATCCCAAAACCTGTCAGGATAAATACGATTTGCCGGACGAGATAATAAACTGTATTTCCATCGGCTTCGCGGTAGGCCAGTTTGCCAGTGGCGCTGTACACAATTACCAGTGAAACAAGCGATAAGAAAATCAGCACTACCCATAGTGTCCGGTCGCCCTTGAATATTTTACCCAGTACACCTGCCATTTTACAATTCTTTTACTGCATTTTTAAACTGATATCCACGATCTTCGTAATTCTCGAACAAATCGAAACTTGCACAGGCCGGCGACAGCAGCACTGTATCACCATTTCGGGCCAGATAATAAGCAGAACGAACGGCATCAGGCATCGATTGTGTTTCAACCACGTCGATTCCAATGTGTTTGAAAGCCTCGATGATTTTTGAATTGTCTTTCCCAAGGCAAACGATGGCCTTTACTTTTTTCTTCACCAATTCTGTCAGTTGGGTATAGTCATTTCCTTTATCAATCCCGCCGACAATCCAAACCGTTGGCTGGCTCATACTTTCGAGTGCATACCAGGTCGAGTTGATGTTGGTTGCCTTTGAATCGTTGATAAATTCAATACCATGAACTTTCAGGAACCGTTCGAGCCGGTGTTCAACGCCTTTAAAATCAGCCATGCTCTCGCGAACCATTTCATTCCTGATATTAACAGCCATTCCTGAAATACCCGCAGCCATTGAGTTGTAGGTATTGTGATTTCCCTGTAATGCAATATCTAAAATCGACATAGTAAAAATATTTTGTTTCCAGTTTATAATCAAGTTGTTATCAATCACTCCGGCACCTTCGGCAGGAGGCGCTCCCAAACCAAAAGGCACACATTTGGCGGCAATTTTTCTTTTCTCCATTTCAATCTTCAGCACCGGATCGTCGCTGCACCAGATGAAAACATCATCGGCAGTTTGGTTCTGAGTAATTCGAAACTTCGAATCGACATAGTTTTGCATGTTATAATTGTACCGATCCAGATGATCGGGTGTGATGTTCAGCAAAACTGCGATGTCAGCTTTAAAATCAATCATCCCGTCGAGCTGAAAGCTGCTGAGTTCGATTACATAGTAATCGAATTCCTTTTCGGCCACCTGCCAGGCGAAACTCTGCCCGACATTTCCGGCAAGTCCGACATTGTACCCTGCTTTCTCCAGCATGTGGTAGGTCAGCAATGTGGTGGTCGTTTTTCCGTTGCTTCCGGTAATGCATATTTTTTTTGCTGAAGTGTATTTTCCGGCAAACTCAATTTCAGAAATAACCGGTACCCCTTTTTCCTTCAGTTTCACAATCAATGGCGCCTTATCCGGAATTCCCGGGCTTTTGATCACCACATCAGCATTCAGTATTTTTTCTTCGGAATGACGGCCTTCTTCAAAATCGAACTGACGGTCAGTCAACTCTTTTCTGTATTTCTCCTTGATGGTTCCGAGGTCAGAAATAAACACGTCAAAGCCCTGCTTGCGTGCAAGAATGGCTGCACCAACTCCGCTCTCTGCGGCTCCCAATATGACTAAACGCTTGTTCATTCTGTCTTTAATTATTATAATATCGAATAAGGAATCAGAAATAAGAAATCAGGAATGGCTACTCTGATGATTCCTACTACTTTGATGTTTCTTATTTCTTATTCGATGTTTCTTATTTTCTCCTTTATTAACATCTTCTCAATTTCGTCCGAACTGAGATTTGTACTTTTTTCAGCCTCTACTCGCGGACGATTTTCGTCTCCACTCTTTTCCCCCGGGTTAAAACCCGGGGCTACAAATATTTCGCTCCTAATGAGCTGCAAACAACCTCAAGCCGACACCAGCTTTCCCCCTTTTGGGAATAGGAAGGGGGCTTTTCTTTAACGCATTTTCAATGTTACCATGGTCAATACTGCCAGGATGATTCCGACAATCCAGAACCGTGTCACGATTTTTGCTTCCGGAATTCCCTGTTTTTGAAAGTGATGATGGATGGGACTCATTAGAAAAACCCTGCGCCCTTCACCGTATTTTCTTTTGGTATATTTGAAATAAGCAACCTGAATAACCACCGATAAATTTTCAACCACAAAGATTCCGCATAAAATCGGGATGAGGAATTCTTTGCGGATGATCACTGCAAAAACAGCTAAAATGCCGCCAAGCGCAAGGCTTCCGGTGTCGCCCATAAAAACCTGGGCAGGATATGAATTGTACCAAAGAAAACCGACAGTACCGCCAATAAATGCAGCGATAAAAATTGTCAGCTCTCCCAGGTTGGGTATGTACATGATGTTCAGGTATTCGGCATAAATGACGTTACCGCTTACATAGGCCAGAATCCCGAAAGTGGCACCGCTGATAGCAGAGGTACCCGTCGCCAGCCCATCAATTCCATCGGTAAGGTTGGCCGCATTCGAAACGGCTGTGATAATCAGAATAATGGCCAGTGCGTAAATTAACCATCTCCAAACGGTGGTGCGGTCGCCTAAAAAACCTACGAGAATGCCGTAATCAAATTCGTGATTTTTGACAAATGGAATGGTGGTTTTTGTTGATTTCACTTCGTTGGTTACATACTGCAACCTTCCCCTGCCGGTAATGCTGTCGGTCACCATTTCTTTAACAAACATTCCGTTGGCATCAACCACCCGTTCGCGAACCACCACTTCATCCGAAAAGTACAAAGTTGTTGCAACAATAAAGCCCAGCGAAACCTGACCCAGAATCTTGAATTTACCCGCCAGTCCTTTTTTATCTTTCAGGAATACTTTGATATAATCGTCAAGGAAACCAATCAGGCCAAGCCATATGGTAGTGATGAGCATCAGGATAATGTAAATATTGTCGAGACGGGCAAACAAAAGGGTTGGGATAACGATTGAAGCGAGGATGATGATCCCGCCCATGGTCGGTGTTCCTTTCTTTTGCATCTGACCTTCGAGGCCCAGATCGCGAACATCTTCACCAATTTGTTTTTTCCGCAAAAAGTTGATCAGCTTTTTACCGAATCCGACAGTAATTAGCAGCGAAATAATAATTGCTGCACCCGACCGGAACGAGATGTACTGAAACATTCCCAAACCCGGAATGTCCCAATCCTTTAATAGCTGATACAAATGATAAAACATGTTTCTGAATTTTAGTTGTTCCCAAATATTTCGTTGATCACTTCCTTGTCGTCGAAATGATATTTGACCCCTTTAATTTCCTGATAATCTTCGTGCCCTTTTCCTGCCACCAAAATAATATCGCCCGGTTTAGCCAGCATACAAGCCGTTTTAATTGCCTCTTTCCGGTTCACAATCGACAGAACTTTCGACCGCTGATGCGCTTCGATACCCGCTTCCATATCAGCCAAAATCTGCTCGGGCTCTTCAGAACGAGGATTGTCGGAAGTCAGAATGACTTTGTCGCTTTGCTTCACCGCTTCCTGCGCCATTTCCGGACGTTTTGTTTTATCGCGGTCGCCACCAGCACCAAGCACAGTGATTACCTGTTCGTTTCCTGTCCGGATATCGGTTATTCCTGACAATACATTCTGAATGGCATCGGGTGTGTGCGCGTAATCGACCACAGCATATTTTCCATCGGGGGAACGGATGATTTCGAACCGGCCTGAAACCGGACGCAACTCACTTAAAATCCGAAGAATATCGTCACGGCTAACTCCAAGAAGCACTGAAGCGCCCATTACTGCCATCAGGTTACTTGCATTGAACACACCGGTAAAATGGGTCCAGACTTCCTGTTCGTTGATATTTAGCAACATGCCGTCGAAATGTTTTTCAATCACTTTGCAGTGAAAATTGGCCAGCGACCTCAACGAATAAGTTTGTTTAATTGCAGGCGTATTCTGGAGCATCACCATGCCATTTTTGTCGTCGGCATTGGTCAGGGCAAAAGCACCTTCAGGAAGTAAATCGAAAAATTTCTTTTTTGCTTTCAGGTATTCAGCAAATGTTTTGTGATAATCGAGGTGATCGTGGCTGAGATTGGTGAAAACACCGCCATCGAATTGTATTCCGCTGATCCGGTCCTGATCGATGGCATGGGAACTGACTTCCATAAAGCAATATTCGCAACCGGCTTCAACCATTCGGGCCATCAGTTCCTGAATTTGCAAAGCATCAGGAGTTGTATGTGTTGCGTGGAATTCATCCTTGCCCACGTAATATTTAATTGTCGAAATCAATCCGACTTTGTATCCAAGCAGTGTAAATGTATTGTACAGAAGTGTTGCAATAGTGGTCTTGCCATTTGTTCCGGTAACTCCCACAACTTTTAGGTTGGCCGACGGATTGTCGTAAAAAGCAGCAGCTATTTTTCCGAAAGTTTTCTGCGAATCCTCAATTCTGGCCAGCACAATTTCGTAAGGAAAGTTTTCAGGCACTTCTTCGCAAACCACAGCAACAGCGCCCATTTCAATGGCTTTAGCAATAAATTGATGTCCATCGGCATGAACGCCTTTTACTGCGACAAACAAATCGCCCGCTTCCACTTTACGTGAGTCAAATTGAATGTTGCTGATGGAAACAGACAGATCCCCTCTTGTTTCAAGCAACTCAATACCGTTCAGTATGTCATTTAAAATCTTCATTGTTGCTTTCTGGTTTATTCAGTTTTTTTTGCATTCGCTTTTTTTGCATCCAACGCTTTTTGTGCAGCAACCTTTGCCTTCCATTTGTCAATTGCTTCCTGACTTGGTTTTGGCTTTTCAGTCTTTCCCGCAGCAGCATTTTTTTTCTCCAGTTCTTTTTGTGCAGCAACCTTTGCCTTCCACTTTGCAATAGCCTCGGGGCTTGGCTTTGGTTTTTCTGTCTTTCCTGATGCTGCATTTTTCTTCTCCAGTTCTTTCTGCGCAGCAACTTTTGCTTTCCACTTATCAATAGCTTCCTGGCTTGGTTTTGGCTTTTCCGCCGGAGTTTTAATGGCTTTTGGCTTCGCTTCTTCAGGCTTGACTGCATCAGTTGTGTTTTCCGCCTGCCCCAAGGCCATTGGCGCTGACTGAATGGAATCATTGGCCATGATACTGTCTCTTTTCATAATTTCGAGCTTATCGAAACCCAATTCAAGAGAAATTGTTTCGCCATTGGCGATAGGTATTCCCGGTTTTAATGATTGGCGAAATACACGACCGAACCCGTTTATTTTAGTAGTCAGGCCTTCCTTTTCAAGAAGATAAACTGCGTCGCTTGCGCCCATTCCAACCACATCAGGAACAGTACCCGGAGCATCAGATACTCCTTGCACAAAAACAGTCATGGTATCGTTGGCAACTGCAACATACTCAGCAGTCATATTTTGAGACTGGTTTTTCAATCCCAGCTCCTGAGTGAAAAGCAGGACATCGTCTTTCAACCCGGGTTTTACAACCGGCACTTCATTGTAAGGTGGAATTGAATCGGCAACGGGTTCCAGATACGAAGCATACACTTTATCGGCAATTCCCCTGAAAACAGGACCAGCCACCGAACCTCCGTAAAATTTTCCTTTCGGACCCACAATTACCACGATACAGGTATATTCAGGTTTGTCAGCCGGAAAATAACCAACAAAAGAAGCCTGGTATTTTTTAACTCCGCCAGATTTATATCCTCTGTTTTCGTCGGCAATTACTGCTGTGCCGGTTTTTCCGGCGATGGTATAATAGGGGTTTTTCAATATTCTGCCCGTTCCATGGGTGCAAACACCTTTAAGCAAATCCTGGGCTTTCGTCAAAGTTGTCTTTGAGCAAATTGAAGGATTGATTATTTCAGTATTAAACTTACGGACAGGTATTCCATTCTCCCTGATTTCTTCGATAAATTTTGGTTTTACCATGACCCCGTTGTTTGCCACAGCATTGTAAAATGTGAGGGTTTGAATGGGCGTAATCTTTATTTCGTAACCATGTGAAATCCATGCCAGAGATGGACCCCACCAGCTGGCATCGGTCGGGTATTTAATTTCCGGATTTGCTTCGCCCAGAAATCCGAGCCCGAGTGGTTTATTTAATCCAAAACTGTAAATCCGGTCGATGAAATCTTTTTCCCGGCCTTCATAAAATTTGGTGATAATTTTAGCTGTACCGATGTTTGATGACAGTTCGAAAATGCGCTTCATGCTAAGCATACCATGACCACCTTTGTCGTAATCACTGTCGAACATCTTTTGTCGCTTGTATTCCCATACTCCACGTCCGGTATCAAACATATCCATTGTATCCACATATCCTTCTTCCATGGCCACCATCATCGACATCAGTTTAAAGGTAGATCCGGGTTCGCTGCAACCGGCATGGCCAAAAGCAAAATTGTATGTTTCGCCGTAGGTTCCGTCTTTCTTGCGACCCATATTGGCTATAGCTTTTATGTTCCCGGTTTTAACTTCCATTACAATGGCAGTACCCCATTCGGCCTGGCTGATTTCCATTTGTTTCCCCAATGAAGATTGGGCGTAATCCTGAAGGTTAACATTGATAGTGGTGATCACATCTTTCCCTTCCTTTGGCGCTATCAGCGGAGTATTTATCCAGCTTCCGGAGTAATTTCTTTTCAGCGCCATCCCATTCTGACCGGCCAGGTAATTTTCCGATAATCCTTCAACACCAGTATAGCCAACGTAACCGTGCATTCCGCCAAAAACACCCTTGTTTAAAACACCAATGGTACGACTGGCCAAATCTCCGTGAGGCAATATGCGTTTGTTCTCGGTAACAACCACCAACCCAGAACCGAAATAGCTGCGGGACATATATTTAAGCTGTCTGAATTCCTGAAATTTATTGAGATCGAGTTGTTGCGGATTGACCAGAAACCAACGATTTCCTTTGTCGAAAGCTACTTGTAGCCGCTTTTTGAAATCAGTTTTGGAGAAACCGAAAAATGTTGACAATTCTTCGGCCATCGCATCCGATTCCTTTTCAAATACTTGCTGCACACGAGGCGCTTTCATGTCCATCCTGATTTCGTAATAGGGAACCGATGTCGATAAAATGCTGCCATCGTCGGCACAAATGTTACCGCGTTTGGCCCAAATGTCGGTAGTGTTGTTTCTCAGGTCTTTGGCTATCTGTTCCCATTTTTCGGTATCCACATTCTGAATAATGAGAATCCGGCCAATTATAACAAGTCCGAACATGGCAATCAAAAAATAGATGATGCCGAATCGTATGGTTATGGCTTTCCTGATTTCCATTATTTAGTGGCTGTTTTTTTTATTATGATTTTTTTTGCCGGTTCAAGAGGCTCCACCAGGTCAATCTTCCGTTCAATCACTTTTTTAGTGACTTCTGACGGACGGTTAATGTACATCAGCTGCGTTTCGTGAATCACCGATTCGGCTTTGTACTCCTTTAAAGAATCTCTCACCATCTCAATTTTCCGGATTGTTTTTTCAGTCCAGTATCGGTTTGTGATTAAACCGATACCCAGAAAAGCGATAAAAATTACAAATGGCAACTGTTTGGTCACTTTTTCGCTGGCCAAAATGCTACCCCCAAGTACACTTTTCAAATCTGCCTTCGAAATTCGCTTGCCCGTTTTTTCTTTCTTTTCTGTCATGCTTTCTTTTCTGCGATTCTCAATTTTGCACTGCGGGCTCTCGGGTTCCGCTCAAGTTCCTCTTCTCCCGGAACAATTACCCTTCGGTTGATAGCAACCAAAGGCGAATCAACATTTCCGAAGAAATCCTGCTCCTGCTTGCCCGACATATCGCCAGATCTCATAAAGTTTTTCACCATCCGATCTTCAAGCGAATGATAGGTGATTACCACCAACCGGCCGCCCGGCTTCAGCAATTCAATGCTTTGTTCCAGAAATTCGCGCAAAACGTCCATTTCTTTATTGGTTTCGATGCGCAATGCCTGAAAGACTTTTGCGAGGTATTTACTTTCCTGAAGGCGTGGTACGCATGGTGCAATGGCTTCCCTGAATTGTTCGATGGTTTTCACCGGTTTGCTTGTGCGGGCTTCTGCCAGTTGACGCGCTAACCGTCCGGCATTGTCGATCTCGCCATATTCGCGGAAGATTGTGCGGAGTTGAATTTCAGGATAGGTGTTAACAATGTCGGCTGCAGTTTGCGACGAATCGCGGTTCATCCGCATATCGAGATCTCCATCGAAACGAAAGGAAAATCCTCTTTCTGCCACGTCAAAATCGTGCGACGAAACGCCCAGATCGGCCAGAATTCCATCGACTTTCTCAACCTGATAATACTTTAAAAAATTTCGGATGTATTTGAAATTGTGCCTGATAAAAAAAAAGCGGTCGTCGTGAATGACGTTCGCTGCGGCATCTTCGTCTTGATCGAAAGCAAAAAGGCGTCCCGATTTTAAACGGCTGAAAATTTCGCGTGAATGACCACCGCCACCAAAAGTAACGTCAACATAATCGCCATTCTCCCTAATTTCCAATCCGTTGACACTCTCCTCCAACAAAACCGGTATGTGATATGCTCTTTCCACGGTTAAATCTCTTCATTTCCAAACAATCGTGCGTAATTACTTTCATAGTCATCAAACGACTCAACATATCGTCCGTATTCAGCTGAATCCCAAAGCCTGATGCGGTCACCCTGCCCTGTAAAAACAACCTCTTTGGTTATTCCGACTTTCTCCAGAAAGTTGTTCGGAATGTTCATCCTGCATGTATCGGGAACCGGAACGATTTTAAATTTCCGGTAAAATGAATCGAGCACCCTGCTGTGTTCTTTGTTGTCCCGATTAAGTTTCGACTTGATAAACGCTATCCTGGTTTCCCATTCAGCCATCGGATAAATATTCAGGCACTTCTCGTACGGATCAAGCTCGACAGCCATCTGGCCGCCGGGAATCTTTCCGCCCATTTCATTCTTGAAATCAGCTGGTAAAACGACCCTTCCTTTTTCATCGAAGGTTGCTTCTTTTTCTGCTGAGAAATTCATTTTTTCGAGTACCTTTATTTTAACTGTAAAAGTAGAAAAAATCATTTACAATTAGTCACTTTCTTCCACTTTCAGTCTATTTCAGTCACGTTATTTTATTCGGCACATTGTTAGCAAGCTGTTGGTAAGCTGTGTATAAACATCGCGATCTGCATCTAAAATATTGTACAACTGTATTTTAATATTTATCCACAATTGCAAACAACCGTTAATAAATCACTTTTAAATGCTTTAAAAAAACCAATTATTTTATATTTTCGCATTCCTTTAAAATGAATCCAATGAATGTTGAAAATCAAGAGCCGGTTAAACTGATAGATATTAGAGAAGTTTTCGAGAAAAAGAATCCAAAGCTTGCCAAAAAGCTGCCCGGTTTTGTTTATGGCTACATTAACCGGATCATGCACATTGATGAAATAAATGAAATCCTGATCAATCATGGCAACGAAAGAGGAATAGAATTCGCCAACTCTATGGTGAAACATTTCAACGTTCATCAAACCCTGATCGGACTCGAAAATATACCGGCTACCGGACGCTTTATTTTTGCATCCAATCATCCGCTGGGAGGATTTGATTCGTTCCTGATCATGAGTAATATTTTTAAAATTTTAGGGGAAATCGTTGTGTTGGTCAATGACGTTCTTATGAATATCCCTCAACTTCATCCGGTTTTTGTTCCGCTCAACAAACACGGCGGGCATAGTAAAGACGTGATCATGAAGTTACATGAAGCCTACTCTTCTGACAAGCAAATATTGATTTTTCCTTCCGGTCTTGCATCCCGTCGGCTCAAAGGTAAAATTCAGGATTACGAATGGAAAAAACATTTCATTGCCAAATCAATTGAATATAAGAGGGATGTTATCCCGGTACATGTGAGCGGACGAAATTCAGATTTCTTTTACCGGCTGGCTAATTTCCGAACCTTTTTCAGGATGAAATGGAACCTGGAAATGTTTTATCTGGCCGACGAAACTTTCAGGCACAAAAATCAAAAATTTACTATAACGTTCGGTAAACCAATATCGTATAAACATTTCGACAAGAGCAAAACATTGGATCAGTGGGCAGCTGAAGTCAGGAGCATTGTGTATAAATTACCAATTGATGTTGGACTCTAAGATTAATTGGTTGACAAAACCAATTCTGATAGTTTTTTTTTAGTTTTGTACCTCAATAAAAATATCAGATATTGTATGAAGGATATAATTGCACCTGTGCCCAAGGAAGTCTTATTGGCTGAATTGACACCGGACAAGTTGATGAGGAAAACGAACAAAGGCGATAACGAAATTTATATTATTACCCATCAGGATTCGCCAAATGTAATGCTTGAAATTGGAAGGGTAAGAGAAATAACGTTTCGGGATGCAGGTGGCGGCATGGGAGATGAAGTTGATATTGACGACTACGATACATGTGAAGATCCATACAAACAACTGATTGTCTGGGACCCACAGGCGCTCGAAATTATTGGAGGTTACCGTTACATATTGTGCAAAGACGTTCCGGTTGATGAAAATGGAATTGTTCATTTAGCCACTACCCATCTTTTCAATTTTTCAGATAAGTTTATCAAAGAATACCTTCCTTATACCCTTGAATTGGGCCGGTCGTTTGTTCAGCCACATTATCAATCGAGCAAGGCAGGAGCAAAAGCCCTGTTTGCACTCGATAATTTATGGGACGGACTGGGCGCCCTAATCGTTGATCATCCTGAAATAAAATATTTCTTCGGAAAAGTGACGATGTACACTCATTTTCACATGCAGGCCCGCAATTTGATTATGTATTTCTTCCAGAAATATTTTAACGACCAGGAAGATCTGGTGACTCCGATTCATCCAATGGATCTGGGAATAGACACGGATGAAATGAAAAAAATATTTAATGGCGGATCGTATAAGGAAGATTATAAAATTCTTTCGCAGAAAGTTCGTGAATTTGGAGAAAACATTCCACCATTGATCAATTCGTACATGAACCTCAGTCCGTCGATGAAAACCTTCGGCACTGTGATCAATGATCATTTCGGAAATGTGGAAGAAACCGGAATTATCCTGACCATTTCAGATATTTACGAAGCGAAGAAAGACCGCCACATTGAAACTTATTTGCGTAACAAAGAAACCATCGACTGGCCTTTGCCGGAATAACCGCGCCCATGCCTTACTATCAAGAACACGAAAAATTTCACGTTGCTGTCGATTCCATCATTTTTGGATACGATGAGGAAGGCCGTGAACTAAAAGTATTATTACTGAAAAGAAATTTTCAACCTGCAAAAGGAGAATGGTCGCTGATGGGCGGATTCCTGAACAACAACGAAGCAATTGATACAGCCGCCAAGCGTATTTTGCATCAGCTGACCGGACTTTCCGATGTTTACATGGAACAACTGTACACGTTTGGAGAACTCGACCGCGATCCGGGTGCAAGAATCATATCGGTAGCTTATTTCGCGCTCATCAAGATCAACGCATCCGACCTCGAACTGGTAAAAAACCACGGAGCAACATGGATCCCGATTTCATCGATGCCCCGGCTCATTTTTGACCATTCTGCCATGGTGAATCGTGCATTGAAAAAGCTGCAAGTAAGAGCGAGAACGCAACCCATTGGATTCGAGTTGCTGCCCGATAAATTTACCATTCCGCAGTTGCAGGGCTTGTACGAAGCAATCTACAGCAAAACCCTCGACAAAAGGAACTTCAGGCGCAAGCTTTTATCGATGAATTTGCTGGAAAAACTGGAAGAAAAGGAAAAAGAATCGTCGCGCAAAGGTGCATGGTACTACCGTTTCGAACCCAGGAATTACGAAGATTTGCTGAACAGGGGTTTCAATTTTGAATTGTAAGAAGGAAGTCTGAAGACCGGAGAAGGAAGACAGGAGAGGGAAGACCGGAGACACATTTGCCAAACGATCATTTCATTTGAGAATCTAACAGTTTTCAAAAGAAGTTGAATAAACAATACTGAAGTTAACTGCTCAAAGATATGTTTTGTTATTTTTGAGCGTTCAAACTAAAATTAAATCAAAAGCGGGAGTAGCTCAGTGGTAGAGCATCAGCTTCCCAAGCTGAGGGTCGCGAGTTCGAGCCTCGTTTCCCGCTCATATAAAGAGAGTTAGATTAATTTCTGACTCTCTTTGTTTTTGTGGTCGAAGAATTCTGTTTTTTTTAAAAACTATTTTTCAGCTTCAAAAATCCAATTGATAGCAAACCAACTGTTGCAAATACCGGATATACAAGTTTCCATTTGCGACTACAGGAACAGTCCATGCCGGATGTTTTACATCTTCGACAACCGATTTAATTTCGCCCACTTTATTAAATCCTGAAGGATCTGGCTTTACGAGGAATAAATTCCCTTTGATATCCAGACAAACCAAATGTCCATCCACAAAGGTGGTTGTTCCCTGACCAATTTCATTTGTGCTCCACATTTCTTTTCCGCTCAAAAGTTCAATACACTTGAATTGACCATTATTTCTGGAACTCTCGCCGGAATACCCGTAAATGTAGCCATCGATCAGTATAGGATCGGAATGTTGCGCTTCCATCAGATTGTTTTTCCAAAGTACAGAATATCCATCATTGGTGACCTTTAGCGCTTCGCAGCCCATTTTATAACCTGAAGTATGAAAGATAATATCGTTCAAAACGATTGGCGTAGTTGCATTTACGTTATAATCGGTTAGCCACGGAACTGTCCACAAATGTTTCCCGTCGGAAGGATTCAGGCAGGAAAGACCAGTGCCATGATAAATCAAAAGCTTCACTTCATTTCCAATATTCATTGTAATTCCGGCAGCATAACCGGCTTCACCTTCCATCGATTTCCAGAGCAGTTCTCCCGTTAGTTTATCGTAAGCAATTACCAATGCGGCACCCCCACCCTGAACGATCACCATATTGTCCAAAACCAGTGGTGTGGTCGAAAAGCCCCAGGTTGGTTCTGCGCCGCCCTCGTCTTTTACATTTTTACGCCACAGGAGCTTTCCGTCTTCCAGTTGCCAGCAAACTAAATCACCACTACGACCAAAGGTGTAAACTTTGCCTTCATTAATAAATGGTGTGGCACGCGAGCCTGGTCCATGACTGGTTGCAGCCTCCGCTTCATAAGATCCCATCCAAATCAAATCGCCGCTATCAGCATTGATGCAAAATATCAAATCATTCTTTTCGTCCCTGCCCGGAACGATCAGGCGGTTACCCTGAACAACTGGGGCAGCCCATGAGGCTGTCGCATTGTCCTGACACAGGTATTTCACCTGCCAGCGTTTTTTCAGGCCTTTCGACCAATCGGTCTGAATGCCTTTGGTTGCGCTTTTACCTTCGAAGTTTACACCCCTCCAGTTTGTCCAATCTGCATCTCCGGATGTAACCGGCGGAATTGACGCCACTGCTTGCGGAATATTATCTTGCTTGCCGGATAGCGGCTCACTTCCTGAAATCGTTTTATATACCTGATATCCGAAATATGCCCCGGCAACCAATACAATTGAGACAATTGCAAGAATGATTTTTACTGATAGTTTCATAAGGTTGAGTTTTGATTTTTCAAGAAATAAATATAGGTATTTAACAGGACAGACACATACTATTCTGATAAATTAATATTTGCTTAGCATTCAGAACTTTATAATTGTTTAGTTTTGCGGCTGTTTTAGAAGAAAAAAGAGCAATTGTGCCATAAACAGTCAGTGAATTAGTTATTTATAAAAGAATTATACATGAAGCGCATCAATGAATACAAGCGGTTATTTAATGTTGAACACGACACCGATTTAAAAACGCTAAAAACTACCTATAGAAGTCTGGTAAAAGAATGGCATCCCGATAAATTTTCTGAAGGTGACGAGTTGGCTGCTGAGGCTGAAATGAAAAGCCGTCAAATTATTGATGCCTATCACTTCCTGGTAAGTATTGCTCCCGAAACAATTGCCTCAAATTTAGAAGAATACAACGCTTCCTATGAATCAGGTATCGCCGATTTCAAACACAAAGGACTTTTGCTTGAAATTTCATTCGTGGACGGAACAACTTATGAATACTTTGGCGTTCCGAAAAGTGTGTATGTAAAAATGATTAATTCCGACAAGCAATTGCGTTTTGCAAAAAGGAACATTTTCAATACTTACCTCTACCGAAAATCAAAGAAAAGCCTTCAGGTAGCTTAAATTACCATTGCCAGCAAACTTATCATCAGGAACGAAACCACGCTTAACACAACCGTTGGCAGTGAATAATAGCGCAGGGTTTCGGATGATGTCATTCCCGAAAATTTACTGATCACCCAAAAGAAGCTGTCGTTGGCGTGCGACAACATCATGGAACCTGCGCCCATTGCAAGTATTGCCAGCGTTTTGCCCCATTCGTCCGACAGCCCGAGGCTATCCAAAAGCGGGGCAACAATGGAAGCGGCGGTAATTATTGCAATGGTTGACGACCCTTGTGAGGTCTTCAGTAAAACGGCAATGATGTAAGGAATAAAAAGTCCCAACCCGAGCGTTGCCACCAATTGTCCCAGATTGTTTACAATTCCTGATTCTTTAATAACCGCGCCAAAAGTTCCACCTGCAGCAGTTACAATCAGGATTGGTCCTGCCTTTTCGATGGCTGTATCAAGCAGCTTGTTCCACTGACTGATATTAAAATTCCGGAGCAATGGAAAAGCCACAAAACAGCCGGACAAAAGTGCAATAACCGGATCGCCTGCAAAACCAATTACAATTTTCAGGAACGAATCTTCGGGCAAGCCTGAAACCATGAAAAAAACTGACTTTACCGTAATCAGGGCAAGCGGTACCAGGATCGGCAGAAATGCCAGCGATGCAGCAGGCATTTGAACGGATGGCTGGTCGGGGGAATCATTTGCTGTGGCAGTATAGGAAACTTTTCGGGAACGATAGCGGATAAAATAATAAGCGGCAATAATTCCGGGAATGGCGACCAGTGTTCCCAGCAAAATAACATTTCCGATGGGTGCGCCAATAATACTGGTTGCAGCAGTTGCACCGGGGTGCGGCGGAACGAGGCAATGTACCCCATACAACGAGACTGCTAAGACCGGCGCCATTACAGTTATGGCAGTTTTCGAACTATGAGCCAGTGAACGGCAGATGCCACTTAAAACAATAAATCCGGAGTCACAAAAAATGGGTAGTCCGGTCATAAAACCAGTGATTGCCATTGCGGACGAGGCTTTCTTTTCTCCGGTTCGTTTCAGGAAAAACCGGGCAATACTTAGCGCAGCCCCACTTTGATCGAGAACAATGCCGATGATGGTTCCGAGAATAATAATCAGTCCGATGGATTCGAGCGTTCCGCCAAAACCTTTCTTTAAAACAGGCACTATGGAAGCTGTCGGAAGTGTTGCCAGAGCCATCAACAAGCTCACCATCAACAGCGAAAGGAATGTATTGAATTTAAAGACAGAAGTCAGTAGAATTATTGCGAGGATTCCGCCCGAGAGAATCAGAATTTCAGAAATTAAATCCATTTTTGCTTTAAAAGTATCTAATTTTTCTTTGTAAAAACCTTCATCCGGCGACTGTTCTGATCACCTCGAATTTAATTTGCGCGCCAAACGAAAAATTCGCCCTGAGTAATTAAAATGTCCGGTTTTCCTGTAGCCTTAACAATTCCTCCAAACGTTCCGCGAACAGTGGTTGCAGCTAATTCTGTGACAGTAATTGTAGCGTTTGATCCTACGGCTCCCTGGGTGTAAAGTGTTCCGGTTTTATCGCTGTAGCCAATTAATGCACCGACGACTGAAGAACCTACAATTCCATAACCTGTGTAGTTGGCTTCAGCTATGGCCTTATTGTCAAATACTTGCAGACTGATGTTGCTGGTTGCATCTCCGCCGGAAAATACTGCATTAAACTGGCTTCCAGCCTGCCCAAAAGCAGCGGTCAGCGAGCCCTGCACTGCAAAATCAACTTGCGTGCCGTTGGCTTTAAAGCGTATGAAATATTCACCGCCGTTGCCAGCATCGTCTTTTTTGCACGAATTGAACATCATAGTAATGAGGGCAAAACCCAATATCAGGATTGTTCCCTGTTTTGAAAAAAAATTAGCTTTCATCGTTATAGTTTTAATGTTAATTTATTTTCGAATAAATGCTGAAATCCAATATTAAGGTGTCGATTCGAAACCATCTTAGATGGTTTTTTAACCAATACCAAAACAAATTGTTTATAAAACGATGCAATAAAAGATAAGTTTATCTTTTATTGCATCGTAATTAGTTTTTCTGTTGAAGTGGCGGAAGCGAAAGCCAATCGCATTGCCTTTTTTACTATCTTCCGCAGAGTTACAACGCAATACAAATTAACGAACCATGAACCATTCATTTCGCTTAAATCCATCTCTACTGTTGGTTTTGCTGATGTTTTCCTCGTCAGTTTTACGGGCTCAGCGCGATTCCTTCCGGATTATTGGATACGTGCCCAACTGGATTGACGTGTCGTTGTTTACTCAAAATTTCGATTTTAAACAGGTAACTCATCTCAATTACGCGTTTCAAAATCCGGATGCATCGGGCAATCTGGTTGAAACAAATAGTGGACTGACGGCTCTGGTAGCAAAATCCCATGCTAACAATGTAAAAGTTTTGGTTTCGATTGGTGGGGGATCTGCTGCTGACGGACCTGTAAAAGACAACTTTCAAAACCTCATAAGTACCGCTGAGAAGCGAGCCGGGTTCATTCATAAAATAGTTGTCTATCTCGATAAATACCAGCTCGATGGCCTGGATGTTGACGAAGAAGGACCGGCCATCAATTCCGATTACGAGGCTTTCATCATACAATTAGCCGATTCACTAAAACCCAAAGGAAAGCTACTGACGACTGCAGTGGGCTGGGGCTCCGAAAAAATCAGGAATTCGACACTTCCGTACTTTGACTACGTCACCATAATGGCCTACGATTATACCGGAAATTGGGATCAGTCGCGTCCGGGGCAACATTCGTCCTACTTGTATGCAGAAAAACTGATCAACGACTGGATTGCCCGCGGTGTGAAAAAGGAAAACCTTTGTTTGGGTCTGCCTTTTTATGGGTATGGGTTTTACAAATCGCCAGGAAGTTACAGCTACGACAAAATACTAACTAACTTTCCCGATGCCTGGGTCAAGGATCAGGTGGGCGATACAATTTATTACAACGGCAAAAATACCATCTGGAAGAAAACCAAACTGGCGCTGTCCGAAACTTCAGGAGTGATGATTTGGGAACTTTCACAGGATGCAAAAGGCGATAATTCGTTGTTGAAATTAATCAATCAGACTGTTGATTCGCTGAAAGTTTCTTCTGTGCCAATTACAGATAAAAATCATGAATTTAAAATATACCCAAATCCTGTCAAAAATCAATTGGTTATTGACAATCTGAGCGCCGGTAAACCGGTAAGAGTGGAAATCTTTAACATGAATGGCTGCCTGATGAAATCGCAGAATTTTCGGTCACCCGAAGGGAAGATACGCATCAGAATTGCAGCGCTAGACTCTGGAGGTTATGTCTGCCGGATTACTTCTTCGGAAGGAATTTATTCGAGGCAATTTTTAAAGGAATAACTATTAATTAGGAGGCTCAAAAATGGGATTAAGTTTTCATTACAGCGGAAGAATTGCCAATCCGGCAAGTCTGTCGGATTTGATTGAAGAAATTGAAGATATTGCAAAAGTACATGACTGGAAGTACTTTGTTTTCGATCGGCAGTTTCCTGAAGATACGATTGGAAAGCCGGATTATAATCAGCGTATCTATGGAATTTGCTTTACCCCACCCAACTGCGAAACTGTTGACATTTGCTTCCTCTCTAACGGGAGAATGAGTAGCGCTGCACACCTTCAGTTTTGGGGCAAAACCGATGATCAGGAGGAAAGGGAATATTTGTACATGCTTTCGGTTAAAACGCAATATGCAGGAATTGAAATCCATCAGTTTCTCATTCAGCTTTTCAGGTACCTGAATGCTAAATATTTTGCTGATTTTACGATGAGCGATGAGGGCGAATATTGGGAAACGAACGATCTGACATTGCTGAAAACGAATTTCAAAAGATATACAGAATTAGTTGATGGTTTTGTTTCCGCAATTGAAAGCATTCCGATCAAAGCTGGCGAAGATGTTGAATCCTATTTTTTGAGGCTGATGAAAGAAATAAATGATAAAAAGAATAGGGAAGAATAGGGTTTCTTCCATACTGAGCAGGTGATTTCAAGTCACCTGCTCAGTAAAATTACTTCGCTTGAACAACTTCCAGACTAATCCGTTTTTTAAAGGTATGAAACAAATGATTTTATCCGGATTGGTCTTACTTGCAATGATAGCTTGCAACCGGCCATCATCGCCAAAACAAAACACTAAGTCAGTAGAAGAAAAGTCAGCCACAGATACTACCCTTTTATGTTGTTCCAACGTCCCTTCACGTTTTGCATCCGGAAATATTACCGATGTTGATTCTCTGAATTCTGTCACAGCCGATCTTTCAGGAATGGTACTGATAAAAGGTGCTCGGTTTTGGATGGGCGGCGACAGCATTTGGGGACGTCCGGATGAGTTTCCGCGTCATCACGTAGAGGTTTCATCGTTTTATATCGACATTCAGGAAGTAACAAACAAACAATTTAAAGCTTTTGTGGATGCTACCGGTTACATTACCACTGCCGAAAAAAAGCCTGATTGGGAACAGTTAAAATTACAGGTTCAGCCCGGAACACCCAAGCCATCTGACGATATGCTGGTAGCAGCTTCGCTGGTTTTTACACCTCCCGACCGCGCGGTTCCGCTCGACAATGCATCGGCGTGGTGGGCCTGGGTTCCGGGAGCCAACTGGAAACATCCGGAAGGGCCAGTCAGTAATTTGACAGGAAAAGACGATTATCCGGTGGTGCATGTTTCGTGGGAAGATGCGATGGCATACTGCCGCTGGGCAGGAAAGCGATTGCCTACCGAAGCCGAATGGGAATTTGCAGCCCGTGGCGGAAAATTAGATGCCATTTATCCATGGGGAAATGAGCTGATTACAAAAGGAAAGAAAAAAGCGAATGCCTGGGATGGAAAATTTCCGAATAAAAATACTGGTCTTGACGGATATGTAGGGGCCGCGCCGGTCAGGCAGTTTGCCGCTAATCCTTACGGTTTGTACGATATGGCCGGAAACGTGTGGGAATGGGTGTCGGATTGGTACACTGCCGATTATTATCAGGAATGTATGAGTAAAGGAGTCGTTAAAAATCCACAGGGTCCAGCGAAATCCCTTGATCCGGATGAGCCTTATGGCCAGAAGAAAGTAACCAGGGGTGGCTCTTTTTTATGCAACGATCAGTATTGCTCCGGGTTCAGGATTGGCGCCCGCATGAAAACAAGCTGGGACACCGGGCTGAACCACACCGGGTTCAGATGTGCTGTGTCTGCAAAATAGAAATCCTGCCGTATTGGCAGGATTCTCAGTATAAGATTTTCAGGCGCAAATTACATGATCAGCTTGTAGCCTTTGCCATGTACATTGATGATTTCCACCTTCGGGTCGTCTTTCAAATGCTTCCGGAGTTTGGTAATGTAAACGTCCATGCTTCGGGCGTTGAAATAATTGTCGTCGATCCAGATCGTCTTCAGGGCAAAGTTACGTTCGAGCACTTTGTTTGCATTGTTGCAAAGCAAACGCAGCAATTCGGCTTCTTTGGTTGTCAGTTTTACCTCAGCCTCTCCTCCTGAAAGGGTTTGCTTGCGCGAATCGAAGGTATAAATGCCAAGTTTGTAAATGGCATCTTCGTGCGAATTGGTATCCTGCATCACGCGGCGCATGATCGCTTCAATGCGGAAGATCAGCTCTTCCATGCTGAAAGGTTTTGTGATGTAATCGTCGGCTCCGATTTTGAAACCTTCGAGCACATCTTCTTTCATGTTCTTCGCGGTCAGAAAGATAATCGGAATGTCCATGTTGAGCAACCTGATATCTTTGGCCAGCGAAATACCGTCTTTTTTCGGCATCATGATATCCAATATACAAAGGTTGTAAGGCTGATTTTTGGTGTAGCCTTTGTAAGCTGCTTCACCATCGGGATATAAATCGGTTTCATACCCTTTGGCGATGAGATATTCTTTCAGCAACAATCCAAGGTTTTCATCATCCTCGGCCAATAGCAATTTTACTTTTTTTTCCATGTTCTTGTATGTTTATCGGAAAATATATCATGAATTTAGTTCCTTTATTTATATCACTTTCCACCTTTATTTTACCATGGTGAGCGTCAATAATCTTTTTCACATAGCTTAATCCCAGCCCGAATCCTTTTACATCGTGCACATTTCCGGTAGGAACGCGGTAGAACCGCTCAAAAATCTGGCCAACATATTCTTTCTGAATCCCAATACCGTTGTCTTTCACCGAAATAACCAGAAAATCGTCTGTTACTTCCGTTGAAATATGGATCTTAGGCTCGTCTTTACTATATTTTACTGCGTTGTCGAGCAAGTTAAACAAAACATTGGTAATATGCACATCATCACCTTTAATGATTGAAGGTTCGGCCGCCAAATTGCTAGTTAACTCACCGTTTTTTGATTTTACCCGAAGTTCGAAATTTAATACAACAGAAGTAATCAGGGCATTTAAATTTACTTCCTTGAACTTGAGTTTTAGTTTTCCTTCGTTAAAAACAGCCATTTGCAGAACTTTCTCAACCTGGGTCGTCAACCGCTTGCTTTCCTGATAGATAATTCCGGAGATATGTTCGATGGTTTTAGGAGTATTGGCAACAGAATTGTCACGCAGCATTTGACTGGCGAGCGAAATAGTTGAAATCGGTGTTTTCAGCTCGTGAGTCATGTTGTTGATGAAATCGTTTTTGATGATCGATAATTTTTTCTGTCTCAGGATGATCAGGATCGTGAATATGAAAATGCCTATCAGCATAGCTGTAAGCACAATGGTTGGGATAACCAGAATGCCGGTTTGTTTCAGAAGATAACCATCCCTTTTCGGGAAATATAAATATAGATAATTTGGTTTTTTTAAATCGGCTAAGTCGTTGGGAAATAATAGTGCAGGATATTCTTTCTGTTGGCGGGGAGTATAATTTTTCACTCCAAAGATTCCTTTTTCTTCTCCTCTGTAAAATGATTTTACTGCGTATTTAAAATCAAGGGTTACACCTGAATTTTTCAACTCTGTTTTAATCAGGCGCCCCAGGGTTTGAGCCTCAATTCGTTCTTCAATCGGCAAACTTGAGAGCATTACTGCAATTTGAGTCACCTGAAGCATTTGTGCCCATCGGTTCATCCTGTTTTCGTATTGCTGGCTTACATAGCCGTCATAGTCGTGAATGATGTCAAATGCATTCGGAAAATCACCCGGTTTACCTCTTTCAATCGGTTTTTCTATTGGTGGTTCTTCATAACCAATCGTAAGTTCTTCACTGATAATGTTACCTGAAGCACGCTGTGAATACTGAAAGGAGAGCTGGATATTTTGCTGGTTATTAACACCTGGATTGGTGCGTTGCAGGTTGTTGTTTGGGAATATTCCGTTATTGCGGGGAGCAAACAATTTTTTCGAATGCTCGTTCAACTTCAAAGACTCTTCCATTTCAAGCCTGATGATGACTTGATTTAAGGCGCTCTTAACGGCAGCATCAAATTGTTCTTCTTTTATTTCAAGAGCTTTCAAAATTGAGTTGGTCTGAACCAGGATCAAACTGGTCATCACCAAAGCCATCAGAACTATCAATGTTAGTATAACCCTTCTGCTCATAATATTGCAAATATAACCTTTTGAAACACTGTCAATAAACACTTAACAATATTTAACACTGGATTTTTTCAAGGTAGCTGGCTACTCAGAACCATCGTCAGAAGGAAAGTTTTTATTGATTTTATCGATGGCTACTTTAGATGCATTTTGCTGGGCTTCTTTTTTTGATGTTCCGGAACCTTTGCCCCAAAGTTCATCGTTCACTTCGATGCTTGCAACAAACCAGGGTTGCTTTCCGTCGTTTTTACTTTCATCAACAGTATCGAAGGAAACTGCCCTTTTATTTTTTTGCGACCATTCGATCAGTTGGCTTTTGTAATTTGTATTTGTATTCTGAACTTCAGCCAGATTGACATAGTTGTTAAGTAATTTTCGGGTAATGAATTTTTTTGTTTCATGAAAACCTTTGTCAAGATAAATGGCTCCGATAAGCGCTTCGAGGGTGTCTCCATAAATATGACTTGATTCGATGGTGGAGGTAGTATTCGATTGGATGTAATGGTTCAGACCGATCTGATAGGTAAGCTGGGTCAAAAAGCTGCGGTTCACCAATTTGGAACGCATTTGTGTGAGGTAGCCTTCGTCCTGATTTGGAAACCTGTTGTATAAAAAATCGGCGATCGCGGCACCCAAGATGGCATCTCCAAGGTATTCGAGCCGCTCATTGTTGATATAATTGCGTTGCGAGTCAACCTTTGAGGCTGACTTATGAATGACTGCGATGTCGTATATCCGCAGATTGGTTGGATAGAATCCGAGCAACGATCTTAAAAACAAATAAAACTCTTTTCTAGGAGAAGAAAAGAGTTTTATTCTTTGAACGATGGTTCGTATCACTTGTACTAAATTTTCTTGAAGATAACAGTTGCATTGTGCCCACCAAAACCAAACGTGTTACTTAAAGCAGTTTTGATTTTGCGCTCCTTTGCCACATTGAAAGTGAAATCGAGTTTTGGGTCAATCTCAGGATCATTTGTAAAGTGGTTAATTGTAGGCGGAATGATTCCATTCTGAATTGCAAGGATACTTGCAATTGCTTCAACAGCTCCGGTGGCTCCCAATAAGTGACCAGTCATTGATTTGCTTGAACTGATGCTTATTTTGTAAGCATGTTCTTTAAATAATTTCTGGATAGCTTGTGGTTCAGCAATATCTCCCAAAGGAGTTGAAGTTCCGTGAACATTGATGTAATCGATGTCTTCAGTATTCATACCTGCGTCTTCCAAAGCCCATTTCATGCACAAGGTTGCACCACCTGATTCAGGGTCGGGGGCAGTCATGTGGTATGCATCAGCAGACATGCCTCCGCCAACCATCTCTGCATAAATCCGGGCACCCCGTTTTACTGCATGTTCATATTCCTCGAGAATGAGAGCTCCGGCTCCTTCGCCCATCACAAACCCATCGCGGTCTAAATCAAACGGACGTGATGCCGTCATCGGATCGCTGTTTCGGGTTGATAGGGCCCGCATGGAATTAAATCCAGCCAAACCTGCAGGATTTATTGCTGCCTCTGAACCTCCGGAGATAAAGACATCCACCTTACCCATACGAATATAATTCATCGCTTCGATAAGGGCTGTAGAGGAAGAAGCACATGCTGTTACCGTTGTGAAATTTGGTCCCCTGAATCCGTAGCGGATAGAAAGCAGACCACTCGCAATGTTGGCAATCATTTTCGGAATGAAGTACGGAGAATAACGAGGCATCTCGTTTTTGTAATTCAGTGTTTCTTCAAAGAACGTTTGTAAACCTCCAATTCCGGCACCCCATACAACACCTGCCCGATCTTTGTCGATCTTTTCGAGATCAAGACCCGAATCTTCCATCGCCTGCGCTGCTGCTGCATACGCATACAAGGTAAAAGGATCGTGTTTCCTGATTTCTTTTTTCTCTACGTAAATAGCCGGATCAAAATCTTTCAGCTCGCAGGCAAAAGTTGTTTTGTGTGTTGAAGCATCAAAATGGGTGATGGGGCCTGCGCCGCTTCTCCCATTTTTTAAGCCATCCCAGAATTCCTCAATAGAATTACCAAGCGGGTTTACAGTTCCAAGTCCGGTAACAACTACCCGTTTAAATTCCATAAATGTCGTTTTGTTATTATTACTTCAAATTTGCTTCAATGTGCGTGATCGCTTCACCAACTGTTGAAATCTTTTCAGCCTGGTCATCCGGAATGGCCAAATCAAATTCTTTTTCAAATTCCATAATCAATTCAACGGTGTCAAGTGAATCAGCACCAAGGTCATTGGTGAATGATGCTTCATTGGTTACTTCACTTTCGTCAACACCTAATTTGTCAACAATAATTGCTTTTACTTTTGCTGCAACGTCAGACATAACTCTAATTTTTGGTTAATATTAAAATAGTTTCAAAAAATTCGATGCAAAGTAATAAATTTACCCCTGATATTTCAAACAAATTTTGAATTAAATAGATGAATAAAGCTTGAATGATATTGTTGTGAGATCTATATTTGAACTTTTCATTCCAAAATTCCATTAAGCATAAAACTTAAAAAATTGTACATTAAATGAAACGAATTGCCATTTTCGCCTCTGGTGCCGGAACAAATGCACAAAAAATAATTGAGCATTTTTTAAATAGTAAGGAGATTGTTGTTGATTCTCTTTGGTCGAATGATGAAAATGCTTACGCATTGATCAGGGCCGAAAAACTCGGAATTGAGACTTTTACTTTTGACAGTGATGAGTTTTACCGGTCGAACGAAATTCTGGATCGATTGTACGATCATCGTATTGACATGATAGTGCTGGCCGGGTTCCTTTGGTTGGTGCCACGTAACCTGACCGAATTGTTTACAGTCGTAAATATACATCCGGCTTTGCTGCCAAAATACGGTGGAAAGGGAATGTTTGGAATGAATGTGCATAAGGCCGTTTTGGCATCAAAAGATAAGGAATCAGGAATTACCATTCATCGGGTAAATCAGGACTACGACAAGGGTAAAATCATTTTTCAGGCAACCTGTCCGATATTGCCCAAGGATACTCCTGAAACACTTGCTGCCCGGATTCATGAACTCGAGCATGAACATTACCCAAAAGTTATTGAAGAAATACTATTGAATGAAGAGGATGAAAACGCATAATGACTATTTTGTGCCACAAATCATTCATATTTATAAAAAAAGCGGTGGCGGTTGATTTCGGCCATCGCTTTTTTACATTTAAGACCTAAACTAACCTATGGCAATATGAACTTTACAAATTTAACCCGCCTCGCAATTACCTTTTTATTATTAATTCCATTCGCGGGTTTTCCGCAAACTGTACTTCAGTTTGAAACGCCTGTAAAACAACGACTTTTTGTACTCACCGACATTACAAATGAGCCTGATGATCAGGAATCGCTGGTGCGCTTACTGGTTTATGCCAACGAATACGATCTGGAGGGGATAATTGCGACTACTTCAACTCATTTGCGTAATCAGACCAGAAAAGACAAGATTGAAAAGCTGGTGCGCGATTACGGAATGGTGAAACCCAATCTGGATAAACATGCGCCGGGATATCCAACAATGGAGTATTTGCTGAGCATTGCTTCGGAGCACCTTCCGGTTTACAGCATGGACGGAGTGGGGGACGGGAAGGATTCACCGGGTTCTGAATTACTGATCAAGGCTGCTGACAGCGCCGACGACCGCCCGATTTGGGTATCGGTTTGGGGCGGCGCTAACTGCCTGGCACAGGCGCTCTGGAAAGTGCGTGAAACCCGCAGCGAAGAAGCTGTTCATAAATTTGTTTCAAAGCTGAAAGTTTATTCCATTTCCGATCAGGATTTTGCTGGGCAATGGATTCGCAACAATTTTCCTGAAATTTTTTACATCGTCGATGCATCGGCCGGCGATTCGTGGTTCGAATATTACAAAGCCACCTGGACCGGCATCTCTGGCGACCGATTCTACAAAAACGGCCCGGGCTTGCATCAGGAACTGGTTGACAATTCCTGGCTGGCAGCCAACATCCGCGAAAATCATGGTCCGCTGGGTGAGAACTATCTCAAATTCGATTACATTATGGAAGGCGACACACCCTCTTTTCTGGGACTCATCAACAACGGGCTGGGATGGTACATCAGTCCGGCTTATGGTGGCTGGGGCGGAAGGTATGAGCTTTACCGTCCGTACGCCGAAAAAGCCAAAATCTGGACGAGCTCGGTCAATACACAGGACGAAATCATTCAGTCCGACGGACGAAAAGAAGCCTCCAATCAGGCTACTATCTGGCGGTGGCGCGAAGCCTATCAACACGACTTTGCTGCGAGGATGGATTGGAATATTGCCGATAATTTTAAAAAAGCCAACCACAACCCTGTATTAACTTTGAACGGCAATACAGGAAAAGCAATTGCTTTGGCCAAAATTAAATCAGGAGAAAAAGTGCAGCTTTCGGCCAAAGGCAGCAGCGATCCCGATGGCGATCAAGTCGTTTATCGCTGGTTTATTTACCGCGAAGCCGGAGGTTTCAGCGGAACACTTGAACTGACCAATCCAACTTCCGAAGAAATAAGTTTTGCCATGCCCGAACTCAAAAAAGGTCAGGAGCTGCATCTGATTCTGGAAGTAAAAGATGCGGGGATACCTTCGCTTTTCAGCTACCGACGGGCGGTGTTGACAAATTTGTGAAGGCGAAGTAATTTCGGTAATTATAAAAGTGACAGATAGAATTTGATTTTAAGTCATCTCTCATTTTATTCGTTTAAATTAGTGGCTCAGAAATGCGAAATATTATCTGTTCCGAAACATACCAATCATTTTAAAAACCTAATAAAGTATTCCATGAAAAAACAAATCGTTTCGCTTTTAACATTCTGCATGTTAGTGCCTGCATTGCTTTTTGCACAAGCTGGTAAAGTATCCGACAACCTGACGTTGACCAGTAAAATCCTGAAAATGGACCGGAAATATGCCATTTATCTTCCAGCCGATTATGAAACATCGGGGCGAAGTTATCCTGTTTTGTACCTTCTGCATGGAGCGGGCGACGACCACTCGGGCTGGGTGCAGTTTGGCGAAGTAAAAAACATTGCCGACAAAGCCATTCAGGAAGGAAAATCAACCGCCATGATTATTGTGATGCCCGATGGAAATACCGGTCAGCGTGGCTATTTCAACAGTCCGAAAGGCGACTGGAATTACGAAGATTTTTTCTTTCAGGAATTTATGCCCTTTATTGAAAAAACATACAGAATCAGGGCTGAAAAGCGTTACCGTGCTATTTCAGGCTTGTCGATGGGTGGCGGCGGAACTTTCATGTACGCGCTGCACCATCCCGAATTGTTCTCATCAGCTTGTCCGTTGAGCGCGTATTGCGGACCTCTTTCGGCAGAAGAATTGTCCCGACCCTGGGAAAAGCACCTCGAAGGGCTGACCGATCAGCAAAAACTAGATTACTACAAGCGGCACAGCGCCCTTGAGCTGATCAATGCCATGCCTGACGATCAGAAAAAATCAGTTCGCTGGTACATCGACTGTGGCGACGACGATTTTCTATACGAAGGCAACAGTCTGGTTCACATTGCCATGAAAAAGAAGGAAATTCCGCACGAATTCCGCATTCGTGATGGAGCCCATAATTGGACCTACTGGCGCGAATCGCTTCCAACGGTTCTTGAATTTATTACACAAGCATTTCATCAATACTAATAAAACTTAACGCTATGAAAACCACACGCCGTTCATTTATTCAAAACAGCGCTATTCTGCTTGCCGGAACTGCTCTTTTATCCAAAACTGCCTGCGCAGTCGCCAAACCATCCGAAATTATTGGTCTCCAGCTTTATTCCGTCCGCGATGCCATGAACAACGATCCGGTCGGCACGCTCACCGAACTGGCCAAAATTGGGTACAAACATGTGGAACATGCCAACTACATCGATCGCAAATTTTATGGTTTTGAAGCCAAAGAATTCAGGAAAGTACTCGATGACCTGGGATTGAAAATGCCTGCCGGACACACCGTAATGGGAAAAGACCATTGGGATGCAGGTCTGAATGACTTTACCGATGCATGGAAATATACAGTTGAGGATGCTGCCTACATGGGACAGAAATATGTAATCAGCCCATGGATGGACGAAAGTATGCGTTCGACCTATGATGATTTGGTTCGTTACCTGGATATATTTAATCTTTGTGGCGACCTTTGTCAGAAATCAGGGATGAAATTTGGCTATCACAATCACTGGGCCGAATTCACCGAAGAGCTAAATGGAATGAAACTTTTCGACATCATGATGCAAAAGCTCGATGTCAATAAAGTGGTGATGCAGCTTGATATTGGCAATATGTACATCGCCGGAGCCAAAGCGCTGGATGTGATCAACCAGTATCCCGGAAAGTTTGAGATGATTCATGTAAAAGACGAAATTGCTGTTGATACGGCAGAAAAATACGAAAGCGCCATTTTGGGTCAGGGAATCATTCCGGTTAAAGAGGTGTTGGATATTTGTCGTACATCAGGCGGAACAAAAGTTTACATCATCGAGCAGGAGGCCTACCAGGGCAAAGACCCGATGGCTTGCATGAAAGAGAATTTTGATATTATGAAAGAATGGGGCTACCAATCGTAATCCAAAAGCTAAAATAAGAGGTTTACGTATGCTTTTTCACCTGTAATTTTCCGTAAATGCATGATAAAAGTTGTTAATTTTTGAGGTTTCCATTTCGATCTTATCAATCCTAAGTTATTCAGGGTACTTTTGTCCTTCTCAATTCTTCGCCTGAAATTATAAATTCAGGACAAACAGGATGGAGAAATAGTATTCACAAATACATTTTATTGAGATGGAAAATCAGAAAAATCAGGAAGCATTAAATTACCACAAGGAAGGACGGCCCGGTAAAATTCAGGTTGTACCCACCAAACCATACAGTACCGCACGTGATTTGGCGCTTGCGTATTCACCCGGCGTGGCTATACCATGTCTGGAGATTCAAAAAGATCAACAATGTGCCTACGACTACACGGCCAAAGGAAATCTGGTTGCTGTAATTTCGAATGGGACAGCAGTGCTTGGTCTGGGCGATATTGGTGCGCTTGCCGGAAAACCGGTAATGGAAGGAAAAGGTCTGTTATTTAAAATTTTTGCGGATATCGACGTGTTTGATATTGAAGTGGATGAAAAAGATCCGGCGAAATTTATTGAAGTAGTGAAAGCTATTTCATGCACATTTGGCGGAATCAATCTCGAAGATATTAAAGCTCCCGAATGTTTTGAAATTGAGGAAAAACTGAAGGAAGCCTTAGACATACCGCTCATGCACGATGACCAGCATGGAACTGCTATTATTTCAGCAGCTGCGCTGATCAATGCCCTAGAAATGGTTGGCAAGAAAATCGAGGACATTAAAATCGTTGTCAATGGCGCCGGAGCTGCCGCTTCGTCGTGTACCACGCTTTACATGGCACTTGGCGCCAAACTCGAAAACATTGTGATGGTCGATAGCAAAGGTGTTATTTCAACACGTCGTACCGATCTGAACAGCCGCAAGCTTCCGTTTGCAACCAATCTTCCGTGCAATACGCTGGAAGAAGCTGTTGCCGGTTCCGATGTTTTTCTTGGACTTTCAGTTGAAGGTTGTCTTACTCAGGACATGGTCCGAAGCATGGCAGCCGATCCGCTTGTGTTTGCATGCGCCAATCCAAATCCTGAAATTTCGTACGCCGACGCAATCGCTTCACGTCCGGACATTATTTTTGCAACCGGCCGTAGCGACTATCCCAACCAGGTGAACAATGTACTGGGATTCCCATATATTTTCCGTGGTGCATTGGATGTACGTTCAACGGGCATCAACGAAGCAATGAAGATTGCTGCGGTGCTTGCGATTGCCGAGCTGGCCAAAAAGCCTGTTCCTGAAGTTGTAACTGCGGCATACAACACCAAACACCTGAGTTTTGGCCGCCAGTATATTATCCCAAAACCTTTGGATCCAAGACTGTTGATTACTGTTGCGCCAGCTGTTGCAAAAGCTGCAATGGAAAGTGGGATTGCCCGCAAACCAATTGAAGACTGGGATAAATATGCTGATGAGTTACGTCAGCGAATGGGTCTCGACAATAAACTGATCCGCGGACTGACCGAAAAAGCCAAAGAAAATCCGAAACGGGTGGTTTTTGCCGAAGCCAACCACATCAATATGCTGAAAGCTGCACAAATAGCCCGTTCCGAAGGAATCTGCATTCCTATTCTTCTGGGAAATGAAGAACGTATAGAGAAAATTATTGCTGAAAATACAATAGAGCTTGAAGGTGTTGAAATTGTGAACCTGCGTCACGACCGCGAAGAAGCCAAACGTCAGAAATATGCAAAAATGCTGACTGCCAAACGTCAGCGCGAAGGGATGACTTACAGCGAAGCTTATGAAAAAATGTTCGACCGCAACTATTTTGGGATGATGATGGTGGAAGCAGGCGATGCCGACGCCTTTATTACCGGAGTTTATACCAAATACAACGATGCCATTATTCCGGCCATCGAAATTGTGGGTATGCGCGAAGGACTCAACCACATTGCCGGATTGAACATTGTGACCACAAAACTTGGAACTTTCTTTTTTGCCGATACGATGGTAAATAACCACCCGTCAAAAGAAACCCTGATCGATATTGCCAAACTTGCACATGATTCGGTTCGATTGTTCAATACAGAACCGGTGATGGCAATGCTTTCGTACTCCAACTTTGGAGAGCGGGCAGCAGGAAGTCCGGCGATGGTGCACGAAGCGGTTGAATATTTGCACAAAAACAATCCTGAAATGCTGATTGACGGCGAGATGCAGGTGAATTTTGCGCTTGATCGCGAATTGCGCCGCGACAAATTTCCATTCTCGAAAATTGACGGGATGAACGTAAATACCCTTATTTTCCCGAACCTCAGTTCAGCAAGTATTGCCTACAAACTGATGCTTGAAATCGGGATGAGCGAAACCATCGGGCCAATCCAGATGGGATTAAACAAACCGGTTCATATCCTGAATGTGGAAAGTTCGGTTCGCGATATCCTCAACATGGTTACCATTGCGGTGGTTGATGCCCAGGTGGAAGAACAAAAGCTGTTAAACCATCGGAAGTAAATAAGAAGAGGAAACCGGATTTCCGGACGATATGAATACCAGGATAAAATTGAAAAAACAATGGAGAGCATTCAAACATTAAAAACAAAGCGACTTTTCCCAATCCTGCTTTTCCTTTCTGCAATGATGGTCTTCGGAACGGGTTGCTCAGTCTTTGGCCGGAAAAATCTATCAGGGGGTGAAGTCATCAGTTCCAGACCCTACGGGCGGCTGAAGCCCGGCGAAGTCGATAATATGTCGGGAACGAAGAATATTATGCCACCCAAAAAGGATAACAAGTCGGGCGGCAAGGCCAAAAAGGCGAACGAAAAATCTGGAAAATCCAAAAAAATGAGTAAAAAGTCTGATGAAAAGAACAATGACCAGCAGGGGCATTGGCAGACAAAAAAGAGCAAGAGGAAATATGGCAGATAAGTCAGGATTGGTTTGGCCGGAAAGCGAAAATCAATTTCTTCTGTTTTAATGGAATAAAGTTGCTTACTTTGAACGAAACAACAATTTTGAGACACGCAATGAAGACAAAGAAACACTTACTTATCCTCCTGCTCTTTTCAGTATTTTTAGTATTCGGATCGGGTTGCACGATCATAAAACCGCAACAACGTTCAAAAGGGGTGGTTATTCATTCCAATCGCAGCGGACGGATTCCTCCCGGACAAATGAAAAAATTAACCGGAGCAAAAAGTGCAAAACATTATGCACCGGGGCAGCAGAAAAAACACAAAAGAAAATAAGGCGAAAAGTCCGGAGTAATTAACTCCGGACTTTTTGTTTTTTTTAATACTCCATGAGTATGTTGATATTGTGATGATAATATGCCAATATGTGAATATTATGCATTGAATAATGAAAATAATATTTCTATTACGTATTTTTTGTGGTGAATTATGGAACTACAATTTGTAGAGCGAACTCCATGCGTTGGTTCATGAAACTACAATTTGTAGAGCGAACTCTATGCGTTGGTTAATGAAACTACAATTTGCATAACGAATAATATGCGTTGGTTCATGGAAATACTATTTACAATACGAATAACCTGCTCATGCTCATGAAAATACTATTTACAATGCGAATAACCTGCTCATGTTCATGAAAAATAAATTTTCAATACGAATAACAAACTTTAGTTGGCGAATTATTATCTTTATAACGTTCAGGATATATTTCTGAAATAGAATAAATTGATTGATTCAAACATCAAACTAAACAAAAATAAGCCATGAAAAGTCTGGAAAAAGAAGCCACCCGCCTGATTAAGCTGAAACTAAAGGAAAAAGAAGGCTGGAACAGCTCGGTTCTGGCCGAAAAACTGGCGATGCATCCGAGTTCGGTAGCCAAAATGTTGGTAGCCGGACAGATCAAACTTGACCGGTTGAAACAAATCTCCGAACTGCTGGGATATAATTTTCTGCGGGCGCTGGCCGATCAGATCGACGTAAACGATCCACCCCGCTACTCCGCAGAGCCCGCAACCAGGGAACGCATCCGCGAACTTGAAATTGAAAATGCGGTTTTGATGAAAGTGTTGGGAAAATAGTTGGTCTCTAAAATTTGTCGGATATGCCTAAAGCGAAAAAAAAGCGTAATCAAACAGGACATCAGAAACAGGTTAATGCGCAACAGAACAACGAATTTCTGAATAAATTGCGAAATTCGTTCAAAACCATCGTTGGCGAAGATGTGTTTAAGTTCATCCCGTCGAATGACTATAAATTATTAATATACGGACGGGCAAGACCAATCATAGCAGTTTCTGAGAAAGGTCAATCAATTCCGCCAAAAATAATTGAAGCCATTCAGCTATTAATCAATTTTTATATCAAAAAGGAGATGATGCCTGCTGAATTCTCTCTTAAACCAATTTCAATTATTGATTTTTACACCACGGGTTTAACGTTTTCGACTTATTGCACTTATCTCGAAAATAATGACATTAAATACAAAAACGCTGATCAGGTTAAAACGCTGATTTCGAACAGCAACCTGGAACTAAACAAACAGTTTGATATCCTCTACGATAAGCTGGTCCTTCGACTTTTTCCTTTTTTGATTCAGACTACAAATAGTTTTTGGGAAGGTTATTTTTCGTATCGATTTAATATTTCGAACTCAGAGGATGTTGTCGGTTTACAATACCAGGTTGTGGTCAAACAACACGAGCTTGAAAAACGACAATTTCTGCTGTCGGATAGTGTACGGCCAGCTTTCCGGATTGGCTGGACATTTAAAGACAATGCATTTGAATGGATTTCTTTGTTGCCATCAGAGCTGGGGATAAAATCGTTGCCTGAGGATCAGCAGATTCCTGTTTATATACAATCACATGCGATTCAGCGGATTTTTGAACGTCTTGACTGTATTCACAGATATGTTCTTATTTCAAGTATTTATCTCTCAATAGGAAAATGTGTGTGCATTAAAGACAGGGGTAAATTTATAATTGAGTTTGTGATCCTTGATGTAAAAGTAGGCTATCTGAGCGCCGTAATGTCTGAGGGTAAACTGGTCATCAGAACCTTTCTGTTTCTTACATTTAACGGAACTCCTGAAGGGAAGCGGCTTGAAGAATTTATCGGGCTAAAAGCGCTCGATACCAAATATCTGAAAATGGATAAACTCAGCTCGTTTATGACAGGTAAACTGAAGGAAAATGATGAATTAAGAGCGATATTCGAAAAGGCCGATTGTCTGCATTTGGTTGAATTGTACGACAAGCTGGATAAGTTCAGCGAGGTTCATCCCGATCATTCGCCCGTTGAAATGTTGACGCGTTACCTTGAAACGGAAAAGTAGAGACAGGGCATTGCCCTGTCTCTACCGGGGTCAAAGAAAACGCGGAGGAAACCCAACCCGTAACGGGTTGAATGTAATACCGAAAAAAATCCTGACAGGTTTTCAAAACCTGTCAGGATTAACTATTTCAAAAACAATCGTTCTTATTTATAGCTCTCAATCGGTTCGCAGGTGCAAACCAGATTTCTATCGCCAAAGGCATCATCCACACGGGCTACCGGTGGCCAGTATTTGTTTTCTTTCAGCCAGTCAAGCGGGAATACTGCGGTTTGGCGGCTGTATGAATGGTTCCATTCGTCGGCAGTTACCACATCCGAAGTGTGTGGCGCATTTTTCAACGGATTGTCATCCTTGTCCAGTTCGCCCGAAGCCACCGCCTGAATTTCATTGTAAATGCCGGTCATTGCCTCAATAAAACGATCGAGTTCCTGTTTCGATTCGCTTTCGGTAGGTTCCACCATCAGCGTTCCATGAACCGGAAACGAAAGGGTAGGAGCGTGGAAGCCATAATCCATCAAACGTTTGGAGATATCGGTTTCGCTAATTCCGGAGGCGGCTTTCAGATGGCGGCATTCCAGAATCATTTCGTGGGCACAACGGCCATTCTCGCCGGTATATAAAACGCCATAGTTGTCTTTTAATGCATTGGCAATGTAGTTGGCATTCAGGATGGCGATTTCCGAAGCACGTTTTAGCCCGTCGGCTCCCAGCATTTTGATGTATCCGTAGGTAATCGGCAGCACCGAAGCGCTTCCCCACGGAGCAGCAGAAACGGCGGTAATGCCCACATGACCATTGTTCATCACCGGATGCGATGGAAGAAATTCCACCAGATGCGGCGCGACGGCAATCGGGCCAACGCCGGGACCACCACCTCCGTGAGGAATGGCAAAGGTCTTGTGCAAATTCAGGTGACAAACGTCGGCGCCAATGCGGCTTGGATTGGTCAGCCCAACCTGAGCGTTCATGTTGGCGCCGTCCATGTAAACCTGTCCACCATGCGAGTGAATAATTTCGCACAATTCGGTGATCGACGATTCGTAAACTCCATGTGTCGAAGGATAAGTCACCATAAAACACGACAAGGTATCTTTAAATTCCTCAGCTTTTTGGCGCAAAGCTTCCACGTCGATGTTTCCGCGTTCGTCGCAAGGTGTCACCACCACTTTCATGCCGGCCATAACGGCGCTGGCAGGGTTGGTTCCGTGAGCCGACGAAGGAATCAGCACCACATCGCGGTGATTATCTCCGCGGCTGATGTGGTATTGGCGAATGACCATCAGTCCGGCATATTCGCCTGCAGCTCCTGAATTTGGCTGAAGGCTGACATCGGCAAAACCGGTAATTTCGGCTAAATCGCGACGCAATTCCTCCATCATTTCCTGATAGCCGCGCGCCTGGTTTTTCGGCACGAACGGGTGAATGCCGCCGAATTCGATCCAGCTTAAAGGCAGCATTTCAGTAGCCGCATTCAGCTTCATGGTACACGAGCCAAGCGGAATCATTGAATGTGTCAGCGAAATGTCTTTGTGTTCGAGCTTTTTGATGTAACGCACCATCTCCGTTTCTGACCGGTATTTGTTGAAAACTTCCTGTTTCATAAAGTCGGAAGTCCTTAAATATTCAGCTTGAATGGTACATAGATTTGGGTATTCGGTAACGCGGCTAAACGGTTTGTTGGCCGCTTTTGCAAACACTTCCAAAATCCAGTTGATGTCGTCGAGGTTGGTGGTTTCGTCGATGCTCAGGCCGACTTCGCCGTTTTCGAAATAGCGGAAATTCATTTCCAGTTCGAGCGACAACCATTCAATGTCTTCGCGTTTTACGTGGCGTGGCAGGTCAAAACGTATGGTATCGAAATAGTTGCTGTTTAACTGCGGATATCCCAAAGCTGAAATTTCTTTTTCGAGCAAAGCCGCAATGCAATGGATGCGATTGGCAATTTGGGTGATACCTTCAGGACCGTGATACACTGCGTAAAATCCGGCCATGTTTGACAACAAAGCCTGCGAGGTACAAATATTGGAAGTTGCTTTTTCGCGCTTGATGTGCTGCTCGCGGGTTTGAAGTGCCATGCGCAGTGCACGTTTCCCAAAAGCATCTTTTGTAACGCCAATGATACGGCCTGGCATGGTCCGTTTAAATTCGTCTTTCGATGCGAAGAATGCCGCATGAGGTCCGCCGTACCCCATCGGGATACCAAAGCGTTGTGAATTTCCGAAAACAATATCGGCATCCCATTCTCCCGGAGGTGTCAGGATTGACAAACTCAATAAATCGGCAGCCACAGAAACGAATATTTCCTTTTCGTGAGCTGCTTTTACCAGTGATGAATAATCAACGATTTGTCCGTCAGAATTGGGGTACTGAACGATTACACCGAATGTATTTTCATCCAGTTCGAAATTTTTCCAGTCGGCAACTTTCAGTTCAATACCCAGCGGATTGGCGCGTGTAATGAGTACATCCAGTGTTTGAGGCCAGATTTTTTCGTCCACCCAAACAATGTTGGCGCCCGATTTTGCTTTGGCGCGCGAACGCGAGTTCATCATCATCACCATGGCTTCGGCTGCGGCGGTCGCTTCGTCGAGCAGTCCGGCATTGGCCAGTTGCATTCCGGTCAAATCGCAAACCATTGTCTGAAAATTCAGCAAAGCTTCCAAACGACCCTGCGAAATTTCAGCCTGATAGGGCGTATAACTGGTGTACCAAACAGGGTTTTCGAGCACATTCCGGAGAATAACCGCCGGGGTAATCGTGTCGTAATAACCCATGCCGATGTAGGTATTATAGACTTTGTTCTTGGAAGCCAGTGCCAGAATCTTGCGGAAATACTGACGTTCGGTCAACCCATCTTCCAGGTTGAGTGGTTTTTTTAACCGGATGTTTTCAGGAACAGTCTGGCTCATTAATTCATCCAGCGTAGAAACGCCAAGAACATTCAGCATTTCCTGAATTTCCTGATCGCGTGGGCCAATGTGGCGCATTACAAATTTATCGCTTGCCATATTTATTAAAGATTTAAGCCTTCCCCAAACCCCCTCCAACTTCGATAAACTCAGTTACAAAAAGAGTGGACTTAGAGAATCGGTATTTGAATATTTTTTGTTTGAAAGGGCAATATTAATGTTTTCGGAAGTTCTATAAAATGATATTAATTGGATAAGCGCTACAACCAAACATTGGTGTCATTGGCTATATTACATGTCAGATGCTACCTTTTTTTTATTTAATTGACTCTATTCTATCAAGATAAACATTTATCAAACTGCTATCTTCTATACTTTTTTCAATATCGTCCCAAATATTTGAAATTATTTCATAAAAGTCTCTCATCTTAAGATTTCCAAATTTCAGATGGATAACCTTTGGTGGAGTACCTTTATAAAGCACTTTCAATGAAAAGTCGGCATCTTTCGTTACAATTATCAAATCATGCTGCCTGGCATAATCCCAAATCTTCTCATCACTCCATGAATCATCCAAATCCTTCACATGCAAATAGTCTGGATTATTCCACAATCCAAAATAGTATGGTAAATTTGCATCAATCAGATATTTTGCCATTATGCAATCGATCGAATTGAATATTGATGACCCATCAAATCAGCCGCAAATCTCAAACATGCATCAATATCTTCAGATACAAGTGTTGGATATTGCTTAAGGATTTCATCCTTGGAATCGCCGGCACTTAAAAATTCTAAAATAGTCTGCACAGTAATTCTTTTACCCCGAATGGTTGGCTTACCATTGCAAATACTATTATCAACCGTTATCCTGTCAATTAACGAATCCATATAGTTAAATTTTATTCAAAAATAATCATTTAAACTCTATCGGCAATTTTTACAAGTTCTTTGTCAGTTGGAGCGTTTAAAGCTGCACCTAACAACGATCATTCGGAAAAGGAGTCTTTCAGAAATATTTCTATGTCAGAAACGGATTGTTCTTCTTCTCAAATCCGATGGTGGTTTCGGGGCCATGACCGCAATACACCACGGTTTCTTCCGGAAGAGTGAGCAGTTTGGTTTTAATGTGACCAACCAACCGTTCAAAACTTCCGCCGGGAAGGTCGGTTCTGCCAACACTTCCGTAGAAAAGTACATCGCCGGCAATAAGTAATTTTTGTTCAGGATTGTAAAAAACCACGCCACCCGGCGAGTGCCCCGGCGCTTCGATTACCTGCAAATACGAATTTCCGAAAGTAATCTTGTCACCTTCCTGAAAAAATGCGTCCGGAGGATCGATCGGTTCCATCGGAATGCCAAATAAATCACCATGTTCAGCCGCTTGTTCAACCAGAACAGCTTCATCCGGATGACATTCAAACTTTAGATTGTACTTTGTGCGGCAATGAGTGATGCCCATAATGTGATCGAAATGGCAATGGGTATTGATCAGCCTGACCGGTTTCAACTGTTTTTGTGAAATAAACGCGTCGAGTTCCAGCCGTTCGTTGTCGAAATAGCATCCGGCATCAATAATGACGCATTCGCCGGTTTCATCATAAACTACAAAAGTATTTTCCTGAACCTGGTTAAAGGTGAATTTTTTTATCTGCATCATTTTTAAAGATTTACGATTGAATTATTTACTATTTACCATTGAGTCCTTGAACGAGCAATAAATCGTAAATAGTCAATGAATAAATTGTAAATACAACTTTACTTGTCTGTTCCTTTTAACATCGGAACAAACACATAAGTTCCGTGTGTTTCCTTGTAATATTCGGTGTCGCTGGTTTTTACAAGAACGTACATGGTTTGTTTTTCGCGGGGGCCCATCGGAATCACCATGCGTCCGCCCACTTTTAGCTGTGAAAGCAATTCTTCAGGAATTACAGGAGCTCCGGCAGTTACAATGATTCTGTCGAACGGGCCGTAAGTTGGCAATCCTTTGTAGCCATCGCCAAAGAAAAATTTGGGGTGATAGCCGATTTGCGGAAGGATCGACTGTACTTTCAGGTACAATTCGCGCTGGCGTTCGATGGTGTAAACGGTAGCGCCCATTTCCAACAAAACGGCTGCCTGATAGCCCGATCCGGTGCCGACTTCAAGAATTTTATCGTGCCGCCCAACCTGTAAAAGCTGCGTTTGCATGGCCACTGTAAATGGCTGGCTGATTGTTTGGCCTGCCCCAATCGGGAAAGCCTGGTCTTTGTATGCAAACTGAATAAAACTGCTGTCCATAAACAGGTGACGCGGCACATTACCGATCGCTTCCAGTACTTTTTCGTCTTTAACACCCTTGATGCGAATACCTTCCACCATTCTTTTCCGTAAACCCTGATGACGCAATGTATCCTGAAACTCCATAAGATTAACCTTTTTTCAAATTTAGCTAAATACAGGCCCGAAAAAACCTGCATAAATAAACATTATTAACAATCGACGTTGAAAAGTATTTAAGCCAACAATATTAAGGATTTTTAATTTATTCCTATTTTGCGTGTATGTTAAAACTCGGAATTTTTGGCGACCAAACAAGCAATCCGGAGCTTATGAGGCAGTTAAAGACAATGCCTGAAGTAACCATAGCAGGGGTTTATTTCTCCGGAAATGTAACTTTTGATGGTGGTTTTACAGAATTTTTCACCCCAATTGAATTGATGGAAATATCGGATGCCATCCTGATCCTGAGCGATAAAAGTATCAGCAGTGATTTGATACGGATGATTTTGCGGAAGAGCAAACACATCTATCTTAAAACAATTCCAAACCTGAATGTTCGGGAAATGAAAGAATTGATAGATCTGGAAAAAGAAGCCGGAATTGTCAATTTTATATACAACCCTTTTGATTTTATTCCTCATTTCGATCCTCTCCTAAACAAATATGAGAAACCGATGCTCATTAATTTGCGAACTTGTTTTGAAGGATCGACGCTCAAGCCGGCAAATGAGATGTTACTTTTGGTCACTGCCATCAACCGGGTAATTCAAAGTAATTACAGAAAAACCGATGTTGTAGGGATAGAGGATTCAGAAGGTCAGTTGGTTGTAAATGTTCGTATTGAGTACGAAAACAGCAGTGTGGCAAATCTTACTGTTTCGAAAGAAAAAACTTCGGGCTATTGCGAAATTCTAAGCACCGGAGGGCGAAGCAATTTTGAGTTTCAATCACCGCTCTATCTTTCATATCCCAATCCAAATCAGGAATTTACCTCTATCAATAATTTTATCCGGCTGATTCAGGTTCAGAACAAACAATTGAACTCGTTCGCCAATTTGCTGAACGGTGTCCGCATTGTGAACGAGATCAGTGAACATCTGCGCTTCAACGAAATTAAATTCTAAGATTAAAACACTACTTTTGCAGCAATAATTTCAGGGTTATTGCGTTCATACATGCGCAAGCGACCTAATTTTTCTCTATGAATAAAAATTTACATGTTGCCAGATATCTGGGGTTTGATATAATTGCCGCAATCATCAGTTGGACATTGTTTTATTTCTACCGGAAGATCTATATAGAACCGTTGACTTTTGGCATTGATATTCCGCTGGAACTTACAGACAAATACTACCAGGCGCTTTTTTTTATTCCCGTTTTCTGGATCACAATCTATTACATCACCGGCCAATATTCAAACATTTACCGAAAATCGCGTCTGCTCGAATTGGGTAAAACCATTGCAACTTCAGTTTCTGGTGTCACTGTAATATTTTTCCTTCTTTTGCTGAATGATTCTATCAGCGATTATAAAAAATACTACAACCTTTATTTTACGCTGCTTGGCCTTCATTTTGGATTTACATATCTGTTCAGGCTCATTCTTACAACCCGAACAATACACAAAATACACAGGCGTCTTCTTGGATTCAATACCATTATTATTGGGGGCAATAAAAAAGCCGTTAAACTTTATGAAGAAATGATGGCCCAGAAAAGGCCTGCGGGAAATAAGATTATTGGATTTCTAACTGTTGACAACCGCGAATCCTATCCTTTGGAAAAATATGCGCCCAATCTTGGAAACTATAAAAATCTGCAAAGAATAATTGGCGAGCAGGAGGTTGAAGAAATCATTATTGCCATTGAATCAACCGAACACAAGCTGTTGAGCGAAATTCTAACCATGCTCGAAAACCGAACCCATGCGGTTTGGGGAATTCCCGATTTGTTTGATATCCTTTCGAATCAGGCAAAAACGAGTACAATTTTTGGCGCCCCATTGTTGAAAATTTCCAATGGTCTGATGCCCGTGTGGCAGGAAAATATTAAACGATTGCTGGATGTGGTGGTTTCAATTCTGGCGATGATCGTATTTCTTCCTGTTTATATTATTCTGGCAATCATGATTAAAACAAGTTCGAAGGGACCGGTTTTCTATAACCAGGAAAGGGTAGGCAAATTCGGAAAACCATTTACGATCTATAAATTTCGCACAATGGTAAAAGATGCTGAAACAAACGGGCCGCTTCTTTCAAGCACGAATGACAGCCGGATTACCAATATCGGTCAATTTATGCGTCGAACCCATCTGGATGAAATTCCACAGTTTCTAAATGTGCTTTTAGGCGAAATGTCGCTGGTTGGCCCACGTCCCGAACGCAAATTTTATATTGACCAGATTGTAAAGGAAGCCCCATATGTGACTCACCTGCAAAAGGTTCGCCCCGGAATTACCTCATGGGGACAAGTAAAATACGGTTATGCATCAAATGTTCCGGAAATGGTGGAACGACTTCAGTACGACATGGTTTATATCAAAAACATATCGCTGTATGTCGATTTCAAAATACTGATTTACACCATTATGGAATGTGTGAAAGCCAGGGGAAAATAGTCAGAGAATTCCAGCTTCAATGTACATTACAATTTGCTCAATCTGCCGGTCCTCTCCATGCGGATCGTACTGCGATTTCAGATTGTTGCCAAAAAGTCGTGCAACACCCTGCCAGAAAACAGCCGGAACACCACCTTTCAACTGATCTATCAAATCATAAGAAGTTGAGTGAGTTTCGCGGTCGATTAGTTTTATCAGAATCCGTCCTTCCGAAATAGATAGTTTTTTAAGTTTTGGTCCGTAAAGTGCCATCAGTTCATCTTCCGCTTTCTTTATATAAACGCGGCGATCCCGTCTTTTCGATCCTTGTGGTACATCCTGCTGGTATTTCTGGTAAAGTCGGGCAGCTTCTTTCACGTATGGATAAACTTTTTTTACTTTCCAAACCAGCCGCCAGTATTGTTGTTCGTCCTGTTTCGATTTAAAACGGTTTTTTGGAAAAATTACAACTTCAGGTAAATTCACATGCGGAAGTGTATCATTATCTATTTTGATCCCTGGCACATAATGAGGGGATACTGGTTGCTGGGCATGCACGTCAAATGCAGCCAAACAAAAAATAATACATGTGAAAAATACTTTTTTCATTGTTACTGTTTCCGCAACGAAGATAGTTATATGTTATAAAACTGAAACGATAAAAAAAGGTTTCGATTATCCCGATGCTCAATCTTTGTATCTTTGGTGCGCTAAAAAAGGAAATATGCATACAAATCAAAAATTTAAAGTTGAAGTAAATTCTGAAATTGGTCAACTCGAAGGAGTTATTATTCACACACCGGGCTTGGAAGTGGAAGAAATGACTCCTGAAAATGCTGAACGTGCGTTGTACAGCGACATTCTGAATTTATCGGTTGCCAGCGACGAATACGCTACATTTAAAGGAGTACTGAATAAAATCACCCGCACTTTTGAAGTCAGGGATTTGCTTTCGGATATTTTGGCCAGCGAACCGGTGAAAACAAATTTGCTTCAGGACATTTGCTTCAACGAAAGCGCAATGGAAATTTTGCCCCTGCTGATGGAACAAAATCCCACTGAACTTTCGCGGCAACTGATTCAGGGCGTTTACCTCGAACGGAACAACCTGACCCGATATTTGAGCCTTGAACGCTTCAGTCTTCGTCCTTTGCACAATTTCCTTTTTACGCGCGATGCTTCCATGTCGTTTGGCAACGAAGTGCTGATCGGTAAAATGGCGAGCAAGGTTCGCGATCGCGAGGCGGTGATCATGGATGCAATTTTCAATCACCATCCAATGTTCGAAACTTCTACAATAAATCCCAATACTCCTGAAATTATTCGCAATTATCCGGGCATTTCTATCGAAGGCGGCGATTTTCAGGTTGGACGCGAAGATGTGCTGGTTATTGGAACCGGAATCCGCACCAGTACGCAGGGCATCGACTTTATACTCGAAAAAATCAAATCAAAGAAGGATGGTCTGCGTCATATCCTGATTCAGGAATTGCCCGATACACCGGAATCGTTTATTCACCTCGACATGGTTTTTACTTTTCTCGATGTGGATACCTGCATGGTTTATGAGCCGCTCATCATGGGAACCAATCGTTTTCATACCATTCATATTCAGGTTGAAAATGGGGAAGTGATTAGCATTGAGGAAGAAAAGAATCTGCCCAAAGCCTTGAAGAAGTTGGGTGTCGACATGAACCCGGTGCGTTGCGGTGGCGGCATCGACAGCTGGACGCAGGAACGCGAACAATGGCACAGTGGCGCCAATTTTTTCGCTTTTGCTCCCGGAAAAGTGATTGGTTACGAACGGAACATTCATACCATCGAACAGCTCAATAAAAATGGATTTGAGATCGTTCAGGCAAAAGACTTATTAAGCGGATTGTGCGAAATTCCGGAAGGAAAATGCGTGGTTACCATTCCCGGCTCCGAACTTGCCCGAGGAGGCGGTGGTGCACGTTGCATGAGTATGCCCATCAGAAGAAAAAAAGTTTAAAAAGTTCGAAGTGCCTGGAATTCGGAGTGCCTAAAGTTATAGCGGCATAACTCCAGGCAATTTAGGCACACTAAATACTTTAGACACTTATTTATGCGTAAATTGAAAAATTCAGAACTCGACCGTCTGTCGGTTGACGAATATAAGGAAATTGTAAAAACTTCGATTACAGTTGTTTTGGATAATGTCCGTAGCTGCAACAACATTGGGTCAGTATTTCGTACCTCTGATGCTTTGCTGATCGAAAACGTTGTACTATGCGGAATTACTGCTACGCCTCCCAATAAAGACATTCACAAAACAGCGCTCGATGCTGAAAAATCGGTTCCATGGCAGTACTTCGAAGAAACCGAAGAAGCTGTGAAAAAGCTCAGAGAATCAGGATATCGTGTTTTTGCAGTCGAACAAGTTGAAAACAGCATTTCTCTTCCGGATTTTATTCCCGAAAAAGATCAGAAACTGGCACTCGTTTTTGGGAACGAAGTAAAAGGTGTTCAGCAATCGGTGATCGATTTGTGCCACGGAGCAATTGAGATACCACAATACGGCACCAAACACTCCTTTAATATTTCGGTGAGCGCCGGTATTGTTTTGTGGGATTTGGTTTACAAACTTCGCTCGTAACTCAATTTCAAGCAACAATTTTCTTGCTTTGCTCCTGATGATTTGCCAGAGGTAGGATTTCCTGAATTCACAACAGAAAATTTCAAAAGCTGCATCGCAGCTGAAATTGACATTTTTGATCCTATTTTGGATGGAAAATTCTTATGCCTCTGGCCGAATCAGCCCGCCTTTGTTAAAAGAAGTTAAATTCAGGGCTTTTCGTCAAATATTCTCCAAAACGCCGAATTTCAGGTAAGGGTATTTGTTTCGTGAGTTGTTATATAATCGTATTGCGGAATTTTTTTTCATAAGTTTGTTATGGTTTTTGAATATGGACTTAGGGTCTGACTTAAAAACTTTAAAGGGTGTGGGGTGAGATCCGACACCCTTTTTAATTTTGTTATATTTGGCAAATCAAATTTCTATAGAAAGTAGTGGGAATTATACTTTTCCATCTCCTTGCCTTCTTTGATAAGATTTCGAAATTTTGTAGTTTCACACTGGATATAATAATTCAAGATATATTAATTCACATGGATCTGCCATTACAACAATCTCAACCGAAAATAAGGCCATTTCTCTTATGGGATGTGACCCGTGAAGGATTTGATTTTTCAAAAAACAAGCAATTGGTAATTGAAAGAACCTGCTCTTTAGGTAATTTTTCTGATTTCAAAGAGATTGTTCGCTTTTATGGATTCGATACCATAAAAAAGGAGCTTATAAAATCTGCGTCTTTGGATCGAAAATCGCTTTCCTTTTTCAGCCTTTTTTTTGATATTCCACTAGAAAAATTCAAATGCTATTCAAAGAACCTGTTGCTCCTTCAACATTAAAAATTATTCAAAAGCTTTTCAGTATTGATGACCTGTACCATTTTGATTTGGTGGGAGGAACTGCTCTGGCCTTGCAAATCGGTCATCGGATTTCTGTTGACATTGACATGTTCACCAAAAGTGTCTTTGATAACAAACAATTAAAGGAATGTTTGCTTGAAAATTTTCAAGGGCACGATATAACTTTTGACTATGAAGCAAAAAACACACTAATCGGTTCAATCGACCAAATTAAAGTTGATTTCATCCGCCATTCTTATCCAACGATTAAGGAAACAAAAGCAATTGAAGGAATCAGGCTTTGTTCTTTGGAAGATATTGCCGCAATGAAAGTAAGTGCAATAACAGATAATGGCACACGGATCAAAGATTTTGTTGACCTGTATTATCTCCTTCATCATTTCAAATTAGACGAGATAATTCAGTTTTACGAACAAAAATACCAGTCTGAAAATTCGTTTCATGCACTTAAAAGTATAACTTATTTTAATGATCTGGATATTGAAAGTATTAACAACATCAACTTTATAAAGAACAAAAGGATTACATTTGAAAAGCTTAGATCTATTCTAGTTAAAGAAACTGAAGATTATCTAAAAAAAATAATCGGTAGAAAATAGGGTTTTTATTAATAATTTATCAATCATTTTATGACCTTAATCAGATCAATATCAGGAATTCGCGGAACAATTGGCGGTAAACCGGGCGAAGGTTTAAGTCCGCTCGATGTGGTAAAATATACAGCAGCCTATGCCGAATGGGCCAAACAACAACATCCCGGACAAACAATCACCATTGTTGTTGGCCGCGATGCACGCATTTCAGGGCCGATGGTTCAGTCGCTGGTGGTGGCCACACTTTCAGGAATGGGTTGTCTGGTCGTTGATTTGGGAATGGCAACAACTCCCACCACCGAGATCGCGGTGAAGGAAGAACAGGCGCAGGGCGGAATTATCCTTACTGCCAGCCATAACCCAAAACAGTGGAATGCCTTGAAATTGCTCAATCACAATGGCGAATTTCTGGATGCTGCCGAGGGTGCTTTGGTTTTGGAAATTGCAGAAAATGAATCGTATAGCTTTGCCGAAGTGGACGATTTGGGCGAAGTATTTATTAAAGATTATACCGATATTCATATTCAGCAAGTGCTTGATTTGGGGTTGGTGGATGTGGAAGCTATTCGAAAAGCGGAATTCAGTGTTGCCATTGATGCAGTGAATTCTGTGGGCGGAGTAGTAATTCCGGAGTTGCTGAGAGCACTGGGTGTGAAAGTAATTGTTGAGATTAACTGCGACGCAACCGGTCATTTTGCCCATACTCCGGAACCACTTCCCGAAAACCTGGTTGAGACTGCTGAAATTATTCGCAACGAGTCGGTTGATGTTGGTTTTGTAGTCGATCCTGATGTTGACAGGCTGGCAATTATCAGCGAAGACGGTTCGATGTTCAACGAAGAATATTCATTGGTTTCAATTGCCGATTATGTATTGAGTCAGACTCCCGGAAATACGGTTTCGAATTTGTCGTCGTCGCGGGCCTTGCGCGATATTACCGAAAAACATGGTGGAACTTATTATGCATCGGCTGTTGGAGAGGTGAATGTGGTTGCCAAAATGAAAGCCGTCGATGCGGTAATTGGCGGCGAAGGAAACGGTGGAATTATTTATCCTGCTTCGCATTACGGACGCGACTCTTTGGTTGGAATTGCCCTGTTTTTAAGTTTGCTGGCAAAGTCAGGGTTAAAATGTTCAGAGTTACGTAAAACTTATCCCGACTATTTCATCTCGAAAAATAAAATTGAACTCACTCCTGAAATTGATGTGGATGACATTCTGGTGAAAATGAAAGTAAAATACAAGCACGAACAGGTGACCGATATCGATGGCGTTAAAATTGATTTTGCTGACAGATGGGTGCATTTGCGTAAATCGAACACCGAAGCAATTATCCGGATTTATGCCGAAGCTCCTTCGATGACCGAAGCTGACCTACTGGCACAAACCATTATTCAGGATATCAAATCGTTGATTGCCTAAATGTGAAAAAAGCTGGTCAATTTCCTATTTGAACTGACCAGCTTCTTTTATTTATCTTTCAATATTATTGGATTCCTTCCTTTTTCTTCACTAACTGACCTACAATTGCCTCTTTTTCCTGAATTACCAATTGTTGTCTTTTTAGATCAATGTCGTTTTTATCGATCTTGTTTTTTGCCGATTTGATATCCATTTCTTTCGATTTGATTTTCCCTTTCGAGGATTTTATCTCCCGGAAATAGCCTGATTTTTCCTTTTCAAGAACTTTCAGTTCCTTTTTTGCTTCATCAAATTCAGGAGTGCCTTTTAACATGGTCGAAAATGATACCTTTTTCAAATTGATAATTTCGTTCACCCTCACAATGTCATTTTCCAAAGCAAAAATACTGGCATTGTATTCCTGAATATTTGACTCGTACCGCGTGATTGCTTTCTCTTCCCTTTTTGTTTTCGATTCAATATCCTTCAGCACACCTTCCTGTTTCGATACTTCCTTTTTTGCTTCTTTAATTTGGTTGTCAACTACACTTTGGTAGGCTTCCACTCCAAAATCACGGACGTAACTTTTGAGTGACATAAATCTTTCTGCATCAACATTTGATTCACTAATAAACGCAGAATCGGTGTATTGAAAAAAAGCGCTGAACTGACAACCTTCAGCCAGTTGAGTGATCCGCGCGTAAACATCCATCGAATATTTTGAAATCTCGTTTACTTCGATGGATCTTACATACATCTCACCCCCTTTTGTTTCAACTTTTAATCGGTCGCGGCTGGCCCTGTTTTCTTCACTTTTAAAAATATTGCCAACCTGAGTGGCAAGGTTGCTGATCCGTTCTCCTATACTTCTGTTATTGACATACTTTTTCCATACAGGCTCAACTTCTTCGGTTTTCGCTTCCGGAATCACTACAGTGAAAGCCATCTGAGTCCCTTTTGACATTGATTTTTCGCCCGTTTCGACTACTACCTTGTATTGCGAACTGGCATTTAAAGCCATTGTAATGGCTGCGAATAATAAGAAAATTTGTTTCATTGGTGGTTTTTTTACTGAAACGAATAACAAATCTTTTTTGTTTATGATCTATATATTTATTTGTTCTTTACTTTACTTTTTTTTTTACCAGTTGATAATGAGAAGTTAGCTTTTTTCGTTGTCTTTTTTCTTCTGATCCGGCAACTAAACTGATAATTTTCCCAATAGGAGAACGTACGGTTGGGCCGAAAAACGGGCTGAATCCTTTGGTATGTGAACCATGTTGTTCGTAAAAATAACTTTGTCGCGATTTAATGTCGAAGCCTTCCGGTTTTTTTAGGGGGGAAAGGCGCTTTATGTCATCGACTGTTTCTTCCAGATTTTTTAGTTCCTTTTCATTTTTATCTGTAACGTCAACCTGCATCAATTCCACAATTTGAGGTTCGAGTACGATATACCGGCCATTGTGTTTTTCATTGATGATCCGCTTTTTGTAAGCGATGTGATAAACCAAAAACGAATCTTCCAAAGCGATTTCTATCTGAAAGAATCCATTTGTATTCGTTCTCGTAGTTTTACCTGTCCTGATGTTTATGATTGCCACATCAGATACAGGAACAGAGTCGTTGCCAACAACAATTCCCGATAGCATCGTTTCTTTCGTATTTTGAGAATAACCTTCAAATACGAATAAAAAGAAAAGAGGTATCAAAATAAATCTCATCCGGCTGAGTTTTGATTTAGTTAGCTAATTTACAGAGAATTTTAATTAATAAATCATAAACAAGTTTAAGAATGCTTTAAGTTGAAATTTAAATTGTATGTTGACAGGAAAAAATATTCGATTAAATGATAGATATGATGTAATAGAACATATGATTTGTTTACCTATTTGGCACAAATGTTGAGCAAAATGCCTGTCAAAATTCAATTTTAACCTGACGTAAGTGGCAGAATTATGAGTTTATGATATAGAAACTATTTAGGTCTTTTTGCTGTTTGAAATGAACCAACTAAAATTAAAAAATAACGATTAACCATGAGTACCAAAAGAATCTTCTACATTGCAATTCCTGCTGTTTTGCTCCTTGTCCTTTATTTTTCCCTTCGAAAGGGTGAAGCCGATTTGTCACAAATTACTGTCAATGTTCAGCGTGGCACTTTCAACTCGGTTATTTTTTCTTCCGGTCAGCTTGAATCAGAGAAGTCGGAAAGTATAAACATACCCGAGAAGTTGAACGACCGTAATTTGCGAATTTATGAATTGACCATTACCGATATGGTTGAAGAGGGTACATGGGTCGATTCGGGCAGTTACGTGGCAACGCTTGATCACAAGGCAGTTGAGGAGCAGCTAAAAGCAGCCCAGGATGAAATGGATCGGACATTGTCGGAATATGAAGACAGTAAAATTGATTCGAACCTCAATCTAAGTAATCAGCGCGATTTAATTGTAAACGCCCGGCTCGATCTGGAAGAAAAGAAAATTATCATGGAAGAGTCGGTTTACGAATCGCCTTCCATTCAGAAAAAAGCGGCCATGGACAACGACAAGGCTGCACGTAAACTGGAGCAGGAGCAAAAAGCTTACATTCTGAAGAAGAAACAGGAAGAAAACAGGGTTGACAGAAGGTATATCAGCTACCGGCAGGTATTGGAGCGATCGCAGGAACTTGACAAACTATTTAATTCGCTTGAAATTACAGCTCCCAAAGCAGGCATTCTTACCTATTTTAAATATCCATGGGGTGAAATTACTAAAACCGGGTCGAAAGTAGGCCCATATAATTCTGTAATAGCAACCATTCCTGAAATGACCAACCTGATTTCAAGAACCTACATCAACGAAATCGATATTTCGAAAATAAAAATCGGACAGAACGTAAAGCTTGGGATTGATGCTTTCCCTGCAAAAGAATTGACTGGCGAAGTAATAGCGGTTGCAAATATTGGTCAGGCAATGCCCAACAGCGATGCCAAAGTGTTTGAGGTGAAAATAAAAATTTTCGGTAAAGACAAAGACCTGAAACCTGCAATGACGACCAGTAACGCTATTCAGGCCAATACATTTGCCGATACATTAATGCTTGCTTCGGATGCAGTGTTCGAAAACGACAGCCTGAAATTTGTATATCTGGGAAAAGATAATCAGGTAAAACAAATTGTATGGCTTGGCGATGAAAACGAGAACTATGTGCTCATCAGAAAGGGGCTAAAGAAAGACGATGTAGTTTGGCTCACTGAACCCGCGAATGCAAATGAACTTAAATTCCAGGGACTTGAGATTTATGAAGAAATGCAAAATGAAAAAGAAAATATCAAAATTCAGGCAGAAAAAGAAAGGGAAGAAATGCAAAATAAACAACCGGCTCCGGGAATTTTGCCTGCTTCGGGCCCGATGCCACCCAGAACTGTCTTGAAAAACTGAACAGCCTCCCAAAATAAAAAGCTATGATTTTTAAAAAATATTTTCATGATATAGTGATTGGTTTTGAGGCAATTATTGCCAATAAGCTAAAATCGATACTAACAGCGCTCGGTATTATTTTCGGAGTTGCGGCAGTAATAAGTATGCTCGCCATCGGCAAGGGAGCTGAACAGGAAATTCTGGAACAGATAAAAATGGTTGGTGTTAATAATATCATCATTACCCCAACCGAAGTTTCTTCAGGCGGAACCACTGAGAGTAGTTCGGATGAAAAATCGGGCGCCAAAAAATTCTCACGTGGTTTGACAATGCAGGACTTGGAAGCCATTCAGGAAATTATCCCAACCATAAGTATGGTCAGTCCGGTAATCTCTTACAATTATTCGGCTATCATCGACGGGAAAAGCAAACCGGTGGTGCTGGAAGGTGTAAACTCGAATTATTTCAGCTTGTTTAATATTGGATTGCAATCGGGCGAAATATTTAAGACTGTTCAGGAAGAATCAGGTCAGCCGGTGTGCTTAATTGGCGACAATATTAAAACAGTATTTTTCAACCAGGAAGATCCCGTGGGCCAATATATTAAATGTGGGCAAATCTGGCTGAAAATAATTGGAGTGATCGAACGGCGCGACTTTACAGCTTCGGCTTCCGACGAAATGGGAATCAGCAGTTCCGACAATAAAATTTTCGTACCTGCACAAACCATCATGATGAGGTTCAAAAACAGGGCGCTGATTCGTGCCGATGAGGTCGAAAAATCAAATGCGCGAAGAAGAATTGTAATTTCAGATTCCAACACACAAACCGCATCTGAGGACAAAAATCCGAACCAGCTGGACAAGATCATTCTTCAGGTAAATGAAACCGAGCAGCTGGGAGCTACGGCCAACATTGTAAAAAAGATGCTCTTACGCCGCCATTCAGGATTGTACGATTTTGAAGTTACCATTCCTGAATTGCTGCTCAAACAGCAGCAACGCACAAAAAAAATCTTCAACATCGTTTTGGGCGCCATTGCCGGAATTTCGCTCATTGTTGGTGGTATCGGTATTATGAACATCATGCTTGCATCGGTAATGGAGCGAATCCGCGAAATCGGCACACGGCAGGCGATCGGCGCTTCCAGAAAAGATATTGTTGCCCAGTTTCTGGCCGAATCAACGCTGATAAGTATTTCAGGAGGAATTATAGGGATTGTGCTTGGAATAGTACTGTCTAAAATAATCACAGCGATGTTCGATATCAAAACCGTGATTTCATTTTTCAGCATTTTCATCGCATTCGGAGTTTCGGCACTGATCGGAATTATGTTCGGATACATGCCGGCCAAGCGTGCCGCTGAGAAAGATCCGGTTGAATCATTACGCGCCTAACCAATAAAATCATTCAAAAATGAATAAAATATTTCTTTTCCTGATCATCGTATTTTCAGGATTTAGCCTTAAAGTTTTTGCCCAGCAGGAAAATTACAATCTTAGTCTGATTGAAGTTGTAAATCTCGCATCACAGAATTCACTCGATGCTTTCAGGTATAAAAATATGTATCTGGCAAGTTATTGGGAATTCAGGTATTACAAAGCCGACAAATTGCCAAGTCTTACACTGACAGCCACTCCGCTCGATTTTAACCATTACCGGAAACGCGAGTATAATTTTCAGACCAATGAAGAAGAGTATGTTTTGCGCGATTATTTTAATTCGGAGATGTCGATGCAATTGAACCAAAAGATCGGATTGACCGGGGGTAGCCTGTTTCTTAGTTCTGAACTCGGGATGGTACAAAATTTAGGTGGAGATAAAAACACTTCCTACCAGGCAACTCCTGTAAGTATTGGTTATCAGCAGTCGCTAAACGGTTACAACGCGTTAAAGTGGCAGTCGAAAATCGAACCTGTCAAATACGAAAAAGCCAAGAAGGAGTTTGTGCAATCGCAGGAAACCCTGGCAATGAAATCTACTGCTATGTTTTTTGATCTTGTTGAAGCGCAGATACAGCTTAAAATAGCAGAAAACAATCAATCGAATGCCGACACTTTGTACAAAATTGGCAAAGGCCGTTTTCAGGTTGGAACGGTTACGCAGGATGAATTACTGAACCTCGAATTGAACCAGCTGAATGCAACACAGTCGTTAAACAAAGCAAAGCTGGAGGTTGAGCGTTCGCAATCAGGATTGAACTCGTACCTGATGATGGATAAACAAACCCGTATCAATTGCATAGTACCATCGCAAATACCAGCGTTACAAATCAGGGCCGACGAAGCGCTGGATATGGCTTTGAAGAACAATCCGGAAATTCTGGATCAGGGACAACAAATGCTTGAACAAGACCGTGACGTTGCCAGAGCTAAATCAGAAACCGGACTTAGTACCAGTCTTTTTGCGGTGTATGGCCTTAACCAGTCAGCTGAAAATTTCGATATGGTTTACGATGAACCCGATCAAAGCCAGCGCATGCAAATTGGATTGAGTATTCCAATTATAGATTGGGGTCGCAGAAAAGGACGGTTGATGATGGCCGAATCGAACCGTGAAGTGGTGAATGCCCGGGTAAGACAATCGCGAATCGACTTTGAACAAAACATTTTTCAATCGGTTATGGAATTCAACCTTCAGGCCGAACAGGTTCGAAATGCCGCAAAGGCCGACACTGTTGCACAGAAAGGATACGAAGTCACTTTCCAACGTTTCCTGATAGGAAAAGTGGATGTGATCAAGCTAAATATTGCACGTAACGACCGCGAATCGGCACGAAGAGAATACATCAATGCGGTTAAAACTTACTGGAATTATTACTATCGCCTGCGAATGCTTGCATTGTACGATTTTGTTAAAGGCGAAAGCCTGACTGCCGAATACGATAAAATTATTGAAAATTAAACGACATGTTCAAGAACAAAAAATACCTGATTATTGCCAGTCTGATTGTAGTTTTTATTGCTGCGGCTGCATTCTTTGTGGTTCAGATAAAACCTGAATCGGGAAAAACTTTCAAGGTAAAGAAGGGTAATCTGGAAACTGTAATTAATTGCAAAGGTGAAGTAAAAGGTGAGAAATATACTGAGATCAATCTTCCCGATGAAATTTGCGACCGTGAATTGCGCGTTTACCAGTTGAAAATTGTGGACGTAGTTCTGGAAGGTAAAGAGGTAAAAAAGGGCGACTATATTGCCAAGATTGACGAAAGCCTGCTCGCGACTCAGATGCGTAACCAAATGCAGGAAATGGAAAAGATGGTTTCAGACCTTCGGAATGCGATGCTCGACTCAACAGTAACCCTTTCAAAAAAGCGTGAATCCATCACCAATGCAAAACTTGACCTTGAATACCTGAAGATCGACCTCGAACAATCGAAATACGAATCGGAAGCTTATCAGCGTAAAACCCAAATGAATTATCAAAAAGCAGAGTTGGAGGTTGAAAAAATCAGGAGGGATTATTTACTGGATAAAAACAGACTGAAAATTCAGGTTGGCCGTTATCAGTCGAGGGTTGCCGACTACCAGTCAAGAATTGATAAATACCAGAAGGCGATAGCTGCCACCACGATCAGAACTCCTGAAGATGGCATCGTAATGTTTGCAAAAGACTGGTCAGGAAAAACTTATGGAAAAGACTCTGAGGTAAATATCTGGAATCCGTTGATTGCCACTTTGCCTGATATGTCGGTGGTAATTACAGAAGCATACATCAAGGAAATTGACATTTCCAAAGTTCAACTGAACGATAGCGTACGGATTACAATCGATGCACTTTCGGGCAGGGTTTTCACCGGAAAAGTAATCAAGATTGCGACCATTGGCGAAGATCACAAAGATTTCGATATGAAAGCATTCAAGGTAATTATCAGGTACGAAAAAACGGACAAGGATCTGAAACCGGGAATGACCGCAAACAATGATATTATTGTGGGCAATTTTAAAGACAAGCTGCTCGTTGCGCGCCAGGCTATATTTTCTAAAAACGGAAAACAAATTGTTTACCTGAAAAAGGGAGGCAACATTACAGAACAGGAAATTGAACTGATTGCCGAAAATGACTTATTCGGCGCAGTGGAGAATAACTTGAATGAAGGAGATGTCTTGTTACTATATCAGCCTGATGAATTTAAAGTTGAAACTGAAAAGATTGCAAGTCGTCAGTAGAAGTTAACAAATGTTTGAAACCAGCCACCAACTTTTTGTCATGGGTTTTTGTATTTTTGGCATCATCTAAAACCAAAACTAAACCAAAACCAACTCAATGAAATTCATCTTTATTGGTGTGTTCCTTCTCCTGAACATTCTTTGCTATTCTTCCGAAAACACACTCACTGAAATTAAGGGTCTAAAGCCGGATTCCGTAGGGTTAAAAAACAATAGTGACATCATTCTTAATGTCAAAAAATCGACTGCACCAATAAAGATTGACGGGTTGATCAGCGAACCGGATTGGGAAAAAGCCGAAAAAGCTACCAACTTCAGGCTGGTACTTCCAGTTGATTCCGGTTATGCAAAATCCCCTTCAGAAGTGGTGATGACTTACGACGAAAAGGCATTTTACCTCGGAATAACATTTTTTGATACTGTTCCGGGCAAGCGGGTCATGGAATCGTTTCGCCACGATTTTACTTTTGGCAACAACGACAATGTGCTGGTATTTTTCGATACCTTTCTTGATCAAACCAACGGTTTTTCTTTTGGGGCATCGGCTTCAGGCGCCAAATGGGATGGAACACAATCGAACGGTGGCGAAGTAAATCTGAACTGGGATTGCAAGTGGGATTCCAAAACTACTCAATATCCAGATCGATGGGTAACCGAAATGCGCATCCCTTTTCGCTCGGTCAGGTTTAAATCGGGCACTGACAAATGGTATGTAAATTTCAGCCGGCTCGACCTTAAAACCAATGAAAAATCGGCATGGGCGCCTGTTCCGCGTCAGTTTGCAACTGCAAGCCTTGCATACACCGGCGTGTTGCAATGGGAAGAACCGCTTCCGAAATCAAAAATGATGTTCTCAATTATTCCGTATGTTTTTGGGAGTGCAGCTAAAAATTTTGAGGCCGGAACAGCCACAACTTACCGGAAAGATTTTGGGTTTGATGCCAAACTGGGATTGACCACCTCCATGAACCTTGACCTGACTTACAATCCCGATTTTTCGCAGGCTGAAGTTGATCAGCAGGTGACCAATCTCGATAGGTTCGAGTTGTTTTTTCCGGAGAAACGACAATTTTTTCTCGAAAACAGCGACCTGTTTTCCAATTACGGATTTGGTTCGGTTACGCCGTTTTTCTCCCGAAGAATTGGCCTTGACGCTCCGGTTCTGGCGGGCGCACGTTTGAGTGGAAAGATCGGAAAAGATTGGCGTTTGGGAATTTTGAATATGCAAACCGAAAAAACCAGTGATCAATTGTCGCGTAATTTTATGGTCGTGTCGCTTCAGCGCAAACTATTTTCGAGGTCAAATATTGGGATGATCTTAGTAAACAAGGAATACATGGACGAACCCGGAGCGCAGAAGTTTAACCGCATTGCCGGACTCGATTACAATTTGGCCAGCAGCGACAATGCATGGAGCGGGAAATTGTTTTATCACCGTTCGTTCAGTCCTGAAAATCCCGGAAAGCAATATGCTCAGGGATCGTCGCTTTCATATAACACAAGACGTATTCATGCAGGAATGGCACAAGCCAGTGTTGGCGAGAATTACAGTGCCGAATCGGGTTACGTTCGCCGGACTGGCTATAATCTGTTAAATCCTGAATTCAGCTTGTTGTGGGTTCCAAATAAAAAAGTGGTGAGTCATGGAATTGTAGCAGAGGCTGATTACTTTTTTGATTCCGGATACAGTCAGATTGACCATGAATTTACCCTGATGTATAAATTTGAATTTAGCAACCGCGCTATTTTTGACGTGGGCGTTACTGATTTTTATACCCGGCTCGATCAGGATTTTGATCCGACACACATCAGTAAAACGGTTCTGAAGAAAGGAACCGAGTATTCAACAAATACATGGTTTGCCGAGTACTTTTCGGACACCCGAACCTTGCTGAATTATTCGGCGACTGTGGCCAAAGGTGGTTTTTACAACGGTAAGATCAATATTCTGGAAGGGAAGGTGACCTACCGTTATCAGCCATATTTAAACATGACAGTTAACTTTTCATACAACGATATCAATCTTCCGGCTCCATTCGAGCGGGCTAAATTTTTGCTGATTGGTCCAAAACTCGACCTGACTTTGAGTGATAAAGTCTTCTTTTCAACATTCGTGCAGTACAACGAGCAGATCGACAATATGAATATCAATATGCGGTTTCAGTGGCGGTACAAACCCGTTTCCGATTTGTTCATCGTTTACACTGATAACTATTACACGGGAGATTGGAACTCACGAAACCGTGCATTGGTGCTGAAACTGAGCTATTGGTTTAATTAATCCTTCGACAAGCTCAGGAACCGTTCAGTGGTAAGTCGCAGGTTGTAAAACTCTTGCCAGGAGGAGGTCTTAAATCTCAGGAACACGTTGATATAAATTTTGTAAATTAATTTCTCTAAGTTTGTAATTGTGTTAAGTAAGAGTGAAGAAAATATGAGTGAAGAAATAACTGCAAGCAGCTGGGGAAATGAATTGTAATAAACTGATATCTGAACAATTATGATTTCAAAGGAAGAAATTGAAAAACTTTTGTTGGATATAGAGAACTCTCGTGTGGAACGAACTATATCAACCACCAATACTGATAAGTTTGGTGAAGCGATTTGTGCATTCTGTAACGATTTCCCAGATGGTCAGCAAGCAGGTTATCTTATTATTGGGGCATACGATAATGGTACTCGTTGTGGCTTAGGGGTAACAGACGAATTACAGAAAAACATTGCGGGTATTCGTTCCGATGGAAATATACAACCTCAGCCAGCAATGGCAATCGAAAAGTTCAGTTTCTCAGATGGTGAATTGCTTGTTGCAGAAGTGCAACCATCACATTTCCCTCCGGTACGGTACAAAGGGAAAATTTGGATTCGTGTTGGCGCCCGTAAGGCTGTTGCCAACGAAGCGGAAGAGAAAATCCTTTACGAGAAACGGGTAGCAAACATCAAAACCTTCGATGCAATGCCCTGTCCTGATGCAAGCATTGATGATTTAGACATTAAACTATTTAAAACAGAATATCTTCCGAAAGCATTTCCCGAAGATGTACTTTCAGCAGATAAACGGGAAATAAAACACCAATTGCAGGCACTTGGCTTTTTTGATTTGAGGTATGATTGTCCTACCTATGCAGGGATTATCCTATTTGGAAATAATCCTTTAAAATTTCTTTCAGGATGCTATACACAATATGTCCGTTTCTCCGGTGAAACCCGTGGAGGGGAAATATTGAATGAGCATAAGTTTGATGGTAATTTGGTAAGGGCACTTGGCAAAATGGATACTTTCGTTGAATTAAGCATTGCCAAAGAAAAACCTGTACCAGTGTCTCCATTGCGTGAAGTAAAGGTGATGAGTTACCCTTATTTTGCCACTCGTGAGTTGTTGATGAACGCAGTAATGCACCGGGATTATGAATCGAACTCACCAACCCGCTTTTATGAGTTCGACACTTATATCGAAATTCAAAATGCAGGTGGTTTGTATGGAAAGGCCCGACCCGAGAACTTTCCTGATGTTAACGATTATCGAAATCCGGTTATTGCTGAAGCGATGAAAGTACTTGGATATGTGAACCGCTATAACAGGGGCATAGTCAGGGTGCAGGAAGAATTGAAAGAGAACGGGAATGGAAAGGCTAAATTTGACCTGAATTTGGTTACAGCGTTTAATGTTGTTGAACCTATCTCTGTAAGGGCAAACACTAAATTTAACAATAAGCAATTAGAAACATTGGAGTATTGTAAAATAGCCAGAAGCCGTGAAGAAATATTGGCTTTTTTAGGTTTATCGAATCAAACAAAAAATTACGCCAAGTATGTTCAACCGCTACTAGATGCTCAGTTATTAGAATATACCAAGCCAGAGAAAGCAAATATAAAAGGTCAGCAGTATGTTCTTACAACATTTGGACGAGAGCTCGTTGAAAAATAGGGATAATATACCATTTGCTAGTTACTTGCTAGTTACTTGCTAGTTACTTTTTAAATCAATTAATGAATCAATCAATCAATTAACTGTAAGTTAGTAAGCAAGTTAGTAAATAGATGTTTTTTGAAGAGAGACAATTGCTAGTTACTTGCTAGTTACTTTTGATGATGAATATTAAGCTATATCGATATGACAACCGACACAAAAGAAAATAGATTTAAATCTCTGATTGTAAATTGTGGTATAGGTAACTAAAGTTCTCTTTCAAAATCCTTCAAACACTCCCAACCCAAACAAGGCAAAATCATATTTAATGGGGTCTTCCGGATCGAATTCCCGAAGTTTGACAGTGATTTCTTCAACGGCACGCCAGTCGTTTTGCGTGCGGGTAAGTAATCCGAGTTTGCGGGCAACATTTCCGGTATGTACATCGAGCGGAAGCATCAGCGCTGAAGTTGGTATTTTTTTCCACAAGCCAAAGTCAACTCCCGAATTGTCGGCTCTGATCATCCACCTTAAATACATATTCAACCGTTTTGCAGCTGCACCTTTCTCCACATCCGAAACATGTTTTTCGGTGCGGTGTTCGTGTTCCAACTCAAAAAATATTTTCCTGAAATGCACCAATGAACTGGATATTGTTTGGTCCTTCAGATATCCTGTTGAAAAAACCTGTTCCAGCCCGCCATGATTGAGATAAATATTCCGGAGCGACTTCATAAAGTACAGGCAATCAATGCCATTGAAGGTGCGGTGCTTGAAATCTGAGAATGTCTCCCATTCTTCTTCCGGAGTATTTAGGAGGAATTCGATTGGGTTGTTGTTCATGAGTGTAACCAGCTTCAGCGCATTGCGGATAATGGTTGGCCGTTGTCCCCAGGCCAGTGTGGCCGCCAGGAATCCAGCTATTTCGATGTTTTCTTTGGTGGTAAACAGGGCAGCAACCTGAATCGGATCGGTTTCAATAAAAACAGGGTGATTGAACGAATGGTATTTCTGATCTAAAAACGATTGGATATCTGCAAAGTTCCAGGTTGGGGCGGAACTTTGGATATTGGATATTTGATATTGGGTATTGGATATTTTTTTCAATTTTAATTTTGCATCGATTTAGTTTTCTATCAATCCATCTTTCATCCTGATAATGGCGTCGCTTTGTGCGGCAAAACTTTCGTCGTGGGTCACGATAACAAGGGTTTGTTTAAACTTGTCGCGCAGTGTGAAAAATAATTCGTGCAGGTCTTCGCGGTTTTTTGTATCGAGGTTTCCTGAAGGTTCATCGGCCAGTATCACCGATGGATTGTTGATGAGCGCCCGTGCAACTGCTACACGCTGGCGTTCTCCTCCCGACAGTTCGCCCGGTTTGTGGTTAAGCCGGTGCGACAGCCCCAGGAATTCGAGGTATTCGCGGGCTTTAGCTTCTGCTTCTTTTTTAGGAGTTTTTGCGATGAAAGCCGGAATGCAGACATTTTCGAGGGCCGAAAATTCAGGCAATAAATAGTGAAACTGAAAAACAAATCCGATACGACGGTTTCTGAAATCGGCCAATTGCCACTCGTTCATTGCCGAAATATTCTGATTGCTGATAAAAACATTTCCGGAGTCGGGCTGGCTTAACGAACCGATGATCTGAAGAAGTGTGGTTTTTCCGGCGCCGCTGGGGCCAACGATCGAGTAAAGTTTTCCGGTTGGAACCTCAAGGTCGATTCCTTTTAAAACCTGAAGCGAACCAAATGATTTTTTTATGTTTTCGACCCTGATCAATCGTTTACGGTTTTAACTTCATCATTGATTGTTGCAGTAATGTTGTCGGTCTCTTTTTTTACTTCAGTAGTGATAGTTTCAGTACTTTTTTGCACATCGTTTTTTATTTCCTGAATGTCACTTTTCATCTCGCTTGTATGTTTTTTGATGCCGTCTTCAATGTCGGTTCGTGCTCCCTGAATGGTTGACTTTATATCGCGGATATCTTCCCCAATGCCTCCTCCGGCGTCATTGATTTCACGTTTTATTTCGTTGGTGGCCTTCTGAAATTCACGCATGGCTTTGCCCAAAGTTTTGGCAACATCAGGAATGGCTTTCGACCCAAAAAATAACAAGGCAACAAAAATGATTAGTACAATCTCACTTCCACCCATAATAAAAATAAATTAAATGGTTGACCATTTTTAAAATTTCAGCAAATATACAAACTTGCAGGGAACAACGGTTGCACATGTGTAAGAATGATTGTTCCAATTAGGTATTTAGTACAAAAAAGAAGCAGGAATTCCATTCGTCGGTTGACTTATGGAATCCCTGCTTCAGGATTATTCAGCACTGTAAGTTTACAGTTTATCTACTTTTTTTACTTTTCTAATTGTATCGTAAACCATTGGAGCAGCGATCATCACTGTTGAATAAGAACCAATAGAACAACCAACCAAAAGTGCGAATGTGAATCCTTGCATTGAAGTACCTCCGAATAGGAAAATTGCAAGCAATGTAATTATAACCGTAAGGTTGGTACTGAAACTACGCCGAAGTGTCGTGTTCATCGCATGATCCATATTATCGGCCAGTGTTCGTTTCGGATAGATGTGAATATATTCGCGGATCCGGTCATAAACTACTACCGTGTCGTTGATCGAAAATCCGATAACCGTAAGGATAGCTGCGATAAATCCCTGATCGACTTCCATTGAGAAAGGTGCAATCTGATAAAAGATAGAGAACACTCCCAGGGTAATGGTGGCATCGTGTGCAAGTGAAAGTAAGCCACCCAAGCCATACTGCCAGTTTTTAAACCTTATGCCAACATATACGAAAATCATTACTAAAGAGAGTAACACGGCAATGATAGCTGTCTTTGTGATGTCATCAGAAATTGTAGGGCCAACTTTTTGTGAACTTTTAAGGTTAATTTTCGAGAAAGTTTCATTTGAGATATCTCCAATGAAACCGGCATTTTTTAATCCCTGAAACATTTCGTCTTCTACCTGGTTGTCGGCATCTTCGCTCAGGTCGTCGATTTTATAGGTGGTGGTAATACGCACAGTGTTTGCATTTCCATAGGTTTTCACTTCAGGAGTATGGTCGAAAACTGTGGACAAAGCACTTTGCACATCGGCAACTTGTACGTTTTTATCAAAACTTACCACATAAGTACGTCCACCCTTGAAGTCGATACCTAACTGAAATCCATGAAAGGCAAACGAAATAAACGAAATAATGATCAAGGCTCCGGAAACGAAATAGGAAATTTTCCGTTTTGCAAGGAATGGAAATTTGGTGAAACGCAACCAGTTTTTGGTGATGGCGGTGGTGAAAGTGATTGATTTGTTCTTACTCAGCTGACGTTCAAAAATCAACCGTGTAATAAATATTGAAGTGAACAGGGAAGTCAGGATCCCGATAATCAATGTAGTTGCAAAACCTTTGATCGGGCCTGAACCAAACATATAAAGTACAATACCTGTCAACAAGGTAGTTACCTGTCCGTCAATAATTGCCGAATAGGCAGCATTGAAACCATCATGCACCGCAAGTTTTAACGACTTCCCGGATATCATTTCTTCTTCAACACGTTCATATATCAACACGTTGGCATCTACGGCCATACCCAATGTTAACACAATACCGGCGATACCGGGCAATGTTAAAACTGCTCCGATAGAAGCGAGTATCCCGATCAGGAAGAACATATTTACGAGTAGGGCAACGTTGGCAGCCATACCTGCTTTTTTACTGTAGAAGAACAGCATGTATGCTAGAATCAAAACAAAGGCAACTAAGAATGACCACATACCGCTGCTGATTGCTTCTTTACCCAGCGATGGTCCTACAACGTCTTCAGCAATGATAATGGCAGGTGCAGGCATTTTTCCCGATTTCAGGATATTTGCCAAGTCCATCGCTTCTTCAACGCTTTCCATTCCTGTGATAGACGAACGTCCTCCGGTAATTTCACCGTTTACATTCGGGTACGAACGCACATAGTTGTCGAGAACAATGGCGATTGATTTTCCTACATTTTCTTTGGTTAAACGTGCCCAGATTTTAGCGCCTTCGCTATTCATTGTCATGCTTACTTCCGGACGGCTGCCCATTTCGGCATAATCCTGACGGGCATCTGTAATTACATCGCCTTCGAGTGGTGCACGACCATCGCGACCGGTAACTTTAATAGCGATCAAACGATAGAATTTTTCCTGATCATCAATGGCTTTTGCAGTCCATTTGAAAGTAAGGTTACGTGGCATTAAAGCTTTAATCTGATCCATTTTCAGATACTCCATTACTTTGGCAGTATCCTTAGAGTGAGAAGTTCCAACGGCTGCTCCGGGAAATAATTCGCCCTGGGCAGTGGCGCTTGGCGACAAAACTGAAAACAATGGGAACTGTTTTGCCATATCTCCGTTTGGATCAACTTTCGTAGTATCGGTGGCTGATTTGGCTTCCAGTTCGTTCAATAAACTGCTTGAAGTTGTATCGGCAGCAGCAACGTTGGCAGCACTTGTATCGGCTGGAGCAATTGATCCATCTGATTTCAGTGCAAGAATTTCTACCAGTTTCTGGTTTGCCTGTGCGAGGTATGGATAAACTTCGGTGTTGTCGTAAGTTTCCCAGAATTCGAGGTTGGCAGTTCCCTGCAACAGTTTCCGAACACGTTTAGGATCGTCAACACCCGGAAGTTCAACCAAAATACGTCCTGCAGTCTGCAATGGCTGGATGTTTGGCTGGGCAACGCCGAAACGGTCGATCCTGGTGCGGATGATGTTGAAAGAGTTGTCGATTGCTACTTTTGTTTCTTTGCGCAATACATCCAAAACTTCCTTGTTCGTCGAATTGTATTTTACCTGATCTTTTAATTCAAGGGTATTGAAAATAGAAGCCAGTTTTCCGTTCGGCGATACTTCTTCAAATGATTTTCCGAAGATTGTAACAAAATCGTCCTGACTGTCTTTTTGTTTTTCAACTGCCATTCTCATTGCGGCTGTAAATGTTGAATCTTTGCTGTGGTTTGACAGTGATTTGATCAGGTCAACCACTGAAACTTCGAGGGTAACGTTCATACCTCCCTGCAAGTCGAGACCAAGGCCGAGCTGGAGTTCTTTTACTTCTTTGAAAGTGTATTTGCGAATTCCCAATAAGTTGTAGGCCACTTCGCTCGACATTGAGTCAAGGTAAGTGAGTTCCCTTTGTTTGTCACCTTTTGCATATTCTCTGGCGTCTTTTTCAACCTTGTTCGCAAAAAAAGTGAAGCTAAGCTGATAAACACAAATCAAACCAATGAGTATTGCAAAAAGTCTAATTGCACCTTTGTTTTGCATTTGTAAAAAATTTAAATTGTTTGAAAATATTGTTAACGGTATAATTTATTCAGGAAAAGTGATTTTGCTGCTCTTGCTATTGAATGGAACGATTTCTGGTCCGCACGCAATTCTTCCTGATAAAAGAGAAGCTGAAAATTATGAAAGTGGTGGTGTGTCGTCGGGACTGGAATAGATAACCCGGTTAAAAGGCAGTGAATGAAACGAACAGGCAGCTGCAGCGAATGAATGCGATGATTCAGCTTTCATCAGTTGGAAAGTTCGTAAATTATAATGTTTTAATAGAAATTTATTCTGGGTGCATGCAAAACGGAAGCGTATAAAGTACTCGCCTGCTACTGTTTTTAAACTGAATGTATTTACCTGGTTGAATAAAAACATTTTGCCGGCTTCGAAATCATTCTGAGTGCGGGATTTCGTATTAATATCGGCAAATTTCTGATTGGTGGCATTGTACATATCAAACACAGCAGCGCCGCATACCATCGCAATGAGCAGGCACAGGCGCAACAACGAATGTTTTGAAATGTATTTCTTCAGATTCATAAAACCATTTTTTCAGCCGCCAAATATATAGTTTTTTTTGAAATAATATGATGTCCGTTTTCTGTTGTCGGGCAGCCTACGGAATATGAAACTGAATTGTTTTTTTATTGTAGTCGATCCTGCATTTGTACTGCATAAGGATATCGCCTCCCAGAAGTCCGGCGATCTTGTGAGAACTGTATTTTCCGTATATTTCATTTACATGATTCAGGTCAATCAGGGCAACTTTTTGGTCGGTAATTTCCAGTTCCCCCAGTTTCAGGAAGAACATTTTTCCTACTGAAGTTTCCATCATTCCCTGGTTAATTCCAGCGCTGTGATAGTCATCTTCATTGTCGGAATCCAACACTTCGAAGTAAAGATTCTGGTTGATGTCCAGCACCGATTTTGATGCTCCCGTGTCGATAATCCAGCAGGATGGAGTTCCATCCTGAAATTCCCCATCAATCAGGATGTGATAATTATCCTTTTCGAGTTCAATTATTTGCAGTAGTATTTCAATCATAAAGTAAAAGTTCTATCCTTCAATAGTTGTTATTCATCCCAGTTAACCTTTGCCTTTTCTCCGCATTGATAATAGAAAAGCCCCTGCAATTGCTCGCAGAGGCTCCAAATATATAGCTTATTGTTTGTTTTGTCCTAAAAAAGACTAAAGAATATTCATTCCGTCAACAACGTCCATGATTTCTTTTACTGAAGCTGCAGATTCGACCAATAAAGCCTGTTCGTCAGCAGTCAAATTAACTTCTACGATTTTTTCCACTCCGTTTTTGCCCAGTTTAACCGGAACACCAACAAAAACATCGTTTAAGCCAAATTCGCCTTCCATTTTCACACAACATGGGAAAATACGTTTCTGATCCATCACAATTGCTTCAACCATTTGTGCAGCAGCCGAACCCGGAGCATACCAGGCCGAAGTTCCCATCAGGTTTACCAATTCGCCGCCACCTTTTTTGGTACGGTCGATGATTTTGTCAAGGGTTTCTTTGTCGATCATTTCAGTAACAGGAATACCTGCAACGGTGGTGTAGCGGGGTAGCGGAACCATGGTGTCGCCGTGTCCGCCCATTAATAAAGCCTGAATGTCGCGAGGCGAAATATCCAAAGCTTCGGCAAGGAAAGCACGGTAACGGGCAGTATCGAGGATTCCGGCCATACCCATCACTTTGTTTTTCGATGTTTTTGCAACCGCATAAGCAACGTAAGTCATTACGTCCAATGGGTTCGAAACAATGATAATAATGGCATTTGGCGAATATTTGATCACGTTTTCGGTAACGCTTTTTACGATGCCTGCGTTGATCGAAATCAAATCGTCGCGGCTCATTCCCGGTTTGCGCGGAACGCCTGAAGTAATAACCACTACATCTGAATCGGCTGATTTAGAGTAGTCGTTGGTTGCTCCAACCAAACGGGTGTCGTAAAAATTAATGGGGGCAGTTTGCCACAAGTCCAATGACTTTCCTTCTGACAATCCTTCTTTAATATCAAGTAAAACTACTTCTTGTACAATGTTTTTTTCGGCTACGATCTGTGCGCAGGTAGCTCCAACATTTCCGGCACCAACTACTGTTACTTTCATGGTTGTATTTTTGTTTATTACTTTTTTTAATTCGATTGCAAAGATAAAAGGTATTTTGAATTGGAACTACTTTTTTCAATGTGCTTAACAATTTGGTAAAGAAACAATCAATCAGTTTGTTACAGAAAATGTGGAATGTCTGTAAAGCCTGATTTTAGTCAATGTTTTAGTTCTGAATTATGCTTGATTTTAAAATTTGACTTGATTTTCATGCTTTTCAGTATTTTAGTTTTATTCTCCTCGGGATATGCACTAATGCTCGCAAATGTAAATTCGATACATTGATATTACCCGGCGATTCATCAATGTGAACAGGCAATTTGTTCGTATCATGTGTCGATTCATTCATTTCACCTGACAACTAGTCCACTTCACGTGCCAACTTGTCCACTTCATGTGTCGATTCGTTGATTTGATGCGACGATTAATCAATGTGAACAGGCAATTTGTTCGTTTAAGGTGTCGATTCGCCAATGTTGAAGGTCGTTTAGACGATTTGATGTGCCGATTAGACAATGTTGGGAGGCAAGTAGGCAATATTGTGAGGCAAAAAGATAATAATGGGAGGCAAGTAGTTGGTTTTAGATGATTAGCGGTTAATAAACCAGCTCTTCGAGACATGTAAAAAGTTGGCAACCGCTGGTGACGATTTGCAATCGTCATCTTTTAGCTCAGGATTTGTAATCCCGAAATTGTGTAACATTAGAGCGTTTGTAAAGCAAATAGTATATATAAACAAAAAACCGGTCATTTGGCCGGCTTTTGTTGTTATCGAGGAATGTGTTTGATAAGATCGAGAATCTCGTTTTCGGTAATGTTTTCCAGTTCCGATTTATCGTAAATGGATAGCAGGTAAGCCGTCCAAGTTAAAGCTCATTGAGCAAGTCTTCGGCGTTACGTACCTGGACTTTACCTTCCTTCACCTGCTTCATTTCTTCAACGGCTTCGGCCAGTTCGGCCAGAAACAGTTTTTTGTTGCGCAGGCGTTCCAGTTCGTCAAGGTCTTTTTCTATCTGTTCCCAATCCTTCATGGGCAACTGTACGGCATTCTTATGGCCTTTCCGGTCGGTAATATATTGTAGTTCTATCATCTTGTTTTAAATTTGTTGTGTAAGCCTGGTCTTCAGATCCTTGATGGTCATACAGATCATACTAAATTTCTTGATTCCACAAATATAAACTACCGAAACGAATTAATCAACTCCTAACAGGCAAACGCTGGTGCTGATTTGTAATCAGCATTTTAGCAAATGGATTTGTAGTCTTAAATTGGTTCAGGAAAGTTTATTTTAGCGAATACCGCTATTTTATTCTTCAGGAATGGTTTTTATCCGTGTTTTGCTTTTACTTTGGATTCGATTTTTGCAATCTGGTTAAATCCTAAACCTTTTGCCCAATTAAAGGTTTATATTCAGTAAAACTAAAAATAAATTTATGGCAGACAGATTATCAGATCCAATAGGCCGCCTGATGGGGCTACGTTATAAATCACATCCATGGCATGGTATTTTTATTGGCAAAGATGCTCCTGAAAATGTAGTCGCATTTATTGAGGTTGTTCCGACCGATACCGTAAAATACGAAATCGACAAGGAAAGTGGCTTTTTAAAACTCGACCGGCCTCAGAAATACTCCAATGTTGTTCCGGCGCTTTATGGTTTTATTCCCCAAACCTTTTGCGGAGATCAGGTGGGTAAATTCTGCATGGATAAAAACGGCAAGACAGGGATCAAAGGTGATGGTGACCCGATTGATATTTGTGTGCTGACAGAAAAAACAATTGCACACGGCGATATTTTGGTTGATGCACGACCTATTGGCGGTTTCCGTATGATTGACGGCAACGAAGCGGATGATAAAATCATTGCTGTTTTAAGCAACGATGTGGTTTACAGCGAATACAAGGATTTGTCAGATCTTCCGGATATTGTGGTAGAAAGGTTAAAGCACTATTTTCTAACCTATAAAGATATGCCCGGCAAAGTAAGTAATACCGAAATCACCCATATTTACGGAGTTGAAGAAGCGCTGGAAGTTATTAAATGTTCAATAGTTGATTATCATCAGCGGTTTGATAACATTGGGAAATTATTATAGAGCCTCCCCCAACCCTTCTTCGGAAGGGGCTTTATTTCCTTTTTAAATTCAGGTTCGAATAATTAAATCCGTTCTTTTCGTCGTACAGGTCTTCGCGGGCAAGTTCTTCCCATTGCGAATAATCAACTTCAGGAAACCAAACATCGGCATCAAAATCGCGGTGAACAACCGTCAGGTACAGTTTTCCGGCCAGAGGGAAAAATTCGCGGTAAATGATGCCGCCTCCAATTATAAATGCTTCGGACTCATTTTTTACGGCTTCCACAGCTTCATCAATAGAAAAGACCATTTCGCAACGCTCAAATTTATCTTCGGGATTGTCGGTAATTACAATGTTCCGGCGGTTCGGAAGTGCACCTTTTGGCAAAGAAAGCAAAGTGTTTCTGCCCATAATTACCGGATGCCCCGTGGTAATTTCCTTAAACCGTTTCAGGTCGTTGGGCAGGTGAAAGAGTAAATCGTTGTTTTTCCCAATGGCAAAATTCTGGGCGATTGCTACAATTATGGAGATGTTTTCGTGTATCATATCTTTATAAATAATCTATACCGCCACTTTCCCGGCAATGTGCGGATGCGACTGGTAGCCTGTCAGTTCAAAATCTTCAAACTTAAAATCGAAAATGCTTTTTACTTCCGGATTGATTTTCATTTGCGGAAGTGGAAATGGTTCGCGCGACAATTGTAATTTAACCTGTTCCATGTGGTTCAGGTAAATGTGCGCGTCGCCGAGGGTATGCACAAAATCGCCGGGCTGCAATCCGCAAACCTGCGCCATCATCAATGTCAGCAAAGCGTACGACGCAATGTTGAAAGGTACTCCGAGGAAAATATCGGCGCTTCGCTGGTAAAGCTGGCACGAAAGTTTACCATCTGCCACATAAAACTGAATCAGAAGATGGCAGGGTGGAAGTTTCATTTTGTCGATTTCGCCCACATTCCAGGCGCTTACAATGTGGCGGCGCGAATCCGGATTATTTTTGATGCTGTTTACCACTTGGGTGATCTGGTCAATATGTCTCCCGTCGGGAGTTGGCCACGATCGCCATTGGTAGCCGTAAACCGGACCAAGTTCTCCGTTTTCGTCGGCCCATTCGTTCCAAATCCGTACGCCGTTTTCCTGAAGGTATTTAATGTTGGTATCGCCCGTCAAAAACCAAAGTAATTCGTGGATGATTGATTTCAGGTGCAGTTTTTTTGTTGTAAGTACCGGAAATCCCTGAGAAAGGTCGTACCTCGACTGGTGTCCGAATACACTGATGGTTCCGGTTCCTGTCCGGTCGCTTTTTTTAACTCCGGAATTGATTACATGGGTCAGTAAATCGAGATATTGCTTCATTAAATTCTAGTATGTTTATATTTAAATGCAAACGGAAAAATCAGTCCAAGTACCAATGCGTATCCGGCAAAAACCAGCCAAATGGTCGGCCAGTCGCTCATTCCGTCTTTGGTAAATAAATCAACAACCAATCCGCTTCCATAACCGCCAAGTGTTGCACCAACGCCATTTGTTACCATCATGAAGAGTCCCTGCGCACTTGCCCGATAGGATGAAGGAACCTCTTGTTCAACAAATAACGACCCCGATATATTGAAAAAATCGAAAGCCATTCCATAAACAATCATGGACAAAACAAGCAGGTACAATCCACTGCCGGGATCGCCAACGCTAAACAATCCGAAACGCAACACCCAAGCAAAAATGCTCATTATCATCACCTTTTTAATTCCAAATTTCCGCAGAAAGAAAGGGATGGTAAGGATGAAAAGTGTTTCAGATATTTGAGAAATTGACAAAAGAACGATTGGGTGTCTTACACCAAATGTATCGGGATGGGTGAGGTTAAAACTTTCGAGGAACGAACCGCCAAATGCGTTGGTAATTTGAAGTGCGGCGCCTAAAAACATTGCAAACAGGAAAAAGACAGCCATCCGGCTTTGCTTGAAAAGCACGAGGGCATCGAGTCCGAGCCTTGAAGTAAGGGTTTTCTTTTCAGTTGATTTTACCGGCTTGCAGGCAGGCAAGGAAATTGCGTAAAGTCCAAGAGCAATGGATGAAAAGCCGCTAAAAACCAATTGCATGTGACTTGATTTCCAACCGAAAAGATCAACAATCCACATGGCAGCAATGAATCCGATGGTTCCCCAAACCCTGATTGGTGGAAAATCCTTGACCACATTAAATCCTTTCTGCTCAAGTATGACGTATGAAACGGTACTGTTCAGTGCAATTGTCGGCATATAAAACATCGAATTCAAAAGCATCACATAAAAGAATACATTGGGATCAGTTATCGTTGATGCCCAAAAAAGCAGCATTGCCCCAACGATATGGCAAATTCCTAGTAGTTTTTCAGCGTTGATCCATTTGTCGGCAATGATGCCCATGATTGCAGGCATGAATAACGAAGCGATTCCAAGGGTTGAAAATACTGCACCGATTTCAGAACCGCTAAAACCCAGTGTTCCCCCCAAATAGCCGCCAATAGATATCAGCCACGCCCCCCAGATGAAAAACTGGAGGAAGTTCATTACGATTAAACGATTTTTAATTCCCATCATGTAGTTCTTGTTTATTCTTTTCTGCGGCGGTTAATTTCATCCCTGATGGCCGAAGCCCTTTCGTAATCTTCATCATTAATTGCGCTGGTAAGCATTTCTGAAAGTTCGGCTGAAGTATATTTTCCGTATTCGTGTTTTTTTCCTCTTGGCTGCTCTTCACTTGTGGGCCGGTTCCATTCTTCCTGGTTTGGCTCGTTCTCAAATTCAATGACAATTCCGGCTCGTTCAAGAATTTCTTCGGTGGTATAAATCGGACTTCCAAAACGAAGGGCGAGTGCAACTGCATCCGAAGTTCTTGAGTCAATGATCAATTGGTTGCCATCTTTAATACAAACCAGTTCAGAATAAAAAATCCCCTCCTCCAATTTATAAATGATGACTTCCGAAATGTTAATGTCGAAAGCGGAGGCCATTTGTTTAAAAAGATCGTGGGTAAGTGGTCGCGGTGGTTTCAATCCTTCAAGCTGAATGGCGATTGACTGTGCTTCAATTGGTCCTATAATAATAGGTATTCTTCGGTCTCCATTTTCTTCGGCCAGCACCAAAGCATAGGCGCCTGATTGAGATTGACTGACTGACAGACCCAATATGTTGAGTTTTACTTTATGCATTTATCTTTTTAATAGAATCGCTAAGGGTAACAAATATAAGAATTGTTTTGCATTTCGATTATTTTTTTTGTCTTTTGAATTCTTGTTTCGGAATTGGAACGATTGATAGTAACTGAATTTGAAAATCGGGATCATTCTGAAATATTTCTCAAAAAATAATGTAAACCTTTGGTGATCACCTAAAATTATCTACTTTTGCAATCCGAAAGTTTTCGCGCAGGCTCAATAAGCGGTAATTCAATTGATTCCCGCCTGCCGGATGAAATATTAAAGATAATCGAAATGTACGCAATTGTAGAGATTGCCGGTCAGCAAATGAAAGTTGAAAAAGGCCGGAAGATTTATGTTCATCGTTTGGAAAATGCTGAAGGCGAAACTGTTGTTTTCGACAAAGTTCTTTTAGTTGACAACGATGGTGATGTAAAAGTTGGGACTCCTGTAGTAGAAGGCGCTTCGGTAACTGTAAGCGTTCTGGAACATGTAAAGGGAGATAAGGTATTGGTCTTCAAAAAGAAAAGAAGAAAAGGATACCAGAAAATGAATGGTCATCGTCAATACATGACCAAAGTTCAAATTGAAGAAGTAATAGGATAACATTAAAAAAAATTTACCATGGCTCATAAGAAAGGGGCGGGTAGTTCAAGAAACGGTCGCTAATCACAAACCAAACGACTGGGCGTAAAAATATACGGCGGTCAGGCTGCAACAGCTGGTAACATTATTGTTCGCCAGAGAGGTACTTCACACCACCCGGGTTTAAACGTTGGTATGGGAAGAGACCATACATTGTTTGCTTTGGTGACAGGAACAGTTGTTTTCAAGAAAAGAAGCGACAACAGATCGTGGGTTACTGTTGAACCTGTAGTTGCTGCTGCAGAAGTAAACTAACACGATTAAAAATATTCATTGAATAATCTCCTGCTTTTTCGAAGGCAGGAGATTTTTTTTGTTTTAAATTTGCTGACAAATAATAAACACACCCCAAATGCTCAATCTAAAGTTCATACAGGAAAATCCCGAATTGGTAATCGCCAAACTGAAGAAAAAAAATTTTGATGCTTCAGCTATCGTACTTCAAATTACCACCTTGTCAGGAAAGAAAAATGAGATACAGGCCAGTGCTGATAATTTTAAGGCCGAAATGAATAAAATATCAAAAGAAGTAGGGTTGTTGATGCGCGAAGGCAAAACTGAAGAGGCCAATGCAGCAAAAAAACGAACCAGCGAACTGAAAGATTCAATCAAGCAACTCGACGAGGATTTTGCCCAAATTGACAAAGAAGTTTTCAATTTACAGGTTTTGCTTCCAAATCTGCCTTCCGATATTGTTCCTGAAGGCCGCACTCCTGAAGATAATCTGATCGTGCGAAGTTTTGGTGAAATTCCGGTATTGCCCGAAAACAGCATTCCTCACTGGGAGTTGGCAAAAAAATACGATATCATCGACTTTGAATTGGGTGTTAAAATAACCGGTGCCGGGTTTCCGGTTTACAAGGGGAAAGGCGCCCGTATTCAACGTGCGCTGATCAGCTTTTTTCTTGACCAGGCGCGCGATTCCGGGTATCTTGAAATTCAGCCACCATTGATGGTGAATGAAGATTCTGGTTTTGGAACCGGACAGCTGCCCGACAAGGAAGGCCAGATGTACCATGCCACCGAAGATAACCTTTATCTGATTCCAACGGCTGAAGTTCCGGTAACCAACCTTTACCGCGATGTGATTGTGGATGTCAAAGATTTACCGATTAAAAATACAGCTTACAGTGCCTGTTTCCGACGCGAAGCCGGTTCGTACGGGAAAGATGTTCGTGGTTTGAATCGTTTACATCAGTTCGATAAAGTAGAAATTGTACAGATCGCCCATCCGGATAACTCATATGAGTTACTCGATGAAATGGTTGCTCATGTTGCCGGGTTGGTCGAAAAACTGGAATTGCCATACCGTATCCTGCGTTTGTGCGGTGGCGATATGAGCTTCACTTCAGCGTTGACCTATGATTTTGAAGTGTTCTCGGCAGCACAGGAAAAATGGCTGGAAGTGAGTTCTGTTTCCAATTTCGAAAGCTTTCAGGCCAATCGTTTAAAATTACGTTTTCGCGACGAAGCCACAAAAAAAACGGTTCTTGCACACACCCTTAACGGAAGTGCGCTGGCTCTGCCGCGAATTCTGGCTTCAATTCTCGAAAACAACCAAACTCCTGAAGGTATCCGTGTTCCAAAAGTGTTGGTGCCTTATTGCGGTTTTGAGATGATTGATTAGCAATTTGGGAATAATGAAAAACAGGCTGCTCCGGTTAATATTCCGGGGCAGCCTTTTTTTTATTTGCTTTCAGTATAAAGTGTATCCGGACAAAGGTCTAGTCCATTAGCCCATTGTATGCTGCCCAGAAAAGGTTTTACGGAGTAAAACAAACTCAAATCCTTTAGATCCTTAAAAATACCAATACCTAAGTATGGCTTTACATCAAATCTTTTCTTCTCACCATTACTGAAAGTAAGCAATAACGAAAAGTCCTTTTCTGGCTTTACCTCTATTACACGTGGGTTCATCTGTTCTTATTTTAATGGATCAATTTTAAAGATAGTTTCTCCTCTAATTGCTAAATCCCAATCAGCTAATAATTCTTCATTGTGAATTTCAATCCGGCCTGAACAAGTTTCATTTTGTTAGGTTTCATGGTTCCATCGATTAATTGCCCATCTAAAATTGAGACAACAGCTTCTTCATCCTGGTATTTTATATGAATATGTGGCAAATTGTGTTGTTTGTTATCCAAATAATACATTGAAATAATAATGCCGTAGAACATTGATATGATAGCCATTGCAACTGTTTTTGATTTAATTTCCACATCAAAAATAATTATTTTTAATGAAATAAGCATGTTTTTGAATTGAGGTTTTTGTTTGATTCACTGATAATTGCCCACACGCTCAACGGAAGTGCGCTGGCATTGCCACGCATTTTGGCTTCAATTTTTGAAAACAACCAAACTCCGGAAGGAATTCGTGTTCCTAAAGTTTTGGTTCCGTATTGCGGTTTTGAGATGATTGATTAATCAGGGAATCGGACTTTCCTAAGTCCGACATTTCAATTGAGGGTTTGCTTTTTCGACTTTGGAAAGTCGAAATCCTTTTACGTGCTTCTTTTTTTTACCTTTGGGAGTGTTCAACTAAACTAATTTGCCGATGAATACTCTTTTCAAACAATCATTACTTGCCGGATTAGTCACCTTCCCTTTGGCTGCAATTTGCAACGAAGCTCCAAAAACCAAGAATCCCAACATCATCCTCATTTTTTGCGACGATCTTGGCTACGGTGACTTAAGTTGTTATGGGGCATCGCAATATAAAACGCCCAACCTCGACCGCATGGCTTCACAGGGAGTTCGGTTTACCAGCTTTGTTTCGGCACAGGCTGTGTGCAGCGCCTCGCGTGCCGGAATTTTAACCGGTTGTTATCCGAATCGTGTCGGAATTTCAGGTGCGCTTTTCCCTGATTCAAAGATTGGCTTAAACCCTTCCGAAGAAACAATCGCCGAAGTATTGAAAAAACGCAACTACAAAACTGCGGCCATCGGAAAATGGCATCTGGGTCATCTGCGCGAGTTTTTGCCGTTACAACAAGGATTTGATGAATATCTGGGCATTCCTTATTCAAACGACATGTGGCCGGTAAATTACGATGGAACGCCATTTTCAGCAGAAAAAAGAGATCGCAAATTTGATTTTCCGCCACTTCCTTTGATTGATGGAAATGAAAAAGTCGCGGAATTTAATTCGTTAAACGATCAGGCTGAAATAACCACCATTTATACCGAGAGGGCTGTTCGGTTTATTTCTGATAACAGGAAAAATCAGTTCTTCCTTTATTTGGCTCATTCAATGCCACATGTTCCTTTGGCTGTCTCCGAAAAGTTTAAAGGAAAAAGCGAACAGGGTATGTATGGTGATGTTATCATGGAAATTGACTGGTCGGTGGGAGAAATAATGAAAGCGCTTGAAAAGAATGGTCTTGATAAAAATACGCTGGTCATTTTTACTTCTGATAATGGCCCTTGGCTGAACTTTGGCAATCATGCCGGTTCGAATGGAGGTTTGCGCGAAGGCAAGGGTGCCAGTTTTGAAGGTGGGCAACGAGAACCGTGTATCATGAAATGGCCGGGACACATTCAGGAAGGAACGATTTGCAATAAACTGGCTTCTACCATTGATATTTTGCCAACGTTGGCTGCCATTACCGAGGCTCCGCTTCCGGAGAAAAGGATTGATGGAGTGAATATTTTACCACTTTTATTGGGCGATGAAAATGCCAATCCCCGTGAATCATTCCTATATTATTATCGCAAAAACAGTTTGGAAGCAGTGCGCAAAGGCAACTGGAAACTGGTGTTTGCGCATCCCGGGCGCACATATATTGGATTTAAGCCCGGAGCAGATGGATTTCCGGGAGCAACAAATGAAAACTTTGCACACGAAGAAGGCTTGTACGATCTCCGCCGCGATGCGGGCGAACGCTTTGATGTGAAAGAATTTTATCCTGAAGTAGTTGCTGATTTAAAGAAGTTGGCCGATGAAGCCCGTCAGGATTTAGGGGATTATATTCAGAAGATTGAAGGGAAAAATCGCCGCGAACCAGGAAGAGCGCAGTAAAAAGTGATCAGTTGCAGTTTGCAGTCTCAGGCTCAGTTTTCGAAAACTAGTCGCAAGCAGCTAACAGCATGGAGCAGATTATTTTATATTCAACCATTCAACCATTCAACCATTCAACCATTTAGCCATTACAACAACTACAACAACTACAACAACTACAACAATTAAAAGTAACCATTCAATAATTTATAGATGAACAAAATAAACCTTTTACCCATTCTCGGCCTTTGTTCGGCGGCTATTCTGCCATCGTGTAAAGATCAGGCTCCGAAGCAAATCCGTCCAAACATCATTTACATCATGAGCGATGACCATGCTTATCAGGCCATCAGCGCATATGGGCATGGGCTGAATAAAACTCCCAATATTGACCGGCTGGCTGAAGAAGGGGTGATATTTACCAGAGCTTGTGTAACCAATTCAATTTGTGCACCCAGCCGGGCTGTAATGCTTACCGGCAAACACAGTTTCGTTAACGGGAAAGTGGATAACATGTTCCCGTTCAACTGGGATCAGGACAACTTTCCGAAACAATTGCAAAAAGCCGGTTATCAAACAGCCATGATCGGAAAAATCCATCTGGACGGTTTGCCTCAGGGTTTTGATTATTCGATGGTTTTGCCCGGACAAGGCCAATATTACAATCCTGATTTTCTGATTAATGGAGTGAAACAACGGATTCCGGGTTATTGTACCGAAATTACTACCGAATACGCCTTGAAATGGCTGAGCGAAATGCGTGACAAGACCAAGCCTTTTTGTTTGTTGTATCACCAGAAAGCGCCGCACCGGAATTGGTTGCCAGCTCCAAAATATTTGAATTTGTACGATGATACCACTTTTGTTCCTCCGGCGAATTATTACGATGACTATGCCGGACGTGGAACTGCTGCAAAAACACAGGAAATGAAAATTGACGGACATGGAATCTGGGGACACGACTTTAAGCTAATTGTTGACCCGGAAGGCGACACTACCGAATTTGTGCGTGATCTGAAACGGATGGATCCGGAGCAGCGTGCCAACTGGATGAATGCCTACGAAAGCGAAAATCAGGAATTTCTGAAGGCAAAACTTACAGGGAAAGCTTTGGCTGAATGGAAATACAACCGGTACATCAAAGATTACCTGCGCACCATCAAGTCGGTTGATGATGGGGTGGGCGAGTTGCTCGATTACCTCGATAAAAACGGATTGGCTGAAAATACAATTGTGGTTTATACTTCCGATCAGGGTTTCTATTTGGGCGAACACGGCTGGTTTGATAAACGCTTCATGTACGAAGAATCGTTCCGTACTCCTTTGTTAATTCGTTATCCGAAAGAAATTAAGGCAGGAACAACAATCAATAAGTTGGTGCAAAACCTCGACTTCGCACCAACATTTTTGGATTATGCCGGTGTTACTATTCCTTCCGATATTCAGGGCGAATCGTTTCGCAAACTGGTTTCGGGCGAAACAAGCGAATGGCGCGATGCGGTTTATTATACGTATTACGAATATCCGTCGGTACACATGGTAAAGCGGCATTATGGTATTGCCACCGAACGTTACAAACTGATGCATTTTTATTACGATGTGGATGAATGGGAAATGTACGATCTGGAGACCGATCCTTCAGAGATGAAAAGTGTTTACAACGACCCGGCTTATGCTGATGTTCAAAAGATGATGCATGAACGTTTAACCGAATTGCGCGCAAAATATGGGGATTCAGACGAGTTGAACCAACAGTTTATTGATCAGGCTACAAAAAAGAAATAAGTATTATTAATTATGCAATGTTAATGACAACTTGTTTTTCTTATCTTTAAACAAATTGTATAAGCGATGGAACTACCAAATTTTGTAAAAAACGATCAATGGCTTGAACCTTTTGCGCCAACCATTATTTCGCGTTTAAATATTGCCAAAGAAAAAGAGCATGAAATCCTTCGGAACGTTAGTTTGTCGGAATTTTCGCAGGGGCATAAATGGTACGGTTTACACAAAGTTGACAATCAGTGGATTGTTCGCGACTGGGCGCCAAATGCCACAGAGATATATCTGACAGGCGACTTTAATAACTGGAAGGAAACTTCGGAATACGCAATGAAATCTGTCGGCAACGGGAATTGGGAATTAATTCTTCCTTCAGAAAAAATGAACCATGGCGATTTGTTTGCCCTTTCGATGTTTTGGGAAGGTGGGCATGGAAAGCGAATTCCTGCTTGGATAAATCGGGTAGTTCAGGATGAGCATACGAAAATTTTTAGCGCCCAGGTTTGGGCGCCTTCTGAAAACTATAAATGGAAGAAAGAAGCTTTTCGCAGATCGAACGAAGCGCCTTTGATTTACGAGGCGCACATTGGTATGGCCGGCGAAAACGAAAGGGTACATACCTATAATGAATTCAGGACCGATATTTTACCGCGGATACAAAAGGCCGGATACAATACCATTCAATTAATGGCTATTCCGGAGCATCCTTACTACGGAAGTTTTGGCTACCACGTATCAGGTTTCTTTGCCCCGTCATCCAGATTTGGGACTCCGGAGGAATTAAAACAACTGGTGGATGAAGCGCATGGAATGGGGATTTCAGTAATCATCGATTTGGTTCATTCACATGCCGTGAAAAATGAGGTGGAGGGATTGGGAAAATACGATGGTACCCGCTGGCAATTTTTTCATGAAGGAGCCAAAGGAGAGCATCCCGCCTGGGATTCGTATTGTTTCAACTATGGAAAGCCTGAAGTCATTCATTTTTTACTTTCAAATATTCGTTATTGGCTCGAAGAATTTAAATTTGATGGTTTCCGTTTCGACGGGGTGACCAGCATGTTGTATTTTGACCATGGTTTAGGCAAAGCATTTACCTGTTACGACGATTATTTTGATGGTGGGCTCGATCAGGAAGCGTTTACCTATTTTATAATGGCAAACCGGCTGATACACGAAATAAATCCACATGCACTTTCTGTTGCCGAAGAAATGAGTGGTTTGCCAGGCCTTGCAACTCCCAATATTGACGGTGGGCTGGGTTTCGATTACCGCATGGCAATGGGAGTTCCTGACTTCTGGATCAAAACAATTAAGGAAGTTCCAGATGAACAATGGGACGTCGGAACCATCTTTCACGAACTTACTTCGAAACGATTGGATGAAAAGGTGGTGAGTTACGCCGAATCGCACGATCAGGCTTTGGTGGGCGATAAAACCATTATTTTCAGGCTGATTGACAAGGAAATGTATTTCAGTATGCGCAAGGATCAGCCAAATCTTGCAGTTGAACGTGGAATTGCATTGCATAAAATGATCAGACTGGCCACGCTTTCATGTGCAGGTGGCGCTTACCTGAACTTCATGGGAAATGAATTTGGCCATCCGGAATGGATTGATTTTCCACGTGAAGGAAATAACTGGTCGTACGAACATGCACGTAGGTTATGGAGTTTGGCCGACAATAAAAGCTTGCGTTATCACCTGCTTGCAGACTTTGACAGTGAAATGATTTCGTTCGCCAAAAAATCGAAATTGATTGAAAATCCTGAAGTAAATTGGTTGTACGATCACAAGGGAAATGAAATACTGGTATATTCCAGGGGAAAATATTTGTTTGTTTTCAACTTTCATCCTTCCCAATCGTTCACTGACTACGGAATCCCGATGCATGCTTCCAAATACAAAATAGTTTTGGATACCGACGATGATCGCTTTGGCGGACAAAACAGAATTGACCGGCGAATGACCTATTTTACTGTTCCTGAAAGTGGCTTAACCAGTCAGCATTATTTGCGGTTATATCTTCCTGCCAGAACAGCCCTGGTTTTGGAGAAACAGGAATTCAAAAGAGTGAGGTAGGGGCTAAGGAAGGGTTTAAAATGTTGGAAGAGTTTGAAGGGTTAAATAGTAAATGGTAAATAGTTAAATGGTAAATTTTTGCTGATGTCATTTTTTACTGAAATAAAAATTCCGGAGTTCCCATGGAAAATGGATTATTCGAAGAGCATGATGTTCTTCGGCTCTTGCTTTTCGGAAAATATCGGTCAAAAATTGATTGATCTGAAATTTAATGTCGATTTAAATCCGTTCGGTATTTTATACAATCCGGTTTCGATTGCCAATAGTTTGAAAATATTACTTGAAAAACGGGTTTTTAATGAGAATGATCTGTTTCAGGATCAGGGAATCTGGAACAGTTTTTATCATCACAGCCGGTTCTCAGATACCGATAAGGACAAGGCGCTCGAAATGATCAATGACCGGATTGCCAAGTCCGGAGAATTTTTACTTAAGGCTGATTTTCTGGTAATCACTTTTGGTACTTCCAGGGTGTATGAATTGAAACAGTCAGGTCAGATCGTATCAAACTGCCACAAGGTGCCTGCAGCAAAATTCAGGCAATATCGGTTAGGTGTGTATGAAATTACAGAGGCATACCGCGAATTATTGGAGGAACTTTGGAGATTTAACCCAAATTTAAAGGTGGTATTTACCGTGAGTCCGATTCGGCACTGGAAAGATGGTGCAGTCGAAAATCAGGTCAGTAAAGCCACTTTATTGCTTGCCATCGACCGATTGTTAAGTGGGTTTGGTGATTCAAAATGCGGGTACTTTCCATCCTATGAAATTATGATGGATGAATTGCGTGACTACCGCTTCTATGCAGAGGATATGTTGCATATAAGTCCTGTTGCAATCGATTACATTTTTGATCGTTTTAGCAAGACGATTATTTCAAATGAGAGCATGAATGTGGCAAAAGATGTTGTTAAAATCCTGAAGGCTGTTCTGCACCGTCCTGTACATTCTTTTTCAGATGAATACAAGAAATTTCTGTTGTATAACCTGGAGGAAATTATTAAATTAACAATTAATTTTCCGTATCTTAATTTTGCAAACGAGAAAATGTATCTGGAACAGAAGTTGACTGGTTTTCAGGAATCAAGGATGAATTAGTAAGCTTATAAAAGCTATTTTTGTAACGGCTTTATGCAATATTTCTTAAACACTAACTTTTCCGGAAGTTTTCGGATTAAAGACCCAAAAAGTCAGGAACTATGAGTTATCTAAAATTTGATAAAAATCAATTGGTCAATCTGGAGTATTCGCTCCAGCGGGAGTTGCTTCGTTCGAACCGTGCCGGTTCATACATTAGCACAACCATTTCAGGATGTAATACGCGTAAATACCACGGTTTACTTGTTTGTCCGCTTGAAGAGCTGGACGGAGAGAAGCATGTGTTGCTTTCGTCGTTCGATGAAACAGTAGTCCAGCACGGATCTTCTTTTAACCTCGGAATTCATAAATATGAAGGAGACTATTACGAACCAAAAGGTCACAAGTACATTCGTGATTTTGATGTCGAAATAATTCCCCGAACCACATTCCGTGTTGGAGGAGTTGTATTGACCAAGGAACGTGTCCTGGTTGAAAAGGAGAAACAACTGCTCATTAAATATACGCTTGAAGAAGCTCATTCGCCTACTGTTTTAAGGTTTAGGCCATTTTTAGCGTTCCGCAATGTTCATCAACTGAGCAAAGCCAATATGTATGCGAATACCCGGTACACCGAAATAGAAAATGGCATTAAAATACAACTTTACGACGGCTATCCGTTTTTGCACATGCAATTTTCCAAGGAGATGGAATTTATAGCCGCTCCTGTCTGGCAAAATGGAATTGAATATCCCAAAGAGCAAAACAGGGGATACGAATTCAAAGAGGATCTTTTTGTGCCAGGGTATTTTGAATTACCCATCGAAAAAGGTGAAACGATCATTTTTTCAGCTTCAACCATCGAAATTACAACCGGTTCACTCAAACAAAAATATACACGCGAGTTAAAAAAGCGAATACCCCGTGTAACTTTAATGGGAAATTTAACCAATGCAGCTCAGCAGTTTTTTGTTAAGAAGAACAGTCATACTGAAATACTTGCAGGATTCCCATGGTATGGGCAAATTTCCAGGCAAACCTTTATTTCTGCTCCCGGATTGACCCTTGATTTAAATGACAAGGAAACATGCGAGAAGGTTTTGGATACCCAGCTTGAATACCTGAAAGATGGTCTGTTCCCTAAATTTCCGGGAAAGGCCGGAACTTTCTGTGATTCGATAGACGCTCCGTTGTGGTTTTTCTGGTCAGTTCAACAATATTACAGGTCAATTAAAGATCCCAAAAAAATATGGGCTAAATACGGACCAGCCATGAAGTCTATTCTTTCAGCTTATAAACGTGGAACAGATTTCAATATCCGGATGCTTGAGAATGGACTGATTTACGGAAAAGTGGAGAATGTTGCATTGACCTGGATGGATTCGTATGTGGATGGAAAACCAGTTGTGCAAAGAGGAGGAATGCCGGTTGAAGTGAATGCACTTTGGTACAATGCCATCAATTTAGCGCTTGAATTGGCAGAAGCCGAAGACGATACGGCATTCATCAATGAGTGGAAAGATTTGCCAACTTTAGTGGCGAAATCATTTGTTGAACTGTTTTGGAGTGAAAAACGGCAATACCTGGCCGACTGTATTGACGGAGATAACTACGATTGGTCAATCAGACCAAATATGCTGATTGCAGCCGCTCTTGAGTTTTCGCCTCTCGACCGTGAAAAACAAAAAGCAGTATTAAGTGCAGTAAAGCGCGAATTACTTACCCCACGCGGTTTAAGAACATTGTCGCCAAGGGATCAAAACTATCAGGGTTGTTATCAGGGTAATATATATGAACGTGAATTAACCATCCATCAGGGAACTGTATTTCCGTGGTTTGTTTCATTTTTTGTTGAAACATACCTGAAAATACACAAACGTGGTGGAGTGCCATTTGTGAAGAGAATAATTGAAGGATTTGAAGAAGAGATGACTGAGCACTGTATTGGCACCATATCTGAAATATACAATGGGAATCCGCCTCATAAAGGCAAAGGAGCAATATCTCAGGCATGGAGTGTTGCTGCATTGATTCGTGCAAATAAATTACTCGAGAATTGTGGAGAATAAAGTCAACTTTTTTAATTTGAATCTATGAAGGTATTGATGTTTGGTTGGGAATTTCCGCCTCATATTTCGGGAGGTCTGGGTACCGCCTGTTTTGGGTTGACCAAAGGATTGGCCGAATTTGAAGATGTTAGTGTAATTTTTGTGGTACCAAAAGCTTATGGCGACGAAGATCAGTCGAGCATGAAACTTGTGGGTGCCAATGAAGTACCTGTAACCCGAAAGCAAATTCAATTTAGCAATCTTCAGTCGAAAATTGATTATTATGAAGTTGAATCCGGAATGATACCTTATGTCGATCCCGAAGAGTTCTGGAAAATGACCACCAAAGTGGTTTCAGAAAAAACAAAATTCATAGAAACCAATTCGGAGGGAAAAATCAATTTCTCCGGAAGGTATGATCAAAATCTGTTTCAGGAAATATACAACTACTCAATAGTTGCTGAAGTAATTGCCCGCGACAACGAGTTTGATGTAATACATGCCCATGACTGGCTGGCTTATCCTGCTGGTATTGCAGCCAAGCGAGCATCTGGGAAACCATTGGTAATACATGTTCATGCTACCGATTTCGACCGGAGTGGAGGAAGTGTAAACCCAACAGTTTATGCAATGGAAAAGGAAGGAATGGATGCTGCCGACCAAATCATTGCTGTTAGTAACATGACCCGAAACATAGTTATCGAAAAATACAATATCAATCCTGATAAGGTTACAACGGTTTACAACGCAGTTGAACCACTATCGCAGGAAGAAAAAACAAAGCTCAAAAAAGGAGTAGATGAAAAGATTGTAACTTTTCTGGGGCGGATCACCATGCAAAAAGGGCCGGAATATTTTGTTGAGGCAGCAAACATGGTGCTGAAGAAAATGAACAACGTTCGCTTTGTAATGGCCGGAAGCGGCGACATGATGAATGCGATGGTGAAACGGGCTGCCGAATTAAAAATTACCGATCGGTTCCATTTTACAGGATTTTTGAAAGGTGACGATGTTTTTGATATGTTCCGGATGAGCGACGTATTCGTGATGCCATCCGTTTCGGAACCATTTGGGATCGTGCCTCTGGAAGCCATGCAATCAAACGTTCCTGTGATAATTTCTTATCAGTCGGGTGTTTCCGAAATTCTGAAATATGCCATTAAGATTGATTACTGGGATACCTACGCCATGGCCGATGCAATTTATGGCCTGATTAATTATCCGGCACTTCACAACATGTTCAAAGAACATGGAAAGGCCGAAGTTGACAGCCTCCTGTGGAAAAACTCAGCTAAAAATGTACGGGATATTTATCTCAAAGCAATTGGAATTGAATAACAAGAAAAAACCATAGATATGAAGTCCATCTGTTTCTATTTCCAGGTTCACCAACCATTTCGTTACCGTCGTTATCGTTTCTTCGATATCGGTAATGATCATTACTATTACGATGATTATGCCAATGAATCAATTCTGCGCAAAGTTGCCGACCGCTGTTACCTGCCGGCCAACAAAATGATGCTTGAACTGATTACAAAGCACAAGGGTAAATTCAAAATTGCCTATTCTATTTCAGGACTGGCACTCGAGCAGTTTGAATTGTATGCACCGGAAGTGCTCGATTCGTTCAAAGCTTTGGCAGATACCGGCCATGTTGAATTTTTGTCGGAAACCTATTCCCATTCTTTGGTTTCGATGAAAAACAATGATCTTTTCAGGAAGCAGATACTGGAACATGACCGGCTGATCGAAAAATATTTTGGGCAGAAACCAACAGTTTTCAGAAATACCGAATTGATTTATTCGGATGAAATTGGTGAATTGATTGCTGACATGGGTTATAAAGCAATGGTAACTGAAGGGGCACGACACATTCTCGGCTGGAAATCGCCGAATTTTTTGTACGTCAACGCGATAAATCCAAGGTTGAAAGTGCTGATGCGCAATTTTAAATTAAGCGACGACCTGGCTTTCCGCTTTTCAAATCAAGGGTGGAATGAATATCCGTTAACTGCTGAAAAATATGTGGGATGGTTAAAAAGCATGGGTAAAGATGAAATATTCAACATTTTTCTCGATTACGAAACATTTGGCGAACACCAGTCTGCAGAAACCGGCATATTCAAGTTTATGGAGCAATTGCCTGATGTCGTTTTCAAAAATTCAAAGATAACATTTGCCACTCCTTCCGAAATCGCTGCTAATTTCCAGCCTGTTTCAATTGTTAGTGTTCAGGCTCCGATTTCTTGGGCTGACGAAGAACGTGACCTGTCGGCATGGCTGGGTAACGAACTTCAGGACGAGGCATTTAATAAGGTTTATGAACTGGCCGACCGTATGGGCAGGGTTACAGATAGTGCCATGATAAAAGACTGGAATTATTTGCAGGCCAGCGACCATTTTTATTACATGTGTACTAAGTTCTTCTCTGATGGTGAAGTTCATAAGTATTTCAATCCATATGAAAGTCCATATGAAGCCTTTATCAATTATATGAATGTATTGAGCGATTTCAAGTTAAGACTCAATACTTTTGCTCCTGAAAGCAAATCGCAACTGGAAATCGCAGGGTTAAATAAAATTCTGGAGGAAAAGGAAGCAAAACTTAAAAAATACGAGGCGGAAATTATTTCGTTGCAAACAAAACAAACTGCTATGCGTTCTGTAAGTTCAGTTAAAACTGTAAAAGAAAAATCCCCCGCTAAGAAAAAATAGTAATAACCAGAATTTAACACCATTTTAACATTCCACTTTTCGAAGAAGTGTTTTTTTGATTTCTTTTGCATTTTGTAATTTTTACATTATTCAATTGCATAAAGATAGAAGGAGGAGAAGATGGAAGAAGGTGTTGAATTTTTAAATCATTCAATTGTGGATCAACCAGTTTGGAAAAAATTATTTGTTGAATCAAATATTCCGGAAAAATTATCATCGTTAAAAGAATTAAGCCGCAATTTGTGGTGGGTGTGGAATGCAGAAGCGCGCGAGTTGTTTCAGTATATAGATGCCGAATTATTTGAAGAATGTGAACACAATCCTATTGTGTTACTCGAAAAAGTGAGCTATCAGCGTTTTCTTGAACTTGAAAATGATGAGAATTTTTTGCTCAAAATGAGCAAGGTTTCGAATTTACTTCATAAATACCTGTCCGACAGGCAATCTTTTTCAGGTCCGTCAATTGCTTATTTCAGTATGGAATACGGTTTACACGACAGCCTGAAAATTTTCTCGGGTGGTTTGGGCATTCTGGCTGGTGATTACCTTAAAGAAGCCAGCGACTCAAAGGTTAGCCTTACGGGTGTCGGACTTCTATACCGTTATGGATACTTCCGTCAGAATATTTCGATTACCGGCGAGCAGTTGTCGCATTACGATGCCCAGGAGTTTTCTAAAATACCTGTACAACCTGCATTCGATCAAAATGGCGAATGGGTAAATGTTCAGGTTGATTATCCAGGCAGAACCGTTACCGCCCGGGTATGGCAGGTTAACATTGGCTCAGTCAGGTTGTTCCTGCTTGATGTGGATTTTGATGCCAATTCAGATGAGGACCGTTTTGTAACTCATCATTTGTATGGCGGCGATAATGAGAACCGGCTGAAACAGGAAATATTACTTGGCCTTGGCGGTATTCGCGCACTAAAAAAACTTGGTGTCGAAGCTGATATCTATCATTGCAACGAAGGACATGCTGCAATGATTGGATTGGAAAGAATTAAAGACCTTGTGGAAGAAAAATCGCTTAAATATGTCGAAGCCAAAGAGGTAGTGAGGGCTTCAACCTTGTTTACAACGCATACCCCTGTACCTGCCGGACATGATTCATTTCATCAGGATCTATTCAAAAGGTACATGGAAAGTTATCCTCAGACAATTGCAATCTCCTGGGATGAATTCATCAGTTTGGGTAAGGCCAATCCGTTTGAAGATCATTTCAATATGAGCTATCTGGCATGTAATCTTTCGCAGGGCATAAACGGAGTAAGCCGCTTACACGGTGATGTATCAAAGGATATATTCCGTCCGTTGTACGAAGGGTATCTTGCCGAAGAGATTAACATTGGTTACGTTACCAATGGTGTGCATTACTCAACCTGGGTAGCAAAGGAATGGAGAGAACTTCATCAAAAATATTTTGGTCCTAAATTTCCGGAAGAACAACTTGATTTTGATCTTTGGGATAACATATACCAGGTTCCTGATGAAGAAATCTGGAACATGAAACAAAACCTTCGGTTGAAAACGATTGGGTTTATCAAACAGCGGTTTACAAATAACTGGATCAACAGGAATGAAAATCCGAAGCAAATTAATGAGGTGCTGGGCAAATTAAATCCCTACGCGCTCACAATTGGTTTTGCCAGACGCTTTGCTACCTATAAAAGAGCCCATTTATTGTTCCGGAATCTCGATCGTTTGTCGAAACTCGTTAACGATACGGCACGTCCGGTGCAGTTCATCTTTGCAGGGAAAGCACACCCGGCCGACAAAGCCGGTCAGGACCTGATTAAATACATTGTCGAAATTTCAAAACGTCCGGAGTTCATCGGTAAAATATTATTTGTTCAGAATTACGACATGAACCTGGCAAAAATGATGTTGCAAGGTGTTGATATCTGGATGAACACTCCAACCCGACCACTCGAAGCATCGGGTACCAGCGGCGAAAAAGGGGTGATGAACGGAACCATTCATTTTTCGGTACTCGACGGATGGTGGGTTGAAGGTTACAAAAAAGACGCAGGTTGGGCACTTCCGCAGGAGAATTCCTACGATGTGAACGAACTTCAGGATGAATTGGATGCTGAAACCATTTACAATATTTTTGAACAAGAAATTTTACCTGCGTTTTACACACGAAACATTAAAGGTGTTCCTGAAAAATGGGTGTCTTATATCAAGAACACATTTGCCCAGGTAGCTCCTAATTTCACAACTGCCCGCATGATCCGCGATTATCAGGACAGGTTTTATAATCCTCAGGCCAAGCGTTCTGCAAGGATAAATGCTTCCAACTATTCATTGGCCAAAGAAATTTCGCAATGGAAATTAAATGTCTCCTCTGTATGGGATCAGATTGAAGTGAAGAGTGTGCAAATGACCGATGGCATAACCAATGTATTGAAAATCGGAGAAAATTATCCTGCGCAGGTGGTTGCTGATCTGAAAGGATTGAACTCTCAGGACGTTGGCATTGAAATGGTAATTACAGAAAATGAAAACAACGACTCCGTTGAACTGGTGGAATGCCTTCAGTTTGACATTGAAAAAATCGAAGGTTCAATAGTTACTTATCAGTTGAATCTCCAATTGATGAATGCAGGAGCATTTAGCTATGCCATCAGGATGTATCCCAAACATGCGGAATTGCCTCACCGGCAGGATCTCCATTATCTGAAATGGGTTCACTAAACAAATATGAATAAACAAAAAAAGGTAGCTGACGGCTGCCTTTTTTTGTTTTCTATGGAATCAGAATTCCCATTCTGATTTTTATCCACACCTTTGTTCCATTATTCCGAACAATGAAAAAACACCTTTCCCAAACAATATTTCTGGCTATTGTTGCCTGCCTGCTTTGGTCGTCGGCCTTTGTTGGGGTTAAAATTGGCTTGAAATACCAATCTCCGCTTCAGTTTGCCGGCATTCGGTTTATCATTTCCGGATTGATGCTAGTGTTGTGTTAATTTAAAATTGACGGATAAAGTCTTTTCAGTTTTATCCGTGCTTGGTCGTTTGTAAACTGCCACTTGATTCTGGCAGTTTTATTGTTCCTGTGATTTTCCCATGCTTTTATTTCTGATGATATT
>JAIBEZ010000063.1 GCA_019459485.1 Prolixibacteraceae bacterium
GAGGAATGGCTCCCTTTGCTTATTACTTTATCAAGATCTTCAATCTCAGATTTGCTTAGTTTGATTGTGTAAAGTACCATAGTTTTTCTAGCAAAGCTACACAATTAAACCGTCATATCAAAACTAACTTAACACTAGTTATAAAAGCAGGATGTTCAATTTCTTGTTAAGGAACCGACATCTATTTCAGGGAAAATTAAAAAAAGAGGTGTACGATTTCAATACTTCCATCACTGACTTTAGAGAACTATGCGAAAAAGGCGCAACCCGATACGCGAAGATACCCAAAGAAATTACCATTAAAGAACAGGTAATTGAGGGAATGAAATCTGAATGGTTGATTCCGGATGGTGCAAATCCTGAAAAGCTGATTCTCTACGTTCACGGCGGCGGATATGTTTCTGGTTCTTGCAACGATCATCGGGCGTTTGTCTCGAAATTTGCTAAGAATACCGGTGTTACAAATCTGGTTTACGAATACAGGCTTGCTCCTGAAAATCCTTTTCCTGCCGCATTGGACGATTCGATAAAAGTATATCAATGGCTTCTTGCTTCAGGATTTAAGCCCGAGAATATTCTTATTGCAGGCGAATCGGCCGGTGGTGGCTTATGCCTGGCAATTCTTCTTGCGTTGAAAGAGCAGAACATTGCTTTACCCGTGGCAGCCGTGGCAATTTCGCCTTGGACCGACCTGAAATGCTCCAGTGAGTCGTATCAAACAAAAAACAAAATGTCGCTCGCGCCATTAAATTCTTGGACTGTTTTCAGCAAGCATTACACTGGCGGTAATGGAGCAACCAATCATTTAATATCTCCTTTGTATGGCGATCTGCAAGGATTGCCGCCTATCCTGCTGAATTCCGGTGTCGATGATGAGTTATTCGAAGACGGAGAAAAGTTCTACCTGAAAGCGAAACGTGCAGGAGTTGATATCACTTTCAAGGCTGGAATTGGAATGGTTCACTGCTATCCGTTATTAGCGCCATTTTTCAGGGAAGCTACCGAAGCCATGGATGAGATTGTTGGTTTTGTAAAAAATCATTTGCTATAATTCTATTTTCAAACCATTTGCTTGACGAGATGGGATGGTCGCGAATAAGTCAAATAGTCTTTTTATTCAGTCACTTACACGAAATGGAAAACGTATGATTTTGGTTATTTTTTTAAGCGTATTGACCTGCATACTCATTTTTGCTATTTCACTTTGGGTAATTAGTGCCGGAAATGCTGCACCTTTCCTTGATGATAACGGGAAGACGGTTACAGGCAGTATTTCAGAAAAAATCCGGGTTCCAATTAACGGCGCCGAGCAAGGCATGTTCATTAAAGGCATTGACAAAACTAAACCAGTCTTAATGTTCCTGCATGGCGGACCGGGTATGCCCGAATATGCGGTAAGCCGCCAATACCCGCTTGTTCTTGAGAACTATTTTACCGTTTGCTGGTGGGAACAGCGTGGAGCAGGACTTTCATACAGGGCCAACATTTCTCCTGAAACTATGACTTTCGATCAATTAATTGACGATGCGATTGAAGTCACAAATTATCTCCGCAAACGTTTTAATCAGGAGAAAATTTACCTGATGGCTCATTCCGGCGGAACTTTTATTGGCATTCAGGCAGCCGCAAAGGCTCCGGAACTTTTTCATGCTTACCTAGCAATGAGCCAGATAACCAATCAGCTTGAATCGGAAAAGCTGGCCTACAAGTATATGGTTGAGCAGTTTACACAACTTGGAGACCAAAAGATGTTACGAAAATTCAGGAAATATCCGGTTGACAAAATAAATACTCCCGACTACTACGTAATGCGCGACGCCCCAATGCACCGGCTTGGCATTGGCACCACCCGTGCGATGAAATCGGTGATCAGCGGAGTGTTTTGGCCGGTAATGCTTAACAAAGAATACACCCTTGCCGAAAAAATCAATATCTGGCGAGGGAAATCCTTTACCACAAAAACTGTCGGACTTTGGAATAAACTGGTAATAACCGATCTGACCAAAAAAGTGGAAAAGCTTGACATCCCAGTTTATTTTTTTCACGGCAAACACGATTACACCACCAATTACCAGTTGGCCAAAGATTACTTCGAAAAGCTTCAGGCGCCATTAAAAAGGTTCTACTCGTTTGAGCACTCGGCACACAGCCCGCTTTTTGAAGAGCCTGAAAAAATGCAGTTCATTCTAAAGAAAGACGTCCTTGCGGTAAAACAAAACCATTCCGACATGACAGTGTCTCCTAATTAAACAATCAATTTAATTTCTGAAAACATGTAACGAATGTCAAACTTGGTCGTCTGAAAGATCAGAAACAAGAAACTAAAGTTCAGAAAACCGAAACAAGAAACCGATGAGTAAAAAATGTATCCTTTCCGCTCTACTGATCTCTACGATTGTTGCAATTTATGCACAAACACCCGAAAAAAAACTTTATACAGCAACCCGAACATCAACAACACCAACAATTAACGGAATCCTCGACGATGTTACCTGGCAATCGGGCACATGGATCGACGATTTTACCCAGTATGAACCTTTTAGCGGACGACCAACCTCACAACGCACCGAGTTTAACATTCTATTCGACGACAATAACCTTTATGTAGCCATCAAGGCATTCGATACCAGCCCCGACAGCATTGTTAACCGCCTGACCCGGCGCGATGATACCGATGGCGATCTGGTCGGAATTATTTTCGATAGCTTTCACGATTTGCGCACAGGCTTCCTTTTTGGTGTAAGCTCGGCAGGAGTGAAATACGACCGCATGGTAATGAACGACGGTGAATATGAAGACCCGTCGTGGGATCCCAACTGGTGGGTTCAAACCTCGATCAACAGCGAAGGTTGGGTTGCTGAAATGAAGATTCCGTTCAGCCAGGTGCGGTTCGATAAAAATTCGGGAGCCGTTTGGGGTCTTGAAGTGGGGCGGATTCTATACCGGAAAAATGAAACCGATTTCTGGCAGCATATTCCAAAAGAAGCGCCGGGAATGGTTCATCTTTATGGAGAAATGAAAGGACTGGAAGAAATAAAACCGCGAAAAATTTTCGACGTAACGCCCTACATCGTTGCCAAAACCGAAACATTCAAAGCTGTTCCTGAAAATCCTTTTCTGTCGAAAGGACACCTTTCGGGAATTAATGCCGGACTGGATGCCAAAATTGGAGTTACCAATAACATGACGATGGACCTCACTATCAATCCGGATTTCGGCCAGGTGGAAGCTGATCCATCAGAGGTTAACCTTTCCGCCTACGAAACTTTCTTTCAGGAGAAAAGGCCATTTTTTATAGAAGGGAAAAACATTACCAATTTCGGACTGGGTATTGGCGACGGCGAAAATGGCAACGACAACTTGTTTTATTCGCGCCGAATTGGCCGCAGGCCGCAGGCTTCACCCGATCTGGAAGACGGTTGGTATGCCGATGAGCCCATTCAGTCGGCCATTATTGGAGCGGCAAAATTGACCGGTAAAACAAAAAACGGACTTTCGGTTGGCTTTATCAATGCTGTGACCAACGACGAATTTGCCCAAATTGACACCATTGGCGGAAGAATGCAAAAAATGGTCGAGCCGCTGACCAATTATTTTATCGGACGTGTGCAAAAAGACAGTCGCAACGGAAACACCCTGGTTGGTGGAATGTTTACCGCAACAAACCGGGTGCTGAACGATGCCGTGCGCGATGAATTGCACGAATCGGCCTATACGGCAGGCACCGATTTTACTCAATATTTCGACGACAAAAACTGGGTTGTAAATTTCAGTGCCGCACTCAGCCAGGTGCAGGGCTCGAAAAAAGCGATTGAAAATACACAGCGATCACCAGTCAGGTACTTTCAGCGACCCGACAATAGTTTTTCAGCTCTGGACACCAACCGGACATCGCTGTCAGGAACAGGAGGAAGGCTCCAGATTAGCAAGCAAAACGGAAACTGGAATTTTATGGGTGTGTCGATCTGGAAATCGCCGGGCTTCGAAACCAACGATGTGGGCTACCTGCGCGAGGCAAACAATGTTTTATCGGTATTGTGGGTCCAATACCAACAGTTTGAGCCCAAAGGGATTTACAGAAGCTACAGCATCAATGCCGATATTTATTCTGTCGTAAATTTTGAAGGCGACCAACTGGGTAACGGGCTGGAATGGAATGGCAACATGAATTTGAAGAATTTTTGGAGTGTTTTTACAGGCGGATCATTACACAGCAATAATCTTGATCAAAGCATATTGCGTGGCGGCCCAATGATGAAAACTCCCGGCAACTGGGATATCCGTTTCGGTTTTTCAACTGACAGCAGGAAAAAATTCGTATTCGAAAGCTACGCCAATTTTCGTGACGGCTATTCCAAAAGCTCCAACAGCTTCTATTCTGAAGGAGGATTTTCATATAAACCAACCAATTATCTGGTGCTTTCTTTCAATCCGAGCTTCAGCAAGTCTTTCAGCGAAATTCAGTATGTAAATACTATCAATGCAAATCAGGGTGATAAATACATTTTTGCAAGTATCGACCGCGAAACGCTCAGTGCATCGTTCAGGATAAATGTAAATCTCAGCCCCGATCTGACCCTTCAGTACTGGGGGCAACCATTTATTGCCACCGGCGCGTACAACAATCACAAACAGATTGTGAATCCGATGGCCGACAACTACAGCGACCGCTTCCGCATTTTCTCGCCCGACCAGATCAGCCGGGATGGAGACGAGTACCTGATTGACGAAAATGGGGACAGCTCAACAGATTATCGGTTCGACCGAAAAGATTTCAACTTTAAGGAATTTCTCTCCAACCTTGTTTTGCGTTGGGAATACAGTCCCGGCTCCTCGGTTTTTCTGGTTTGGAATCAAAGCCGCAGCAGCTCCAACGATTCGGGAAAACTAAACATGATGAATGATTTGGGCGACCTTTTTGATGGCAGCGACAACAAACCACATCATGTTTTCCTGGTTAAATTTAGCTACCGTTTTGGCCTGAAATAACATGCGGAATAATCAGTTTTTAGTCTCTGCTTCAAACCTGAAAAACAGGTTGTTCATCGACAAAAACAGGCCATTCATACCATTTTATTTTTCATGACAGATGGATTGATAATACTTTCACGCATTAAAACCCAAGAATCATGAACCAAAATATCAAAATCCGCCGGGAAACCCGGGAAGATTACGATTGGGTAATCGAGCTGACCGAAAAAGCTTTTGAAACGATGGAATTCAGCGACCAAAAAGAGGGACAGCTCGTTGAGAAACTCCGGAAATCGCCAACTTTCATTGAAGAGCTTTCGCTGGTAGCAGAAACAAACGGAAAAGTAGTCGGACACATTTTATTTACCCCTTTGGTAATTGACAACGGTCAGCAACAATTTCAGTCACTCGTATTGGGACCGGTTTCGGTTCTTCCTGAATTTCAGAAACAGGGAATTGGCGGGCAGTTAATCATTGCAGGGCATCAAAAAGCCAGGGAATTGGGATTTCAATCGGTTATCCTGATCGGACATCAGGAATATTATCCGAGATTTGGATATAAACCAGCCTCAATGTGGGGAATAAAAACACAGATACCATTGCCGTCCGACGATGTATTTATGGCAGTTGAACTCACCGAAGGCGCATTGAGCTCGGTTTCGGGAATGGTTATTTTCCCGCCTGAATTTGGATGATTGAGAACAAAACTCTATGGACCGTCTGAGGTAAAATAAAAAGCAAAACAAACCATATAGGCACAACTTGTTCCGATTTTTCGGGATAGGTCACAATAGATAAACGAAAAAAAACTATGTGCTCTATGTGTCTATGTGGTTCAATAACAGTAAAAAAAGCATGAAAAAAGCGATAATTATTGGTGCCGGAGTTGGCGGATTAGCCACCGCTGCCTTTCTTGCCCAAAACGGATATGCCGTTGAAGTATATGAAAAAAATGCCAATCCGGGAGGCCGCTGCGGACAATTGATTCAGGACGGGCACCGCTTTGATTTGGGCGCCACCATTTTGCTGATGCCATCGCTTTATAAACAGGTTTTGTCGGAACTGGGAATTGATCTGGAAAAGGATTTGGAAACCACTTCGCTCGAACCGGTTTACAAACTGTTTTTCAGCGACGGAAGCGATTTTGCGTTTACCCGCAATCCCGAAAAAATGAAAGCTCAACTGGAAGCCATCGAACCGGGAAGTTTTCCCAAATTTCAGGAATATGTGAAGGAAGGATACGAGTTTTTCAAGCTGTCGATGAACGATTTGCTGGGCAAAAATTTCGATCATTTGTTCCAGTTTGTCAATCTTAAAAGCATGAGATTGCTCCTGAAACTGAAGGTCTGGATATTTCACACGGATTATATCAAGCGGTTTTTCAAAGATCCGCACCTCCGAATGGCGTTTACTTTTCAGAACATTTACGTGG
>JAIBEZ010000100.1 GCA_019459485.1 Prolixibacteraceae bacterium
AAATATCATCAGAAATAAAAGCATGGGAAAATCACAGGAACAATAAAACTGCCAGAATCAAGTGGCAGTTTACAAACGACCAAGCACGGATAAAACTGAAAAGACTTTATCCGTCAATTTTAAATTAACACAACACTAGTAGAGCTGAAATTGGTGATTTAAGTGCTAAACTTGAGGAAGATACGATTGCGATTATAGGACTTGGAGGAACAGGGGCATATCTTTTAGATTTCCTTGTTAAAACTCCTGTTAAAGAAATTAGAGGTTTTGATTTAGATTGGTATCATGTTCACAATGCTTTTCGATCACCTGGAAAATTAAGTCCAGATGAGCTTGGTAGAAGAAAATCGGAAGTATATAAACAGCGATACGAAGGCTTTCGCCATAATATCAATATACACTCTAATTATATTACTTCCAATTCTGAAAAAGACTTAGCGGGAGTTACATTTGCTTTTGTGTGTGTAGATAGTGGAACTTCTCGTGCTGAAATTTTTGAGTTGCTTATAAAGTTAAAAATTCCTTTTATCGATGTTGGTATGGGGCTTGATAGGGATAAAGGGGCGATAAGTGGAACACTTCGAACAACAAGTTTCTCTGAAGAATCTGCCCAAGAAATAGTAAATAAAAGATTGGCTCCCTTGAGTGACATTCCTGACGACGTATATAAAAATAACATTCAAATTTCAGAGCTTAATGCACTAAATGCATGCTTAGCAATAATAAAGTATAAGCAGTTGCGCGGGTTTTATGTTGATGATAATACATACTATCATACGCTTTTCAATATAGATGGACTAAATTGTGTTGGTGAAAATGGAAAGGATTAAATTATTAAAAGTACATTACTTACCAAAGGAACTTGAAGAAGGTTTTTTATATGTATCTAATGAATTTGGAGTAGCAGGACACTTATGTCCTTGTGGTTGTAAGAATAAAATAATAACACCGATTGATCCAATTGAGTGGGCTTTTAAAGAGGTTAATGATAAACCAACCCTTTACCCATCTATTGGGAATTGGCAATTACCTTGTAAATCTCATTATTGGATTACAAATGGTGTAATAGAGTGGTCATCTCAGTGGAGTGAAAAACAAATTATTGAAGGGCGTCAAGCTGAAGAGGAAAAGAGAAAATTATATTACGGTAATCTTAAAAATAAATATAAAAAACAATCTCTTTTAAAGCGCTTTATTAATTTTGTTTTACGTAAATAAACTAAGAAGTTTGACCCTGAAATAATAAACTATTTCACCCATTGTAACCTCCTTTCAATAAATTTTCCACATCCCTGGCTTTGTAGTAAATTTTACCACCAACTTTTGAATAAGGTAAAACTTGAGTATCACGCATATTTTGCAGCGTTCTGGGACTAATTTTTAGAAGTTCCATTACTTCCTGGTTATCAAGCCAGGTTTCAGAAAGCTTTTTTCTTGTTTTAGCTTTTTCGGTTTTCAACTCTTGTCTGAGCGAGTCGATTTCATCAAATATACGGTTGAGCTTTTGCTCGTCTATTAATGCAAACATAATTTTGCGATTTAAATTTTGAATTATGTAATTGCAGTCAAAAGGTTATCAGTTTGATTCTGATATTCTCCTTTGTTGACAGTAAAAGCCCGATACCGGGCTTTTACTGTATTTGTATAGTCACTGTTCTATTAATTGTCCTTTTCAGAAAAGTAGATTCGGCTTCCCTGGTTGCGCTTAAAAGATGGCACATACCTGATATAGCCATATTCGCTCAATTCCCTTACACATTTGAGATAAGTAGCCGGTGCAGAAATTTTTGCTATGCGCATAATGTCATAACTGAATGCCGTTACCGGATTGACAAATCCCTGCTCATCACGGTATTGCAACAATGCGGCATAGATACCGATATGTGTGATGCTGATCCGGTAGTCTTTTTCAATGGCAGAAAAGAAACCGGACAAAGGGTTCAGGGTTTCCATTGCATTTTACTTTAGCTGACCGATTGCTTTTTTTGCTTCTTTTTCGCCGTTCGAGGCAATTCCGGGCCATCGTCATCGTTACGTTGAGTTTGTTTTTTGTTATCCTGCTTTACAGAACTGTTCTCACCTTCAGCCTGTTTTTCCGCTTTGGACTGACTATTGCCCATCCGCTGCATGTTGCTGTCATAGACAGTAATGGTTTTAAACTTCGGATTGGCTTCGATGTAATTTTTCTGTTCCGCCCCATCCCGAATGAAGGTGACAGATTGCCTGTTGCCTTTTTTTAGGGAATCCAACAGGTTGGATTTGTGTTCGTCATTCCCCAACTCTTTTATTGGGTGTTTGGCCAATGCCTGATCAAGGTCAAACCCATAATTCTGGTGGTATTGCTTCAGCTTGTAATTGCCATTATTGTCTGCTTGTTTGAAGTCCATCTGTACCCAGGCGTTGTACATCTGATTGTCCTTGTTGGTCAGGTCTTTATTGACCGCCCTGCCACTCATCAGGTTGTAGGCCTCCTTCAAGGTAATGTTATTTCCCTTGTTGATGTAAAAGGTCTGCTCCATTGTGTCGGGAGAATTCTCCTTGTTCAAACTCACTTTGTACGAGTTGAAGAAATACATATCACTCTGACTAGACTTGCTGAAATGCAGTTCCGAAGCGGTCCTATCATTGCCATACTGAGCATTGTGTTTCAGCGTGAAATTCGGCGCTTGCATGCTTAACTTTTCTTTTAGATCGTTTTCCAATCCTTCACCGAAGCCGGTGTACTTTACCTGGTCACGCAGGTATTCAAAATTTTTCTGGTTCATGACGTTTGTTTTAAAGAATGAATAAAAATGAATTAATTGAGAACTTTTTACAGAGAGAGAAGTGCCGTTGAACGCACGAGCGCTTTGTTACGGACATTCAATTCCAAATGCCTGCCGCCGTTCTTTTCCATGAGCTGTACGGCAAGGTATTTCTGATCTGGAATGGTGAATTTCGGCAGAGCGAATACAAAAATGTGTTCCGATTGCCCCCTAACTGTTGTAGTATCATTCTGAGTATACAAGGCTTTTATTTCGATTTCCTGTGTAGCCGTACGTTTGGTTTTCTTCCGGTCACGTATAAAAAAGCGTAGCTGGTCAATATCATAGTTGATATTGGATTGGTTATGCATTTTAATGCGGTAGTACATCACATTTTCACAAATAAAAAGGCCATCCAAATGAAACCTCATACCATATTTTTTATCTTTTATACCATGAATTTTTTCATTTTCAATGGCTACTAAATTTGAATAAGCCTCTATTTCCTTTTCATCGTAATCTTCTGATGAAAAGAAAGCATTCTTAACGACTGGATTAGTTCCGAAAGTAAGGTTCAACACGGAGGGCTCCGAGGCATAGTTCAAAAGAAAGGAATAGAGCTTTCCATCTGAAGTAATAACAGTCAGGTTGGTTTCTTCAAAACCTTCTTTGGCTGCCTTTACCAGAAGGATGTTTTCCACGCCTTTGGCCTTTTGGGCCAGTACGTTTTGGCTTCCCCTGTCCACGCTTTTAATGGCATAGGGAAACACAAGGTTGGTCGTCTTTTCGTATGCAATGGCCAAAAGGTATGGCTCAATCGACGATGGATTTACCTGATTTGCATTTTGTGAAAATGCGGAGATACCTGATAGTAAAAGGAAAATTCCTGTTATCCATACTGCACTGATCTTTTTCATCTTTTGGAATTTTAATTGTTTAATAATCTGTTTTGAAACTTGTATCTGTTGTATGTCAGTTATACTGTTTTTGCTTCTCATCCCTTAACAGAATATGGTAGCCTGCTTTCACGGTGACTTTAGCCAATTTTACTTTTTTACTGATGATGTCTTGGGCGGCTTCTATTCCCGCACTGGCGGCTTGTGCGCCGAAGGAATGGTCGAGAGTTGTAAGTCCAATACCCTGAATGGTGCGGTCTGCGGATTGTTTGGACACATCCCTTGTGATGGCTCCGGGAATGTAAATACCATTCATACCGTCCATATCGTACACTGATAACTGCACCGGGAAAAGCGAATTTTGGTAGCGAATGCTGGCAATTTCAATTTTCAATCTTTCACCGTTCAGCGTAGCCTCTCCGAACAGAAAATTGTCTTTAGGTATCAGGACTCCGTTGATATAGACATCATTAACCAGACGCAGTTTAACGGTCGAACCGGCAACAAGGGTCTGTGTTTCGTGGATTACAGCTTGTATGGCATTTTGTGAGCCATCAGTCAGAACCGATTCATCCAATGAATAAAAACCATTTTGTTGAAAAATACCAAACCTACTGTCAGTCGTATTGTCCAATAGTGATACAGGTGTTTCATTCTCGGTAGCGGACACCGCAAATACCTGTCCTTTTCGCGTTTCAGATGTCTGCCTGATCTTTTCCTGCACACGGTCGGGATGTTGGATGTCGAGTATTTTTTCCAGCATTCCATTGAGTTGATGCAATTCGGGATCTTCTACCTCCGCTTGGTTCATCAATTGCATCATTTGTTCCAGTCTATCAATATCGGAGGTATTCACCTGAGTATTTCCGCTTCTGTTATGAGGTGCATCGTCTATTGGTTCCATGGTGGAGGCGGCAACCCCTTTCATCGCTTCATCCAGTTCTGCCAGTTTCCGGTAAACCTTTATTTCGTTCGAATCCCGGGAAATTCCACTTCCATAGGGGGAAGTCATTAAAGTGCTCTTTCCTGAGTAGTTTTCCAAAACAGGAACATCCTCTGTCGGGATTCCATCTATTTCAACGTTCATCGAATTGTATTTTCTGTAATTTGGGTCGTTTCTCATTAATTCTCCCAGTTTTGCCGAATTAACGGCCGCCTTGTCATAATAGCTCATCTTATCCAATGGCTTATCTTCTCTCAAGTAGGCATCCGGCAATTCCATATTGAACCCTTTTTTCATTAGTGGCTGCGCGTCAGTACTCTCTACTTTTCCACCGCCAAGCGACCAGAACATTAGGGTCATAAATGGCAGTAGAAGCATAGGCAGTACCAACAGGAATTTACGCTGCCTGAGCATTTTCGGGGATTGTGTTTTCTGTTCCATACGATTTACTTTTTAGTTTGAGATTGATAAATTTCTTCAATAAACCGGGCGCTGTCCAACAATCCCGGTCGGCTAGGAAGGATGCTGTCATAAACCGCTTTCCCAGCGGGACTTCGGGTAAGGCTGTCCATATATCCTCTGAAGCGGACGATCCGTTGGTAGTCAGGTTTGTCGATGTTCATATCCGTTGGTGATGCCGTTTCGCCCGTTTGCCTGACAAACCCCGGCTTTTTGATGGGCGTTACGGAAAAAGCATTGGTCTGAATACCCGAGAAACTTTGCCCGATCAGATAGATGCTGTAGCCGCCTGCAAAGCCAATGAAAGCCACCAACAAGAGAAGCAGTGTTCGGCGGGAAAGGTGTTGTGTCCTTTTGCCCATCCAAAGTGCCCACCCGGTTTGTAGCCGGAGGCAGGCACTTACTATTTGCTTAAGCACCCTGTCATGGTCTTCATCTGGTTTGGTGACTTCCGTTTTCTTTCTTCTTTTGAATAAGTATGCCATGATTTTTATCGTTTTTTAATCTTTTATGTAGATGTTTTTCCTGCGGTTCTCTGTTTTTAGATCCCTGTTTTCAAGGATATTCCAGCGTTCAATCAAAAAACCATGCGGATTGTTGTCGCTACGGGAAACATTGCGTAATTCCCCTTCGGTAATCAGGCTACGGGAAACAATGGTGGTGGTGCGGATAATGCTCTGTTTAGCGTAGCAACGGAAACGGTAGGGGTACTGGTCGATATCAATACTGACACTGTCCACTCTAACCTTCTGACTGATATTACCGGATATGATACCTGAATAGTATCCGTTTTCTTTCAGGTTATCGTATTCACGTTTGGCACTGCCATCCGCCAGATAAAGCGCTTTCGTAAGGTTCGTTTTAATGACCTTATCATCCGGATCAAGGTTAAAGAACAGCTGGTGAAATGTTTTGACGTGATCTTTTGCTTCTACCGGGATATTGTCTTTCCGATCCGATGCATACGCCTCCAATACCTTTCCGTTTGCCAGGATATATACTTTCCCCTGCATTTGTGAAACAAGGCTAAGGCTTTTGTACAGGGCAAAGCAGCAGGTCAATACACAACCAGCAATAACCACGATGGTAAAGCCCCGCACATGGCGGAAGGCCGTATCTATATTTTTCATTTTTTCAAACATTGTCTTTTTGTTTTATGATTAAATTGTCAGGAATTGCCTTTTAACTTATCGCCCATATAACCAGAACCAGAATTTCTATTCTCGCTGAAATAGGGAGAGGACGCTCCATGGCCGGACATGCTTTGTGACATCCGTCCCGCTGCGTTGCCCATTGCATCCGCAGCCATACCGGCCCCGACTGATGCCATACTGATCACGCTGCGAGAAGAACTGCTGAACAGGCTGGTCACTTTTTGTCCCAGTCCGCCGCCCCCACCTGCATGTACAATGTAATTGGCTACCGATGGTACTGTGAAATAGCCCACAATGCCCATGATGAGAAACACGAGGTAAGCGATATCTGTACGACTGAAAAATGTATCTCCGTAATCCTGAACCTGTGAAATATCCAGTTCCAGCATCTTTTCCTGAATCTTCCCGATAATGGAGCCAAAGATGTTGGCCACGGGCAACCATAAAAAAATGTTGATATAGCGGGCGATCCAGACAGTGAGGGTATGTTGGAATCCGTCAAAAACAGCAATGCCGAATACCAATGGTCCCAGAATCGCCAGCACGATGAGCTGGAACGTTCGCAGCGTATTGATGCATAGAGCGGCAGCTTCAAAGAGTACCCTCAGCACTTCGCTCATCCATTCCTTGACTGAGTTGCGGAAGTTGTAGGAGGCCTTTGACATGGCAAACTGAATATCATTGCCAAGGCCATCCAATATACTTTCGCCTGACGGGTCGGCATTGTCATGAGTGTATTTGTACCACCTGTCACGGTTTCCGTCGCCACTTTCCCCCACGTACATCTGCCAGGCAGCCGTTTTGCGAATGGCTTCTTCCTTCTTCTGCAAAAGCAGGGCTATGGCTTTATCCGAATCCTTTACCATTTCAGAAGTAGCGGTGACAGTTGGTTTCATCACCCCGTTGATCATGGCCAATACGGAGGGAAAGATCATCACGCAGAAGCCAATGACGAACGGACGGAACAACGGGTAAAAATCTATCGGCTCTGCGTTTGCGATATGCCTCCAGATGCGCGATGCGATATACCATGTTGCAGCAAAACCTGCTATGCCCTGGCCAACGCTAATCAGTTTACTGCAAAGGGGCATCATCTCATCATAGAGCTGATCCAGCACACCATGCAATCCGCTCATTTCATTTGCCAGTCCCTGCGCCCGGCTGATAAAGGGCAATGCTGTAATCGCCACTGCAACACATGCAATCTTTGTCCATTTAGCCATGTTACTTATTTTAGTTGTTTATGCCATAAATGAGGCGCATCGTATTCGCGTCGTTCCTTTCTTTTGCCCGCTGCACGGCCAGTACGGTAGTATTGTTGTTGAAATACCTCAGGAAAAGCAGCTTGTCCTGCATATCGGCAAATATTTTGTCAATTGCCCCCAACCGTTCATCGTCACTCATACGAAGTTTATTTGCAGTGATAATGGTAACCAGGTCATCCAGATTGTTGAGGCTTTGCTTAAACAGGTTTTCATACACACTTTCGAGGTAGGCTAGTTCCTCTTGATTGAAATTATTGTCCTGCCTGAACCGATTGATGGCTGATTTGTACTCTTTTACCAAAATAATCTGGTAATCGATGATATCAGCCACCCGTTTATAATTCTTCACTGTGGGGCTTACTTCCAACAAAGCGTCAAGGAACGTTTTGTGCAGACTGAAATTTCCCTGTGACAAATCCTTGATGGTATTGTAGCCACCATTCAGAATTTCATACCCCTTTTTCATATCCGACAAAATTTGTTTGAACTGTGCAAGTTTTTCCACATTCAGCAAAAGCTGGGCGATTTCTTCCTTCTGCGCAAGGGCTTTGTTTGCCATTGGGAAACAGAATAGTACAATTCCAAAAATGATAATCAGCTTCTTCATGATCAGTCTTGTTTAATGTCGTACAATGCACGACTAGTTTGAACATCATTATTTTCCTTTATTCTCGAAGCTGCTAGTAAAATCGTTTCGTTGCTGAAACTCTGGGAGAATGTATATTTATCCGTCATATCCTGATAAAGGATATCAATCCGTTTCAGCCGTTCCTCGTCTTTCATTTCCAAATTGTCGTCGGTGGTCACTGTGATCAGTTGATCAAGAGTGTTTTCGCAGTCATCCAGCAACCGATCCAGTACCCGGATGATATAATCCAGTTCCTTTTCGTTGAATACACCGTTTCCCATAACTTGCTGGCGGAGTTTTTTAAACTCCTTCACAATGGTTAATTGCATAGCAATAATATCGGCTACTCTCGCATATTGCTTTATTTTTGGGTTGACGCTTTTCAGTGAATTGAAATAATCAGTATGCAGGGTAAGCTCGCCCCGTTTGAAATCGCCGATTGTCTTCAGTCCCTCTTTTGCGATGGAATAGCCCTTTTGCGCATATCTAATATACACTTGCAAGGCCGCAATCTGCTGTACTAAATATTTCTTTTGGGTCTTTTTCTGTTTAAACCATTCTGCATAGGTCTGTGCTTGCGTTGTTGTTGCAAGCATTCCAAGCAGAAACAGGATCAGTAACTTTTTCATGGTCTATGATTTAATTGGTTGGTAATCCATATAATTTTCTCACTACGTCCACATCATTATTTTCCCTGGCCCGTTGGAGGCTGAGCATCATATTTTGTTTGTTAAACCGTGTCAGGTCGTAATAATTGGCATCTACCTGGTCGGCTGCTGCATTGATAATTTCAAATCTTTTGGCATCGCTCATTGTGGTCGTAAAGGACTTGATGACCAGAGAGATCTGATCGATATTTTTAGCACTCTCATCCAGAATGCCAGAATATACTTTTGTCATATAACTGAGTTCATCAGCAGTAAAATATTTGTCCTGTTTGAAAAGGTTCCAGGCCCGCTGGTATTCCTCTACCAGTCGGAGCTGTTTCTGGGAAATCTCACGGATGCGCTGATAATAAGAAATGATGGATTTTACTTTGGTCAGTTCATCAAAGTACTCTTTATACAAATCTTTCTGCTTTTCGGTCCAGTCCGAAATCTCATCCAGCTTAAGTTTGGACAAAGTATTTTCCAGGGTTTTTTGGGCGTTTTGAAGCCAAATGGTTTTGTTCTGTAACCGCTGTATTTTCAGGTCAGCCGCCTTAATGACCTTTATAACAGCCGCCTTTATAATTTCCAGGATGACTGCAGGGTTTGCTTTTGACTGGCTGACCGGCATTACAGTCAGGGAACAGCACAATACAATCGCAATGATTTTAATATACCGTTTCATGTTATTTTTTTTTTTTGTTATTGCTTCTCATTTCGTTGGCCAATGCAGCGATGCCTTTTTGTATATCGCCGCCAAATCTTGCGGCATACGCCTGCACTTTTACTTTTTCCGTTTCTTCAGTCGTATAGGCCAGGTATTCTTCCAGGCTCACTTCTGTCCGGTACACTTTCGATAACATGCCTCCCAACGAGATAAATACTTCCTTGTATTTTTTAGAAGGATCATTGGCTTTGTTCACTGATAGTACCAGTGCCTTTTCTTTCTCAGTCAGCCCCAGCAGCTCCTGTATTTGGTCGAATTTGTTCTGGTATTTGGATTGGTCAAGCAAAATTTTGCAGTCGCTGTTATTGACGATGGCCTGCTTGACTACAGGTGACGAGATGATGTCTTCCACTTCCTGTGTAACGACAATGGCCTCTCCGAAAAACTTGCGTACGGTTTTGAACAGGTATTTAATGTATTCTGCAAAACCTTCCTTCATCAGCGCTTTCCATGCCTCTTCTATTAATATCATTTTTCTTATCCCCTTCATTTTCCGCATCTTATTGATGAAAACCTCCATGATGATAATGGTCACGACCGGGAATAAAATGGGGTGATTTTTGATATTGTCAAGTTCGAAGACAATAAACCTTTCCTGTAAAAGATCCAGGTTTTCCGTTGCATTGAGCAGATAGTCAAATTCGCCACCTTTGTAATAGGGGCGTAGTACATACAGAAAGTTGTTCACATCGAAATCACTGTCCTTTACTTTGTCGGACTCCAGAACGCTTACATATACATCTTTCAGGAAATCATAAAAGGTGTCAAAACAGGGAAATAGCTTCGGATGGCTGTCCAGATAATTAAAATACCCGCTGATGGCATTTGACAAAGCCACGTATTCACTCCGTTTAAATTCTTCATTGTCTTTTTTCCAGAGGGCCAGCAGCATGGTTTTGATGCTTTCTTTCTTTTCTGTATCCAGCGAATCTCCTTCCCCGATAAAAAACGGGTTGAAGCGGATGGGGTTTTCTTCGGTATAGGTAAAGTAATACCCGTTCACCAGATCGCACAATCCTTTGTAGCTATGCCCGACATCTACCAGAACGATATGGGTGCCTTGTTCGTAATAGCTGCGCACCATGTGATTGGTGAAAAAGGATTTACCGCTTCCACTTGGGCCAAGGATGAACTTATTGCGGTTGGTGCAGATCCCCATTCTCATCGGTTCATCGCTGATGTCCACATGCACTGGCTTACCGGTCAGGCGATCACCCATCCGGATACCTATAGGGCTGAGTGATGAACGGTAGCCCGTTTCCATGTTCAGGAAACAGGTGGCCTGTTCGGCAAACGTATCAAAGGTGTCATTCATTGGGAAATCCGCTGCATTGCCGGGGATGCCAGCCCAGAAGATCTGCGCGGCCCCTGCGGTTTCCTGTTTGGCGGCTGCATCCATCTGCGCCAATGCAGAGGACACCATGTTTTTCAGGTCATTCAGTTCTTCTTTATTGTTGGTCCATACCAATACATTAAAATGTGATTTCACGGGCAGGCGTTGCTGACTGATGGCTTCATTGAGAAAATCATTCGTTGAATCTCTTGCAATCATGTTCTCTCTGCTATAGGCCGAAAGGGATTGTAACCGAAGCCGTTTACTTTCCAGTTTGCGCATGGTTTGCTGCGCATCCTCCAGAAAGATATACTGGTTGTAAATATGGTTACAGGAAAGCAGTTGCCCCAAGGTGCTGGCAAAGCCAATACTGAACTTGGTTTTGTCAGTAGAATAGCGGTCGTAATTGATGCGCGAACCGCAGAGTGCTGGCAGATCGGCTGCATCACCCAAGGTATATAATTGGCAATGCTGGTCACCGATGCGCATGTCTCCATTAAGCTCCATATCCTTGAAAATAGTAGCGGAATCTTTTTCATGCAGGTTGCAGTAACGTTCTATCAGCCCTATTTTTCGTTTTTGGCTCATCAGATCAGACTCTTTTAAACGCGTCAGATTAACGAATCCACTGTCTTCCAGTATGCGTTTAAATTGCCCTGCACAGTCCAGAAAATCCTGAAGTAATTGAGGTTTCAATGTTTCTTCCGGTACAATTGATTTTCGTAACAGGTTTGAAAATAGGGAACTGGACAGTTTTCTGCCTGCCGGTTTTTTGGTCAGAAAGATGTAGCAGGTATGTTCCAGAAAGGGGCGCTCATTGAAAAACCGCTCACTGCTTCGTGTCAGGAAACTGTTGTCCTCTTTTGTAAAATCGGGCTGGTGTTTGCTGTCAATAAACCAGTCCTGTTTATGGAACACACTGAATCGTGGCAGTATCTTAATGGCTTTTACCCAGGTCTGGTGAAATGCTTCATATTCCTGATCAGATAAGGTGAATATCTCGGGTAGCTCCGCTTGGAACACGATGGTCACATCGCCCTGCCCTGACAAGATACAATCATGCTCTATGCCCATAATGGGTAAAATATCATCCAACAACTTTTCCATACTCTCTTTTTTTTACCTTATTATTTTTTTCTTAGAAATTCTCGGCCTCTTTATTTCTTGTTCTTTTGCAGGAAAACTTTCCTGCTGCAGGTTTTGATGACTTTTGGAACTTGTCGTTTGGCAATGGCTTTCATTAAGCCATGTTCCCCGTATTTGCCGCTCATGGCGTAGATCTTCACGACCAGCACTGTTCCGGCAATGAGGATAATTCCGATACAAATCAGGGAAGGGATGCCCATGATGTACATGACGGCATACAGTATGAGTAAGGCAACAACCCCACCGCCCAGATACCAGATATACTGTGCTCTCAACCCCTTGAACTCGATGCTACGGTTGATTCCTTTGTTGATTTGATATACACTGTTTGCCATAACTGTATTTTTATTGGTTATAATCGCATTCTGCTGCGCTGCATCCTTTGCTCTTCCACTGCCGGGTTATGCAGCGGCAAGATTTTTTTATCAGGTACTTCATTGCCGTTCACTTTGTCAAGTTTCGCCTGCATCGCTTCTTCAGGAACCATTTTTATAACTGGCACAGTGACGTCAGGCTCCGGCATTTGACCAGACATGTTGTTTTGTTTCAACTTGTTCTCCTGAATTTTTATAGTGATCTCCCGTTCCAATCTGGACAGTTCGCTTTTCATCTGATGCAGTTCTGCTTCTTTCCCGAAAGGTTTCGTTGTGAGCTGCGCTACCATTGGAATTTCTTTTTCCAGTTCCAGTAAGTTCTTTTGGTATTTTTCTTTCAGACTGTCCACACGGTCAATGGCATTCAGGAAATGACGTGCTGCCAGTTTGGAATTATCGATATTCGGTATCCCATTGGTATAAGTGTATTTGATTCCGTCCAGTGAACGTTGGGCATAGAAGCTGTTTGAATACCGGTATTCAAACAGGCCCTTTTCTTCATAAGACTCCCGTTGTCTGCGGATGTACAGATCAAAACCGTATAGTGAACCTATTTTCTGTTCGTCTGAGCCGACTTTTTCCGGCTTCCATGTCTTGTACAGTTTGATCAGATGTTCGCCTATCGATTCAGCATCTTTTCCATTAAACCCATCAAGCAGAATAGTATTGGCCTTTGTTCCATCCTTCTCCCTTTGCAGCCTGCTTTTGTACCAGTTTTCATCGCCGGTTAATTTTTCAAGCGTTTTTACCGTGACTATCTTTTCCTTTTGAAGGTCATCCAACTGGATTTTGGAACGGGATACTTCTTTGAAATGAGCTTTTCTCAGGCTTTCCATCACCGCAATTTTCTTTTCCAGTTTTGATTTTTCCAGAAGGGTTGTATCACCTGAAAGCACAGCGATGTACTCCGAAAAATTCATCCCGCTCTTTTCATCTACCGAACCTTCATCAATGCTGCGCACACTGAGTTCACAGTTTTTCATCTGGCTGATAAAGGTCTGTTTGTTCTTCAGCAGGTTGAACTTGTAATTGTCCAGTGATTGCTCCACGGCATAGATGTAGTTGTGCACTTTATTGTAGTACTGTTCTTTCGCCAGCACATTGCCCTGCCTTGCCCCGCGCCCGTTGCGCTGTTCCAGTTCCGATGGTTTCCAAGGTATATCCAGGTGGTGCATGGCAATCACTTTTTGCTGTACGTTCAGGCCGGTACCAGCTTTCTCTGTGCTTCCGATCAGGATGCGGATTTCACCCGCATTCATTTTCCGGAACAGCTCGGGTTTTTGTTTATCTGTCCATTCATGGATAAAAGTGATTGCACGGGTAGGGATGTTAAAATCCCCGATCAGTTTTTCTTTCAGTGCATCATAAAGATTGAAGTCGTCAGGTTTGGGCGTACCAATATCCGAAAAGATGATCTGTGTTCCTCTATGGCCGTGACTATGGTGGAACAGTTCTGCTACTTTCCGGGCACAGACGTTCACCTTGTTGTCAGGGTGATCGCTGTATTTCCATTGATCAACTAAACGCATATCCGCTGACATTTTCTTTGCATAATTGGTCGCAATCAGCATTCGCCCTTTGTCCTCGTCTTCACTTAATTTTCCACGTCCAATGAGCGTTCCGTCACCTGTTTTCGCGAATTGCATCAGGTTTTTGATGAACTCGCTTTGTTCCGGTGTGGGCTTAATATTGATCAGTGTTTCATTGATTTCCGGTTTGTCCAGACGGATGTGTCTGGATGTTTTGTAATCAGTGACTTCATTGTAAAACAAGGCCAGTTCGGGTACCTTGATAAAATGACGGAAACGTTCTTTTGCGATAATCTCATTGGTAACCGAAAATTCAAAATCAGTGGTCTTGCGGGCGAACACCGCAGCCCAGCCATCAAAGTTTTCGATTTGTTGTCGCTCCATTTCTTTTGGCCGTAGGTATTTGAAGAGTAGGTACATTTCAGTCAGGCTGTTGGAGATGGGTGTTCCTGATAAAAAAGTAACACACAGATCGGCATTGAATTTCTCCTGTAAAGTGCGCACTGCAAACAGCATATTGAGCGCTTTTTGGCTCCCTACCATATTGCCAAGCCCGGCTACACGGTTGTGCCGGGTAGTAAAGGTCAGGTTCTTGAATTTATGGGATTCATCCACAAACAGGTGGTCGATGCCCAATTCCTTAAAGTTGATGCCCGCATCTTTCTTTTCTTCGATGTTTTTCAATACTCCCTTTAATTGCCCTTCCAGATTGTTCTTGCGTATCTCCAACCCTTTCAACATTCGTTTGGAAATATCACCACCCAAATCTTTTAAGGTTTCCAAATCCCTTTCTACATTGTCCAGTTCCGTCTGGAATATCTCTTTCTGTATTTCCGGCGATTGAGGTATTTTACCAAACTGATCATGGGTAAGGATGATGCAGTCCCAATTGTTGTTTTTGATTTCATGAAACAGGCGAAGGCGTTTGGCCGGAGTAAAATCATTCTCACCCGGAGCCAGAATACGGGCGAGGGGATAGGCTTTGTGGTATGTTTCTGTAATTTGGTTCACATTTGCTTTCAGCGCCAGGATCATGGGCTTATGGACAATGCCCAGTCTCTTCATTTCAGTAGCGGCAATAATCATGGTGAGTGTTTTTCCCAGCCCAACTTCGTGATCGATCAGTGCACCACGGTTCTGAACGATACGCCACGCAGCGTTTTTTTGTGAACTGTACAGATCCTCAATGCCCAGAGCTTTTTTATCCAATCCCGGAAACCGTTGGTGGCTACCATCGTATTCCCTTAGCACATAGCAATTAAAAGTTTGGTTATACAGGCTTTCAAGTTGCTTTTTATCATTGTCCGTCAGCTCTCGCAACCAATCTGTAAAACCATTGCGTATGTTCTCAATTTTCTGGTGGGCAAGCTGTATCGCTTCATTGTCGGGCACACGGATGGGCTTGTCGTCTGGTCCTATTATTTCATAGGTGAAAAAGGGCGTGGTATTTTCCAGCGCATGTTCCAGTATGGTATAACCATAGGTTGTTCTTCCACTTTTGGGTGTAACCGCATACTCCCTGTCAATTTTGGCATTGTGCCCATAAGTATTGACCTTGAACGTATCGAGCGATGCAAAATAGTTGACAGAGACTGGCTGTTCAAACAGTTGCCGTCCAAACCGTTCATAATACGAAATGGGAATCCAGCGTTCTCCCAGGTTGAAGTCCAGTAACTCAAAAGGTATATTTTCAGGCTGTACTTTTTTTATGGCTTCAAGGCTTCTTTGATATTGTGGGTTTTCGGGATTATCCCTTAATAATCCTTCAACCTGTTTTAATTTCTCTACCACATTCCCGCTTAAATACTTGTCGGCGGTTTCCCATTCATTCGTCAGCGGGTTCATGTAAATATGATTGCCCAATCTGCTTATCAGTTCTTTGTCAGTTAGCCCGGTGGCTCCTTCCATGTAACTCAAATCCACGCGGCCTTTCTCATTCAAACTTCGGGCAAGGGCATCCAGCGGGTTGTCGGTGATAAACCGTTCCTGTTTTTGGGCAACTGATCGTACAAGAATGTCAGCTTTGATGAACTGGGAGCCTTCTTTCCGCTCCAGTGAAGAAAGGATCAAAAAGCCAAATGCTGCATCATTGATGATGCGTTTATTGTTGGCAGGACTGTTCAGAAAACCATATTGTGCTACAAGGCTATCATAGCGTTGGTTCAGGGATGTACGTTCTTTTTCAGCCAGGACGATACCTGATAATTCCTTTGCTGATAGTTCCAGGTAACTATCTCGCAGTTCGATATAACTTTGGTAAAAAGCAAGGTCTCCCTGTCGGTGCAAAGGCTGAAACGCAGACTGCTTAAATTCTGCATCTACTTTATTGAGGACACCAATCTGGTTCTGATGCACCACCAAAGTACCTTCTTTATAAAATGATTTCAGTTCAGGATTTGCTTGGATGGACTGGTGCCCAATATCCAATCCGAAGGCCTGTTCCAGACTTTTATCCCCTTCATAGATATACGAATGCCCGTATTGTTGCAACTGCCCGGCAAGTGCCGCCAGTTCCTGGCCTAACAGTTGTGAGTTCATCCAGTTGGCGGGAAATTGCACTTCCTTTACATTGGAATATAACTTATACAAATACCGGTTGGCAATTCCCTGTTTGGCTGTTAACAGAACAATGCTTTCATGCGCTGGATTGTCACTGGTCTTTATAGTGCTTATCAGACGAACCGTTTGCTTCTGTATGACTGATTTATCCAGATCGTTGAGATAATCCATCGCCCGACCGATGTTTTCAGCCGGAGCAGTATCAAACAATACCAACTGCACAGGAACGGATACAGCTTTGCTTTCCGGCATAAGCAGATAGGATAGGCTATGCTTTTGTGGTTCCGGCTCAAGCGTTGTGACGATCAATTGTGCTTGGTGAAACAGGCTTTTGCTAAAACGATCCTTGATCCCATCCCGGATTGTGCCTGCCAGTTTTTCTTCAATACCGTTTATGTCGCCATGTTGCCATACGCTTTGGTTGGCATGGCCATATTGGTTTCTCCCGGCCTTGAGTTCATTGCCGGTAACCAGTTCCGGATGCCGGTGGATGAATTGATTGAGATCGAATTCTCCGAATTCGTTTCCCTGCTGTATGGTATTCACCAACCCCTTTTCTTCGTTGGTAAATCCCGGCTTGCTTGCATTTTTCTGTACAATCAGCAAATGGTTGGGGGCTTCGGTGTTGCCCGTTTCTTTCATCAGGTTATCAGGCATGACTGACAAACTGATAAAATCAGCCCGTTCAAACAGATATTCCCTTGCCGCACGGTTGGAAGGGCTGTTCAGAAAAGCATCAGTTGTAATGTAGGCCATTAAACCGCCGTCAGCAATTTTGTCCAGCCCCTTTGCAAAAAAGTAATTGTGAATTTTCCCTGAAAGTTCCTTATTGGTAAAAGCTTCATCATAGACTGGGAAATTCCCGAACGGAATGTTGCTTACAATAAGGTCATATTGGCCGTTATCTTTTATCGGAGTTTCTTCCAGTCCGGTAATGTGCGTCTTAACCTTTGTGGAAAGGCTGCCGTTTAGCGCTGAAAGCACCAACCCCGTCAGCCGGTCTTTTTCCACAGCGGTTACCTTTTCCAGTTTGGGAAAAGCGTTTTCTGCTTCCGTGATAAACACTCCCATACCAGCCGAAGGTTCATAGATCCGTATCGGTTCTATGCCTTGTTCTTTCATGATGGCGTAGAGGGTTCGTGGAACAATGTTAGGTGTGTAAAAAGCGGTCAGTACACTATTCTTTACAGACTGAATTGCTTTCCTGTATTGTTTTCCATCAAGGTTATTTTGCAACAGTTCATGCAGTTCCATGATACCCGGGAATAACCGCAGGTCATTGTCCGTTGCACCCAGTTTTCCCCATTCTTCGCGGGTTGTTGGAGGATACAATACCGCCTTTATTCCGCCGAAGCCTGAATACTTTTGCAGCGTTGCAATATCGGTTGCCTGAAGCCGGGTGTTCTTATCCCATTGAAGTGCAAGCCGAATTGCAGCAATATTGTCACTTAATTTTTGAAAAGCATTATAAGCCATATCTCACGTTTTCAATCTACACCAATGCTTTTAATCTCTTTAAAAATGGCACCTGAAAGATCAGAATGCCTATATATCACATGCTTTCCATGTATTGCCGGATTGTACCGGTAATCGCATAGCGAAGCATTTGGTCCTGCTCGTTGATTTCTGTAAATCCCAATGTTTCATATACCGGTTCGCTTTCTCTGATCATGTTCACCAGCTCGTAAGTGAGCAAACCGGATTCTTTTATGCGCAGAAAATCCTGCTCAAACTCGTCTTCCAGTATGTTGCAGATATAATTGAACTTAGAGGGACGTAGTTCTTTGGTCAGCTCAGTCATGCACAATTCTTCTATAATGTATCCGGGCTTATTTTCCGCCAACAGTTGCGATGTCAGGGACTGAATGCCATTAATTTTTTCTTCTAGGTAGTGCGTTACCGAAAAATCCTGTTGTAAATTCAGCATCAGATCCGGATTGTTGTGGACGATATACGTCCACAACTTGTCTTTCAGTTTGTCTTTCATAACACTCGGTTTTAAACTCCAAAGAAGGATTGGATAACAGTGGCAACGACCACTAAAAAGATACAACTGCCGAACCATGCGGCGGCTACCTTGCCCGTATCCTGGTCCCCGGCATTCCATTTTTGATAGACTTTTACAGCCCCGATCAATCCAACAAGAGCACCCACGGCATACATCAGTTGAGTACCTGCCTGAAAATAGCTGCGAACTTGCTGGTTGGCTTCATTAATCCCTGCCATCCCATCCTGAGCGAATGCCACAAAATGAATGGTCATCGATGCCATTGTTGCACCGAATACGATTAATTGTTTACGATTTAACTTCCTGAATTTCCATTTGCACTTTTCCATAATACACGTTTATTAAAGTTTGATATCAATTAAAAGGGAATAAAAAAAGCGGAGGGCTTCGCCGTCACAATGCCCGTTTATCTTTCCACTTTTGCCATACCGCACCGGGAAGGACAGGGAAGCACACTCCGCTAAAGGCTGTCACAGGGCATCTTTCCACAACAGTTCCACCTCATCTTCGCTCAGCGTAACAGCGCCGTATTTTTCACATTCCGATGCGATCAGTTCATTGATGGAAGATTGCAAAGGCGAGTTTTTGATATTGGGATATTCCTGGAGCACCAGGTGCAGGTACTGCTTGAATTCCAATGGTATGAGTTTTCTGCCGGAAGCATCTGCAATCGCATTTTTTAAGCGTCCGATCAGGTGCTCCACTTCTGCAAAATCATCATCCGTGGTTGTTTCTAAAGCAGGACTTTCGCCAGGGTAATTCTTTTCTGGGGTCTGATTATTTTCTCTTACTGTGTCATAGGATACACCTACCATGAGCTTCATGTTGCTTTTTCCTGAAACGAGGTCTCTTAAGTCAGCAGAAAAATACCGCAACCCTACAAAAAGGTAATAAGTTGTTAATAATATGGCGACTGCAATAAAGTAGTCCGTCCATGAAATGTTGGTAAACATACGGGTCTCATTTTATTAGTTTTACATCACTCAATCCGACTTACTCTCAGGATTTTTATATTTATTTCTGAAAGCAAAGTAACGGTGTCATGAAAGGCATTACAAGTCCAACTTTATGTTGTACCTTTTTTGTACCCTTTGTACCCCTATATATAGCAGGGCATTTGAAAGAAGATTTTTTTTCGAAGCATAAAAAAAGCCTCTTGAAATCAAGAAGCTTGCAGTTTTTTTTGAATAATGAGAATATCTTAGTGCATGGGCTTTTGCAGAATCCACCCGTTATCGGTCGAAGAAAACTGAACCTTGCGCCTAACCTGTTCATTTAAATTCCTTTTTATCAGGACAGAAAAAGGAGTGATATTCTTGTGAACTAAAGTGTATTCCACCCAAACAATATTCTTATTCTCACTATCTGGACGTACACTAAGGTCGCTCACATCTTCATCGGAAATTTTTACCTTCTGTATGTCAAGCGCCTTATCTTCGTCTGAAGTAGGCAGAAGATACGGTTTGGCTTTGTCCGTGAATTGTATCAAACGGTTTCCAACGTCCTTTAACTTTTGGGTCTTTTGCACTGTTATTAAACCTTCGGTTTCCAAGCCGGCATCAAGCAGTCCCTTCACATGTATAGGGTCGCTACAAAAAATATCATAATCAATAACTTTTGGGTAGTTCAGTTCCTTATTGATGATTTGCAAAGCTTCATCATTGTCGAGTTTCGGTGTCTGTTTACATCCGGAAAAGGTGGCTCCTGCTAAAAGTAAAATGAAGAATAACTTTTTCATGATAATTCGTTTTTGGGATTAGTATTGTTTAATCTTCTTAATGATTCGTTCCAATGTTTCTATGGCGATTTGCTTGTCTCTATCCTCTGCGACGTAGGATTTGCTGCGCATACCGTCGTATGATAAATCTTCTCTGTGGGGTGTGGATAAGTGCGGTACGATAGTTTTAAACACTTCATTCATCGATTTTGCGATCAGGATGCGTAATTCATCGCTAGCTCTTAATATCAGCCCTGTTTGATCAGTTGAAAGCATACACATTATTTTTTGCTTAGGCTTTTCCGGAGATGCATTCAACTTGGTAAATTCAGCATGTTCTTGCAATGGCATTACCGAGAGGCGCATTTTCTTCTCAAGGTAAAGGATTTCATGGAAGAACCAGTTACAAATTTCATCATTCAAATTTGAGTATTTCGAATTGAAAACAACCGATTGTTTCCGGTGCAACTGTTTAAATGACTTGAAGTAGTAGAGCAGGCTTTCAATTCTATTCTCGTTTTTTTCCTGAGTGCAAACCACTTGAGATAACCTTTCAGTAAGATGTTCGATATAACGCACATCGTTAAAATTCCATGAAATTAGCAGTTCGTCAATTTTGGAAAATACCTTAGTGTTTTCAGTAATCTCTATGTGATCAAACTCTTTGCATAATTCTTTAATGTACCTTATTTCCTGAAAAGTGAACGAATGTTCTTCAGGAGAATGATTGAGGAAGTTTACCAGCGACTGAATCATTATTTCAAAGGCAGGTTGCATCTGAAAATCAGCACCTAACCTAACTTGTATTGCTTCAATTCTTTGGATAAGCTCTTTTTTGATATTTTTTAAATAAGTAGTTGGGACATTATCATTTAGATTTAAAAAATTGATGTATCTGCCTTCAATAAATGTGATTAATTCACTGATACACCGAATGAGTTCATTCAAAATTTGCTTCAGCTCCGGGTATCTTGAATTACAAATTTTGTTTCTCATGGCTTGATCGAGTAACGCAATAAGACTGGAATGAAATTGTTTTATCCCAAATGCAATTTTAGTTTCACTTTCCATGCTAAAAACCAAACTTTTAATTGTACTCATTACTTTATCTCTTTCAGTTTTAATTTGGATGCGAAAATTTGTAATATCTTCTTCCTGAATAGCACTTAACTTGCTTTTGGCCGGATTAAGTGTTATTGTAATCAAAGTATCCAGCCATTCCAATGTGTATCTTTCGTTCATAAGCCCTCCTTTGAATATGACAAAATATTTTCTCGAACAAATTTCAGGAAGAATAGAACGAAAAACTATAAGCTGTTTCTAGTACTTTTGTACTTAAAACGTAGTATTTAAGGAGTTCATAAAAGCTATTGCATCAGTTTATTTATGAAACCCACTTTATTTGAAACATCTGCTTTTTCAAACATGTTTTGAATGTGTTTGGTCACAGTTTTTTCAGAAATAAATAATTCATTGGCGATTTCTCTGTAAGTTTTTCCTTTAACGATCAATTTTGCAATTTCAATTTCCCGGTTAGTCAAACTGAGTAATCTGATATTCCGGTCGAATTTGGAATCAGAATTAACTGTTAGATTTTCATTGTTTAAACTTTTCAGTGTCTTTAGGCTTTGTATTGAGGAATTTAAAATTGCCGTTTGTTGCTTGGATATATTTAATAGAATTGTTTCGATTTTCAGATTCAATTCTTCAAATGAAAATGGTTTTGAAACAAAATCAATCGCACCAAGTTTCAGTCCTTTAAGCCGATCTGTGGGTGTTGATTTTGCTGTTAAGAAAACAATAGGAATATGGTTGTAACTGGTTTGTTCTGAAATTGCTTTTGCGAATGAAAATCCGTCCATTTTATCCATCATGATATCTGAAAGAATTAGATCGGGTATAACTGGCAATTCTTGTAGCTTTTTTAACGCGTCAGCACCGTTCAAAGCATAATAAACATTGAATTTTCCCCTAAACTTATTACATAGAAATTGTAACATCGCCTTATTATCTTCAACCAGCAATATGGAGCGTCTTTCAGGTAAATAGGCACTATCTTCAATAGCGTAATCAGCAAATTGATAATTGGGATTGCTGGCTTCAGTTGAGCTTTGAACAGGAATATCTTCTGCCTTTAAATCATGTTTTGTCAGTATAATGAGAACTTTAGTTCCGGAACCATAATCGGGATTACTTTCGATAACAATTTCTCCAGCCAAACTATCGACAACTTTTTTTACAATTGGCAATCCGAGTCCCATGCCCTGAAGACTTGTATTCTTATGCCCAATTTGATAATAAGGTTCAAATATTTTCTTTTGCAACGATGGGGGTATTCCCACACCATTGTCCTGAACTGAAAATATGATATTGAGGTTCTTACGGAATAACGATATGGTTATTTCTCCACCTTCATCAGTAAACTTAATCGCATTCTCAATGATGTTATTTGTTATTCGGTTAATGGCGTTGGGGTCAGCTTTTAAATATATATTTTCCTCTATTGAAGTAATAAGTTTAATATTCTGTTTGCTGCAATAGTATTCAAACAACGGGAGTCTGCTTTCAAGAATTTTACTGAAATCGGAAACCTTATTATGCCTGTAAACATCAATTCCTTTTGAGAATCTTTCTATGTCAAACAGATTAATTACATCTGTCGTCAATTTATCTACACTACCTTTTACAATGTCAAGCTCCTCAGCAGATCCATGTTTGTTGATATATTCGCCCAGATAATTTTGTATCAGGGTCAGTGGTGTTTTGGTCTCGTGTACGAGGTTTATGAAGTATGAACTCCTTATTTGGTGCGCTTTTTCTAATTCCACAGTCCTTTTATTTACCTCGTCTTGCAGATTGGTATTCCAGGTTCTTAATCTCGATTCCGATTCAAGCAATCTTTCGTGGTCAATCCTGATTTGTTGTATATTTTGCTTTACCTGAAGGCTAAATAGCAGCAGAAAACCAATATTTGTTGCAGAAGCCTCTATTGCCTGTCCAATATCAAGAAAACTTATAACGGGAAGACTGATCCAGGGAGCCAAACTTAAAAGAAGCACAGTTAGTTCTTGTTTTGATTCCATACTGCTGAAGTTGTTGTTGTACTTATCCCGGATAGAACGAAATACCAGGATTATTAGCCATGAGGAATACAATACAGGAAGTATAAGTAGGTTTTGTGCAACCTTTAAATCATCGGACATGGCGAAAGCAGCAACAAAAAGGAAGTAAGGTATTATTAGGAACAGGAATACACCTTTGTATGCGTGATATTTTAATCTGGCCAAGCCGAAAGCTTTATAAACATAGTACGGAAAGTAGCAAGGTGTTATAAATCCGGTAGCGTACGCAATTGATACCTGCAAAAAAAATGATCCCGGTAAATTTGGATCAGGCAGAAGGCCACCACTTATATTGTAGGTCAGTAATAAAAAAATAAGGGCAATGTTCAGAAATACTGTTCGATCATCAGGTCTTGCCAATCGGAATATTATCAGGTAAAAGAGGATAACAACTTCTACGCTCACAAAAAAGAATGTGATAATGTGCATTTGTGTGCCAAATACCAACATCGCAATTCAGTTTTTTAATCCCGTTTTAAAAAGTAAAGGTGATAGCTTAGGTCTTGTTCTGAATATACCTTAAACCCAAACTTGCTGTACCAGGGAAGGTTTTTTACTGTTGAAGTCTCCAGATAAATGGGCCTTTTGTTTTGAATACTTAGATTGATAATTTCCTGAAGTAGCAGGCTTCCAATTCCTTTATTTTGATCTGCCTGGTTTACTCCAATGAACCACAAATAAGTCATTGTTTCCTTTGGTTGTATTTTCTGAATCAGCGCTTCTCTGGAAAGTGTCTTCTTAATATTCTTAAGGCCAACGCATTCAATAATTAATTTGATATCCAGTAATATTGATTTCAGCGTAGTCTTCTTTTTATCCGGATACACAATAAGTGCGCAGGCTTTATTGTCATCAGAAATAAACACCTCGCCAAATAAAGAACATACTTCAAATGAATAATCCAACAGGCCCCGAATTCTCTCGATTCGTTTTTTATCCTGCGGTATGATGTAATTGACACTTTTATTGGATTCAAATGATTGGGTAAGAATGTCAATTATTAAATTTTTCTCCTCGTACATTGCCTGTCTCATAGAATAAAATTTAAATTGAATATTTTAAATACCTATCTGATTATGCTTTTGGGTGGGATCTTTCGATCCTTTTTCTGAGGAAAGTTGATTTTTATACCTTAACAGAATTCGATATTATTTGGTTCACGTTTCGTAGAGGATGGTTTCTTTTTTGTTATTTGAATTATTATTGTATGATTCACTTTTATAACAATGGCAGGGCTGCATCTGCTTTGCCTAATTGTTCATCGCTTCCTTTTTGATCTGATTTATGTGGATATTCATAGACTTAGTGTACTGGAAAATCATACACCATTGGGAGGGAAATAAGCCAGATTGTGCGACTAAAATCAATCCGCAATTTTAGCTCGTTTCAAAAATATAACTAGCCAGCTCATTACAATATGAGTTTGAAGAATTTTATGTTTTTGAAAAGGTATATTTTGAATCTTTAAATTATTAATCTCATATTTGTTTTGGATTAGCATAAAAAGTGAAGTGTCAGAGAAACTAAAAAACCAAATTGTTTGGGACGAATTCAGGAAAGGCAGCAAAATGGCCCTGGAAACAATTTATGAAGACAACTATTCTTCACTATATCATTATGGACAAAAGTTTACGCAGGACAATGATCTAATCAAAGATCTCATACACGAATTGTTTATTGAGCTCATTGATTCAGGTTTGAGCTTGTCCAGAACCGATAATATCCGGTATTATTTGTTAAAATCCTTGAGAAACAAACTTTTAAGACTGTTTTCTGAGAAATTAAAGTTTACAAATAAACTCACAGAATCTGCTGATTTTAACTTGGTTGACTCCATTGAAAGTCAATTGATTAAAAATGAAGTGGAAGAACAGTTACGGAATCAGGTAACAACCGTATTAAAAAAACTATCCGCTAAACAGCAGGAGATTATATATCTTCGATTTTACAGTGATTTATCCTATCAGGAGATTGCCACCTTGTTTGATGTCAATATTCAGACTGTGCGAAATTTAATGAGCCGTGCAATGAATTCTTTGAAAGAAGATTTGCAAAGCAAGAACATGACTAAACACCTGATCCTTTTTATTTTAAACTGTTCTATTTAAGCTTTTCAGATAAAAATTCTCCAATTCTACCCATCTATTTTCAAATTGTGTTTTCTAACACATTATTTTGATAGTATATAATTCAGTTCTTAATCATTATCTATAAACACACCACAAAAAGGTGCTATAAAATATAGGATGGAAGTTGAATCAAAATATAAGAATTACGAAGTTGAAGATTTTGTTCAGGACGATGATTTTCGTTGCTGGATCAATTCCCCAAATGAAATTTTAATTTCTTTTTGGACAAATTTCCAAAAAGATTATCCTGAAAAATCTGGATCCATTTTGCAGGCAAAGCGAATAGTAAATGCACTATTTATTGAAGAAAGTGTCATTCTTCCTGAAGATTACCAGGATTCACTCGGTAAATTAAAAATCTACCTTGACGAAAAATTATCAAATAAAACTCCAGCCAAATGGCTTAAAGTTAATTGGCGTAATGTAGCAGCAGTATTGCTTATGCCAATACTGGCTGTTAGCATTTATCTTTATTCTAGCAAAAACCTGATTCAATCTTCAGGACAAGTAGTGCAATATGTTGTTCCTGATGGGCAGAAAAGTAAAGTAATTCTTGCCGATGGAACACAGGTATGGTTAAATTCAGGCTCAACACTCTCTGTTTCAATGGACAAGAACAACCGGAGGAAAGTCCAACTGGTTGGCGAAGCCTTCTTTGATGTAACCAAAGATAAAAGTGAACCCTTTCTTGTTGAAACCAAGAACTACTCTGTGAAAGTTTTTGGTACACAATTCAATATTCGCGCTTACAAAGACCAAGCTGAGAGTGAAACCATTTTGAAGGAAGGATCAATTTCACTTTTCACCCATTCAAATGAGGAAATAAAGATGGCTCCAGGACAGAGGTTCTTTCTTGACAAAACTAAAAAATATTCAGTTTCAGAAGTCAATCCCGATATTTACATAAGCTGGAAAGACAATGTGCTGAAAATAAATAATGAAAAATTACAGGATCTTTTAGTGCGCATGGAGCATTGGTATGGTGTTAAAATACAGGTAGATAATTACGACAGGGTTAAGGATTTGAAATATACTTTAACCATTAAAACGGAAAGTTTAAGAGAAATGCTCGATTTGATGAGTTATGTCACACCGTTAAACTACAAAATTGAAGGGGAGAAAGTTATTGTAAAATATATAATAAATTGATTGCCTATGTAAAAATTGTTTATTAAACAAAAAGCAGGAACATGCTCTAACATATCCCTGCCTGTAAATTTAAAAAATTACCATTGTCGAATCTGGTAAACTAGTATTAAACTTCAAAACAAAACTATGAAAAAAAACGAATTCTTTTCTTTCAAAGAAGAGAGATTTATGCCTATCGGCAAAATTTTGAAAATTATGAAAGTATTTACATTTGTCATGTTAGTATTTGCAGTTCAAATCTCTGCCCGTTCGTATTCGCAGAATACAAAGCTAAGTATGAATATGCAGAATGTGTCGATTAAGCAAGTACTTGGCAACATCGAAGACCATTCGGAATTTCGATTTCTGTACAGTGATTCAAAAATTAATGTTGAGAAGAAAGTCGATGTTGATTTCAGAAATAAACCTGTTGAAGAAATCCTTCGGAATATGTTTGAGGACAGTAATATCGAATTTAAAGTTGTTGGAAGACAAATCTTATTGTCCAATTCCAATGATTCTGAGGAAGTTTCCTCCTCCCAACAGCAAAAATCTGTTTCCGGTAAAGTCACCGACTCTTCCGGAGCTTCATTGCCTGGCGTTTCAGTAGTAGTAAAAGGCACTACCAACGGAACCATTACTGATGGAAACGGTAATTATTTAATTTCCAATATTCCTGAAAATGCAACTTTGCAATTTTCGTTTGTGGGCATGAAAAGCCAGGAAATTTCTGTTGGAGGAAAAACAAGCATTAATGCTACTCTTGCTGAAGATGCTATCGGCATTGAAGAGGTGGTGGCTGTTGGTTATGGAACTCAAAAGAGAGCGAATCTGACAGGCGCTGTCTCAACTGTTTCACTGCCACAGATGGAAAAAAGAACAGTTGCACAAACTTCTTTGGCGCTGCAGGGTTTAGTGCCGGGAGTAACCGTAACTCAACGCAGTGGCAAACCAGGGGGCGATGGAGGTATTATCAGCGTTCGTGGTAAAACCACTATCGGAAACAATGATGTGCTGGTGCTTATCGACGGTGTCGAATCAAACATCAACTCTGTTGACCCAAAGAGCATAGAATCAATTTCGGTACTTAAAGATGCTGCATCTGCAGCAATTTATGGTAATCGTGCGGCCAATGGGGTAATCCTCATTACTACAAAACGCGCTGAGGACGGCAAGGCATTTGTATCATATAATACTTACGTAGCAAAGGGAGTTCCCACAAATGTTCCGCAATATGTAGGTGCAGTAGATTTCATGAAATATATTTCAATTGCAAAACGTGCAGTTGGTATGACTCCCGAATATTCTGAAGAATACATTCAGCAATATGAAGCTGGAATTGCCAAAAAAGATCCTAATTATCCCGATGTGGATTGGTTCGATGCTACCGCAACAAATAACGGTTTAATTACCAATCATTTTATTACTGTCAGTCAGGGTACTTCAAAAATTAAATCTCTGACTCAGGCAGGTTATATGTCGCAAAATGGTATTACCGAGAATACTGATTTCAAAAGATATAATCTGAGGTCAAATACAGATTATTCGATTTCATCAAAATTTAAACTCAGTTCGGATATAGCTATTGTTTACACCAGCGCCAAAGAGCCTTCTAAATTAGGCACGGGTTACAACTTTGTAGGCCGTATCCCTGCCAACCAAGCTGCATATCTGGCTGATGGACGCTACGGTCCCGGCTGGCAAGGTGTTAACCCTGTAGCTTATTACAAAGACGGAGGTATTGTCTCTAACGTGGTGCCTTCGGGTATTATGAACTTTATTGCCACCTTCAAGCCTGTGAAAGACCTAGAATTACAGGGACAATACGCTTTAAATTATTGGGAAGGTCATAATACGAACTGGGACAAGCGTGTTCAACTGTTTCTTAATGATGGTACTCCTGATCCGCAGACTCAGGCTAAATCAGCACTAACTGAATCTACAAGCCGAAGTATGCGAAACTTACTTATAGGACGTGCCACATACACTAAGTCATTTCAGGATGTGCACAATTTTAAACTTATGGCAGGATATCAGCAGGAGACATTCTGGAACAAATGGCACACCGGATACCGCGAGGTGTTCCCGTTTCCTGATTACCCGGTTCTAAATGCGGGTGGACAGGAAAATCAAAAATCGAGTGGTTCGGCTTCTGATTATGCTCTGCAGTCCGTTTTCGGAAGGCTAAATTATGATTATAATAGTAAATATCTTTTCGAAGTTAATTTACGTTACGACGGTTCATCACGTTTTGAAGAAGGCTATAGATGGGGTCTTTTCCCTTCTGTTTCAGGTGGCTGGCGTATCAGCGAAGAAGAATTCTGGAGCGATTTCAAAAGTGTGGTCAACAATTTTAAACTTCGTGCATCATGGGGGCAGTTAGGTAATCAGAATACATTGAACGGATATTATCCGGCACAATCCACTGTCAACTTGGGTACTAATTATATTTTTGACAAAAATATTAATTCCGGTGCAGCAATCACAACTATGGCGAATTCATTTATAAGTTGGGAGACAACTACAATGAGCAACATAGCTGTGGAATTCAATCTTTTTAGAAAATTTGATATAACTGCTGATTACTATCATAGAGTAACCAATGACATTCTTCTAAATCTCGATATACCGCTAATCATTGGATTGGCAGCACCTGCTCAGAATGCAGGCAAACTCGAAAACAGGGGTTGGGAACTTGGAGCGACCTTTAATGATAAGTTTGGCGATTTCAATTTTAGTGCCATGTTCAACATTTCTGATGTAAAGAACAAAATTATTGATTTAAAGGGCATTAATGAGACTGGTCTTACTGTTAACCGCGAAGGTTACCCACTGTCGTCGCTTTACGGATATGAAGCCGATGGTTATATTGTTCCTGAAGACTACGATAATGCGGGGAAATATCTTGGAGCAACTCAGATAGGGAATTTTGGACCTGGTGACATCAAATACAAAGATCAATTGACGATTGATACTGACGAAGACGGAGTGCCTGATGCAGCCGACGGTGTCATCAACACCTCCGATAATGTGATCATAGGTAGTACTATTCCACGCTATACTTTTGGATTGAATTTGTACGGTGATTATAAGGGGTTTGACCTTAACATCCTGTTTCAGGGTGTAGGTAAAGCTGATGGTTATGTATGGGGTCATTCGATTGGTTCATTCTACGAAGGTGGTTCAATGCCCGAAATTGGCAAGGATTACTGGACACCAGAAAACCGTGACGCCGAGTTCCCGAGGTTAGCCTTCAACAACAGCAACAATCAACAAAACTCTTCATTCTGGAAAAAGGACGCTGCATACCTGCGTTTAAAAAACGTACAACTCGGATATACTCTTCCTGAAAATATTCTTTCCAGAATCGGAATTTCCAATTTGAGATTTTATGCTAGTGTTGTGTTAATTTAAAATTGACGGATAAAGTCTTTTCAGTTTTATCCGTGCTTGGTCGTTTGTAAACTGCCACTTGATTCTGGCAGTTTTATTGTTCCTGTGATTTTCCCATGCTTTTATTTCTGATGATATT
>JAIBEZ010000106.1 GCA_019459485.1 Prolixibacteraceae bacterium
ATTGCCATTAAAACCTTTGGGGTAAATATCATCGCGCTTTATAATTTTACGGGTTTTTTATTAATTTAATTTTTGCGTTTTCCTACTCCGGGGGTGTGTTTGATTCACCCGCTGAGTTTGTATTTTGAGATACTTTTTTTGATCAGCATGATCACATTGCGCAGGTTGATTCCGCGGGGGCAAACCAACATACATTTGCCGCAGAGCATACATTTTTTTATTTCCGATTCAAGCTCCACTGTTTCCCCGCGACGCAGCAACAGGTTCATCCGCCTGACATTGAAGCTGACCAGATCGCCCGCGCTGCACGTGGCAGTGCATCCTCCGCACGACAGGCACACTTTGAACGAGGGTTCCATTTCGAGCACTTCGTTCAGCAATCGCCCGTCGAACTGGTCGTAGTCGATGGTGCGCTGTTTGATTATTGTGTAGCCAAAGTTTTTCATTTTCTTATTCGTGTTTTTTTTTTTTTCTAAAGAGGTTGTCTCAATTTCGTCCGAAAGAAGATGCATTCTTTGTTCATCGTTTCCCGCGGACGACTTTTCCCTTTGTGTTGCTTACCACGGGTTTCGTCGTTCCTCCTTACCGTTCGACTGAGCTCACGCCGAAGCCCGCGGTTATTCAAATTTGACTCCTTCAGAGTCTTTTGCAACGGGATCACAATCCCAGAAATCAACATTTATTGCCCTCGCTTTTTCATTTTCCATCTTGAAAAAGGCTATTTCTATTTCGTCCGAAAGAAGTCAACCGATTTGTTCGACATTTTTCCGCGGACGGAAAATTTGTTAATCCATTTTGCTACTAAGGTTAAATATCAGAAAATAAGGTTTTTAATATTCTATTTCTTTAACCTTGTTTTATATTTCCACGCCATAACTCGCATAAAATTTTGTTAACCTTAGTAGAGAAATACAAACAAAAAAAACCTACCTTATTATTTTCATTTTATCATCATTAAAAAGGCGAATCCAATTCCGTCCGAAAAAAAGTCAATCTCCTTGTTCAACTATTTACCGCGGACGGGTAAAACACTATTAATTAATCCGTTCGCTGAAGCGAACGGCAAAGGATATTGCTTTGAACGGCTTTGTCGCTTATAAGCCCCATCTCTAAAGCATTTTTATTGACAACTGACAACTGAATAACCTGTAAAACCGACCACCAACTGTCTTTTTCTGAACACTGCGACTGCGACTGAAAACTGGGACTGATCACTTCTTTTTCAACCAATTATCCACTTCAACCGCTGCCGATCGTGCGTGCAAAATGGTGTCGTTTATCGTCATCGGTGCGGTGCAGCTTCCTGCCAGAAATATTCCTTCCTGTTCCGAAAAATTGGATTTCAGGAATGAATCTGTTGTTTTTAGAAAGCCTGATTCTTCGCAGCCGATACCGCAGGTTGCAGCGGTTGCAGCGGTTCCTTTTCCGGCTTCCATGCCCACGAGCAGTACCAGTAAATCAACATTCATTTTAAGTGGGCGACCCGAAAGTGTGTCTTCAGACTTGATCAACAAGCTTTTGTCGATTTTTTCCGATGCTTCCGACAATCTTCCGCGGATAAACTGTATATCGTATTTCTCCTGTGCTTCGCGGTACAATTCTTCGAAGTGCTTGCCATACATGCGCAAATCCATGTAAAAGCAATAGATCTCGGCTTCAGGCAAGCGTTTTTTTAGCTCGATGGCCTGTTTCACGCCGGTAATGCAGCATACTTTGGAGCAATAGTGGTTGCCCGTTTTTTCATCGCGTGAGCCAACGCAGTGCACAAAAGCAATTCGTTTGGGATTTTTCCCGGCAGCCACCGTAAGATCGCCTCCGGGAAGGAGCAATTGTTCCAGATCGGCCGAGGTGATTACATGGTCGTAAATTTTGTAGCCATATTCTTCTTTCCGGCGGGCATCAAAAATTTCGTAACCGGTAGCAACTACCAATGCATCAGCTTCCAAATGCTGTTCACCTGAAGTTTTTATACTGAACTTACCATTCTGGCGAAGGATGCCGCTGACTTCGGTTTTGTTCAGGATTGAAAAGTCCTTTTCCCTGTATTTTTCCTGAAGGGTGCCTGTGATTTTTTCGGTGGGTGTAAAATCAGGAAAAAGGTATGACCAGTTGTTTAGCTTTCCGCCCAGCTTTTCATTTTTTTCGATCACAGTTACCCAGTGTCCGGCATCCGTCAGGGCGCAGGCTGTTTCAATTCCGGCGATTCCGCCTCCTATTATTACGATGTGCTTCACAAATTCAGTTTAAAGTTCCAGGTTTCAAGTTCCAGGTTGGCCTTGAACTTGGTTATTGGTTATTCAATATTTTACCTTGGATATTCGGTGTTCCAAATTTCAAGTTCCAGGTTCCAGGTTTTGCGTTAATGAACGTTGACGGGTTTTGAATTTATTTCTCGTTCCTTATTTCTTATTCGATATTGGATATTGGACATTGGATATTGGACATTTTCTCATCTTCAGCATCAGCATCCCACCATCGCCGGTTTTCCGATCAGCTTTCCATCTTTTCCGGCGTATTTTAAGCTTGAGTCATACTGAATTCCTATTTTGTCGAGCAGCGGTTCGCAATTGGTCTGGTGCATTTGCAGTCCAAGATCCCAGGGATCATAACCCAACACCAATCCGGCCAGTTCTTCGTAGGTCAATACCGGGATTCCCTGTCCGTTTTCTCCGTAGGTTTTGCCTTCCATTTCTTCGATCACATATTGCCAGCGATCCATAAACATCGGACATCCCGGGCAGTTGCACAATATCGCATCCGGCTTGTAAGGTTCCATCGATTCAAACTTTTTCCTTGAATTGGATACCGAATAACCCCGGTTCGACATGACAAGGTATTGTCTGAAGCCAAATCCGCAGCAATGGCGACGTTCAGGATAATCGACCACTTCGCCACCCCAGGATTCTATCATTCCGACCAATACATTTGGAAACTCGGCGCCGCCAACTCCTTTAGCAGGAAACATTTTGGAGTAATGACAACCAATGTGTTCCACAATTTTTAGTGGTTGGCCGGTTTGCTGATTGATGAGCGGAAATTTCTTTTTGTTTGCGATGTCTTCCCTGAATTTGTAAACAATGTCGCTGGCATGTGCCACATTTTGAGGCACTTCAAATTCACGGCCAGTAGCTCGTTTTAAGTAATTCCGTATTTTTTCAAGTTCCGAAGGATACTCTTTCCATGTTTCGATGATTTCGCTGTAAATACCAAATGAAGTGATGCACGAAACTGCGAAGTTTTGGTAGCCTGCCTCTGTCATCAGGGCAAACTGACGTGCTGCAATGGTCTGAATGGTATCGAACGGAACAACATCGGCATGATAGGCTATTCCTGAACATGAAGTATGATGAGGGTTTTCACAAATATCCTTGCCAAGTTCAGAGCGTAGGATCTTCAGAAAAGTTTGTTCTGCACCGGGGAAAAAGTTCTGCCGTATGCAGCTGCGGACATAAAAATAATGATCATCGGCTATTTCTTTTTGATAATCCTTCCAAACCTGTATTTTGCCTTCTCGCTTCATTGTCGGTTGTGTTTGCCGTTGTTGGTGGTGAAAATGTGATTTACGTAGTCGGAATAATCATCCCCTCCTTCAGGAAAACCCATGCTTTCGGCTTTGATTTTTGAGAAATGTTCAATTTTGTCGAAGCGATCGAACCCACCGGTGATTTCAAAAATTCGGTAAATTTCGTCCAGTGATTCCTGTGGAATTTTGCGCAGGGCACCTTCGCCATCGCCCTTGTAATTGGCTCCAACCCGTTTGTAAACTTCCCCACTGTTTTCATAAATCCATTCGCCAACTGGACCAAGTTCAGGGTGTAATTCAGGAATAAGACTTTCCGGAAGCACGCAATAACCTTTGTAAACGACATTTTCGCCCACCGTTCGTTTGATGGCCAATTGCTGCCGGCCTTTTTCCGATTCGGTAAAAAAGCCCAGTTCCTGCGATAAATTTCGTAAAGCCATGATGATCAGTCCGGGAGTATTTCCGCGCGGGCAACGGGTTTTGCACGACATGCATTCGCCGCAATACCAGATTGTCTCGCTTTTCAGGAGTTCTTCAATTTTTTTATTGTCTTTTGATTGAACGGTGCAGGCTATGATTCGGGGGTCGTAGTCGTAGAATTCGGCAGCGGGGCAAATGGCAGTACAAATACCACAATTCATGCATGATTTCAGACCTTCTGTAAACCGGATATCTTTTGTAAGTTCCAGGTAAAGTTCCATTTTTGGTTTCAGGTTTTTACAACTTAAAAGTAAATATTGAAACTTTAAGCCTGTTCAGTCTAAAACCTTATTTTTCGTAGGTATTTGTGCGTATTTCTATTCGTTGAAATTGAAGTAAAGTGTCAGGTGTTTTTCGTAAAGGAACATATTTGGCTGGCTCATTGGGCCCAATGTTTCGGCTTTGGTAAATTTGGTGCCGATTGGATTGATGCCATGCAAAAACGAAATGTTCCCTGCCGGAAATTCAGGAGAAGTATTGTCATTGTATGCTCCTTTGGGCTTTTCAGGAGTAAACAGGCGCAGAAAAACATCTTCATCGGGACAAACAACGGTAAAATCCTGCTCTTTTGATTGGATGGTTGCCCAATTGAAATTGCGGTGATATCCCTTGAATTCAGGATAGTCCCAACTTTCGCCGGTAATGGTATTGTTGTATGCTTTTTCCCAAACATTCAGGGTGTTGCCTTTCATGCGGTTTTTCCATACGCGGTAGGGCCCGTAACCCATCCAGCGCACTCCTTCAACCTGATCTTCAGGATAATCGAAACTTATGCCCATGAATTTATTTTGATAGGGAGCTTTGTACAATACTTCCAGTTTGAGCCATCCGGATGCCATGATTGTCCATTTTACTTTTTTCAGATCGCCTTTGTATATACATTCAATTACATGGTTGTCGTTATCGTTGTATTCTTTTAATTCCTGAAATTCTGCCAATCCTGTTGCCGGAACCGGACCATGAATAAAACGAATTGGCTGATTTTTATTTCTGACACCGGCCAGAAACCCTGTAACTTTATCCCATTTAAATGAAAGATCATTGATTTGTGCAGTAATTTCCATTGACGATTCAATGATTTTTACTTTTCCAACCTGATCAGTTGAAACGATTTCGTCGGCAATGGTTTTTGCATTTTTAACGGGCCAGCTCCATGTATATATTTCGCGCCCTTTCGGATCGTTGGCGGTAATGTAAAGTACATCGTAGTCGTAAAAATGCACTGGCAAGAACATTTTGAGTTTTCCCTTTTGTCCGGGAGCGAGGTTGGGCGATTCAATCGTACCGGTTTCATTGCCTTTTTCAGCACTTTTATTGGGTTTCGGCAAGTCAGCCAGCCGGTAACTGAATTTACAGTCTTTCAGGTTGGTGTAAATGTATCGGTTTTCGATTGGGAACTCGCCGTTAAAAGTGGTGGTGATGTATCGCGTTTCGAAAAAAACAGGCGACCATATTTCTTTGATGGCATAATAGCTGCCTTCTTTTTCGAGGTACGGACCAACAATCCCATCTGCGGCATTGTTTCCTTTTGTATCCAGAATACCTTCTTTGTCAGTTCTTACCACAGCTTCATCAGCATAATCCCATAAAAAACCTCCGGCAGATAACGGATTGTTCAGCATCATGTTCCAGTAGTCGTCCAGTCCCGCACCATGTCCGCCATCGTACAGGCCATGTAGAAATTCAGTGGGAAAAACTATAAGCCTTCCATGCTGATGGGTTCCGACTCCGTAGTTGTAATCTTTGTAGTGCTGTGTATCAGTTCCCCTGAATTCGGCCCAGGGATGGATCAGCGGCCGTTTCTGCGGATCGAGTTCATCGAAATAATGGTCGAGATCGGTATTCCAGCCACCTTCGTTGCCATTGTCCCAAATCACAATTGATGGATGATTGACATCCTTGGACAGCATTTCCTGAGCAAGGTGAGAGCCAACACGGGTATCGTACGCCGATTGCCAGCCTGCCAGTTCGTCAAGCACAAACAAGCCGAGCGAATCGCACACTTCCAGAAAATGATCATCGGGCGGATAATGTGACATTCGTACGGCATTCATGTTCATGTCTTTGATGGTATTGACATCTTCAATACTTACCTGTTTGTTTAGTGCCCGTCCGGTATTTGGGCGGAACGAATGGCGGCAAACTCCCTTGAACATGACCTTTTCGCCGTTCACATAAATGCCGTCACTTTCGCGCAATTCAACGGTACGGAACCCAAATGTTTCTGACACTTTATGAATTACATCCAAATAATTGATTAGCAGGATATCAACCCGGTAGCGGTTTGGTGATTCGGGCGACCAAGTTTTTATATTTTCGGCAAATGTTTGCAAACTGGCAACAGTTTGTGTTTTGTTAATAATGACTGAAAAAGGTGAGCTAACTGGTTCGCCGGAGAGCGTTTTAATCTGGGCTTTTAATTCCATTCGATCTCGAATGTCGTTCAGAAATACATCCACCCGAAAGGTACCATCAGCTTTTGCATCAAGCGCTATCCGTTCAATGTTGGCTTTGGGTTTGGCTTCCAGAAAAACAGGCCTGAAAATGCCGCCAAATATCCAGAAATCGCAGCGGCGTTCTGCTTCATTAACTCCTTCATTTTCCGAATGTTTGGCAACCGAAACTTCAAGCAGATTTTCCCTGCCATATTTCAGCAACTCGCTGATGTCGTATTTAAAACGATAAAAACTCCCCTGATGCATTTTTCCGGCAGTAACGCCGTTGATTTTCACTTTGGTATCCGTCATCGATCCATCAAAAACAATGCTTACCTGTTTGTTTTTCCACTCTTTTGGAACCAGAAATTCGTATTTGTACAAACCCATTTCCTTGCCACGGTCTTCGTCTTTATCGTGTCCGTAATTGTAGGTGCCGAAACCTTGAAGTTCCCAGTTCGACGGAACCGGAATCTTTGTCCATTTGCCCGAATTGCGGCCTTCGGTGCAGAAAAAATCCCAATCGACAGTTTTGTCGCTGCCTGTTCCGGATAAAAACTGAATTTCTGTTTTCTGGGTTTGACTAAATGAATTACTGAAGAATAGCAGTGTAATTAGCAAAAAGATAAGTCGATTCATTGCTTTTTATTTTGGATGGGTTTGGTTATCCAAAAGTATTAAAAATATTGCGGAGAAGAGAAGGTCATTGGATCAAAACTTAAATCATTGCGTTTCTATTCCCAAACGTTAAATCCTTTTTCAACACCTTGATCCGATGACGGAAAAAGGGGAAAGTTCATCGGATCAATTCTCAACTCACAGCTTTTCAAATCCTGAACGTAAAATTCCTTTTTTAGCACCTTGATCCGATGACGGAGATGACTTGAAGTATCTTTTTATATCCGCTTCAGGATGAATAAAATCTGAAATTCCAACCAAATAATCAGCCAGTTGCCGGGCAAAATAGGGACCGAGCAAAACTCCTTTGGAGCCCAATCCGTTGAAGATTCCTATTCGAGGACATTCTGGATGAACTCCAATTACGGGCTTTCTATCGTGCATGGTTGGGCGTATTCCGGCTTTTTGACTGATCATTTCAGGAATTAGCTGAGTGATTTTTTTGAATTTGGCCAGTAATTCTTCGCGGGCGGAATCGGTTGTTTCCCAGTTAAGTGCATCCCAGGTATAAGTTGCGCCAACTTTGTACCGGTCGTTGCCAGCCGGCATCACGAATACTTCGTCGCTGATGATTTCGTTCATGTTCAATTCCAGAATTTTCAGCTCGATTATTTCCCCTTTTGAATGTTTGAATTTCAGATTTTGAAAATATGGATTCCGATCAGCGGAGGGGCCTTCACAAAAAATGATCTTTTCGGCAGTTATATCTTCGTAGCTTACCAAATCAGCCTTGATGCTAAGTTCTTCGAAATCAAATTTTACTTTTCTGAGGGAATTTTGCTGCGTTAAGAATTCTGAAGATGCTGAAATAAGTTTTTGTAAATCAAGTCTTCCGGATTTGTTAACGCAACCAAAGCTGTAATGGTTGGTAATGTTACTATTCCTGAAATTTAAGTTCGTTTCTGCATCAATATAGGTCTCAATTTGGTTGGCGAATGCCTTCTTTTTCCAAAAAACAGCACCTTCTTCGCTTAGGAATTTCAACATCCGACCGGGATAATACAGTTCTTCTTCCAGCAAATCTTCGAGTTGATGGTAGGTTTTTTCCATTTGAGGAAAAGCATCATCCACCAGCCAGCTTTTTGTCATCCGCCGAAAAACAACCGGATTGATTATTCCTGCAGCCACCAACGAAGCTTTTGGTGCCGCAGGATCGTCGAAAACCAGAACCGTTTTATTTTGCCTGAAAAGTTCGCTTGCAAGCAACGTTCCGGCAAGACCCTGACCCACGAGGATAAAATCAACGTTCATAGTCATACAAAGCGTTTAGGGGAATAGATTGTTCAGAAATAGGAAAAAGTAAATATTAAGCGAATTATTCCGAAGTATGAAAGTTTTCGCGCCTGGAAAGATTAAATTATTCTGAAGGAAAAAAGTTTCTGCCCTTGGAAAGAATGAATCATTCCGAAGAGAGATTGAATTATTCCGAAGCGGGAAAGTTTCCGTCCCCGGAAGGAATGAGTTATTCCCAGGGGAGAATGTTTTATTATTAGGAGAGAAAAGGTGTTTCCTTGATGATTTTATTTTCCAATACCCTTATAGTTTTCGCTTGCTTCAGCCACTTGGTTAAGTGGTGGGATTTCCGGAGACGAAATATCATCATTTTTGGTTTGGACGATTTCCGGTAGCGGTTTAAAACCGATTACAGGCGCTTTGCCAATAGCCAGTGAAAGTTCGATCAGCTTTTTAAGCGTATAATTGAATTCTCCTTTCATTACTTGCGATACATATCCTTTTGATACGCCGAGTTGTTCGGCAAACTGGCTTTGAGTGATTTTGTTATCTTTTAAATAGGCTGTTACCTGGCTAAAAATTTCGTTTTGAATGGTTTCCAACCAGTACTCAGGTTTGGTCACTAAATCTTCGTGTTTAAGCATTATTCTTAGTTTTAACGATTCAAATATTCCTTTTTTATCCGGCGAAAATGATTGATATCCTTCTGTTGTGTTATCTTTTTTCCGCCGCAGACAATTACCCTTCCGGTTTTCTCTTCGTGGAACAGGTACACGCGCAAATGCCTGGTTTTGATTTCATATTCCTTAACCAATTCCTTTTTCGGAGTGATATTCCTGAATTTTTCTTTTGGCAATAATTTGCCGTCAGCGATCTCCTTCAACCGGGTTTGAATAGTTACTAATTCAGAAACATAGGAACCTTCACTTTCAATTTGGCTTTCAAAATCATCATATTCACAGTGGTTGTTCACCAGTAACTTGAAAATTTTGATTCGCCCAGCAATTTCATCTATGTATTTTAGTGCAAATTTATTCATTAAAGTTTAGTTATAACTATACTTTCTTTTGTTTTTATTACTTTTTGTCCTTCTTTAATTCCAGACTTACAAAAACCGGTTGATGATCGGATGGATATCGTTGATCTTTTGAATCGGTGAGCACAGCATACCGTTTTACTTCAATGTTATCACTTACAAAAACATAGTCGATGCGGTCTTTCATCGGAGCATCGAACTTGAAAGCGTTGAAAGTTCCTTCCGGGCCGTAAGGTGGTTTTTTGCTGATTTCACGTGAATCTTTCAGCTCTCCTGTAATTAACGAAATTGGTTCTTTGTCAGGCGTCAGGTTAAAGTCGCCCATCAAAATTACCGGTAATTTATCCGTGTTTAATTCTTTGATCTTTCGTAGAATCAATTTGGCAGATTCGCTTCTTGCCTTGTTGCCAACGTGATCGAAATGTGTATTTAAAACCATGAACTTACCACCGGTTTTATGCTCTTTCAGTATAATCCAGGTGCATACCCGATTGCATGCCGCATCCCAGCCCATTCCCGGTTTTTCGGGTGTTTCGGATAACCAGAATCCACCCTGTTTCAGCGCTTTGAATTTCTCGGAATCATAGAAAATAGGAGAGTATTCACCCGCTTTTTTACCATCATCGCGACCAACACCCACCCATTTCATCTTTGGCAAATCGGCTTGAATATCTTCAATCTGACCAATAAAAGCTTCCTGAAGTCCAAATATTTCAGCCTGATGGAAATCGAGCAAAGCACTCACCTGACTGCTCCGGTTTGGCCAGGCATTTACGCCGTCAGACGGAGTGTTCATACGAATATTGTAGGTCATTACACGAAGGTTTTGAGCCATTGCCAGATTACAGGTCAACATTAATAAGATAAAAGTAATACGTTTCATTCGGTACAAAAATTATAGGTTTGGTAATTGCAGGGTTTGTTGTCGGTTTTTATAACCGTAACCCGTTGTTCAGTTCCGTTGTTCAGGATAAAAGAGTAGCAGAAATCAACAATTTCGTTGAAGTTCGCAGTCATTGGTTTACCGGCAATTTCGTGTGCCGAATTGCAATAAGTATAAAGCCAGAAGGGAGTTTCGGTTTCTCTGAGCTTTGCAGCAATGGTGTTCGCGCCGTGTAAAATCAAATAGCCGGGTTGATTTTCCTTGCAGTAATGGTGCGATGCCGATGCATAAGGAACCAGATTGTCGCAGGTTCCGTGAAAAAGCAGCGAAGGAACGGCTGATTCTTTAAAAATCCGTGAAGTATCCGGAATTGCACCGGCCATCGAGATAACCCCCGCATACGATACAGGACCGCTGTCGAGCCCATAGCAGTAGGGAGGTTGGTAAGCTGCATTTAGCACTGCTTCGGCGCCGGCGCTGCTACCGGAAAGAATTATTTTTTGCGGATCGATTCCCATTTTATCCCGTTGCTGAATCATGAAAAAAGTGGCATCCTGAATGTCTTCCACAGCTTTGTTGAAAGTATTTAATTTGTCAACAGCAGGACAATCGCAGCCAAAACCGGTTTCGGTTCCTTTTCGGGTCAGCCGGTAAGTAATGGAAGCGGCCACATAGCCGCGTCTGGCAAGCTTACTGCAAAATTCCTGAGTACCTTTTTCATCTCTTTTTCCGCCTGAAAAACCACCGCCATGCACATAAATTATCAGCGGGCGGTTTGCCTGATTTTCGAATGCCGGAAAGTATGCATCAAGATCGAGCGACTGTCCGTCTTTGAAAGCATACGTATAAGTTTCTACCCTGACAGAATCGGTAATTTCATCTTTGTAACGTTCCTGTGCGGAAATATTCAGGCTAAAAAAAAGAATGGGAAGGGTGACTTTAAAAAAAAATGAAAAATGCTTCATGAAGGTTGATTTGTAGTATATGTTTTTATTGAAAAACTGGTTAAATTTATAAAAAAATAGCGGCATGGCAATAATTACAAGCAGAACCAGTGAAAATGGCAGGATTCATATTTTGTATGATCGCTGCAACTCGTGCGGACTTTGCGTAAAAGTATGCAAGGATTTTTCGCTTATCATGAAGAATAATAGGCTGGAAGTGAGTGATCATCCATTGTTCGGTTGCACGGGATGTGGACATTGCATGGCGGTTTGTACAAGCCATGCCATTGAAATATCAGGACGTGAAATTTCAGTGAACGACCTGATTGATTTATCGGAAATGAAAGACAAAACCAGTTACGATCAGCTTAAAAACCTGATGGTGGGCCGGCGCAGTATCCGCGATTTTAAGGACAGGGAAGTAGGAGAGGAGCTGGTCGAAAAAATAATTGAAGCAGCCGTTTCTGCACCAATGGGTTTGCCTCCGTCTGATGTTCAGCTAATTGTTTTCAGGGGAAAAGACAAAGTTCGGGAGTTTTCATTTGATGTGATCGACTATTTTAATAAAATCAGTTGGGTGTTTTCAAAGAAATTTATCTGGATTTGGCGATTATTTGGAAAAGAATCCTACCAAACGATGAAAAGTTTTGGCAACCCTCTCGTAAATTTCATGGTTGAAACGAAAGAAAAAAATGAAAACTATTTATTGTATGATGCACCATTGGCGATGTATTTTATGTCATCGCCGTATGCCGATCCTGCCGATCCGTATATTCCGGCGACCTACGCCATGTTGGCCGCCGAAAGCATGGGATTGGGCACTTGCATGATCGGGAGTATTCATCCGGTGATTCAGTATGGCGCCAGAAAGTTGAAACAAAAATGGAATATTCCGCCAAAAGCTCCTTCCGGAATTGTGGTTATTTTTGGTTATCCGAAATACAAATACAAATCAGGAATAAAAAGGACTTTTGCTGACGTTAAGTTTTTTACCAACTAATTTGTGATTAACGATCAACGATTGCAGATTTTTTTCCCATCATCGATCGTTAATCGTTAATCTTCAATCGTTAATCCTATACCTTCACTTTCACAACCACCTTCTTCACTTTTTCCGGACCGTCAATCTGCATACATGGCCGGTGAACATCCTGCGGAAAGAAAACTGCGAACATTCCAGTTTCTAAAATCAGCGGAGTTGTTTCTCCTGAAAAGAAAACAATGTCTTTTTCAGGATTATAAGCTGAAGTTACCTCCTGATTTTTAAGTGTCACAAATCCAATCGCTTCTTTTCCTGAAACAATGTACTGAATATCGGCATAGATTTGATGGGCTTCCAGACGGCAATCTTCAGGTTTTTTGCTGTCATATTCGCTTACCAGAGCAAAAACATCCTTGCCTTCAATTTCATATCGACCAATTTCGATGGCCTGTAAATCAGTATTTTTCAGGAATTCGAAACCTTTTTTCAGGTTTTCGCTGATGCAAGTATAAAAGGCGGCATTTTCAAGTTTATCAAGAATCATATTCAATATTTATTTGATAAATTAATTTCAAAATCAAATCAATCGATTGCAATTGACGGGTCAAAGATACTTTTTTTAAACCAATCTATTATTTTTGTGTTTAATTGTTAAATATAAAATTTAAAGAAATGAACACGATTTCAATGTTTAAAGGAAAAATGTTTAGAGTGTTGTCACTGATGCTGATTGTCAGTGTTTTAGTTGGCTGTAAAAGCTGGAACAACACCGGGAAGGGCGCTGCAATTGGAGTTGGTGCCGGAGTGCTGTTGGGTGCCGGGATCGGTAAACTTGCCGGGAATACAGCTGCCGGGGCTGCCGTGGGAGCTGCTGTCGGTGGTGCAAGTGGTGCTGTGATCGGAAAATACATGGACAAACAAGCCGCTGAAATGGAGGCAGAAATGGAAGCTGCTAAAATCGAACGGGTTGGCGAAAGTATCAAAGTCACCTTTGATTCAGGGCTTTTATTTGCCATCAATTCGAGTACTTTGAGTGTGAAATCAAAGGATGAACTGAAGAAATTTTCAGAAGTGCTCAATAAATATCCCGATACAAATCTTTTCATCAACGGTCATACCGACGATACCGGTTCTGATGAGTTGAACCAGAATTTATCTGAAAAGCGTGCTGCAAGTGTTGCCAATTATCTCAACAGCCTGAATGTTGCTGCAACCAGACTTACAATTGCCGGTTTTGGCGAAACACAGCCATTGGTTGAAAATACTTCTGCTGCAAACCGTGCTTTGAATCGTCGGGTTGAAGTGATTGTAAATGCCAATGCCGATTTGGTAAAAGCTGCCGAAAGTGGCGAATTGCAGGTGAAATAATATTTTAAACGATTCAATTACAAATAAAAAAACCGCCATTTAGCGGTTTTTTTATTTGTAATTTTTCAGGGTTTGTCAAACGAATAAACCACCCAGTTATTCTTTTCATGAAATCCGGTTTCCCGAAGTCCAAGCGATTCTGCTTTTGCTTTTACATCGGGCATGTCGTGGGTATAGAAACCACTCAGAAAGAGTTTCCCTCCTGATTGCAATACACTTTCATAAACAGGCAAATCGTTTATGATGACATTTTTGTGAATGTTGGCAAAGATGATTTCAAAGCTTTCATTTCCGAGCAAAGTGGCATCACCCAATTTTGCTTCCAGATTGAAAATATTGTTCAGGCGGGCATTTTCAACGGTGCTTTCAAACGACCATGTGTCGATGTCGATGGCCAACACACTCTTTGCTCCTTTTAACGAAGCGAGCATTCCCAGGATTCCGGTTCCGCAACCCATGTCCAAAACAGTTTTTCCTGAAAGATCCATGTTCAGGATTTGTTCGGCCACCAGCGTTGTAGTTTCGTGGTTTCCTGTTCCGAATGCCATTTTTGGCTCAATTACCAGTTCGAATTCGGCTGGCTCAAATTCAGTGTGAAACGGCGCCCGAACCAGGCAGCGATTGCCTATCAGTAAAGGTTTGAAATAGTTCTTTTCCCATACTTCGTTCCAGTTCTGATCAGGAATCATTTCATTTTCAACCTGAACGGAAAAGGGTAGGGAAGTGGTAATTTCCCCGATTTGTTCCAGATCAACAGTTTCTCCGGGAATGTACCCCATCACCAGTTCTTCGGTTTCATCAAAACTTTCAAAAGAAAGATCAGAAAGTAAAGCGACCAGTATTTCGCGGTTTTCTTCGCTGTCTGGATTTAGCTTAAAGCTGATTTGTGTATAGTTCATGATAGTTTAAAGTTTAACGTTTCAAGTTCAAAGTTTGAGTTACTCCTAAAACTACTTTTTGCCACCAAAACACTAAATCACCAAAACGCACCAATAAATATTACCTGAATTTCAGCTTTTGTGCAATTTGGTGACTTGGAGACTTGGTGGCATTTTGTTTATTTTTTGACTTTAGGAGTTTACTTAAGTTTAACGTTTCAGGTTCAAAGTTTGTGCTCAAAAAATACATATTTCGCAGCGGCCAAATGTAGCACAAAGAAAGACCTCCCGTTGCCTGATAGCTTTTGTATGAGATTTCGATTATTTTATTCAGTTAGTCATTTTCTTCGTAGTAATAGGAGTAGTCAATTCCTTTCAAAAACATTTCGCGGTCATTTATTTTGGTGGTGAGCGCGTTTTTCAAAAGTGTTTTCAGAACGCTACTTTTAGTTGGACTTAGCATCATTGCGTTCATGTAATCCCGCTTGCTTATTTTACTCCAATCAACGCATTTTTTAAGGCGTTTTTTCAGTATCAAATCCAACCATATTCGGGCGCTTCTGCCATTGCCTTCCATAAAAGGGTGTGCAATGTTCATTTCTACATATTTGTTTACGATTTCGTCAAAAGTAGTTTCGGGCATTGCTTCTATTTGCTTTAAGGTATCGCCTAAAAAGCGCGATACGGCAAAATGAAAGCCACCTTTTGAAATATTTTTTTGTCTGATTTGTCCCGCAAAATCATACAATCCGCCAAACAAATAAGCGTGTAATTGTTGCAAACTTTTGGTTGTACCAACTTCTATGCTGTTGATAAAAGTACTTTCAAACAATGCATACGCTTTTGTTTTGCTTTTTCCGTCTATGCTTTCATCACTGTATGTAAACCATTCAATAAACCGGTTTGCCTTTTTGCCCGGAAATTCTTTGCCCAAGGCAATAATGCCGGTGTAATCCAACATATCGGTTAAATATCGTTTACCGTCACTTGCTAGCAGTTTCAGTTGGGTAGTGGCACTAACCAACTCGCTGTTTTCTTTCTTCAACTTCGCTTTAAGATATTTCCAATAGTTGCGGGTCTTGGCGTAGTCGTCCTGGTCGGTAAGCAAAGCAACAATATCCAACACGCTAAACCACCACTTGGCGTTTTGCTCGTCCCAAACGGCTCGCACTTCACGGTCGTAAAAAAAACGTATGGATATTTTTGCATTACTCATCGTTCAAAATTAACTACTGGAGGAGCCTTGTACTCGATTGTGGGCTATGTGGTTTTATTAACAATGTATCCCGTTTAGACATATATTAAATCTGAATCGATGGACTTTAAATATTTTTCTTTTATTCCTTTTTTAGAAACTAAATCAACCTTAAATCCCACAATTTTTTCTAAATCATCCGCTAAATCAACGAATCTTATTCCAATCCTATCAGAAAACTCTACAAGAATATCTAAATCACTTGTGTCTTTTTGCTCTTTTCGTGAATAAGAACCAAAAATCGCCATGGATTTTATCGGATAGTCATTAAATAACCTGCTTTTGTGACTACTCAAGATGCTTTTTATCTCTTGTAATGTTTTCATACTCCAAAAATACTACTTTTAATCAATCAATGAAACGAATATGCCGCGGATATGATTTAAAGGTAGCGACGGAAAAAAGAATGAATTGGAACGAAGTGGAAATCCACGAAGTGAAAATTTAGTTCGAAGTGGATGCTTTCTGGTTATTGGTGTAAAGAACGATAGTGCTGATACCTGACGAACCGCTGTATTCGAGAACCGTACACAATTACACTCCCTTGCGGTGTGAGAAGAAGACTCCGTCAGCTAACTACTGGCGGAGTCTTCTACTCAATTAGTGGCTGGCTTTTTTATTTATCCTAAGTTGTTAATTTTCAAGCTTTGCAGTCCTGTTGTTTATTACTCACTTCTTCTTCGTTTGCTTTATGGTATGCTGGTCCAAAAGTTGTGTCATAAGATACTCTGTTAATAACTATTTTATTTATGCAGTCAACTGTAACTTTCTGGTCTTTAACTGGACGTCCAAATAATGCCAAGTTTGGAATACTTTGTGATTGTGCGTAGTTTCTTAGTTGAGGAATGCGTCTAATGGACATTCCATAAATTGTGTCAAATGGAATTGCTCCAGTCCGTATGAAGCTAAAATAAGATGGGTATATTATTCCGTCAAAGCCTTTTTCTTTTGCTTTTAATGCGATTTGTCTGCAAATATTGTATGAATGTTTACCTGCTAAAAATAGAAAGTGAATTGCAATGTCAAGGCTTTCAAATTCTGTGGCATCTTCCTCAATGAGTGCAGACAGATCAATAACTTTCAGCGGATACGCTGGTACTAATTTACCAACAAATAGATTGTCCTCAACTGTCGCTCGGCACTCATGAATACAAAGTTCTAGGTCTGGTGAGCCATATAATACAGGGAAACCAATGTTGTCAAATCTGTTTTCCCCCAAGTATTCATCAGGAGCTGTGTCATATTCTGAAATGTTGTGAGAAATTTTTGGATTTTTTCTTAAACGATAGAAGTGTTCTTTTTTTGATAACTCTCTTGTTGGGAAAGTCGTTAAAATCTTTTCAATGATTTGATTTCTTTCGGCTTCATCTTGTAGAGATTTTAATGGCTCAACTTCGCCAAACATCCAAAACCTAGGACCATAATAGAAAAGTCCTATTTCCCCTGGTTTTTCAATAAGATAAACATCTTCAGTCAACCAAGGAGAGACATCGATGTCCGATTGGTTAAAGTGTTGTTCATTAAACTGAATTAATGGGCAACCGCCATATTCAAACTTCTGAATTGTCCCAATTACAAAAAAACGATAACAAAGTTGTTGAACTAATGACTTAGTTAGTTTATGTCCGCTTTCAGAATTACAGTTAGGACATTTTTGATTGTCTTGTAGGCCTATTACAGATGCGTCTAGTTTTAAGCCTTCGTCATGAAAGCAGTTAGAGCAAAGCAATATTTTATCTTCATCATTATTGTTAGAGTGGTGGTCACTACCTCCTTCATTTGCAATAACTGCTTTATATGCTTTTTCAAAATCTGCCATAATTATTCAATGTCTGTTGAATGATGCGAACCGTCCTAAGCTTACACCTAACATTTGTATATAAACCGGATTCCAGATATATCAGCGTTGGTTTTATGCGAATACATCTTGGAAACGATGGATGTACCTAGTTTTTTGGGTGGTATGGTAGGTTTTTCACATTCAGTCGGGTATTGGTTGTTTTTTTTGTAGTAACGGTTATTTGCATACAAATATAAAATTATTGTCTCTTTAAAAAATTATTATCAATTTTAATTTACATGCGAATAGTTCCAAAGCGTATTTGTTTTTACTCTTTTTGGGCCAGTATTTCATAAAAAAAGCCGGTCAGGATAAATTCCCAACCGGCCTTGTATTTTTATTGAATCCCTTCGACACGCTGCGCTACTCAGGGGGCGCCCTTCGACTGCCTCGCGCTCAGGAAGCACGCTGCTCAGGGCTCGTTGCTTCGGACTTTCGTCTCCTGACTTCGGTCTCCCGTCTCCTGTCTCCCGACTTCTTAGTACGCAGTAATAATTCCGAGGAAATCTTCGGCTTTTAATGAAGCGCCACCAATCAGTCCACCGTCGATGTCTGGTTGTGAAAACAATTCAGGAGCATTTTTGGCGTTGCAGCTACCACCGTAAAGAATAGAAGTTTCTTCAGCAACAGCTTTTCCGAATTTGTCGGCAATCAAACCACGAATGTAAGCCAGCATTTCCTGAGCCTGAGCAGTAGAAGCAGTTACACCTGTTCCGATGGCCCAGATTGGTTCGTAAGCAATGGCAAGTTTCGAGAAGTCTTCAGTACTGAGGTTGAAAATGGTTTCTTCCAACTGAGTTTTAACGTATGCATTTTGTTCGTTGGCTTCGCGGATTGAAAGCGCTTCGCCGCAGCAATAAATTGGAGTTAAGCCGTTTGCAAGGGCAAGCGCCACTTTTTTATTCAGCGTTTCGCTTGTTTCGCCATAATATTCGCGACGTTCAGAGTGACCTAATATTACAAATTCAGCGCCGGTTGATTTAACCATGGCAGCCGAAACTTCGCCGGTAAATGCGCCTTTTGCTTCAGCAGCACAATTCTGTGCAGCAACGCCAACAACTCCAGTATTAACAGCAGCTACAACGCTGGTAATGTGAGTGAAAGGAGTTCCAAGAACAACTACCACATCTTTTACTCCTGATATTGTAACCAATTCGCTTACTGCTTTTGCAAGTTCAACACCTTCCTGAACGGTAGTGTTACATTTCCAGTTTCCGGCAACGATCTTTTTTCTCATTATCAATGGGTTTTAATAGTTTTTTAAAATTTTACCAAAAGTAGAAAAAGGCTTTTTAACAACCTAACGAGCCCTGCAAGCATTCACTTTTATTAACTTTAGTTTAAGGAAGTCGGGAGACGGAGACCGGAGACGGAAGTCCGAAGATGTGGGTAACCAAAAACTGTCCGGCATTTCAATCCTTCAAAATCTCCAATTCAGTTTCATAAACGAGTTCCTGTATTTCAGTTTCGGGCTGCCAGCCCAACTGCCGTTCAATTGCCAGAATCATCATGCCTGCAATGTCTTTTCCGGTGGCTGTTTCAATGCCTTCCAGTCCGGGCGATGAATTTACTTCGAGCACCAGCGGCCCTTTGTTCGATCGAATAATATCTACCCCGGCGATTTGCAAACCAAGTACTTTGGCCGCTTTTACTGCCAGCTTTTTTTCTTCAGCAGTTATTTTTATTATTGAAGCGGTTCCGCCCTGGTGCAGATTTGCCCTGAATTCCCCTTTTGCAGCTTCGCGCTGAATGGATGCAACCACTTTGCCGTCGATCACAAAACAGCGGATGTCTTTTCCTCCGGCTTCTTTAATGAATTCCTGAACCAAAATGTTGGCATTAAGGCTTTTAAAAGCGTTTATCACACTTTCGGCAGCCTTTGCGTTTTCTGCCAGAACAACCCCTTTGCCCTGAGTTCCTTCCAGCAATTTGATGATCAGGGGCGCACCATTTACCATTTGTATCAGGTCGGTGGTGTCAAGCGGCGATTTTGCAAAACCGGTAATCGGAATTTGAATCCCGTTCTGTGAAAACAATTGTGACGAAAAAAGTTTGTCGCGCGACCGTCCAATTGATTCCCATGAGTTGGCACAAAAAATACCAAGCGAATCAAATTGCCTGATCAATGCACAACCATAAAATGTCAGATTTGGCCTCAACCGTGGAATGATCGCGTCCAGATTGTTCAGGCTGCGGCCTCCGCGGAAACGAACTTCAGGATTGGTGGCATCGAGCTTCATGTAACATTGCTGAACATTCAGGAAAACCATTTCATGGCCGCGTTCTTCGCCGGCTTCAATGATCCGCTTGTTGCTGTACAATTCGGGATTGCTCGCCAATACCCCAATCCTCAATCCACTGCGTTTGTCCTTGAAATGCTGGTACAGTTCACTTATTTTTTCGCCGGAATAATCGCCCAGCAGGAAACTGTTTGCAGGATCAACTAAAACACGGTTTTCCATCGCTTCCCGTCCAAGCAACATGCGGAATCCCATCGAGTCGCGGTTGGCCAAAGTCAATTCAATGTTCCACTGGAAATTCCCTATTTTCATCGTCGATTGAATCACAAAGCGTTTTTCAGAAATTCCGCTTGAGCTTTTTATATTGCGGTGATCAACAACTTTTGCTTTACAATGGAGGGTAATCCGCCGGGAATCCTGAATGGGGTGAACTTCGAAACTGACCCATTTTTCACCTTTCCGCATGAATTTGTGGATGTTGCTGGCATGAATCGTAGAGGTTTTCGCGCCCGAATCGACCCGTGCTTTGATGGCCGGAATGTTCAATCCGGGGAATGCGCACCATTCCTCTCCACCTATAATAATGTGTTCTCCTAATTCCATTTTTCTATTTAATTGAATGCTGTTTTCTGCCCGAAATTACGGCAATTATTTGCCAACATTTATTGCAGTCGGGTTAATTTTTTGCAATATTTATTTCTGATTTTTGACCAATTCGCCGGTGATACAATAAACAACCGGACAAACCTCACAATTTTTATGAGTCAGGCTTAAAATCTGGTACATACGTTTGCGGTCGGTGTGCGGATATTCGCGGCAAGCTTTGGGTCTGTCTTCATAAACCATGCAGTAATTGTCGGGCATCAGAAACGGACAAGGCGTTTGCTTAAACACGTAATCCTTGTCTTCATCGATGTATAAATATTGCGCAACAAAATCAACAGGTTTTATTTTCAGGCGCTTTGCCAGTTTTTCAATGTCTTTTTCAGTAATAACCGGACTGATTGTCGAACAGCAATTCGCACAACTCAGGCAATCAAACTGATCGAACGCTTCATGGTGCAGTTTGTGAAACATGTCGTCCAGATTCTTTGGCTTTTTCGCCTTCAGCTTTTTGAAAAATGCAGTAAATTCCTGTTTCCGGTTGGCAGTCAGCTCTTTTAATTTTTCAGGCCTGATATATTGGGGGCGTTCCATTCTTTTTACGTTTCCAGTTAATTTGGGCCAAAAATAATCCTGAAATTACAATGGCAATTCCGATCATTTGATGAAAATTGAGTTCGTCGCCTAAAATGATGTAGGCAAAAACGGCCACGAATACAGGAATAATGTTGATGAAAATATTTGATTTGTTGATTCCCATGTTGCGCACACTATAAGTAAAAAGTATAAACGCGAAGGTGGAGGCAAAGATGGCGAGTTTCACAATTGCCCAGAACGCTTTGGCATGAAATGGTATCTGTGTGAAATCTGTCATCTCGAATCCCAGCCAGAAAGGTAGAAAAAACAATACGCCAATCATGTTTTGATAGGTGATGATGGTGAAAGTATTGTATCGGTGCGAAAGTCCTTTCAGCACGCTGGCATACCCGATGGCGCCCAAAACCGCCAGAAATTCGAGCGAAATACCCAACGGTGAAGCTGAAAAATTGAACGAGCTGTCGAGAACCACCAGACTGACCCCCATAAAGGTGATAACCAAGCCGTAAAGGTTGGTGCGGCTAAGTTTTTCCTTGTAAAAATACCATGCGGCGATGGGCGAGAACAGCGGAATAGTTGCAACAATTACAGATGCAACGGTTGACGAAACATACAGTAATCCATAGCTTTCGCCCATGAAATAAAGGAATGGTTCGAAGAATGCCATTAAAATGAAAAGCTTCAGGTCACCGGCTTTTATTTTTTGAAGTTTACGGGAAAGAAAAGTGAAGACCAGCAACAAACCTGTGGAAATAATCAACCTGAATAGAATGGTAGTGAGCGGACCGTAGGCTTCGTAAACAATTTTGATCCACACGAACGAGAAGCTCCAGAATATCATCGACAAAATAGCCGCCCCCATGGGTAGCCATGCTTTGTTCTTCATTTTATGTTTTTACTGAGCCGCAAAAGTATGGTAAATTGGGTAGATAAAAAAGCATAAAAAAAGTCAGTGTGTACGACAAAATTCCCTTTTTGACAAAATAACCACAAAGTGGTTGAATGAATGTGAGTAGCCCTGGGCTTCGGCGTGAGCTCAGCCGAACGATGAAACTCAGGGTACAGGAAAGATAAGGGTTGAATTTGTTCGTCTTGATATTCAACTATTTGCAGAGTTGTGTTCTTTATCATCATTTTAACTCGTCCCGTGCCAGCGATTTTTTAGGTTGCTTTTAATTTTAGTATAAGCTGTATAATTTACTCATTGAGAATTGGTTAATCTGTTTTTCAATAGAATTAAATATGGCGACACTTTTTTTCATTATTAAATAAGGTAATAAGGTTGCTTTTTCCCTGTTCGTCTTTCTACTAAGGTTTGATGGGGAAAAATAAGGTTTTTTCAAGAATATAAAAACCTTATTTTCAATTTATTAACCTTAGTAGAAAAGTTGCACCTTTGATTTCCACCTTATTACCTTATTTGTCGCAGCTAAAATATGTCTATAGAACTAATCATTGCAACGCAATATATTCAGGTCGGGTATGTTTCCATCTTTTGTGTGACCAAAGCCAGAATTCGGGTCGTTTGCGGATGATTTCTTCCAGAAAATTAACGTGCGTTTTAGTTACTTCAAATTCCTTTGTTTGCGAAGCGTCGTCGAAAAGTTTCGTGAATTCGACTTCGTAATAGCCGCGTCGCACTTTCTGAATGTCCATAAAAACGACGGCTTGTTTTAAGCGCGAAGCTACCTTTTCAGGGCCGGGAAAAACGGGTGTTTCCTGATTCAGAAACATCATCCAGTATTTTGTATCATAGAGGGCAGTCTGATCGGCCAAATAGTAGGTGGCCGATAATTGACCCGATTTTTCGATTTCGAGCATGGTTCGCAATGATGTCTGTGCGGGGATTAAAAACATTCCGAATCGCGAACGAACTTTTTTCATGAAGGTATCAATCTGCTTGTTCTGCATTGGGCGGTAAATCACATTTAGCTGATGCTGAATGAATTTAGGCATCGCCATCGTCCATTCCCAGTTTCCGTAATGACCGGAAAGCAATGCGACACTTTTTCCCTGAGCATACAATTCGTCAAGAACTTCAGGATTTTTATAGCTAATCCGTTTTTGTAAAGTTTCTTCTGAAATCTGAAATGATTTGATTGTTTCAACTACCAAATCGGCAAAATGCCGGTAAAAGGCGATGGTTATCCGATGTATTTCCTGATCTGTTTTTTCAGGAAATGAATTCTTCAAATTTCTCCGGACCGTTTTTTTTCGGTAGCCAACCACATAATAGCTAATCAAATAAATCAGATCGGCACAAATGTACAGCAGCCAAAATGGAGTATATCCAAGAACTTTCAGGATAAAAATACCGGTGCTGGCAAACAGTCGTTTCATTAGCTATGGATCTGTAATCAATCTAATGTCAATTGTCTATTATCTTTTTCTCACTTTCGTAAAGTTCAACGTTGGCCGGTCGTTTGTGTTTCCACCGGCGATGCGACCACAGCCAGTATTCAGGTTCAGCCCGAATAATTTCTTCCAGTTTGCGGACATAAGCCATCATTATTTCTTCAGGTTTTACTTCAGCCGGATTTTCTACCAATTTGTAAAAGAAAACTTCGTATCTCGAACGGCCAATTTTCCGTGTGTGATGCAATACCACCGGTTGATTGGTTTTAATTGCAATCTTCATCGGCCCCGGAAAAAAAGCTGTTTCCTGATTTAGAAACATCGTCCAGAACAGCGAGTTGGGCTGGGGTGTCTGGTCGGCTGCAAGTATCAGTACGCCTGGTCGTTCTGCATTGTTCAGCCCAAGTGCAGTGCGCACGGAATGATTGACAACCACCGATTTGGCTCCGAACCGCTCACGGGTATCGAGAATAAATCGTTCCAAAGCCTTGTTGTTTCGTACCGGATTATAAACCACCAGAAAAGTTGCTTTTATGAACCGTTGCATCGATCCGCTCCATTCCCAGTTATTGTGGTGCATTCCGAGCAAAATTACACTCTTGTGCTGCTGATAGTATTCCTCGAAAATATCCAGATTGTGAATTTTTAAACGATCATCGATTTCCTTTTCGGTCATCTGGTTGAGTTTGATCGTTTCCAGACCGAGATCGCTTAAATGATGGTAGAATTTTTTGGTGATCCTGCGAATTTCTTCCGGACTTTTTTCAGGAAATGACCGGGTAAGGTTTTCGTGAACAACTTTCCGGCGATACCTGGCAATATAATATAGCAAGACGTAAAAAATATCAGCCAAACCAAAAATTACCCAAAACGGAAGTCTTGCTGTTAATTTGCACAAACCAACTACCAAACGATTAAGAATAGAATTCATCTTTCATTTAAAATTGAACGCTGCGAAATTAATAAAATAGGACGTTTAGAAGAGTAATTAATGGATTTGTTCAGGCTAAAAAACAGGACGCGCGATCATGATTCCATTGTTTTTTGATGCCGGTTTTAAAAAATCAGACAATGGCCCATCAGAAACCAACACTTTTTTACCGCTTAAAGGCGCATGAAGCAGATAAAATACATCGCCTTTTTTGATGACAATTCCAACATGATTGATATCCACTCCTTCGATGCTACTGGTAAGGGCAATGATATCGCCATGCTGCAAATACTTGTATAAATTGGGTAGGTTTTCCTTCGGGAAAAACATAAACCCGGCAGTTGTGAGTTCTTTTTCCTGTTCGGCAATTGAAGGAATCAACTCCGGATGTTCTTTTAAAACCGGATATTGTGCCGGATGTGTACTCATATAATTGATGGTTTTACCCGACTTTTCTCCGTTCATGTTAGGCGTATCATTGATTAAACCTTTTTCATGGTTGTTTTGTATCCATTCGCTGAAATAATGCAAGCGCGAAGTATATTGGTTGCGAATTCCATCGCGGTACCTAATTTTTTCAAGTTCTGCCACAAACGATTCAAAATCAGTTTCTCCGTGTTTTACCGTACGCGCCAGTGCCAGACAATTTTCAACGAAAGTGGTGCAATCGAACTCACGTAAATTGATGACCAGTTTTTCATCCAGTCCGTTTTCGAGCGAAGCAACGACGTATGGAGTTTCCAGAAATGACAAACCAATTTCTACAATAAGTTCTGAAATTGGTAAACCTGACCTCGAAGAAAATAATTTCAGTTTTTCTTCAGCAATTTGCTTGTCTTCAGGCAGCATAATCCGGTCAGTTTGGGAGGACTTTGCGCATGAAATATTTTGGCCAATTAAAAGGATCAGTAACAGCACAGCAATTGAATTTTTCATATCAGCGATTTGAATTTGAAACCGATAAAGTTAGGAAAGTTTCAATTGGTCACTTTGTTTTAAAGAGAAAATGAAATTTGAGAGCAGAGACGGAAGCTGTTCTATAACATGTGTTTGTTAATTTTTCATCATTTAATTGGTGCTTTATCAGTTGGAAGACATTACAAGTCAGCTTACAAGAAGCATCTTTTTTTTATGTGATTGCAGCAATAGAATAAATGTATATATCTGAATATTTGGTCTTCTGATTATGCCTCCTCTCAGAAAAGAGTATATTTGTGCTCTGTTTTAGAGGGTTCCAATATTAATTAATCAGTATGCTAAAGTTAAAAAATATCTTATTTGCGTTTGCGATCCTTGTTTCATTGTTTGTTTCAGCTCAGGAGCAAAAAGAAGGTGAAAAGGAAAAAGGATATCAGTTTACGCCCATCAAAGAAATTCCGGTAACATCAGTTAAAGATCAGTATCGCTCAGGAACCTGTTGGTCGTTTTCAGGAGTCGGGTTGCTGGAAGCAGAGCTGTTGCGTTTGGGAAAACCGGAAGTCGATCTTTCTGAAATGTTTATCGTTTATCATGCCTATTCCGATAAAGCTGTAAAATATGTCAGGTTGCACGGAAACCTAAGTTTTAGTGCAGGTGGCGCTTTTCACGATGTAACCAATGTTATCAGGAAATATGGAATTGTTCCTGAAGAAGTTTATACAGGTCTCAATTATGGTGAAGAAAAGCATGTACATGGCGAACTCGATCGCGTATTGCTTGAAAATGTAAAGGCCGTTGTTGAAAATCCGAATAAAAAAATATCAACTGTTTGGCAGGAATCATTGAACAACACGCTTGACAATTATTTTGGCGAACTTCCTGAAAAATTTAATTACAAGGGTAAAGAATATACTCCTCACAGTTATGCTTCGGAATTTATTGGTTTAAATATGGACGATTATGTGGAAATTTCCTCCTATACACATCATCCGTTTTACAGCAAGTTTATCATCGAAGTACCTGATAACTGGTCGTGGGACGAGGTTTACAATGTTCCGGTAAACGAGTTGGAAGAGATTATTGACAATGCAATCAATACCGGTTTTACGGTTGCATGGGCTGCCGATGTGAGCGAAAAAGGTTTTTCAACTTCGCAGAAAGGGGTGGCGGTTGTTCCTGTTATCGATAAAGCCAATATGACGGATGCCGAAATCAGCAAATGGGAAAAACAGAAAGAGAAGGAGAAAAATGAAGAACTGTATAGATTGTCGAAACCCGGAATGGAAAAGGTAATTACACAGGAAATTCGTCAGATTGATTTTGATAATCATCAGACAACAGATGATCATGGAATGTTGATTGTTGGAACTGCCAAAGATCAGGTTGGCAACCTTTACTACAAGGTTAAAAATTCGTGGGGCGATTACAATGATTTTGGCGGCTATTTTTATGCCTCGAAACCATACGTTAAATACAAAACGATGTCGGTGATGCTTCACAAAGATGCCATTCCGAAGAACATCCGAAAAAAACTGAATTTATAAAATTGAAAAACCTCGCAATCCGGCGGGGTTTTTTATTTTAAATGATTGTCCGTTTGCGTACATATTTGGTGTTTTGTATCAGTCAATTGTTGTTCATTTATTGTCATTCAGTTGTAATTCCAGGGCAACTTAACGACAACTCAATGACAATTGAATGACTTTTAATTACATTAGGTAAATTATCGGATATACATTTATTTTGTAATTATTCGGTCAGTTGCCACGCTTTTGTATATTTGGCGAATGAAACGAGCTATGCCGCGAAACTTATTTCAAACGTGGCGGCACAAAAAGAATGAAAATTAATATTTAGAGCGGATGCTTTCTGGCATGTGAGTTCCATGAGGACGCTAAATAATCAATCAATTAATACCGTTGTTTCCGAATGAAGAAAAATGTCCTGATTATATTTTGTCTTTTCCCTTTGTTCGTCTTTTCGGAAGGCGATTGGAACTGGTGGAACGAAAAACACGGCTGGGAGCCGGGAATGCCCAGCTGGAGAAGTTTCCTGCACATCACACCAGGTTATCTCGGCCCGAATGCACTTCCTGTTCCTGATGTGAAAAAAGGTATTGTTCAGCCCGGAACAAGTTTCGAGCTGGGTTTTGATGCTCATTTTCAGGAAGGAGACCCAACTCAGAATTTATTCGCAAAATATTACAAATCATTTGCTGAAGATAAAATAGCGATTGAACTGTATTGGTTTGTCGTTGAGCACTATGCCATGTCGGAGTTTATTCGTGATGAACGGGTGGCCCGCGATTTCGATGGAAAAGGACTGGCCGTTGGCGACATCTACTTTTCGACACTTGTACAGTTGGTAAAAGGAAAGAAATTTCCGGATACCATGGCGAGAATGGCCGGCCGCACAAGCTCCGGCAGCCAACTCGAAGGGGCAAGGTATTCCGACAGTCCGGGCTATTTTTTTGATTTCAGTTTTTCCAAACAATTTCCGGGCAAAAAGGAAAATTTCACCTTCCAGCCATTTGCTTCATTGGGCTTTTATTCGTGGCAAACCAACGACGACATGAACCTTCAGAACGATGCCTTTATGTACGGGGGAGGAGCCGATTTAAAATGGTTGCGGTGGTCGGTTTCAAATTCGCTTTCGGGATATTCAGGATACAAGAAAGAGCGCGATAAACCGCTGGTTTACACCTTCGATTTAAATCACACATTAAAAAAGCATACGCTTAGGTTGCAATATCTTCACGGCCTGCGCGACTGGAATTACAAAACTGTAAAATTTTCGGTAATCTGGAACCTAAAGAAATGAGTTAAGAATTTACTCGTTTTGTTGTTCTTCCGGTTCAGCTTTTTCTTTGATCCCAAGCGTGTTGCGGATTCCACTGAAAATCGATTTCCACCAGTAATTCAGTACCGAACGTTTTTCATCCCGCTTGAAACTAATTTCAACAGGCTCTAATTCTCCTCCCCTCGGATTTCGCGACTTCAGCAAAAAACTGTTTGCAATAAAGCTGGCAAATTTGGTTTCTTTCGTACTTCCGTCTTTTAGTTCAAGCACCGAAATGCGCATGTTGCTGTACCCGAACCACAACTGTCCGGTTGACTGTTTTCTGTCGCCGGTGAAATTGAAGTTGAACTGATCAACTTGTCCGCTGCGAATGGAAACCAGCGCCAATGGTTCGAGCACCGGATTGAGTATCCGCATGTTGAAAGGGCTCAGGCTACCGCTTGCTGTAAACAAATTGTCCGGATGGTTCATTTGGTAATTCATGCTCACTTTCATCTGGCACGAATCCAGGATGGTTGCTGTTCCATCGAGCCTGAAGTCAGGAATTTTCGAGTTTGAAGCTTTCATGTTTGTAAATGGTTTCAAGGTAACATTGATGTTACTGAAACTAATTTTTCCTTCTTTGTCGCCCTTTTCGGGTTGTTCTACATAGTTTATACCTGCGTTTATCAGTCGGAGCGAATCGATCTGAACAGGGTAGGGCAGGCTTTTTATCATATCCTGAAGCATTTCCGGACGTCTTGTTTCATCGAATGGAAGACGCTTGTCTCTGTAAATGTCGAAATCCAAACCTCTGACCGCCATGAATTTACCCGCCAATTCATTTTTTTCGAACCAAAGGCGCAGATTGGGTTGGCTAATTACAACAGAATCTATCTTTCCTTTATAATAATCAGCCTGATAGCCGGTTTGTTTGTTGAATTTTTCTTTGCTGAAATTTGGTATCAATCGAATATCCCTTGCCACAAAACGATTGCTTTTAGACGAATACTCCGAACTGCCTACAGCGTACTGGTAAAATTTCTTTTTGTCCTGATGTTTGGTATTTTGAACACTGAAGGAAAAATCGGTAGAATGAATAAATCCGGTGGAAGGTTTGTTTTCGATTCTGAAATTGGAAAGACCGAAGGTGACTTTCTCCTGAATTTTCTTCTGTCCATTTTTGAAAATTGACAAATCTGCTTCATTTACCTTGAGGCTTTTTGTCGCAAATACATCGGCAAAACTCTCGAAATGAGGATAGAGATTGACCTTGAACGGATCTATCGTCATCGAGTCTTTGGTATTGTTATACAGCAGAAATTCAGGCTTTTCAACCAAAATAGATTCAAAGAAATACTGATCGTTCCGGTAGGCATTGTCGATGTCGAAGCCGTTCATTGAAAGCGATGGGATCAGTAATTCGAACTGATCTTGTCTTGTGCTTTTTGTTTTTGGCTTTACAGTCAGTTGCCGGGCAAGGATATGCCTTTTATCGGTCGAAAAGTTAAGTTCTTCAACGCTAATCTGTTGATTGTTGTCTTTTGGCGTAAATTTAAACTGGAACAATCCCGCTGTAAATTTTCCACTTTTAAATTCGGGCTGGTTGGTTGCCTGATTCTTGGTGATGAGAATATTCTGAGACTCCATTTTTATATCCGACTGGATTAGCAGATAAGGTTTTACGCCCAATTCTGAAAATAATTTTAAAGAGCCGCTGTTCAGATTAAACTGACGTATGGCAATGGATAAGATTTCTTCGGGCATCGGAAACGAAACCTCTTTAAATTCAGTCGGATCTTTTCTTTTGTTTTTCTGATAAAGTTTTATTTCAGGTGTACTTATTAAAACATTGTCGGCATCAATTATCTGGTCAAAGTACAAATCTTCAATACTTATACCTTTAATTCTTATTTCAGGAATAGCCAGCTGAATGTTCCAATGAATCGAGGAAAAGTCCTGGCTGTTGGGTTCAGGATACATTCGGGCATTGGTTACATATACCTCTTTTCTTTTGGTCGAAAAACCTACTGTTCCTGCTTTGATAACATGAACTTTGTCAGAAAGCCGGATGATATGGTCGCGAACAGAAAATTCAATCTGATCGGAAAAGAGCAATTTCTTTTGTCCAAACTGTTCCTGATTAATTTGCATATTCTCAAGCCCAAGCGTAAAATGATTGTTGAGCGAGATCGTTTTTTCATTTTTACTGTGATTGATCAGCTGTATGGTTCCGTCAGGAATATCAACTTTGCCAAAATGAATGTCAACCAGGTAATTGGAAATAAGAAAGTAAAGATCTTCAAAATTGGCTTTCTTTTTTACTGGTTTCAGAAAAGCAAAATTTTCGTAGTAAATAACCGGCATTTTGATGGTTAAAAGGTCGGCATAAAACTTTTTGTTGAAGAACGCATTGTGGAAATCAGCATTGGTAAATGTTAATTCAGGAATTTTAAACTCATATAATTCAGAACGTTTATATTTTTGCAGCAGTTCTTCTATGTTTTCTTTCGAATCGGGGAACAAATGCAGGTTTTGTAAAGAGGCTTGGTTTTGCCGGGTTGAAATTGAAAATTTTTCAACAGTGAGCCGGTGGAGCTGATCAACGAGTTGCATTTTGTAATCGTTGAAATTCAATTCAATCTGCTGAGCATAAAATAGTCTGTCAGACCTTTTTGAGCTTGTTTCATCCAATGCAAAACCGCTCAAAAACAATCCTACAGAGGTTTCAATATTGCCTCTTTGCAACGTTCCTGTTTTATTCACAAGTTTGAATTTCCCTTTCTGTATCGAAACCTGACTGGAGTAAATTCCTTTCAGGTAAACGGAAATAAGCTGGTAAACAAAACTGGCATTTTCCGGTTCAGATTTGTCTTCAGATACCATGTTCTGCGTGAGTTGAACTTCAGGATTGAAGATATTAATGCGTTGAAGATGAAATCGTTTGGAATGGAATGCTTTCTTAAATTCGAACAAATCGAGCCTGACACTGTCGCAGCTGCCATCAATCGTATTTCTTTGATTCATTCTTGCCTGATCGGTCAATCGCGGATACAACTGAATATTTTCAAGGAATACAGATTTTCTTTTTGTTGAAAGATTGACTTGTCCAACTTTTAACCGATGAATGTTGTCGCCCAATGTAAGTTCATAGTCTGACGCAGAAAAATCAATATTATTAGCGTAAAAAATGCGGCTGGTGTCCTGTCCCGAAACCGAATCGAGCAGAAACCCTTCCAGATTTATCCCAATATTTTTAAGCTCCTGCTGACTTGACTGTTCATCCTGACGGTTGAAAAGCAGTAGCTGAGTGTTTTCGAGCTTGAAACTGGTTACGCTCACACTGCTCAGTTCATCTTTTATCAATTCGTAAAGATCAAAATCGTCCAGCTTTTTTATCCCGGAAGTGGCGGTTTTCTGGCCCGGCCAAAATTTTATAATGGCGTCGGTCAGCACCATCGAATCTATAGGAATTGATTTTTCACGGTAGAATTCGTTGATATGGCTGCTTTTTATAATTGCATGTGGTACAACAATATGGTATTTACTTTTGGCTGAGCCAGTATTGCTGTCAGGCTTAAGTTCAATATTTTCAGCTTCAATCTGCGATCGTTTAAGCGAATAGGTAGCGGTTTGTGCAGTTAATGTGTGGATGCTGTCTCCAAGTCTGTTTTGATAGTTCGACAAGCGGAGGTAAATGTCATCAGCATCGAAAACCCGCTCAGGATCGGGCAAAAGCAACGAATCGGTATAGAAATTCAGAATGCCAATTGTGATATTTTCGGCATTCGAAAGCTTACGGCTATCGCCCAGCAAGTTGTAAAAATCAAAACTTGCGTTTGCCAACTCAATTTTATTGATTTTTATACTGCTAAAATTTTTTGTAACCACTGGCTTTAGTTCCAGTAAAACAGAACTGATGCTGCTTTTTTGATCTTCATCGTCAGTCTGTTTCCCATGAATTTTAAGTTCTGGTTGTGAAATCAATATTTCACCAATTTCGAGTTGTTTGTTAAGAATTAATTTCAATAATTGAATTTGTCCAATACGGATATTCGGCGATGAAAATGAATAGTACTGTTTGCCCGGAATGGTATCATTGATGGTTTTTATCAGCGAGTCGGAAGGATGAAAGGCTACCTGTTCAATTTCAAGCCCCCAGTGCATGAAATTGATACTCAAATTATCAAAAGTTAATTCGTATTTTCCTTTTGACTTTTTGTGAATAAACGCTGACAGATTTTCGTTCAGGTACGATTGTGCCTTGAAATAGATCAATCCAAAAGTCACAGCAGCAATCAATACTACACTTACAAGTATGATGGATACTATTTTTACTGTTTTTTGCCGGCGAATTTGCATTCTTATTTTGTTTTGACTTTCTATTTACGGACCACGAATTTTGTAAAAATAGCTTCTTTTTCTGAAGAAACTGCCAGAAAATTCAATTGTCAGGCGGATTCCGGAAAATAGTGAAGGCGACACGATGCCAGAA
>JAIBEZ010000032.1 GCA_019459485.1 Prolixibacteraceae bacterium
TTATTTTCTCATGAAAAATAAAATTAGAAAAGCTTATTTGAGCTTTACATCTATTCTGATCTTCGGATTATTCCTTTTATCTTTTACCAACAAAAAGGAATCAATCGTTAACAATACCCAACATGGAATTGTGTATTACAAAGAAGGAAATTTTGCCGGCTGGCCCGCAAATAATGGGATATGGCTTTGGGGAAATGAAATTTTAGTAGGGTTCGTCGTATCAACCCATAAGGAGAAATCGGCAGGACACTCCTATGATCCTGCTGCTGCAGTGAATAAATATGCCAGAAGTAAAGATGGAGGTAAAAACTGGGTGATTGAAGATGCTTTTGAACATGGGCAAACTGCCTGGGGGCATGATAATAATGTAGATAAGAATAAAGTAGTTACTCCGGTTCCATTGACCAGGAGTATTGAAAATTTCACCTCTCCTGATTGTATATTTACGATTCAACGGCACAATAATCACAATGGCCCATCGCATTTTTACTATTCGGAAAACAGGGGGAGGAAATGGAATGGTCCATTCAGTTTCCCTGATTTGGGGACAGATGGTGTTGCCAGTCGAACTGATTGCATTATTGATGGAGAAAAAGAATTGAGCGTATTCTTAACAGTTGCGAAGGGCGATAAAAAAGAAGGTCGGGTTGCCTTATCGCGCACAAAAGATGGAGGTGTAAATTGGGAAATTATTTCATGGATTGGGTCGGAACCTGAAGGTTTTGACATTATGCCTTCTTCAGTGAGACTGTCTCCGGCAGAACTGCTTACTGTTATTCGGACAAGGACAGGGAGCGGGCAGGATTTATTGACCAGTTATTTATCCGAAGACAATGGCATAACTTGGGAAAGGCTCAAAGACCCTGTGGCCGACACCGGCAAAGGAGGCTCGCCACCGGCGCTGGTAAAATTGGAAGATGGCAGGTTGGCTTTGGCTTATATCTACCGGAGTGAATATGGCTCCCGCGTCAACATCAGGTTCAGTTCCGATAAGGGAAGAAGCTGGAGCGATGAGATTGTTCTTCGCAGCGGCGACGGCGCAAACCGGGATGTGGGATATCCACGGATGGTGCAGCGGCCCGACGGGAAGCTGGTTCTGATCTACTACTGGAACAACGCGAATCAGGACGGAGCAAAACCTTACCGTTATATCGCTTCAACAATAGTTGACCCTGCCCGGTGGAAATAGCAAAATTATGATCCTAAAATTTTTTATTATGAAATCAGTCAAAAATCAAGAAAATCAAAAAACTTTAAATGTACCTTTTACAGGAATTGTCCCCCCGCTCGTCACCCCTTTGCTCGATAACGACACCCTCGATCTTGAAGGCTTGGAACGTCTGGTTGAGCATATCATTTCAGGCGGTGTGCACGGCATTTTTATTTTGGGTACTACTGGTGAATTTGCCAGTTTAAGTTACAAACTGCGCAGAGAACTGACAGAACGGACCTGCCGGTTGGTAAACGGGCGTATTCCTGTGTTGGTGGGAATAACCGACTCTGCATTTGCAGAAAGTTTAAATCTGGCAAAAGTGGCGGCCGATTGCGGCGCCGATGCGGTGGTACTGGCGCCACCATATTATTTTGCTTCGGGGCAACCCGAATTGCTGGAATACTTACAGCGCATCATGGCTCAGATGCCATTGCCCTTGTTCATCTACAACATGCCGGTTCATACCAAAGTGGTATTCAGTCCCGATACTGTGAAAGCAGCGGCAACCATTCCCGGGATTATCGGTATGAAGGACAGTTCTTCTAACCTGGCCTATTTTAAACAGGTTCAATATGCACTTCGCGACCGGCAGGATTTCACATTTATGGTCGGGCCGGAAGAATTTATGTCCGAATTTGTGCTGACAGGTGGCCATGGCGGGGTGAACGGTGGGGCAAATATGTTCCCGAAATTATATGTCGAACTGTACAATGCTTCGATCGCCCGCAACTTTGAAAAGATTATCCCTCTCCAGCAAAAAGTGATGCAAATCAGTTCGACGATATACAATGTAGGGCATTACGGGTCGAGTTACCTCAAAGGGCTGAAATGCGCCTTATCAGTAATGGGTATATGTAGCGATTTCATAGCCGAACCCTTTCATCGTTTCAGGGATCCGGAACGGGAAAAGATCAGGAAATTGCTGGAAGAATTGAATTACCGGGAATTACTTTGAGTGAAAAAGATTTTCGAAAATTATAAATCATAACGACCTGTAAGCTGAATGAAAACTATTGATATAGCCATTTTTATTATCTACCTGCTGGGAATTGTACTTTTCGGGAGTTCATTCTACCGGAAGAACAAGTCGTCGGCTTCTTTTACCCTGGGGAACAACAATATACCAACCTGGGTGATCTCCATGTCGATATTTGCCACTTTTGTCAGCAGTATCAGTTACTTGGCCTTGCCTGGGCAGGCATACCAGTCCAACTGGAACGCTTTCGTGTTTAGTTTGTCCATACCGTTTGCGATGTACATGGCAATCCGTTTCTTTGTACCGCTGTACCGGTCGGTAAATAGCCCTTCAGCATACACTTACCTGGAGAACCGTTTTGGGAAATGGGCAAAATTGTATGCTTCATCCATGTACCTGCTTACCCAACTGATGCGGGCAGGAACCATCCTCTTTTTACTAGGCCTTACCCTCCACGTAATAACAGACTGGAGCATCATAACCATCATTGTCGTCACTGGTATAAGCGTGATGGCCTATTCCATGCTGGGCGGCATACAGGCAGTTGTATGGACAGATGCCATTCAGGGAATTATCCTGATTGCAGGGGCATTGGTTTGTGTCGTAGTTTTATTGTTGGGAATGCCCGAAGGCCCCGGGCAATTGTTCCAGATTGCCGCAGAGAACAACAAATTCAGCTTGGGAAGCTTCAGCACGGAACTGACCAGTTCCACATTTTGGGTGGTGCTTGTTTACGGTTTGGTGATTAACTTGCAAAATTACGGGATCGATCAGAACTACGTACAACGCTATATGACAGCCCGGTCAGAAAAAGAGGCCAAAAAATCGGCCTTTTACGGGGGGATGCTGTATATACCGGTTTCACTGTTGTTTTTGTTCATCGGCACCGGCCTTTTTAGTTATTATTCGGCACATACCGGCATTCTCCCTGCCGGTATCCAAGGCGATAAAGTATTCCCCTGGTTCATCGTCAACGGCTTGCCGGCAGGGTTGACAGGCTTGCTTATTGCTTCGGTGTTTGCAGCCGGAATGAGCACTATTTCTACCAGCGTTAACAGCTCTGCAACCGTTATCCTGAACGATTACATGAGAAAACCGGGTAAAGAGACTGACAATGAAAAAAGGTCAATGAGCATATTGTATTTTTCATCCTTTGTGTTTAGCGCCCTAAGTATCCTCATTGCGGTTGCCATGATCAATGTGCAAAGCGTCCTTGAAACCTGGTGGAAGCTTGCATCAATATTCAGTGGCGGGATGCTTGGTTTGTTTCTGCTTGGCTATTTTGCAAAAAAAGCAAGCAGTAAAACCGCAGTAATAGGGGTTGTTGCGGGTGTGATTATTATCGGATGGATGGGGCTTTCTCCGTTGGTGTTTACCAGTGAAAGGTTACATAAATTAGCTAGCCCATTTCACGGCTATCTTTCAATCGTTTTTGGCACTGTTGCCATTTTTATAATTGGTTTTTTTGCCGGGATTGTAATTAAGTGGTTGAGTGAGATTAGATCAAAGAAAATGCAGGGATAAAAATTGAACCACTTTTTATAAAATATAGGTAGCCTGCACTTATAAGTTCTTTGTTTTTTAGTTCCGACTTTTTAATGCCAATACTTTTCCAACGACCGATAAAACTGCATGATTATTCCGGATCAATGAGGTAACAATCGTTGCGATCCGAATTTACCCGGCACAGCTCAATTTTTTGCTTCCTGTTGTATGTTAGCGAAACGGTGTTTGCACCAGCTTCGGGTAAAAACAGGTAACAACCGTGCGCCCAGCATGGGCCTGATTGCTGCAAATAAGCTTATTGTACCTGCATACATGCCTTAAAGACATCAGGATTGTGCATCCGGGGTATTTAGGATGATTTGCTTTCGACTACCAGTTGCAGTTGGAAAGCGGAAAAAGCAAGGCAGGATGAATTTACCTTTCATTTTTACTCTATTGTAAATTCAAATTCGCAAGGCGCATAATTGGTCATGTATAAACTTTCGGTGGGCAGTTTTGGGAGTGCGCCTCTCAACTGTGTCCATTTGTGGGTGGAAATACCCGGTCCGATTTTTATTGTGTCGCTGCCATAAATGTAGGTGGCAAATTCTCCGTTTTTCATCAGCCAGGCATTGTCGATCCCCAGTTTTTTATTCACATTGCTCAGTGTTCCGCCCATTCGGAAACCCATTTCCAAAGTCACCGGCAAATTCTTCGGACCATCAACCACCACCTTAATTTTTACCTTTCCATCGGTTTCAGTAATATAAATTTTTGTGCTGAGGGTTTGAACTTCCGACTGTTCCCTTTCAGTTCGGGGAACCTGCCCCCAAGCTTCTCCTTCAGCAGGGATTTTCTCTATGGGAAGTGGCTGATAGTATGGTCCGTAAATAGTCGATGACAAAATATACGTTTCGCCTTCTTTTTCCATTTTCTGACTTTGAAACTGTCCCTTTCCAAAAAAGGAAGCTGAAAGCCGAACCGCTTCCAGGGCTGCCTGCCCTTTGAAGTAAGTAAAGAAAGTGCTGTTGTTGGTAAGTACCGACATGTCCACTTTTCCTTCCCTGATGCGCGCAATATCGGAGTGTTTGAAATACTTGTGATAGCTGGTCGGCAGGGGAGTGGGTTTGGGCAGACCATTGAATAATGATGAATCTGAAAGGAAATAGGGCAGCATGTATCCCAAATCTCCTGCCGGAACAGTGTTTTCAATGTAATTTATCATTCCTGAATAGCGGCTATCCTTGTCGTGAAGTGCCATGAAATTATAAGCCAGGTAATAACCCGACATGTTGCTGATGCGGTATTTATCCTGCCTGTTTGACGACTCTGTTACAATTTCGCCGTTTGAATGGACATAATAAAAGGTCATGTCCAGGTTTTTGCGAATATCATCGTACAGATTTTCGTAGCCCATTTTTTGAGCCATTTCAATCAGGCTTCGGTTGGTAACCGGTGTATAAACCGCTGTACTTCGTTCGTGGTATTGTCCATCGGGATCAATGTCAATTTTCTCGGCCAGCCATTGTTCCACCCTGGCTTTGTATTTTGGGTCAGGAAAAAATGAATCAATCCATGCCAGTGCTCCTGAAATAACCCAGCGGTGATTCGGGGTGTGAATACCTCCAGCCGAAAGCGCTTTTCCTGCATTGAGCAGATATTTTTTCATTAATTCAGGAAGTTCGTCGTAATTGAGCTGTTTGTTTTTCAGCATGATTGAATAGGCAAGCGCCAGCGGATAGATTGTAAATCCCAGATCGGGCGTTGAATGGAAGTTCGTCGATATCAAATCTATCGTTCCATCGTCATGTTGCAGGTTGAGCAGCCCGGAGGCAGCAAGAGTCATTCGCTGAAGTATTTCTTTCGACCGGTAATATTTTGATTCAGGAGAAACATAGCTGCACATCAGGTTTTGTATCAGGTCTGAGGTCTGAATGGGCGACACCACGCTATCGCCATCGAATACAGCCCCGTAATAAACTGAATTTTTGTCTGTCCATTGCTTGTTTAAAGCATTGGTTATGTTGTTGTCATTCAATTTTATAAGCTCCGAAAGCAATTCCTTTTTGTTGTACGGAGGAACGATCGCACTTGCGTTTGTAAACAGGAATATTAGTAAAACAGAGCATATTTTCTGACTGGTTTTATTGCTGATGTTGATCATCGTGTATGGTTTTAATATTTGGTTTTAAAACTTCCGGTAATGTATTTTTCCATGATTGGCTTCCCGATTTCAATGTCATCAACATTGAAAAGAAAATCTTTGGGCACTGGCTTGGGATTGTAGTAAGCGAGTCTTTTTTTTCTGACAATATCGGCCTTTACGCCCAATTTTCCTGAAGATGTTGATACCGAGACATCCACAATTCCATCTTTTTCATTGATCAAAACCGGAGTTTTAAGCACTTTCTGCCTGAACTCTGAAAAGTCAGCATCGCTGGTTATTCCTTCTTCCACCTTCCACCACATCGCAATGGCGCCTTTCCCGTTGTCAGCATGTTGCAGCGTTAACCGCAGTCCTTTGTTGCTGGCCATCCTGAAATTTTCGCGGTTGGGCTGATAGCTGAATCCGTCGTTGTGAAGTGTCATTTTTGCATTCTTACCGGCATCGTCCCACAAAATACGGATGGCAATTACTACCTCTTCGAATCGTGCAAAAAAGGCATTTGTTTCGTCAAATGCCACTTTTCCGCCTGCTTCAGGAACAGCAGTTTTTCTATTTCCGATCCATATTTCATCAAATGCATTGGGCAAAATGATGGTTGAATTCAAATAATCGTAAATGCAGTTATGGTCTTTTGCTCCTGCCGCCAGCATCACAAATTCGCCTTTGTTTTGTGCCGACTGCATAAAATACATCAGGTGGCGCGCTTTCCCCCAGCCACCATTCGACGGGTAATTGGCAGGCATCAGGTGTTTCATCTTTTCGCCCATTCCTTCGGCCGACCAGGTTCCGTAGTGGTCGTTCCGGCCCTCCATGTTGTAGGCGATGTTTAGCATTTGTGGAACCCGCTCACTACTCAGGTAAGCCACAAACGCTTTGTCGTCAGGGCTGTATGATTGGTTTGACGAGGCTATTGAAACTTTTTCACCCACATAGTCGCAACTGTACGAATTCGCAATGCTGTCCCAGCGCTGAACGATAAACCTGTTTGGGCGGTTCATCAGCTCTTTTTGCTGTGCGCTCAATCCCGTTTCGTTCAGTATTGAGAAACAAATCTGATGAAACAAATGGTTGTTCGTGTTTTCCCCGCCAAGCAACGGATTCATGTATTTTTCCTCCAGCAGGTCCCGGCCAAAAACACGGTTGTAGTCCCGGCTGTGGGCTCCACCCAGAAACCCTCCGCGTTGGTTGTAATGCGAACTCAAATCAATCATGAAAAAATTTATTGCATCGGTTGCTTTGGTTCGGATATCTTCGTCAGTTGAATACTTTTTGATCAATGCCAGTGATTCGAGATCGACACCGCAATAAGTAGGGCTGTCGTACTCGCGGTTACCAAATCGGCCCACATGATTGAGCCAGATGTTAAACAATTTGCGACCTTCTTCAACAACCGATGGCTGCTTGTAAACTTGTCCGAGCGCCACCAGATTCCATATTTTCATCAGGTAAATGTTGGTGTACGAGATGCGAACAGGTTGATCCCGAACACCATGTAAGGCGAATTCGAAAATTTCGTCCAGCGTTTTTCGGGCTTCCGTAGAAAGCCGGTCGTCAAAAAGGATTTTTATCAGAATACCGTATTGAACGCAAAACTGAACATTGTTGCCATCGCCCACGTCTCCACCTGTTTCATTCCACCCCCAATACATATTGCCGTAACTCGGTGCATTTTTATCGGTAATAACTCGTGTCTGCAAGAGTTTCAGCACCCATTCTGTTTGTTGGCCGGTCAGGAACCGGGTGTCAAGAGCATCAAGCAGAAACATAAAACAATCGCGTACGCCCAATCGGGGTGGCGATTGCTGTAAAGCTACCCATTCAGCTTCCATGCTTGCCTTGCGCGCTGCAGGATCGGTCATTCGGGGAATTTCAGTAGTTGTACTTTGCGCAACCAACTGCAACTGGAAAGCGCAGAGGAGGCAAATGAGAATTAAAATGATTTTCATATCAGGTTATAATTGGTATTATTCTTTACTTGACTTTTACATGCGGCGCATACAAAATGGATGTTTCAAATAAGATCGTTAGATGCGCCTTGTTTTTGTTCAGTTCATTATCCACGGGTTTCGTTTCACTTCACCCGCGGTTATTCATATTTTACCCTTTCAGGGTAAGCTTTATCGCTAAGTTATTTTTACCGGATAATTTTATTTTTTCAATTTCCCGTATTCCAAACCGAGCATAATGTACGCGCCGATGGCATAATTTACGCCTTCTTTCGTTTTTCGTCCGAAATAATAGGCCCGGTCGCCAATGCAGGTCCCTTCACAAACTTTGGTCGGAATCACATATTTGCCATCTGTTTTGCTGGCGTGTTTTTTTAATCCTGACCAGGCTTTTTCAACTACAGGCAAAAACTGCTTTCTATTCAGGACTTCCAAATCAATTCCGATCGCCATGCCATAAGCAAACATGGCCGTGCAGGAACTTTCCGGATAGTTGTCCTTATGATCGGGGTAAATGGGCAATTGGTACCACATTCCGGTTTCTTTATCCTGAAGTTTGGGTAGCTTTTTGGTTATTTCGCGCAGCTCTTTTGCGAATGCCTTGAAATAATGTGAATTTGCCGGAACTGTTTTAAGTGCATCGGCAATGGCCATTACCACCCAGCCGTTTCCGCGTCCCCAAAACTCGATGCTGGTTCGTTGCGGAGTCATTTGCGCCCAATTCAACTGGCAGCAGCGGTCTTTGTAATCGTCGTTGTCATCGTCGTAGCCGTGCACCCACAATCCCCATTTTTTATCGGCCAGCTTTTCTTTGTGAATCTGCAATTGATCAAGTAATTCCCCGACAAACTTTTCATCGCCGGTATAGCGGTACATTTCCAAAAGGTACATACTCAGCATGTAAACAGTATCGTCCCACAATTCAACTGTTTCGGTGCGGTGCGAAACGCCACCGGCTTTTGTACGAGGAGTGGTGAGATAATCAGTATAGATCTGTTTCGCTTTTTCGATGTATTTTTCTTCGCCTGTAATCCTTGCCAGAAAAGCCATACCATGCCCGGAGGCTACCGCATTCGGATGCAGACCGTTGGCATCGTTGTACGTTTTGTCCATGGCTGTTTTTACGTAGTCCAGATAAATCCGTTTTTGCGGTTCGGGTTTTGCGTTGTACAGGTGAACCATCGCATTCATCATCGTGGCTTGCCCCCAGTCCCATTTGTACTGATCGGCGGGCATAAAAACTTCGCGTCCGTAAACATCCAGCGAGTCAACCCAGGTTTGGGCCTGGGAATTTTTCGAGAAAAACAGGAGGCTAATCAGGATTAGTCCTTTTATTTTCAATAGATTATTTGTTCGGTTTCTCATTTTCTTACATTTTATAAAACTGTTCCCATCCTTTTCGTGGCGGTGGTCCAACAAGCAGTTCGTTCCCGACTTTGCTGCTGGTGATTTGTTTTTTCCGGCTGTCGAAAACCAGTTTGGTATTCAGTCGCTGTGCCAAAACACCCAACGCCATTACCTGACACAATGGGCCTGCGACATCAAACGACGACCTGCATTTTTCTTCGCCTTTGGCGGCTTTCAGGAAATTGGCAAAGTGGTTCGATGTCGTTTTCGGCACTTCAGGAAGCATGGAAGCCATGTCCTTACCTTTTTCTTCCGGAATAATTACCAGCGGTGAGCTGTGCGATCCTCCTTTGAAGGTCAGGTCTTTACCGTAAATCACCTTGCCAGGATACCTTTTGGTATTTACAGCTCCTGCTGTTGGAGGCGGAATATCCATTGCCCTGACCGGCAACCCAAAATATTCAGGAAGCTTTGGCTGGTTGTTGTAACCGTCGTACCATTCCAGGTCAAGTGCCGGCATTCCTTCCCGCGCCGGAAATTTGAACAGCAGGGTGGAGGCTTGCGGGAAAATCAGGGTGCTGTGTCCATCCATAAATATCGGATCAACTTCTGTTGGCATTCCAAGTTTCAGGAATTGGTGTGCTGTGTCGATAATATGTGCGCCCCAATCGCCCAGAGCACCGTTTCCAAACTCGAACCACGACCGCCAGTCACCGTTGATGTAACCTTTGTTGTATTCCTTAAACGGTGCCGTCACGAGCCATTTGTCCCAATCGAGCGTTTCCGGAATGGGTTGTGCAGGAAGATAATCAGTTACTTTCATCCCGTGCCAGCGCCTTCCGTTGTTCATAAAAGCGGTGATTTTGGTAATGTCCTTAATGATTCCAGCTTCGGTCCAGGTTTTAAACTGAAAGTAATTTTCTTCGGAATGCCCCTGGTTTCCCATCTGGCAGGCTACTTTGTGTTTCTTTTCGCCCGCCATCATCAGTTCAACTTCATGGAAAGTGTGTGCCATGGGTTTTTCAACATACACATGTTTGCCCTGCGACATGGCCAGCATGGTAATCGGGAAATGCGAAAAATCGGGCACTCCGGCAGTAATGGCGTCAAACTGATTGCCCATTTTGTCGAACATTTCCCTGAAATCCTGAAAACGCGGAACATTGGGGAACATTTCCATAATCTCAAGAGTGTGCGGCGCACCCATGTCCACGTCGCACAAGGCAACGATATTGGCCAGGCCTGTCTGGTGCAACGATTTGATGATTCCGCCACCCCGGTTGCCAATTCCGCAGCAGGCTAGATTTACTTTGTCACTTGGCGCAATGTGCCCAAAAGCTTTTCCCATCACTGTTGACGGAACAATTGAAAATGCGGTTACCGCCGCAAAAGCGGTACTTCCTGTCCTTAAAAAATCTCTTCGTTTCATAGTTGCGATTATTTATAGTTTATTATTTCAGTTCTTTAATTTTTATGTTTTTGAACCAAACTTCGTCCGAATGGTCCTGAAGCAAAATATTTCCTTCTGCGGCATTTCCGAAATTGGGTAAGTCGGTAAACTTGCTGTAATTGACCAATGCCTGCCACATCTGCGTATTCCGCTCGTATTCCACCATTTTCACATCGTTCAGCCAATGTTCAACTTTGTTGTCATTCACCACAATCCGGGCATGGTTAAACGTGCTCGACCGGTATGGTTTGTCCTGAGGTGCGGCAATCAGATCGTACAAAGAGCCCAATGTCCGGTTTCCTTTTACCCCTTTCAGCGCATCCGGGTGAAGCTTGTCGTCAAGTACCTGGTATTCGCAGCCGATGGTGGCAAATTCTCCCGTTTTTTCATCCCTGTTCACAAAATATTTAATGCCGCTGTTGGCACCATCTGTTATCCTGAAGTCAACGAGTAGTTCAAAATTCCTGTACTTCTTTTCGGTAACAATCCCTCCTGAATTTCCTTCCGACTTCAGTACTTTCAGCATACCTTCTTCAACAGCAAAGGCATTTGTCGGGAAAGCATCTGATTTTGCTCCTTTCCAGCCTTTTGTGGTTTTCCCGTCAAACAGCAACTTCCAACCATCTGCAGCTTCCTGAGTTGAAATCGTATTGTCAATGCCATTCACCTGATAAATAGGCGTTGCCGCTGCCAATCGTTCATTTTCAATGTTTTTGGTGCATATCCGGATATTTCGCCAAGCAACCGTCAAACCTGATCGCGCCGGATCTTTCACCTGATGAACCTGCAGTGCGATAAATCCTGAAGGCGTCATGTCGTCGAGCAAGTCGGAGCAAGGAACGCCGTTCAGGAATGTTTTTATTGAGTTTCCAACCGCCTCGATCCGGGCTTTGTTCCAGTCGTTCTTTTTGAAAGCCAGACGACCTGCCTGATTTTTCGTTAACGGATAAAGCCAGCCGCGTCGTCCTTCATCGAATATGCCGCCGGTCCAGGCGCGGTCGCCTGGATCTATCTCATACTGATAGCCGTGCACTTTTCCTTCCTTGTAGTCTGGTTTGCTTTCACTCCTGAATTGGATTCCCGAATTCAGCGTTTCATCCACTTTAAATTCAAGTTCGAGAATAAAGTCGCCGTATTTTTTTTCTGTAACCAGAAAACTGTTCGGAGTACCAAACTTGCTGATACCAACAATCGTCCCGTCCTTCACCTCGTATTTGGCCGTGCCATTGAGCTGTTTCCAGCCTTTCAGGTTTTTGCCGTTGAAAAGTGGCGTCCAGTTTTCCTGGGCTACCAGAGAACCAGCTATGCAAAAGATTAAAAGCAGAATAAAAAATTTTCTTGAAGTAGTCATTGGTATAAATTTGAGTTTAGTATTTGTTTCCTGATAATGAATTTGTTATTCGATGGGAAATGCCTTTAACAACACAACCCCATGATGCCTGATTTCCGTAGAAAAAGATCCGTCGAATTCACCCAGATCGGCTTGCCTCCAAACATCACGAAGCTTCCATTTTCCTTTAAGGCCAGCCTTCGAAAAGTCAAACGCGAATGGTTTTGGTGTTTCATCGCCCCAACGGAAATAAGTTTGCGGCGTTTTGCCAAAGTCATCGGTGTAAAACAATCCAACTGCGAAGGAACCGTCCTCTAACGGTTTAGTCCAGATTTGCACACCATTTTCATCTGCCATTAACCGTGCTGATTTTCCTAACGGATCCTGATTAATTTCAATCACTTCGTCGTTGGTAAGCAAATTCAGGGTAAAATCATCCAACTGCTCAATCGGGCATCCAATCAGCAATGGCGCGGCAAGCAAACTAAACAGGCTCACATGGCTGTACTGCTCGTTGGGCGTCAGTCTCGTTGGGTGCAGATCCTGACCGGTAGTCACATTCCCCAGAATCAGCATGTCCGGATCGTTCCAATGCCCCGGTCCGCCAAAAGGCGCCCATTTGTCGATGGTAAATGCCGAAATATAGAGGCTTGTCCAACTGTCACGAATATCCGGTCCGGTCCGCCACGCATTGGCTACCCGTGACCAATCTGCAGCTTTTGCAAACGGAGCCGAATTCGATAAACTGTACAAAATGTCTCTTCCTGAATTTTTCAATGCAACCGACATTCGCTCTGCAGAAGGAACTTCCAGCCGCCAGTCGTATTTCAGGTAGTCGATTCCCCAGTCTGCAAATTGCTTTGCATCATTGGTTTCAAAACCATATTTTCCGACATACCGGTAAGCTCTTTTATTTTTGACAATTGAATCAGGAAAAGCGCCATTCTCAAAATCCGATGAACCACCCACATATCCGGCATAGCTCGAAATCCATGGCGTGGAATAAATCCCCACCTTTAATCCCAAACCGTGAATATAATCCACCATCTTTTTAAAATCCGGAAATTTTTCGTTGGGCTGTATGGCGTTGTATTTTCCGCCGCGTTGTCCCTGCCAGGCATCGTCGATGTTGATGTATGTCCAGTCATGATTGCTCAAACCCATCTTCACCATGGCGTCTGCCGAAGCAATCACTTTTTCCCGGTCGATGTTCCGGGCCCAGGAGTTCCAGCCGTTCCAGCCAATGGGCGGGGTGAGCGCGATGGTGTCGCCAATCACAATTTTTAGTTGTTTTGTGGCTTCACCATGCTCATTTTTCGCTTTCAAACTGACAGAATAAGTGCCTCTTTGTGTCACTTTTCCGTTAATAATTCCTGAAGTAGCATCCAGTTTCAGACCGTTGGGCAAGTTTTCTGCCGAAAATTCCATCGGCCGGTTTCCTGTTGCAGCAATGGTGTATAAAAATGGATTTCCCGGAGTCGCACCAAATATTTTTGCAGAATTTATTTTGGGCGAGAGTTCAGGTTCAGGAGTTAAAATGTGTTTTACATCCGTGTTTGGAAACTGCTGCGGAACACTGGTTCCAAGCATCTCAATTTGCGCATTGGCCCAGTTGGAGTACGTTCTGTTGTGCCCTTCAACATCATCGGTAACAAGCAGTCCCAGCCGTTTAATACCTTTCAGGTTTACTTTCACTTTTTTGGGCGCATCGCCTACCCGCATTTCGCCGCTTTCGAACAGGATTTTCCGGTCGCCGATCACATAAAATTTCACGGGAACCTCTTTATTCCCGCTATCGTCAGCGCCAACCTCCGCGGTGAATTGTCCGGCATTCCCATCCAGGAAAAATGAAAGTACACTAATGGATTGAACGCCAACGCCCCGGTTGTAATAGATACCGCTCATTTTCATTGAATCGCCCGACGCGGTCGTTTTTGGCAAAACGGCTGGTATTCCTTCAGAGAAAGACTTTATTTTCAGATCATCCAGCCATATTGAGGTGTGTTTTTCAGAGCATCCGCCGAGAAAAATCAAACACCAAATCAGGATAAGTAATTTTGATTGGGTTCCCATTTTATTTTTTATTAGTAACTGGTTTTTACAATGCCTTTTTCCTCACTTACAGGCATTTTGAGGTTGTTTATTGTCAGGTCAACAGTATTGTTGAACATTACCACCGGCATTTCTTTGGCCGTTGGAATGTCAATATCTGCCAGTTCAAGTCCTTTTACATCGTCAAATACCAAGGCAGGGCGGAAGTCATCTTTCAGGTAATTCACCTTTACATTTTTCATTTTAATTCCTTCGGCATGACGCACATAAAATCCCCAGGATGGCAACTCTCCGAACATCGAAAATTCCGGATAATTGGCTTTGTTTTCAGGAACGGAAGTGATGTTTTTCAAAGGGATATGTGCAATTTCTTTGTTGGCCATTCCACCATAGCTGATTTCAATATTTTCAAGCGTTACGTCCTGAACCGGATGACCCGGAAGGCCCACAATGGAAGAAGGAATAAGGTTATAAGGCAGAAACGGATGGCCGTAAATATGAAAATGCGATGGACGAACCGGCATTTTATCAAATCCGGGCTTCAGATGATCGGGCGGCCCTTCGATGGGATAACCCTGATCGGGCTTGTAAAGTGGCGTTTCAGCTTTTACGTTGGCAATGTAAACTCTTTTGAGCGTTCCAACTTTTCCGTCAATGTTTCGATGTCCAAGTCGGATAAAAATGGCGTTACCTGTATTTTTTGCCGTTACATTCTGAATGTCGATGTCTTCCAGAATTCCACCGTCAACCGATTCGAGCGCGATGGCCGAACGATAGGTGTCAAAAACTGTCAGGTTGCGTACTTTGATATTTTTGAACCCTCCGACTGAAGCGGTTCCCAGCTTAAATCCGCTGGCGCTCGAACGCACCGTGCAACTGTCAATAAATACATTCTCGCAAAGGAAATCCGGGTTTTCAGATTTCAGGCAAATGCCATCGTCGGAAGAATTGATGAAGCAGTTGGTGATTTTTACATTCTTTGAATCGGTGATGTCCAGTCCATCGTTGTTCCAATAAGCGGTACTTTGCACGGTAATTTTATCAATGGTAACGCCATCGCACTCTCTGTAATCCTGCACCCAATCGGTGGCGTTTTTTAGCGTGACGCCGGAAATGTTCACATTGGTGCATGAATTGAAATTGAGTACAAACGCCCTTCCACCCGGTCTTTTAACCAGCCACATGGTATCCTGTTTCATTTCTCCGCTCCGCAACTTTTTAAAAATATCCAGCATCAGTTCCTGACCCTGGCCATCGATAATACCTTGTCCGCTGATTGAAATGTTGGATTGATTCTTTGCTGAAACCAAGGCAGGACGTCCTGGGTCGTATCCATAATCTGCGCGATTGGTTGGACCGAGCAAAGTTGCGCCCAATTGTAAATGCAGATCGACACCTGATTTTAAGAATACAGGTCCGGTCTTGAAATTTCCGGGAGGAACAATAACCTGACCGCCTCCGGCAGCTGAAGCTTCATCGATCGCCTTTTGAATAAAGGTTGCGTTGTTGGTCTGTCCATCGGCAATGGCACCGTACGAAGTAATCAGGTTTTCTTTTTTCGAATTGCATCCGATTGCCACATAGAGCAAAAAGAATGATATAAACCATCTTGTATTCATTATTCTGAAGTTTTAGGGGTTATTGTTTATTCCGTATCTCCCCAGTTTTTATTCGGAGCATTTCCCATTTCAAGCACCAGTTTTCCACCTTTTGTAATCACATCATGAAAAATCCATTGGTTTTGCTGCGATTCTCCATTTAAAGTTGCCGATTGGATATAGTAATTCTCCGGTTTGTTGTTTTTTGCTTCAATCACAAAGGTTTTTCCTGAATAATAATTTGAATCGAGATGGATCGTAATTTTATCAAATACCGGGCTGCCCAGCTCAACAACCGATCGCTGTTCTGCGCCTGAGTTCATTTCGAACAGGCCTATTTTCATCAGTACAGCCAGCGAACCCATTAGTCCCTGATCTTCGTCGCCATTGTATCCCCTGTCCGGAGAAAGGGCGCTGAAAGCCTGATCAACCACTTTTCGCGACCAGTATTGCGAGCGCCACGGGTAACCGATGTGATTAAATACAAAGGCGGTTTCGATGGAAGGCTGATTGCCGTAATTGATCGGAATCCGCTTGTATTCCGGGTGCAATTCTTTCGAATGCGCTGTTCCTGAAGTGAAATCGAGTTTTTCGGCTTCAACGAAACTGGCTTCGAGTTGGGCTGCCATTTTATCTTTTCCGCCCATAAGTTCGGCCAAACCTTTCAAATCCTGCGGAACAAACCAGGTGGTTTGCGCGGCATTGGCTTCCACAAATCCATTTTGATACTGGTACGGATCGAAAGGTTCTTTCCATTTGCCATCCAGACCTTTCGGGCGGATCCAGCCTGACTGGGCATCATACAGATTTTTCCAGTTCGACGAACGTTTCATAAAATAGTCGTAATCTTCCTGTTTCCCCAGTGACTGAGCCATCTGTGCCAGACACCAGTCCTGCGAAGCGTATTCCAGTGTTTGGGCAGCGCCTTCCTGATGAAATCCCATTTTGGGAAGCAATGGATAGGGCACATAACCCCTTTCGATGTAATATTCAATTCCTCCACCGTTGGCCGTATTGTGCTCGTAACCGGCTTTTCCCATCATTCCGCCGGGCAGGTGGTTTTTCTTCATGCCTTCGTATGCTTTCGCCGCGTCAAAATTTCGGATGCCTTTCATGTAAGCACCCACAATAAACGGAGTTGACGAAGCTCCGGTCATTACGGCTGTGTAATTTCCTCCGGCAGGTCCACGCGGAATGAGTCCGCCGTCGTCGTACATCAGCAGCATGGAGTTGACAAAGTCGCTGGTTATTTGCGGATAAACAAGGCTCCAAAGAGTAGAGATGGTCCATTGCGCGCCCCAGAATGAGTCTGAATTGTGGTGGTTGAAAAGCGGCTTTCCCTTTTCATCCAGCGGAATTTGTCGGGTACGTGGTTCGGCGCCGGTCATGTCGCAATACTTTCCGTTTGCATCGCTGATGATGCGGCGCCCAAGCAGCGCATGCCACAAATCGGTGTAGAACCTGCGTTGCTGCTCGGGCGTTCCGCCTTCAATTTCAATGCGGCTCAAATAACTGTTCCATTCTTCGGAAGATTCTTTGACCACCCGGTCAAAATCCCAATGTGGCAATTCTTCCTGAATGTTGAGTTTGGCCTGATCCTCGCTGACATACGAAATACCCACTTTCATCTGGATGGTTTTCTCCTTTTGGGTATCAAATTTCAGGTAAACGCCTCCGTTGCTTCCTTCAAATTCATCTGTTTTTCCTGAAAGTTGTCCATCTTTCCATGCCGACATTTGCTCAAATTCAGTATCAAACTGAATGTTGAAATAGACCGAAATTTGCTTTGGCCGGCGGGTTGTTTTGTCCATCAGGGCGTATCCCTGAATTTCCTTGTCAGTTACTTTTGTAGCACGGGCTTTTACCGTTCCACTTGGTCCAAGCAGCGTTGCAAGGTCGAGTAAAATGTAACTTTCTTCAGATGCCGGAAACTGGTAGCGGTGAAATCCAACCCGTGTGGTGGAGGTCAGTTCAGCCTTGATTCCATAGCTTTCCAGAAAAACGGAATGGTAGCCGGGTTTGACAGTCTCGTCGTCGTGGCTGTATTTCGAGCCGTAAACTTTTGATCCGAGATGGCCTTTGAATTCCCCGTTTACTGGCATTACCGGAACTCCCGACAACTGCCAGCCGTGAATGTGACTGAAAAACTGAATGGAATCCTTTTCGTACCGGTATCCCGATCCCCAGTCGGTATCAGCTTTGTTATCAGGACTAAGGTTTACCATGCCAAACGGACGACAAGCAGAGGAGAAAAATATCCAGCGCGAATTCTCCGTATCGAGTTGCGGATAGACCAGATCGACAGGTCTTGTGGTTTTTGGAGCGTTGACCGTGCAGGAGGACATGAGTATAAAGACTGCTCCGATAATCAGGTTGATGGTTTTCATAATTGATTGGTTATTAGTTATCTGCTTCTACCTGTTTCCTGAAATTTCAGGAGAATTGCGTTTAATTCCTTCACTTTCTCCGGATATTGCAGGTACAAATCAGCAGTTTCTGACGGATCGTCTTTCAGGTTGTATAATTGTCCCGGAGCCTCACCGCCTTTGGGTTGGATTGTTTCCGGTTTTGTGAAACCTCCCGAACCCAGTCCGTTGATTAATTTCCAATCGCCTTGCCGCACCACAAAAATTCCCTTGGATGAATGTTGAATCAGTGCCTCAGGTCGAACGTATTCTTTGGTATTTTCAAGGAGTAGGGGCAAGATACTGTGGCTGTCTTCCCCTTCATTTTTTGCTAATTTTTGATTGACAATTCCGGAGCAGGTGGCCAGCAGGTTGGTCAAAGTTATTGGCTCTGCACATTGGCTTCCGGCTTTTATTTTGCCCGGCCACCTTGCGATGAACGGAATGCGGTGACCTCCTTCAAATGCATCGGCTTTCATTCCGCGATAGATGGAGGCTGCGAGGTGGTTAAATTCTTCAATAAAAGGAGATCGCCAAAAAGGACCATTGTCGCTGGTAAAGAATACGATCGTGTTGTCGTCCAATCCCAATTCGGTGAGTGTTTTCAGTACTTTCCCAACTTCGGCATCCACCATTTGCACAAAATCGCCATACTCGCCGGCTTTCGACGTTCCGCGGTATTCGGGTAGGGGTAGCCAGGGTGTATGTGGCGACGGGAATGGCAGATAGAGGAAAAACGGTTTTTCTGTGGCAGATTGTTTCCTTATAAATGAAATGGCTTTTTGCGTAAAAGTGGGTGTTACCTGATCGAATTCGTATCCTTCAGACATTAGTCCAGCCCGCCAGAAAGCCCCGGTAGTTCCGTTTGCCGGATTGCTTCCCGGGCTTTGTTCGCTTAGCGGAGCCGTCAGTTTGTGGTTTTCGAGGTAACAGTATGGTGGCATATCGAGCGAGGCCGGCAAAATATAGGAATAATCAAAACCATGGTTTAGCGGCCCGTCGGTTGGTGGTTGCGAAAAATCAATCAGTTCAGGATCGATTTCTTTTATTTCCGAAGTTTTTCCTGCAGAATTTTTCTCTCCATTCTTTAAAGCCCAGTCGAGTCCGAGGTGCCATTTCCCGACAACTCCGGTGGTATAGCCATTTTTCTTCAGGAGAGAGGCTACTGTTGTGCGGTCTTTTTCAATCAGCGATTGGCTGTACCCGCGCGTAACACCCAACGGCAGACGGCTTCTCCATGAGTAGCGACCGGTGAGGATTCCGTAGCGTGTTGGTGTACAAACCGAAGAAGGTGAATGTGCATCGGTAAACCTGATTCCCTGCGAAGCCAGACGGTCGATGTTTGGCGTAGCAATTTTGCCGTTCGGGTTGTTAACGGAAACGTCGCCATAGCCCAAATCGTCGGTTAAAATGTACACGATGTTGGGAAGTTTATTTTGTTTTGGTTTTCCTTCGCTTGCAAAAGGAAGGAAAAGTCCGGAGGAAATCACTCCTGCCAGAATAATTTGTGTTGGTTTCATTTTTCTGATCTCCATAGTTCATAGGAATAATATCTAAGCACTTAAATGACAAAAGTGTAAAGTCAAAAAAAAAGGAAAAGGAATGAATCCCTTCCCCTTTTTAAGAAATATTTTTGGTAGTTATTAGTATCCCGGATTATTTGATAAGGATGGAGAAGAACGGTCAATTTCGGTCTGAGGAATTGGACGGACCAAATGTTTTTCTGCCATAGCTCCCTTGGCTTTTGTCCAGAAATTGTATTTTTTGGTACGTTCGATCAGTTTTCCCGTTCTTTTCAAATCCCACCAGCGATTGAACTCGCCCAACAATTCACGGGCACTCTCGTCCAATATTAAATCTACTGAAATGTTTGCCGGAGTTGCACGGTAGGATTCAGTTTCCATAGATGCAAGGTTTTCAGGAAATTTTGCCCGTAATGGATCAACGCCAACCCCGACAGCACGGTCGAGTACTTTGTTGTAATACACATCGGCACCGCCCAAAGCACCACCGGTTGCCCCTTTTACAATGGCTTCGGCTGCAATCAGGTAAGCCTCAGCAGAGCGGAACAGTGCGAAGTCAAAAGTGCCATAACCATCACCATTCGGAATATTGGGTTGCCAGAACTTCCACATGGTTGGAATCGGCGCAGTAAGACGTGATACCTGAACTCCGGTTATTTGCTGGTCCAGGTTCATTACTGCGTATTTTTTCGTTCCGCCTTCGTCAATTCCTTTTGCAGCACCGGTTGCGGGTTGGTTCCATGGTGTCCAGTAAGCAACAGTATCTCCCACGCCATAACTCACTTTAAGGTTGGCATCGGTGAAACTGTAGGCATAGTTCGACACCGCTTTCAGGGCGTAAATTACATCCAGAAAGTTGTGCGTATATCGGCTGTCTTTTTGAGGATCGAAAAGCCGGTAAGCTGCAGGCGAAGGTACATTTTGAACCTTGTGACGGTTGTAGTCTGGTGTTCTGCCAGCTGCACCTACAAGTTCAGTATTTCCGGGGAATATTGAATGGTAATAGTTCCCGGGCTCTCTGGTAGTGGGTCCTCCGGGTGCAATTTCCATCGCGTTGGTAAGTACATCGCTGTTGTATTGAATTGCAAACACGACTTCAGAGTTACGGTCATTTTGTGCTCCTGTGTATTGTTTCAACGGGTTTGTTTCACGTTTTGGGAAAAGTGTGTTGTATTTTGGAACCAGCGGGTAGGCCGCAATCACTTTGTCGGCCCAGGTAAGTGCAGTCTTAAAATCGGCTGCTGTACCGCCAAGCGAATTGTTGAAATTCCAGCCACGGGTAAGGTAAACTTTAGACAAAAGGAATTGTGCAGCGCCTTTGGTTACACGTCCGTAATCGGTGGCGGTTACCGGCAGTGCAGCTTCGGCTTCGGTCAGGTCTTTAATAATCTGCGCATAAACTTCTGCTGAAGGAACCCTCATTACTTCGTTGTTAGCCGCAACGGTTTCAGTAAGTGGCATGGGTACATCGCCCCATGTTTGCACTAAATAGAAGTAGCTCAAAGCACGTAGGAATTTGGCTTCTGACATCCGCGCAGCCTTTTTTGCAGGATCGGCATAAGTGATGGCTTCACCACGCTCAATCGCTGAATTGGTGCGGCCGATCTCGCGGTAAAGGATGTCCCAAAAGGCAGAAACTTCACTCGATGCTGATGTTAAATTGACGTTATATGTATCTAAAGCAGGTCCGTCACCAAGTGATTTTGAGTCCCAGGAGCTAGCTTGGAATAGGTCTGTTCCCGGTAAGGCAAGCGGATGGTTAAGTATGAAATCGCGTAAAAGCGGATAGCAAGATTTCACCAAATCCTCGTAACCTGCTTCTGTTGTTATATAAGAATTGGCAGTTATATTGGAGACTGATTCCTCTTTCAGGAAATCCTGACATCCTGTACCCAAAAATACCAGAAGAGCAGACAGGATGAAATTCCGTATTTTATATTTTTTCATTGTATTTTGTATTTTTTTATTGAATAATTAAATTTAGAAGGAAGCGCTTATTCCAATAGAATAAACGGCATTAGGAACATCATCCTGATAAGTTCCTGAATTGAATTCAGGATCCATCCAAATATTTTTTTCTTTCGTGTAAACAAATGGATTGTTAGCCTGTACATAGAATCTCAAGTTGCTGAATTTAATTTTTTCAAGCGCTGAATTCGGTAGATTGTAACCCAGGGTGGCATTTGAAAGCCTCCAGAAATCAGCATTTTTGTACTGAATTGCTTCACGGTATAGATTGCCTTGCCATACCCCGAAATAATCATTGGTAGGGTTGGTTTCAGTCCAATAGTTCAGGGTTGTAACGGTTACTTCCCAATTCACCCATTGTTCCCTGCAACAGTGAGTTGCGGAACTGAACACCCTGACGGGTATATACAAAGAATGAGAAATCCCAGTTTTTATATTTGAAGGTATTGCTGATACCTGCCATCCACTTTGGCAATTCATTGCCAAGAACAACACGGTCATCGATGTCGGCGGAAGAGGATATCTTACCATCTTTGTTTTGGTCAACTACTTTTACTGAACCGGGCACCTGGCCGTATTTTGCAGCTTCATCTTTTTCATCCAATTGCCATATTCCATCAAATTCGTAATAGAAATTTGATCTTAACGACTCGCCCACAAACAGTTTATTGGCTTTGTCTTCGGTAACAGTACCGCCGTATAGTTCCAGAATTTCATTGTGGTTGGTAGAGAAGTTCAGGTTGGTGCTCCATCTGAAATTTTCTTTCTGAATGTTTACTGAATTAAGCGTAAATTCAAAGCCACGGTTTTGTATTTTGCCCACATTGGCAGTTACAGTTCCAAATCCGAGGGAAGTTGGTATCGCAACATTCTGGATAAGGTCGTTGGTTGTTTTGTCATAAAATTCAAGATCTACCATTATCCTGTTTTTCAGAAAGCCCATGTTTAAACCGAGATTGATTTCAGAACTGTTTTCCCATTTTAAATTGGTATTTCCAATGTTATTCGGGGCGTAACCATAGGCCGCAGAACCATTAAAATCATACGCTGTATTTCTTAGGAAAGCCTGAGTACTGTATGGTGCAACAACATCGTTTCCAACTTCTCCATAGCTTAAACGCACTTTCAAATCAGAGAAAAGGTCCAAACTTTTAATGAATTCCTCTTCTCCAGCCCGCCAGGCACCGGCAACTGATGGGAAAAAAGCCCATTTGTTACCTTCCGCAAGCACCGATGATCCGTCGTAGCGTCCGGTTACGGTTAATAAGTATTTTTCATTATAACTATAATTTAAACGCCCCATAAAGGATAAAATCGAACGTTCTTTCAAATTGCTGGCTACTCCATTGATCAAAGCTGCTGTATTTACAGCGTAAAAGCTGGAGTTGTAAGCCAGGTTTTCAACTTTAATTTCTGACAATTCGAATCTTTCCTGAAGGGCGCTCTGTGCAGCTGTAAGATTTAAATTGTGTGCCCCTGATGTGAGTTTATAGTTTAGAATATTGTCCCAGGTATAAGAGCTGTTTAAATTGGTTTGATAGGCAGCGCTTGCCAATTTGTTGAGCCTGCTTTTTGTGTCCGGTCCGCGGTATTCGCCCCTTCGGCTATTGAATACTGATGCAGACATAGACGATTTGAAAGTCAATCCTTTGACCGGTTCCAATTCGATGTAACCATTGCCCAAAAAGTTTGAAACACGGGTTTCATCATCAAAACTATCGTCCTGCACTTCTAAAATCGGGTTCTGAACCTGGTCATCTTTGATTCCCATCCAGTATGCATAACCGTTTAAATTCCTGTCATTCGTTTCGGTCGGATTCGACAATTCATCGTAATAAATTGATCCTGTCGGACGTGCCCGGTAAGCGCTACGCAAAGTTTCCATTGCTCCCAGATTCAGCACACTGAAAGTGTAATAGGTCGTAAAACCAACCTTCACCACATTGTTAAGTTTGCTGTCAATGCTTCCTTTCAGGTTAAAGCGTTGATAACCTGTATTGAGCAGGTTTCCTTTTTCGCTCAAATAACCAGTTGAGAAATAATGGGTTGTATTTTCATTTCCTCCTGAAAGGGCAACCACATGGCTGGTTTGAGCGGAAGGATCGGTCACCTCGTCCACCCAGTTTACTGATCTGCCAGCGTCAACATTTTCCTGTTGGGCTGTTGTCCAGATGATTTGGGCATTCGGATTTTCGGCTTTCACCACATCGTTGTAGGCACGATAAAACTCCTGTGCGGTCATCAGATCAGGCAGACTGGTCGGAACTTTTATACCTGCATATCCTTCGTAGGTAACTTTTGTTTTTCCTTTTACCCCTTTTTTTGTGGTAATAATTATTACACCGTTTGCACCGCGTGCACCATATATGGCAGCCGAAGATGCATCTTTTAAAACGTCCATGGTTTCAATGTCGCTTGGATTCAGTGTATTTAGTTTTCCACCCATCACCCCGTCAATTACAACCAAAGGTTCGCTGCTAAAGCTGATGGACGATACACCGCGTATATCAATCGTATAATCCGATCCCGGACGTGAGTTGACTTTTTTTACGTTTACCCCCGAAACTTGACCCTGAAGGGCTTTGGCCGGTTGAACCGGGTTGGAACGAACGATACTTTCGGCTTTCACCGATCCGACTGATCCTGTCAAATCTCTTTTCTTTGCCGTGCCGTAACCAATGGCAACAACTTCATCAATGCCAATTGATTCTTCTTCTAACTCGATATTGAAAGTAGTTTTACCGGCAATTGCAACTTCCTGTGATTTCATTCCCACAAACGAAAAAACCAGCGTTTTGGCATCGGCAGGAAGGTTTAACTGGAAATTTCCGTTGTTGTCGGTAATGGTTCCGCCTGAAGTTCCCTTCACGGCAACCGTTACACCTGTCAAAGCCTCGCCGGAAGTGCCGGTAACTTTTCCGGAAATTTTACTTTGTTGGACCGACAACCGGTTGAGGCCGGATACATTGTCGGAATTGGTGAGAACAATCTGACGATCGGAGATGGTGTATTTGATATCAGTACTCTTCAGCAACGAATTCAGAACATCTTCAATTTTGGCGCTTTTTACATCCAGGTCAACATTTTGTTTGGTGTTGACAAAATCCTGGTTGTACAGAAAATAAAATTCACTTTTATTCTCAATCTCGTTCAAAACACTTTCCAAACTGGTCTGGTTAAATTTTAGTGTTAATCGTGTTTGCTGCGAGTAACTGTCAACAGCAAGTACCTGAATGATACTCAGAAAAAAGAAAAATAAACTCCATCTCATCATGGCCAAACATTTTTTAAGGGCATAGCTATCGCTAACCCAAGGTTCTCGATTTTTTTTCATAGTTTTACATTTGTAGTGTTAATTAAAATTTTACCGTTTTTTGTTCGCTACATTTACTGGTCAGGGAAGTACTCGCAATACTTTCCTGATTTTTTTTCTGCAATCAGACCCGATAAATCGTGTCTCTCCAATGTTTTAATTTATATTTTTCGTTTAATCGTAATTATTCGCTTCTTGAAAACGCCGTCTTCGCCCATTTCCCTTTTTTTGAAAGAATAGCTGATCGGCGCCGTAAGTGAAATCAAACGTATCACTTCTTCTATTTGTTCTTCCTGAAAAGTGGCCCTGTACCTGAATTTCGAAATTTCAGGGTCGGTAATTACAAACTCTACATTGTACCATCGGCCAATCCGTTTCAAAACTTCCGAAAGTGGTTCGTTCCTGAAAACGAGCAATCCGTCTTTCCATGAACTAAACTGCCCGGCATTTACGGTTTGTATCGTGCCTGATTGTGTGTCTCTATTGTAAGTGAATTTTTCGTCCGGTTTCATATCTACAGTGAAAAGACCATTGTATCCGTTTACTTTCACTTTGCCTTCCTGTAGAACCACTTCTGTCACCTTTTCTTCAGGAAAAGCTGCCACGTTAAATTTGGTTCCCAAAACCTGGACATCAAGATGAGGTGTTCCCACTATAAATTGACTTTTTTCATCATGAGCGACTTCAAACCAGGCTTCACCTATAAGCTGAACAGTACGTTTTTGCTGAAAGTCTGTTTTGTATTTAAGTATTGACCCACTATTCAGCCAACCCTGCGATCCGTCAGGTAACTGGAAATGGGTTCGGGCGCCATGAGGTGAAACGATCTCGACCAAAGAGGAAATTTCATAAGATGTAACTTTTTGGAACGTCGAATAGACGGAATAGACAGAATAGAGTATTAGCGGAAGAAGCAGAATTGCAGCTGCCCGAGTATAAAATTTCTGTATTTTTTTTCTGAAGTTAACTACAGGCCGCTCTTTGGCAATTTTTTGTTTGAGTTGGTTAAGTACCGAAGTCAGGTCTTTTGGGTTTCCTGAGAAATCTTCGGAAAACTCGTGCCAATGTTGCTGAATGGCAATTTTTAAATCGGCCTCGCTGCTTTTGTCTTCAAACCAGCGGCTTACCAGTTTGAAATCCTTCAAGGAATATTTCCCTAGGACGAATTTCCGGAGAATTTTATAGTCAATCGGTTCTTTCATGTTTTTACGAAACACAATTTTATTGCTGAATTGTGATCGTTATATCCTGAATTGTGAAAAACCCCTATCCGAAAATTGATTTTTTTTTATTCCAGAAAAACGTAAAAGAAAAGTAAGCCTGAGATCCGGTCGTTGCCGAATTCTTTTTTTAGAAAATTCATGGCTTCTGTAATCTGATTTTCAACAGTTTTGGGTGATATGCTCATTTCTCTGGCTATGTCTTTCACTGACTTCGCTTCTTTTTTCCGTTTCCTGAAAATTTCTTTACGGCGTTCGGGCATTTGTTCGATCAGCGATTCGAGCTTAATTACCAAAGCTTCAAAATCAGGATTTGTTTCGATAGCAGGATTTTCGCCCGATAAAGAATCGAGGATCTCGGTTCGGTAGCGTTCATCGCGTGCTTTTTTGTTAAAATGTTTGTGGATATCATTAAATGCAATTGTAAATAAGTAGGATTGGAACGAAGTCTCGTTCCGGAGCTTTTCCCGGTTTTCCCATAATTTCAGAAAGACATCCTGAACAATCTCTTCCGCTTCGGTTTCCGATTTTAGGTACGACAACGAAAACCGGTACAATTTCTGGCTGTAATTTTCGAACAAACGTTCGAAAGCAAATTGCGATCCGTTGCGCAATAAGCTGATCAACTGCTGTTCTGTATGAGTTTGTTGGTTTTTCAAGAGAGTTTATTGTAAATGTTTGAATCCATCAACTTAGACGATTACAATTTGTAAATTGGCTTTACCTGAAAAAAAATGCAATCAAGATCTGAACTGCTTTTAAATTTTAAGTCATATTAAATATAAAATAAAGATTTTCTGTCAGCCCATTGCAGGGGCAATTTAAGTCCACCTTCTTAGAGGGTGGATTCTTTAATCCTGCAATCGTACAGGCAAATGTAAGATTTCTACTAATTTTTCATCATTTTATGGATAAAATATCAATCTGCTTAACTCTATTGGTTCATAGAAATGAACTTTAGTACATGACAAAAAATATAAATAATTGATAAAAAAATTGTTGCGAGTATGCATGTGTAATATTATGATCTTTAATGTCTTGCGAAAGATTACCGCATAACAATTAGAAATTTTCAAGCTGAAAAAGTTTCAGATCCTCGAGCTCCACTCAGAATTTAAAAATCCTTCAAAGTCGCTGATTTTGAAGGATTTTTTGTGTTCGATAAATGCAGGAATTTGTTGTTTATTTCGCATCCATTTTTCCAAATTGTGTTAATCAACTATCAATTAATCAAAAATCAATATCACATCCATTTTTGATAGTAATTTTTGACTTTCAATCCGAATGCGATTATCAGGCATTACGATATATTTAGATTTCGAATAACTACCTGATTCGCAATTAAAGAGCTTCATTTCTCCTGACTTTTCGGGAGTTTCGCTCATTGTAAATTCGATGCCTGAAGTTGTTTCAGTTGGATTGTATAAGTAAACAAATTTTGTGTTTCCGCTTTGAACACCGTATGTTTTCCATTCCTCCTGAACAACATTGACTTCAATCGATTTAAATTGACCATCACCGGCCTTTAGCATCAAACGGTTCATTTTGCTAACCTGATTGAAATAGCTGGTCATGCCGCGGTTTTCAAAAAATTCCCACCACCACGACATAGGCAGAACAGGTGTTGGATTGAATAATCCATACCATAAAGCCCGTTTAAAATCGCTATCCATCTCATCAGCAATATCGTTAAAGTTTTTACTCCAGTCCCACTCGAAACCTGATTCGCCGATCACATAGGGTTTGTTGTGTTTCCCTGTATATTCATTAATAGTTGCAGGAATTCCGGCCGTGTTTTTGTAAATGTGTTTTTGATTGAAGTCAATGTTTTTCAAGTCGTTCATTCCTTCAACATCGCGGTGCGAAATACTTGTTGTTACCATGTGTCCAAAAGGATCGATGCTTTTCAGAAATGTACTCATTTCATCGTGCCAGGCTGTGATTATTGATGCAGGCAATTGATCTTCAGGTTTTCCATTGTACATGGCATTGTCAATTTCATTAAAAAACTCCCATGCACCTATTGAGGGGCTATAACCATATCGTGCCACCATCAGGCGAAGTTTGTTTTTGTATTGTTGTTTTGCTTCTATTAGGGTAAAAAATTCATACGGAGTTTTTGCCGGACCGCCATTGGCTGTATTATAGTTGTTCAGTTCCCAGCCAGTTCCCAAATAACCTGCATGACTTTCGAGTGCCAGCATCATGTGAATTCCCAGCGAGTCGCAAAGTTGAACAAGTTGATCCATTCGCTTCATTCCGCTTTCGTTGTATAGTGAAGTGGAATTTTGATACCGGCTGTTGTTTTTAACAGTCTTCCAATCAACAGGCAGGTTCCAGTAAATCATCCAGGTCCGAAAAAAATTACCACCATTGGCGGCCAATTTTGTCAGCATAAAATCATAATTAAAACGTTTTTCTTCATGCAGCGTTTTGAAAAATTTTGAGTCATCCGAGTCTCTCGATTCCCAACAAATGTTTTCACCTATACCACGAAACAATTCACCATTGTCGTAGCGAAAAGTCCACAAATTATTGGGACTTAAAAATCCTCTGGCAGAAGTTGCTGCAACATTAAACACAGCATTTGGAGTATTTGAAACCACTTTTCCGTCTTTCTTCAATACAAACTGATAGGAATAAGTTCCGGTTTCGCGAGCTGTAAAGCGTGCTTTCCAAACTGACTCTCCTGCACTTTTCCCCGATTCGTAATAGCATGGTAATAAGATCTGTTTCCCGGAAGGCGCAGTGAGATTCATATCTAAAGCAATCTCGTTAAAAGCATATGGATTGTTCCAGGTCGTGTTTAATACAACTTCCCATTCGGCTTTTTGATATTGACTGACTGATTTACTTATTAAATCAGTTTTCAGAATTTGTGCATCCAGTTTCAATGTGACAAGACATAGTAATATAGCAAATCCTATATGGTTCATTGGTTTCATGATTATACATTTATATGACGGTATTATACTTGGGGCAGATGGACAAATATGTTCTCATCTATCATCGAATCAGCTTATTCTACCAATATACCTTCAGCCATTTTATACATATCCGGTAAATCTTTACTGAAGAGGGTATAGGCGCTCTGGTAGAATTTCACGAAATCGGGGGCGGAGGCATGTCCGGACCATGGACCGTAATAATGATAGCCTGTATGGTTGGGATCGTATTTATTTCTCCACATGACCACCATACTTATCTTTTTTCCTGCCACAGGCGTATACATTTGTTTGGTCCAATAGTCACTAATTTCAATTCCATCTTTCCGGATACCTTCTATTCCTGTTTCAGTTACCCCGCATGGTTTCATTTTGTCTTTCGAAAGTTGAGCCAAATTTTTGATGTTGGTAGTAAATGCATTGGTATTGTTTCCGTGATAACAATCCATGCCAATAAAATCCACATAATTGTCACCTGGCCACCGGAACAGGATGTTATCGACAGAACCCGGAGAGTCTAATTGGGGTGATATGGCATAAATAAGATTGTGAACACCTTTCTGATTTTTTAAATAGTCAATTGTAAACCGCCACAATGAAACAAACTCATTTGCAGTGGTACAGCTCGATCCCCACCATGACCATGTTTGGGTATGTTCGTGGAAAGGCCTAAAGATGACCGGGATCAGTTTCCCGTTACTGTCTTTCAGATCGAGTACGAAAACAGCCAAATTATCGAGCCATGATTTAAATTTAATATTTACATCAGAACCTTCTTCCAGAATCTTCTTTACCACGGTGTTACTGGAATTATCCCAGGAGTCACCACCAGTCAGCGGATTATTTATATGTGCGCAGGCTGTAATTACTTCACCTCTTGCACGGGCTTCCAGAATTGTTCTTTTCCGGTGCACATTCAGGGTGCTGGTTGTATGGCGCTCATCCATGATTTCAGCAAAATCCAAGCTGAAAACGGCTGGATAATCCCCGCAAATTTCTTTTACATCTGAGCGACCCTGTTCAGTGCTCCACTCTCTTCCGTAAATCAAATCGTCGTGATGGCCAAACATAAAGCCTGTAGATTGGATTTTCCAAAGATTAGAATACAATGCTTTGGTTTCATCCGTCGCGTTTTTATCTAAAATTTGCAAAGTAACCGTTTGTTCTTCAACAGGAGGCGCTACTTCTGTTTTCTCCTTGGAGGAACATGCGTTTAGTAAAAGCGTCAAAAGAATTAATATCGTATTCATTCGTTTCATAATTAGTAATGTTAAATGTGGGGCAAGATCCTTGCTCTGACAATGACAGCCAGCAGACCAACAAAATCCATATTTCAGGAGAAAAGAAAAACTAAGAACCAGGGGAGGTTCTTAGTTTTTCCTCAAAAAATCAATTCACTATTGCGGAGTAACATCAATCCATAGAACTCTTGGGCGCTTTACAAATTTGTCGTAGTCGCTGTAAATTTTATCCCAGTCATCCTTTCCGCTTAAAGTAAATCTGAAGGCGTTGGATGTTGTGATTTTTGATTTGCCATTCCCCAGATCTTCCGTACCAGCTCCGATGAAGGTACAGGAAGTTGTTTTGCCATCAGGAAATGTAAACGAGATGGCACCTGTGGTATAGTTTCGGCTCCATTCACCTTCCTCTGTTGGTATTTTCCTGTAATGATTACTTACATCGGTTACAGGATCTAATATGTATGTAAAGTCCGCAAATAAACCATCGGTTCCGGCATTATTCACAACTTTGCCGTATGTATTCCCCTCATCAGTAATTCCTGAGAGTGTAAAGGTGAGGGTATTGTCAAGCTCTGCAGCCGGGCCGCCTGTTTCTGGCCAGATCCATGGTTTCGATGTCATTGCCATCACTCCACCTCCTCCATATTCAGGGCCGGTTCCTCCGTAAACAATTAGATCTGTAATTTTATACGTACCAAGAATCGTTTCTTTAAAGGATGTTGCAATAATGGTGTATTCCCTGGTCTTACCAGTTGGAGAGGTAACTGTCATTGTAGTACTCTTTGAAGCATTTTCAAAGTTTAAAGGATCACCAATGTTTACTGAAGAGGTAGCCCCATACGACAATTGAATACTACTCATTTTTATACTACTCAAATCAGGAACAGCATCTACATTGATCGTAAGGTTGATAATTCCTTTCTGATCATCTATTCTTTCAATCACTGCTTTACCTACCTGGTTTTCCAGTTTAATATTGATCACATTTCTCTCGTTGTTCCAATCACCTTCTTCTATTTCCTTTAAGGGATCAATTACACAAGCGAATTGACTTATTAACATCAACAGTAATAGTGCATATTTTATATTTTTCATAACAATAATCTTTAGGAGTGATTAACTTATAATGCCTGGTTTAAATCAATCTCAACTTGTGGAATAGGATAAAAAGTGACCTGTTCTGAACTTAACCCGACAGCTTCTTCCACCACTTTGTTCACCTCATTAAACCTTCTTAAATCATGAAGTCTGTTTCCTTCATAGTGTAATTCCCAGCTTCTTTCCTGCCACACTTTTTTTCTAAATTCTGAGATGGAAAGACCTGGTTGAAGTTCTCCCAAACCTGCCCTCGCTCTTATTGCGTTTACCTGTGCATAACCCTCTGTAGTTGGGCCAACTGCTTCAGCATAAACCAACGCAACATCAGAGTACCTGATCAGGAATGGTTTTGTACTTGTCTTGTCGTTGATAAATTTCGGATCGACATATTTCCTTGAAAACCGGTAAGGGATCTTGGCTGGATATTTGGCAATCGAAGCACCTTTGGAATCAAAAACTTCGCTGACAATAAGAAGCTGTGCCCTCAAATCATTTGATTCGAAAGTATTGTAGAAACTTTCCTGAGTTTGAAAAACGCTCCATCCATCATGAGATTTAGTGAATGTCCCATTCGTGTTATCCAGATAAATATCTCCACCGGCAATATATGGAATGAATAATTTGGAAATTTTCGAATAATCACCTTCAATCAGACCGGTCCTGTCCATTGACATCAGGAAAATATGTTCCGGACCTTTGGGTTTATCCACATCATAAATGTCTAATAAATTGCTGCTGAAACCATATTTAGACTGGTTTTTAACCACCTGGCCTGAATAAAAAGCGGCGCTGTCGTACATCATAGAGATATCACGTCTCATATCCTTGTACAAAGGAACATTGTGCTCCTTTGCAGAGGCAATAAAGAGATATGCCTTCGCTGCAAGTGACTGTGCTGCCACTTTATCGGCACGGCCAGTTACCTGATTGATTTTCAATAAACTGATAGCCTTTTCGCAGTCTCCCATAATAAGGTCATAAACTTCATCCAAATCAGCAGCCAAAGGTGCCGCTGTCTGCGATAAGTTGGTTACCAGTGATTTATGCATTGGTACTTTTCCGAAATGTCGCACCAAATTGAAGTAATTCCAGGCTCTAAGAAAATAGGCTTCACCCATGTACTGATCTTTATTTTCCTGGGAAAAGCTGGCATCCGGTATTTTTTCCAATATGGCGTTCGACCGGTTAATTGCGATATAGGCATATTTGAAAAAATTGACCAAACTGGCGTTTGTCGGAAAGTTTGCTGTATTCCAGTTGTTTAAATCGCGGTTTCCCGATCCTTCATCTGCCTTTGGTCCACATTGTTCAGTGGGCATATCGCCCAGGTAAAATATGGTTCTGGAGTATTCCAGGAAGGTAAGGGCATCGTAGGCGTAAATTACGGCTGCCTGGGCATCTTCAGGAGATTTGTAGAAATTATCTTCTGAATAGAATCCATAAGGTTCTTCACTTAAATCGCAGGAATTAAGAAGTATGACCCCAACGATCAATAATAGCTTGAATATCGTTTTCATAATAGTAATCTTTTAAAATGTTAAGTTTAATCCGAATGACCATTTTCTCAAACGAGGATATCCTCCATAATATCGGCCATCGGTTCCGACTTCGGGATCATATCCATCAAATTTGGTGAAAGTGAATAGATTGGAAGCATTCATAAATAAACGGGCAGTCATCTTCGATCTTAAGTTCATCGTATATCCAAGGTTTAGATTCTGGATCCGGACAAAAGAGCCGTCTTCGATCCACCAATCAGAGAATCTAACCTGACGACCATCGCGCAAACTGGGATAATCATTTGTTGGATTATCCATCGTCCATCGCAAAGGAGAATTACTGGGCTGACCAAAAGATTGTGTATTCAAAACATCATTTCCAAAGACTCCATTGAAGAATATACTTGCGTCGAATTTTTTATAATTCAGGCTTAAGTTTAAACTTGCAGTAAAATCAGGATTGGGGTCTCCGATAATCTGGCGGTCATTTTCATCGATCGTTCCACTGTTATCAATATCAACATATTTGAATTCTCCCGGCTGGGCATAATCGCCATCGAGACCGGCAGCTATTCCTTCGTCCAGACTTTGAACAATGCCATCAGTAACGAAACCATAGTAGGCATTTACAGGTTGACCGATTGCCAGAATATTTGGATAGCCCCGATACATTTCAATACTATTTCCATAATACTGAAATTGCATTCCAGTATTTTTATCAGTCAAAAGACCAGATTCCTGTGTATTTCCCAAATCGGTCACTTCATTTTTGTTTTTGGAAAAAATGAGCGTTGCGTTCAATTGTAAATCCCTGCCTGATATGATCTTTCCATCCAAAGTTAGCTCAATTCCTTTGTTGACTATTGCACCATCGTTTATCAACATCCTGTCGTAACCCGATGATGTTGGCAATATTCTTTGTTGCAGCAGATCGTCAGTACGTTTTTCATAGTAATCAAAAATGATTTGCAAACGATTTTTCAGAATTCCCATGTCTAACCCAATGTCCGTTTGGGCAGTGGTTTCCCAACGTAAATCCGGATTTGGGATTCCGCCCCAAAGTACTTCAATTCCATCCTGTCCTGTCCGTCCGACTTCCATGCCTGGTCCAATGGCTGTGACCCAATTCCCATCGTTAAAGTATTTACTGATACCGTATCGGCTAAGGGTTTGATAGGGTGAAATACCCTGATTTCCTGAAATTCCGTAGCTACCTCTGATTTTCAATTCATCGAAGAAATTTAAATTTTTGACGAAATTTTCTTCATGGGCTTTCCAGCTAAGAGCTCCGGATGGGAAATAGGCCCATTTGTTGTTATCACCGAACTTCGAAGATCCATCGGCTCTTGATGTTACGGTTAATAGATATTTATTGTTGTAAATATAGTTTGCCCGAAATATTCCGGATACTAACTGAGTCTTTGTAAGGCTATTACCCAATGTATTAAGTTGCGGATTTCCAGCCCCAAGATTTTCATTATTTAGAGTTTCATTCACGAAATCATAAGCACCTAGATTTGAGGTTCTCACAAGATCATTTTGATATGAATGACCTAACATTGCTCCAAATTGATGAATCGTTCCAAATGTTTTATTGAAATTCAGATAAGTTTCAGAGACAAACACATTTCCCTGATAGTTGCTGATTGAGGCAGCTCCATTATTAAATTGCCCGCTTTCAGTGTACAATTTGGGTTGATATTGATCATTTATTGAGCTGCCACTCTTATAGTTAAACCTTGATGTGAGTATTAGCGATGGTACGATTTTGAACTCTGTGTCCAGAAAAGACAAAACATCCAGCGATTTGTTTTTATTAATCCGTTTTTTTGTAATGGGTATAGGATGATCGAAATCATTATTGTTGTTGCGATAATAACTTCCATCTTCATTATAAACCGGAATAATTGGACTTCTCCAGTATGCCAGGCCTCCATTGTTGTTTCTTTTTCCACTTGTTAGGATATTGGAAAAAGTCACCTTCAAGTTATCAAATATTTTCTGGCTGATTTTAACATTGTAATTCAACTTCGAAAAATCGTCTTCAATATAGACACCTTTGTCAGTATAATAATTCCCACTCAAATTGAAATTTGTTTTTTCATTTGAACTGGAAATATTTAATGTAGTGTTATTCGAAATGGGAGTTTTTCTGAATACAATATCATCCCATCTGGTATTGTGAGGCCATGTTCCATTGGATAATTCTTCTACGGAAGGATAGTAAATACCTGTTGGAGAAACTGCACCAATGTATTGTGCCGGAAAACCACCATTAATTCTTGATTCATTGTTGAGCTGAGCCATTAAAACAGGATTTCTCCAGAGGTTTAATTCGGAAGTAAATTCAGAAACAGTTACCTGCTGTTGCACGCTTATTTTAGTTTGCCCTGATTTAGCCTTCTTTGTTGTTACGATAATAACACCATTGGCTCCTCTTGAACCGTAAATAGCCGAGGCTGAAGCATCTTTTAAAATTTCAATGGACTCAATGTCTGAAGGGTTAACTTGTTGAAGATCATCTGTACCCAAAGGAAATCCGTCAATTACTACAAGCGGCGAGTTTGATCCTCTCAGTGAGCTTGCACCACGTATTCTTATGGTTGATCCGGCACCGGGATCCTGTGAAGACGAGATAACCTGTAATCCGGCGGCACGACCTTGCAATACTGTTGCTATCGAATTAGCCGGAATGTCTTTCATTTCATTCATCAATATTTTAGTAACAGAACCAGTAAGGTCACTTTTTTTAGTAGTTCCATACCCAATAGCAACAACTTCTTCAATTCCGATTGACTCTTCATTCATCGTAACATTAATTGAAGTTTTATTACCAATGGGAATTTCCTGGGCTTTCATCCCCATGAATGAAAACTGCAAAATGGAATTTTCAGGAATGTTGGAAATTGAATAGTTTCCATTGGTATCGGTAATGGCTCCAATTGTGGTGCCTTTTATAACGATAGCAACACCAGGAAGTGAGGCTCCGGAAGGGTCTGTTACTTTACCGGAAACTGATTTTTGTTGTTGCAAAAGGCCGTTTGATTCAGTAGTCGGTATGATGGCAATATACCTATCTATCACCTTATAGGTAAAACCAGTATCCTTTAGCAAATCATCAAGCACTTTATCAATCTTTTCGTTGATAAAATTGATCTCAACTTTTTTGTCAAGAACAGTTTGGTCATATTTCAGGACAAAACGATAACCTGAAACTTTTTCCAACTGTTCAAAAACTTCCTTGATGTTAGCGTTCATCTTCAGGTTAATCTTTCCGACTTGACCAAACGATTCGGCATATACATTCATACTTAACAGGAACACAATGACAGCAGTTATTCTCATAATGCGCATAATTTTTACAAATTCCACCTTTAATGGAATCCAATCCGATTTTTTCATAAATTTGAAATGTTTTACGTGAATACCAGCCTTTGTCCAGAAGGCTTTTTATTTACCGTGATGTGGGATAATTCTTAAACTTTTTATCCCTGATTTACAGACCGGAAATATGTCCAGTATTTTCGGTCTGCTTTTTTTTAGCCAGATTTTAATTCTTTCATAAATTTTATTTTAGTTAGATTTTTTATCCCAATAGATTAGATTGCGCTCATTGGCTCGTGTAACAATCCTGTACTTCAGCGATGAAGTCAATGAAAAAACTTCCAAAATCTGGTCAACTGGCTTGTTTTTCATGATTGTTCCCAGATATATTTCTTCACCCAGGCTGGCATTGTTAATTACAATTTCAACGTTATACCATCGTTCAATTTTTCGGGCAATATCCTTCAGTTTCTCATTTCTGAATGTAACAAGACCATCTTTCCAAGAGGTGTATATCTCCAGGTTAACTTTGCCTACCAGTAGTTCCCGGTCATCTTGCCTGTAAGTTGCATTTTCGCCGGGAACCAGCTTCACAAGTTCACTACCATTTTTACCAATGATTCCCAGACTACCTTCAACTAAAGTTGTACTAATCAACTTATCGTCAGGATAAGCCTGAATGTTAAACGAGGTTCCGTAAACTTTAAAATCCAGGGCTTTGGTTTTTATTACAAATGGATGCGCCGGATCGTTGGTTACATCAAAAAAAGCTTCACCTTCGAGGCTCACGATTCGTTCACCTGAATTAAATTTTCCGGAGTAAATTAATTTCGTTCCTGAATTTAATTGAACAGTTGTACCATCAGGTAAAACTACATTCGACATCTGTCCGAGTGGAACTTCAATTCGTGTTTCAGCCAAATAAGAAAACTGTTCCTGAGATTTTTGTGGAAGAATATATTGCATCAACATCCCTAAACCAAACACTAAAACAAATCCTGCTGCGACCATCCAGTAACGGGTGATACTTAGCTGTTTCTTTTGACTTCCCAATTTAGTAGAAATTGCATTCCATGTTTTGTCCTGATTTTCAGTTGACTTGGAGGTTAAGGCCCAGATTTTCTTGTACTGAATAAACTCGTTTCGGTTTTCCGGATCAGAATCGATCCATCGAAAAACTTCCTGAACTTCAGTTTCTGAAGCTTCACCTGCCAGATATTTGTTGATTATTGAATGGTCCATGATATATTTTTGTTCTGTAATAGGTAAACCGTTGTAAGTCTCAACCCTATATTGAATCGAAAAAAAAATATCAAATCCTTAAAAGAGTATGATTTTCAGGAAATATGATGCATGATGAGTTGTACGAGAATGGCAGGAAGATACTCTGATAATTTTGATTTTAAAGTCTTTAATGCCCGGGTCATATTGGCTTCGACCGCTTTCACCGAAATATCCAGTTCTTCGGATATTTCCTTATTCTTTTTCCCATCCAGGCGACTCATGATAAAAACCTGACGGCATTTTTCGGGTAAATCATTGATTGCCTGTTGAATTAATTCCTCAAGCTCGGAAAACTCGAGTGAATTGAAATCAAACGATTCGAGAACTTCGCGATTTATTTCTTCTTCCTTTTTCTGAAGTTGCCTATCCTCGTATTTGCTGATCACCTTTCGGTGGCGTATGTAATTTAAACAGCTCGATTTGGCGAAAGTGTAAAGAAATGCCTTAATTCCATTCAAGGTTTCAATCTTTCCGCGATTGAGCCAAAGATTAAGAAACACTTCCTGAGTCAGACTTTTTGCTTTATCCAGATCGGAAATAAACTGATTACAAAAACCTACAATTTGACTGTGATTCGCTTTAAAGACTTTTTCAAAAGCAAGCTCATCTCCATTTTTAAAACGTTGAAGGAAGAAATTATCTAAATCAGCTTGCTCAATTGCCATTTCCGGGTTGAAAATTTATTTAGGAGTGCAAATATGGTAATTTTTGAAATAAATAAAGCTGAAATCAATTTTCGCTCTGGGTTCACCTTTTGTCAGGCGTTTGTTAGGCTTGGTTACACACATACTACTCCCCATTGTTCGGACAGTAAATGCAGCGAGTTTAGATATTTTCATGCTGCAATTTGTGTGTGTCGGATAAAACGGGAAATAACTTTTGGCCTCAACAGCCACAAAAAGTTATTTTCGTTTTAGGCCGCTAATACATACTTTTGTTTTTTGATTTTAATGAACGCACAAAATAAACGCACAAAATAAACACACCAAATGAACAGACAAAACTTCTTAAGAACTCTTTTCTCATTTTTATTCTTACTGACATTTACTTTTATCAATGCTCAGAATTTCAATAAACCAGATACTTTACGGTTGTTTCTGATCGGGAATAGTTTCTCGCAAAATGCTGCCAGGTATTTGCCGCAACTGGCTGAAGAAGGTAATCATCCACTCATAATTGGCCGGGCTGAAATTGGCGGCTGTTCGTTACAAAAACACTGGGAATTAACAGAAATTGCTGAAAAAAATCCGGACGATTCAAAAGGCAAACCATACAAAGGGAAATCTTTGCGAATGCTTTTGTCTGAAGGGAAATGGGATGTTGTGACTTTACAGCAAAATTCAATGAACTCGGCTGACGTCAGCACTTATATCCCTTTCGCACAAAAATTGTACGATTTCATAAAAGCTTTGCAGCCCGATGCTCAGGTGGTATTTCATCAAACATGGGCATACCGGTCAGATTCCAAAGATTTTAGTCAGATTGCAGAAAATCAGTTTGCCAAAAACTCGAAGGAAATGTGGCAAAAATCAAAAGCAGCCTATCAAACTGTTGCTTCCGATTTAGGAATTAAAATAATGCCTGTAGGAGATGCTTTTCAAAAAGTGGCTGAAAGTAAAAAATGGGCTTACCGGAAAGATGCCGGATTCGATTTCGAAAACCCGGTTTATCCTCAACTTCCCGATCAGAAAAATTCGCTTCATCAAGGTTATTACTGGGACAAAAGTAAGAAGTTGGGTTTCGACTCTCACCATGCCAATGAGGCTGGTTGTTTCCTTGGATCACTTGTTTGGTACAGGTTTCTGTTTGGTGAACCGGCAAAGCATTTAAAATTCGTTCCCAAAGAAGTTCCTGAAAACTTTGCAAAATACCTTAAAAAAGTAACTGACAGGATTGTAAAAAACTAAATCAATTTTTGTTCTATGACGGATCGTATCGGTAAATAGGACAGATTATAAAATTCAAATTTATTTTGCTGTTATTCTACTGAAATTTACTTTGGTTTTGAATAACTCATACTCACCCCGAAGTCCACAGGCGGCCTTTCCCTTTTTAAAAGAGAGGGGGCGAGCACCTTGGTGCGAGGGGGTGAGTCTGGGTTAAAGTATTTATCCACACCAATCGTTACAGAACCTCATTCTTAGTTAATTACCATTTTTAATATTTTTACCACAACGTGAAATGGTGAACAAGGCCATGCAATTGATTTACTTGTGCTTCAGGAAATGAGGCCATTATTAATTTGAAAGATATTTTTTATATTTGCCTTGCAGTTATCTCAAATGATAGCAATACAATTATGCGCCAGTTAGTAGCCTTCTTTCACTACCGCGACAGGAAATAATCAAAACCAGGCACTTGCCGGTTTTTTCTCCTGACCTTCCGTTTTCACCGAAGGCCAATCATTATTTTTATATTTTGAACCGATCATAGTGTTTTTCCCATTTTTAGCGGGGAGATTTCACACCGATCGTTCCATTCATCATTCATAAAATCAAGTTTGTATGTCTAATTGGAAAAAAGTTTTTGCGATTATATGGACCGGACAACTTTTCTCAACACTGAGCAGTGCAATTGTTGGTTATGCGGTTGTTTTCTGGCTGAGTATGGAAACGAAATCTGCGGAGGTTTTGGCACTTGCAACTATTGCAGCACTATTGCCCCAACTTTTGATAGGTCCGTTTTCAGGAGTATTGATCGACCGTTGGAACCGGCGTCGGACGATGATTGTTGCCGATGTATTTATCGCTGTTTGTTCAGCAATCATGGGCGTACTGTTTCTGATGGGGAATGTCGAAATCGGATACATTTATGCCTTGTTGGTATTGCGATCATTGGGAAGTGCATTTCATGTACCTGCCATGCATGCTTCGGTACCATTGCTTGCCCCTGAATCGGAACTGATGCGGATTGCCGGAATCAATCAGGTAATTCAGTCGGTGAGTACCATTGCAGGGCCAGCGCTCGCAGCATTGCTGATCAGTGTTTTTGATATGACCTATGTGCTGTTCTTTGACGTGATTGGCGCCCTTATTGCCAGCGTTTCGCTCTTGCTGGTACATATTCCCAATCCCGAAAAGAAAGCTGATGCGCCCGCTCCTGATATTTTCCGCGAAATGAAAGAAGGTTTACACGAAATATATAGTCGCTCGGGCTTGTTGTGGTTGTTTGTATTTATAATTCTGGCAACGTTCTTCATCATGCCCATCGCTGCATTGTTCCCGTTAATGACCATCAACCATTTTTCAGGAGGAACCTACGAAATGAGTATGATTGAAGTGGCCTGGGGAGTTGGAATGCTGACCGGCGGCGCTTTTATGGGAATTAAAAAGCTGAAAATAAACGAAATCGTGCTGATTAATGCGATGTACATTTTGCTTGGGTTGACATTTGCTTTTACAGGAATATTGCCTGTTAGCGGGTTTTGGATTTTTATTGTCCTTACCTTCTTTGGCGGTGTCTCAATGGCAATTTATTCAGCGGCGTTTATGGTATATATGCAAACCAACATTGATCCGGCAGCACTGGGGCGGGTGTTCTCCATCTACGGAAGTGTCACGCTGTTGCCGTCGATGATTGGCTTGCTGCAAACAGGTTATATTGCCGACAGGATTGGTGTTCCCAATGCTTTTATTATTTCAGGAGTTATGATTGTGGTGCTGGGTATCGTTTCGTTTTTTGTTCCGGCGATCAAACAATTGACAAACAAATGACAACCGGATGATGTTTATATTATTGACAGTTTACTTACCTATATGGCATTTTACGTCAGTCAGTTGTAGTCATTTTTTGTCATACGGTTGTCATTTCCCGGCAACTTAATGACTACCAAATGACAATGTAATGACTTTTATGACATTCGGTAATATTAAGGATATCCATAATCACTTAAAACTATATGATATGTTTACAATTGAACAGATTAAAGAAGCACATTCGAAAGTGAAAAGTGGGGCCGATTTCCCGAAGTATGTGCAAGACCTTATCGGGCTTGGCGTTTTGACCTACGATGTATTTGTCAGCGATGGCCATGCCGAATATCATGGGAATGACGGTTGTGAGTTAAAATCTGAGGCAAAATATGCTAATCAGAATGTTGCCGCAGCAGACGATTCCGTAAAATTCAGGCATTACTTAAAAATCCATCAGCAGGGTGAAACTGATTATTTTACGTTTTGCAAACATGCCGCTGAAACCGGCGTGAATAAATGGACAGTTGACCACCAGAAGATGACATGCACTTATTTTAATAGTGCCGGAAACGAAATGCTGGTGGAGAAAATTCCGGGTTAAGGAATTGAAATTTTGATAAAAGAAAGTCCTGGCTTCGGCAGGACTTTCTTTTTGAACGGACAATCACAATACGTTATTAAACTTTCATTCTAAAAATACAGGTTCTTCATGATAAAAACAGTAATGTTTTGACTAAAATTGCAACCAACTGAGACAACCTTAAAAACTACAATGTGAAGAATCCAATCATTTTGGCAATGCTGGTGGTAATTTTTTCAGGACTGGCTTCTGCTACCGCTCAGTCGCAATGGCGTGGTCCAAACCGCGACGGTATTTATTCCGAAACCAATTTGCTGAAGCAATGGCCTGCTGAAGGTCCAAAAATGCTTTGGTCGTTCGAAGAGCTGGGGACAGGGCAGGGGAGTGTGGTGGTGGCAAACGAAAAAGTGTTTGTGACCGGAATTCCTGATACACTGAATTCGGAAGGTTATTTATTCGCATTCGATACCGGTGGAAAACTATTGTGGAAAAAGAATTACGGTAAAGACTGGACCGGAATTTTCCCCGGAGCGCGCTCCACGCCTACGGTTGCCGGTGATTTGATTTATGTGGAAAGTGGCAACGGAGCGGTTTTTTGCCTGAATGCCGAAACAGGCGAATCGGTTTGGAGCATCGATTTCTTTAAAGATTTACAGGCAGATTCGGTACAATTTGGATTTTCCGAATCTATCCTGATTGACGGTGACAAATTGTATTGCACTCCCGGAGGAAAAGAAAATAACATGGTTGCCCTGAACCGCTTCACCGGACAAAAAATATGGTCGAGCCCTGCTTTTCAGGAAAAAGCAACTTACAGTTCGCCCATTGTATTCAATCACAACGGACAGCGATTGCTGGCAAATCTGACTTCAACATCAATCATTGGCCTCGATGCCAACAGCGGCGAAATGTACTGGAGGGTGAACCAGTTTCAGGACAATAAAATACATGCCAACACACCAGTTTACGCCGATGGACACCTGATTGTATCAAGTGCATCGCGCAGAGACAGTTCTGGTCTGGTTTCGCTGAAACTTTCGCCCGATGGAAAGACTGCCGAAATTGCATGGCGCAACAAGGAATTCATTAATCTTCAGAGCGGATTTGTTCTGAAAGATGGCCATGTTTACGGATCGGCGCACATTCAGCCCAAGTGGTTTTGCATCGATGCCAAAACCGGTCAAACCAAATACATTGCCAAGGAATTGGGTGGTGGCCCTGTTATTTATGCCGACGGACTTTTCTATTGTTATGCTGAAAAAGACGGCGAAATGGCTTTGGCAGAAGGTACTCCCGAACAATTTCGCATCATCAGTAAATTTAAAGTTCCGTTTGGAACCGCACAGCACTGGGCTCATCCGGTAATTGCCGGCGGAAAATTGTTCATCAGGCACAACAATGCGCTGATGGTTTACAACATCAGGAACTAACAGGGAAAAAGTATTGATAATTATACCAGAAAATATGGATTTCAACCGACGTAATTTTATCCGGACAACCGGATTAACAGCCATTGCCGGGTTTACCGGAATTGAAACAGTTTTTGCCGCCATGAAAAAGAAAACAACCAAAAAATCAGGAAAAGGGCTGGTTTTGCGCTTTGTGCAATATGATTTACGACTTAACCATACTTTTACGATTGCAAACAGCTCGCGCAACAGCACTCCCGATATGCTGACAAGTATCGAATTCGACGGCATAACCGGTTATGGTGAAGCTTCGATGCCACCTTATTTGGGCGAAAGTGTTGAAACGGCCACCAAATTCTTTTCATCGCTTGATTTGGGGCAGTTCAAAGATCCGTTTCAGATGGACGATATTCTCACTTATGTGGACTCGGTGATGCCGGGAAACTGCGCTGCCAAAGCGGCGGTTGATATTGCATTGCACGATCTGGTCGGTAAAATAATGGGGCAGCCGTGGTACAAAATATGGGGCTTCGATCCGGCAGATACCCCGAATACTTCGTTTACAATTGGAATTGACACGATGGAAATTGTCAGGCAAAAAACCCTTGAAGCGATTCCCTACAAAATACTGAAAGTAAAACTTGGTCAGAAAACCGACCGCGAAATGATCGAAACCATCCGTTCGGTGACGAATGTGCCGCTTTGTGTGGATGTGAATCAGGGTTGGACCGACCGGCAAATGGCGCTGGACATGATTCACTGGCTAAAGGAAAAAGGCGTGGTTTTCGTGGAGCAGCCGATGCCCAAAACGGCGATTGACGACATGGCCTGGCTGACAGAAAACAGTCCGCTTCCAACCATTGGCGATGAATCAGTGCAACGACTTCCTGATGTGATGAAAGCCAAAGGAGTGTATTCCGGAATAAACATCAAGCTGATGAAATGCACCGGGATGCGCGAGGCACATCAAATGCTGACATTGGCCGAATCGCTTGGAATGAAAGTGATGATCGGCTGTATGACCGAAACTTCGTGTGCTGTTTCGGCGGCTGCGCAGTTGTCGCCAAAATGCGAATGGGCCGATCTGGATGGCAATCTGCTGATTTCGAACGATCCTTATAAAGGTGTTCAGGTGGTCGGTGGAAAAGTGATTTTGATTGACCAGCCGGGTATTGGGATTAATGCGATAAAGAAGGTACTTGAAGATTAAGGTAAATAAGGTTAAGGTTTCGGGGTTGATCTATGTTACTAAGGTTTTTTTGCTCAATAATGTTTGGTATCGGTATTATAAAGCAAGCATTTTCAGGTGCAGAGCACCGTTGATATTTGTAGCACACATGATACAATACACACAAAAGGTGCAGAGCACCGAAATAGGCATCTATTATTTATAGTATTGCGGTGCGCCGCACGGCGCAGTTGTCGCCCAAATGCGAATGGGCCGATTTGGATGGCAATCTGCTGATTTCGAATGATCCGTATAAAGGTGTTCAGGTGGTTGGCGGGAAAGTGATTTTGATTGACCAACCAGGTATCGGGATTAATGCGATAAAGAAGGTATTTGAAGATTAAGGTAAATAAGGTTAAGGTTTCGGGGTTGAGTTAAGTTACTAAGGTTTTTTTGCTCAATAATGTTTGGTATCGGTATTATAAAGCAAGCATTTTCAGGTGCAGAGCACCGTTGATATTTGTAGCATAATGCAATACACACAAAAGGTGCGGAGCACCGAAATAGGCAAGTATTGCGGTGCGCTGCACCTTACCACCTTTTATCTGCTTTTTTACTACAAATATTTTGCGGCTCTGCCGCTTTCTGATATCTTACGATCTGACGGCAACGGATTTTAATTTAGAAATTAATTTAATTGGTATTGCGCTTATTTCTCCCAAATTTTTAATTTGAATTGCCATGAGCTTTCCCAAAGTTTATTTTAAACTCAAAAAAACTTTGGGAAAGCTTTACCATTCATGCTTCAAATTGACCCTTTCGTCACGATAATCGTACAGTTCATGAAATTTTTATATTATTATTTTGATTAATCAATTGTCAATCATAAATTGTGCACTTATTCATCTTTAAAACCTCAAAATATTCATTTAAATAACTCAACGGAGTGTAGATCGGCCTTCGGATTATTTTCACTGTGAAATGCAGGCTTGTCAGCATCCGATGCAGAGCTTGCAAAGTGAAATGCAGTCGTGTCACTGTCCGATGCAGCCGTGTAAAAGTGAAAAGTAGCCTTGTCACTGTCCGATGCAGCCGTGTAAAAGTGAAATGCAGCCGTGTCACTGTCCGATGCAGCCGTGTAAAATTGAATAGTAGCCGTGTAAGCATGGGATGCAGTGCATGAAAAATGCAGGGAGTCTGGTGAAAAATGAAATGTAAGTCTATTAATATCAGTTGTTTATTATTCACATTAATTTTAAAAGTTTATGATTAAACGTTTGGAGAACAAGATGATGATGTTAAAAGCTGTATTGAAGCTTTTAAAATCGAACCGGTCGTTGTGGGAGGATATAGTTCCTTTTGTAAATGCGGTAAACCAACTCGAAGGATTGATTGCTGAAATTGAAGCTACCCGGATGATTACCGACGAGGATAATACCGGTTTGGTAGCCGAAAAAACAGCCTTGCAGAATTCTTTGATTAACAGGGCATTTGAAATAGTATCGATGCTACATGCCATGGCATCAAGTACAAAAAACAATATTTTATTGGGGAAGGTAAGTTTCCCGATATCGGAGCTGCAACGGCAACGCGATCGCGAACTGGCAACCACCTGCAAAGGGATTGTCTTGATTGCCCGCAATAACCTGCCTGCATTGGAAGGGTATCCGGTTTCAGAATCCGATTTGGTCGGTTTTGAAGGACAGATTTCAGCGTATGAAGAAGATTTACCCAATCACCGGGTATCGGTATCGGAGCGCAAGGCCGCGAATGCAAAGTTGAAAGATTTATACAAAGCGACCGATGATGTGTTGGTCAACCAGTTAGATCGCCTGATGTTTCCTTTTCGTACCTCGAAACCCGATTTTTTTGCAGCCTACCTCAATGCACGTAAGATTGTTGATTACGGCGTCCGCCACGATAAACCCGAAAACGATGAAACTGATCCCAATCAACCAGGCGATTAAGTGATAGCATGAATACTCACCGGATGGCGGAAGTTGTCCGGTGGGTTGCAATTACAAGTTAATCCCGTAGGGATGGTTCATCTTGTAGCCGCGAATTTTAATCCGCGGACATGCGATATAGATTAATGAATGAGTTCCGTAGGAACGGGGCATATGCAATTTTAATCCGGGGGCGAACGGAACATACAAAACCAATAATCATGGCAAATACATATCATCAAGTTTACATCCAGTGTGTTTTCGCAGTAAAATACAGAGATGCTGTAATTGACAAAGGTTGGCGACCAACATTGTTTGGTGTAATTGGGAATCTAATCAATGAAACCGGTTGCAAAACAATCATTGTAAATGGCATCGAAGATCATGTTCATTGTTTTTTTTTGCCTAAAACCAGTTGTTTCTATTCCTGAATTAATGAAAACGGTGAAAGCCAAATCATCAAAACGAGTATCCGGTTGTGTGCCTAACTTATCCTTTGCCGTAAGCTTTAGCTGACGGACAGCTTGATGAGTATTGCAGTGGCTTTAGCCACAGGCCATTGGGCTAAAGCCCAGATGTCTCGTCTTAACTTTAACCGTCGGCTAAAGCCAGACGGCAAAGGATAACAGCTCAATATTTGGTGACTTAGGTAAATAAAAGAACCCGGACGGAATAAATTCCATCCCTACAAAATGAACCGAGCCTACGGCTCTGACATGTAAATCCCGTAGGGATGGTTCATGTTGTAGCCACAGATTTTAATCCGTGATTTCGTTCAAAAAATGATCATAAAAAACAACAACAATTTATTGTATATAATAATGAATTCCATACATTTGGAAAACCTAAAAAAAATCAATCTGACGAATGAATACCCATCCATGCACCTCACCCAATTATTTCAACTATTCAACCGGTTTTAAAAGAATCATCCTGCTTTTGCTGTGCTTGTTTTTGCTCACAAAGGTGGATGCGCAAGAGATTACCGAAAATCAAACAGCAGAATATCCGCAGGTTTACGTGGGCTTTGGAACCGGTTTCGATAATTTTACCGGATTCCTGGGCGTTTCGGGAACCCTCAAAGTTCACGAAAATTTTTCGGTGCGCGGTGGTACGGGTCTTAGCGGCTGGGGATTTAAGAATTCTATCGGTATAAAGTACGATACCAAAGAAATCGGCGGATGGTCGTATTGTTTGGGATATTCACATAGTCCCGGTTTTAAAGGCATAGAAATGGATATTGAGCTTGCGTCGGGCGGAACACAGGAAACAACTGTCGATTATCTGTCGGCCAGTACAATTAACCTGGCCGTTGACCGCAATTGGAAAATCGGGAAAGCGAATATTTTTTACATTGAATTTGGTTATGCCATTCCACTGCAATCGAACAGGTGGCGGACAACCGATGGTTCGGTCCTCTCAAGTTCGAATGAAGCGGTGTTAAGGCTATTGCAACCAGGCGGCCTGATTTTAGGCGCCGGATTCGCATTTAGGGTATTTTAAGGAAAGAATATTATTACAAATTGACAATTGAACTTATCGACAAACCTTATAAATTAAAGTTATTATTGCTATGAAAAACATTCTATTACTTGGATTCTTTTTTCTTTCAATGAGCGGTTTTGCTCAGGATACTCCTCAAAAAATTATCGACAATTTCTTTTCAACATATCAAAAAGACCCAGGGAGGGCAGTGAAAGAGATGTATAAAACAAATGTCTGGACAGAACGAATTACAGATGATATTAATGATGTTGCAAATAAGGTAAACGGCTTTTCAAAAGATGTAATGGGACAATTTAATGGATATGAGCAAATAACCACTAAAAAGTTTTCGGACAGCTTTGTGCTGTATTCATATTTGGTAAAATATGACCGTCAGCCTATAAGATTTACTTTTAAATTCTATAAACCAAAGGACGATTGGGTTTTATATGCATTCCAATTTGACGACTCATTTGACGAGGAAATCGAGGAAGCCGCAAAATTATACTATCTCAATTTGGACAAATAATAACCATTAACAAAAACCGTATTTCAAAAGAGTTTCAGGTGGCGGGCAACCGATGGTTCGGTCCTCTCAAGTTCGAATGAAGCGGTGTTAAGGCTATTGCGACCAGGCGGCCTGATTTTAGGCGCCGGATTCGCATTTAGAGTATTTTAAGGGGGTGAGGAAGAAGGAAGTAGGGTAAGATTTCCTAATTTTTACAAGTTAACGGCAACTTAAGACATCAATATAACAACATCACGACTATGGAAAAATGTTTTGTAATTCAACCTTTTGACAATGACAAATTTGACAAAAGATTTGTTGATATATTTGAACCTGCGATTATTAAAGCAGATTTTAACGCTTATCGTATTGACAAAGATTTAAGTGTTAGAATTCCAATTGACGACATTGAAAAAGGAATTTCTGAGAGTACGTTATGCTTTGCAGAAATCACGACAGACAATCCCAATGTTTGGTATGAACTTGGCTTTGCTTTTGCCTGCAACAAAGACGTTGTGATGGTATGTTCAGACGAAAGAGTAGGTAAATTTCCTTTTGACATACAACACAGACACGTCATTACATACAAGACTAGTTCGACAAGTGATTTCAATGCTTTGGGGGATACAATTACTAGAAAAATAAAAGCTTTTCAGCTTAAATCAAAAACAGTAAAACAGCTAAATACGACACCGGTTATAGAAACCGAAGGATTAAAAGGACATGAGATAGCACTGCTCATATTAGTAATGGAGAATCAGGTTTCATCAGAAGACAGCACGTCTATATTTAGTTTAAAGAATGAAATGAATAAAGCTGGTTATACTGATATAGCTACAAGTGTTGGCATAAGAACGCTGGTTAGAAATGGTATGATTGAATCATTTAAAGAGTCTGACAATTGGAATAATGGACAAGAATATGTTGCTTGTCGATTGACTGAAAAGGGAGAATCTTGGATATTATCAAATCAAGATCAACTCCAGTTTCGTAGGGCAACTAATAATCATACTAATTCAGCCAACTCTGATTCAGATAATGTACTTCCATTTTGACAAAGGAATTAAGAGCAGCCGGAACATCAGCTACCTGCAAACGAGGCAGCAGTGGTTTTCGGTGTGCATCTTTCCGCGCAGTCTCGAGGACAAAGTTTTGCAATTAACGTCAAAAATAAATAGGATAAATAAAAATGACATTACAAGAAAAAATAAAGAATAGTTTGCATAACGTAACTGTTCATGGTTGGAATCGACTCGATCTTCGGAATTGTGGATTAACTGAAATCCCTGAAATTATTTTTGATAATTGTCCAGAGCTTTTCATAATCGACTTAAGTAATGATGAATATTCTGAAACTAAAAATAAAATTACAGATATTCCAGAGGCAATAAGAAAACTTAAAAAGCTAACACGTATTAACTTAGCGAATAATCAAATCTCTGAGATTAGAGAAAGTCTTTGTGAACTTACGAATTTGACGTATTTAAATTTGTCGAATAATAAAATCACTCATCTACCTTCAAAGGTGGCTAACTTACCAAAATTAACTTCGTTGTTTCTTGAAGGAAATTCTTTTGATGTCTTACCTCCTGAAATTGTAGCTAGGGGCGTAGATTCAATTAGAAATTTTATCAAACAAATGGATGTCCCAGACTATCTATATGAAGCAAAATTAGTAATTGTAGGGGAAGGAAGAGTTGGTAAAACATGTCTTTCAAAAGGTCTATTGAATGATGAGTATATGCTTGAAAAAGAAGTAAGTACAGAAGGAATCAATATTCAACCTTGGATAGTTCCAAATGAAAAGATAAAAATGGTAAATCCCAGTATTCAAAGGGATTTTCAAATAAATGTATGGGATTTTGGTGGACAAGAAATATATCATTCTACTCACCAGTTTTTCTTAACTAAGCGATCAATTTACATGATTGTTACTGAATCAAGAAAAGAAGACAGACATGAAGATTTTTACTATTGGCTAAATATTATCAAATTATTGGGTGGCCAAAGTCCTGTAATTATGGTATTAAATAAAGCAGATCAATCGAATAAGGAAATTCCATTTAAAGAGTTTCAAGAATCTTTTCCAAATTTATTGAAGTATTATAAAGTAAGTCTAAAAGATGAGTTTAGACCAGATTTTCTGACCTTTAAAAATGAACTAATTGAAATAACATCGCATCTACCACACATTGGTACTGCATTACCAAAAGTTTGGGTTGATATAAGATTTGAGCTTGAAAAGTTAAAAATCCAAAAGTTAAATTATATAAATCTGGCACAATATTTAGAATTGTGCAGAATGCATTATAAGGATCAAGAAAGTGCATTATTCTTAAGTGAGTACTTTCATGACCTAGGGGTCATACTTCACTTCCAGAAAGATTTAGATCTAAAAGATACTATATTTTTAAATCATGAATGGGTAACAAAAGGTGTTTATAAAATTCTTGACGATAAGTTAGTAATAGAACAGAAAGGTCGATTTACAAATGATGATATTTTTAGGATTTGGTCAGAGCCTGGTTATCGTGAAAAAATGCCACAATTATTGTGTTTAATGAGAAATAAAAAGTTCGACTTGTGTTTTGAATTAAAAAATGGAGATTACTTGGTTCCTAGATTATTACCAGTTGATGAAATTGATTTAGATTGGACACCTAATAGTAATTCAACAATGTTTGAATTAAGGTATAAGTTTATGCCAAAAGGTATTCTTTCAAGATTAATAGTAAAAATGCATCAAGATATTTATGATAATAAATATTGGAGATATGGAGTATTATTAAAATACGAGGAAACTTTTGCATTAATTAGGGAAAAGTATTTTGAAAATAAAATAACTATTATTCTAACAGGAGAAAATAAAAAAGATTTTTTAGCAATTATCAGAAAAAATATTCTTGAAATCAACCAAGATTTCCAAAGATTAAAAGTGGATGAGATGATTCAATGTAACTGTGAAGAATGCATTAATTCAGAGAACCCATTCTTTTATTCTTATGATTTACTTAGACGTTGTGAGGCCAAAGGTCTATCAAAAATAATGTGCAACAAAAGTTTGGTAGAGGTAAATATCTCAAATCTAATCACAGATATCACTAGAGACCGATTATCTGAAGACAAACTAATATATTGCGAAAATAAAAATTCTGAGTTCCTGAACGACTTAGAATTAACAAATGTTTCTTTTATTTCAGAAAGAGATGCAAACGGAGTTTTTAGCCAAACAAAATTAAGAATTGGGAAATATGGTCTTAGAGATCGAGACTTTCTTTTAGATTCTGAAATTTTAAGATTAAGAATGAAATACCCAAATTATTATATTTTAAAATATTACTGTTTTGAAAACTATTTATATCATCCATCAAACATTGCAGAAATTGGAATAAATAACATAAATGTTAGTGATTATACAAAAGAAATAATCAATCAGAAAAATCAAAAGAAAAGTCATATCATTTCAATATTTAAACAAGCTCGAACATCATATCTAGAACTCAAGATTGACTCTGAAAAAATAGTAGATAGAGTTAATGAAAATGACATTATTAAATACCTAGATTCAGACAACATAGAAGAATTCTTTAAAGCTTTTAGTGTTAAAGATCATCTAAATAAAGAATTTATAAATAAATTCAACATAAAGCAGAAAGAACTTGCGTCAACTGAATGGTTCAAAAGGCAAATGAAAGAATTAATAGATCCCCAATAAATTTGAATAACAATAATGGACAGGATATTTGAAATGAAAAGGCCAGCTTATAACTTCAGCGACCCGTGCGGTAGCCGTGGTTTTCGGAGTGTATCTTTCCGCTCAGTCCCGAGTACCCGGGTCTGACAGAAAATCGCCCGAAGGCGCCTCTGAGTAGAACTTCCTAAGTTATGCGCTATTACATGTGACACTTTACAAATAGACTATGAGTGATAATATTAAAATATCTATAGACATTCCTCTTGACGAGAATGGAATGATAGGTAGAGAGTGCCTCGAATGCGAAAAATATTTCAAACTCAAACCAGGAACAGGACTTCCTACCAGTCATTGTCACTGCCCATACTGTGAATATGAAGGTGAAGCGGATACATTTTGGACTCCTGCTCAACTTGAATATGCAAAAAGTATTGCATTAAATGAGGCATTTAATCAAATTATAAAACCATCATTCGACAAACTGAATCGATCTTTCAAGGAGTTGGAGAGACGTACAAGAAATAACAGTTTCTTCAAAATAACAGTTAAAACTTCTGGACAAAGTTTCTCAATACCGATTAAGTATTATTCCGAGGAAGAGTTGGAAACTTCGTTAACTTGTGATAATTGTGGTTTAGAATTCTCAATTTTTGGAGTATTTGCACAATGCCCAGATTGCAATGAATTGAACGCTTTCCTAATATTTGAGAAATCAATTGATGCAACCAACAAGCAACTGGATATTTTGACGAAACCAGATATGCCCAAGGAGATTAAAGAAAACTCATTAATGTTTATACTTTCTTCTTGTGTATCTGCTTTCGACGGATTAGGAAAAGAGCTTCGCAAAAGAAAACCAGATTTGTATCCAGACAAGCCAAATAATTTATTTCAAAATCTATATAGCCTAAATTTAAAACTTAACAATTTCATCGAAACCAAACATCCTGACTTTGACTTTTTGATTAAGCTTTTTCAAGTTAGACATTTATACGAGCATAATATGGGTGTTATTGACGATGACTTTATTAAAAAGCTTCCAATTTTCTCAAAAGATTTAGGAAAGAAATACATATTGACAGAGAAAGAAATGGAGAAGTTTATTTCATCAATAAGAACTTTAGGAGAAATTATGAAAGATCATTTTTTAACGAGTGAAAAGAAGTAAAAGCGCATTACTTCAGCCGTCCGCAAATTCGGCAGCAGAGGTTTTCGGTGTGTATCTTTCCGCTTGGGCGGCTTTTCGGCTTGACAGGAAATCGCCCGCAGTCCGCCGCTGCGTGTAGCTTCCTACTTTAGCAGTCGTGCTGAAATAGAATGGAAATAAGCATTAAATACACAATATATGAAAAACAATATTTTAGCTATAGGCATTGATAATTACAGAAATATAAATCGTCTTAACAATTGTGTGAAAGATTTAGAAAATACAATTGATGTTTTACTCGATAAGTATGAGTTTGACAGAACGGATGTTAAAAGAATATATAATGCAGACGCTACAACGGAGAGTATTCTTTTTAGTTTAGAGGATTACTTATCAAAACAAAGTAGTGGAGATAATATAATTATTCTTTTTTCGGGACACGGTGACTTTGATACTAAACTTGACCTTGGCTATTTTTTACCAGTTGAGTGCTATTTGGATAATAAGTCTACATATATTCCAAATACCACGTTCTTTAATTATATTAAAGCATTCGAGTACAGACATGTTATTTTAATCTCAGATACATGCTTTTCTGGAAGTTTATTTCCACTCACCAGAAGTATTCAAGCCCCTAGCGAACGACTATTTGAAATTCCTTCAAAATGGGCACTCACTTCTGGTAGGATTGAAAAGGTTATGGATGGAATTCCTGGCGAAAATAGTCCATTTGCAGAAGCAATTATAAAAAGCCTAAAAGATAATTCCAATCCCTTTTTCTCTATTTCAGAATTAACAAGATATGTAATTAGCGATGTGGCTAGTAAACAAAATCAAATCCCAAGAGGAGCACCACTTCAAATACTTGGTGATAAAGGTGGTGAATTCTTTTTTAAACTTAAAACCCAGTCAAAAGGAATAACTAGGTCAACAACAGCTAAAGGTAATGATGATGTTCTAGAAAATCTTTTGGCTGAATTTTATAAATTAACAGAAAAGCTTGAAGATGCTGAAAATCAAAACAAACCTGCTACTATTAGAAGACTTAACGAGGAAATGGATTTCGTAAAAAAAGCCATTGATAGAGAATTAATTAAAATATTAGAATTAGGAAAGAATGAAGTTAAGAATTCTAATCAATTGCAGAATCTTCTTGGTACCGACATTGACGTTTTAATCAAAAATATAAATTCCCTTTCAAAAGAAAAAATAGATCTAGTAAAGCGTCAGCAGTTTGAAGCAGCGGCAGCAGCTAGAGATAAAGAAAAGACTTTGGCGAAAGAGATTAGACCTCTTGTTCAATCTAAAAAGTCAGACTTATTAACAAGTTTAAATAACGCGGAAGACTCAATTGAACAAAATTTTGGTATTCTTTCTCTTTTAGCAGATATTATTCCTTCAAGTAATAGAACAAGTTTTAGTAAACTAATTGATGATGAATTTACTGAAATGCTATTCTTGAAATTATCTAAGAATAAACAATTTATTACCCCCTTCAGATTTGATGAAAAACTTCGACATCTCCAAGAAGAATTTATTCCTAATGTTTTTAACCAATTAACAAGCAAAGATGAAAATGCTAGTGTATACTACTATAAATCTGGGGATATTGTGACTAAAGAAACTTCATCTTCTGGAGAAAGAAAGGCAGTAACATTTAAGAGAAAGTCTTCACCTCCTACCCATAGAACGACACGTCCACCTAAATAATAAGTATTTAATCTGCAGATAATATATTTATGATTTATATTTCAAATGAAAAGCAGCAAAAAAAACACGACGGCCTAACATCAGCCGTCCGCAAATTCGGCAGCAGTGGTTTTCGGAGTGTATCTCTCCGCTCAGTTCCGAGTACCCGGGATTGATCCCGATACATCGGGACAAGCCGCCTTTGGGTGGAGCTTCTGCACGTTGCAGGCAAGCTTAAGAGTGGCGCAGCGGACAGACACGAGAACCATCGACAATTCAGTTTGACTCCTTTTGTCGGTTATACCCGACTGATAAGAGACCAAAATAAAAAGTGGAGACAGAAACCACTCAAAAAACGAGGCGATACCGAAAAGCCATATGAGTAGGACACAAATTATCAATTACTATGAAAAAAGGATTAAACATTTTGATTTTACTATGTACGCTGGCGAGTTCTTCGCTTTTTGGTCAGGAACTCAAATATTCTGATTTAACAGGTGATGTGCGTCCAAAGGGTGAATTCACTTCATATGTTAGCAAAGATGGAGCTACATATAATATTGGTGATAGAATCAAAATTGGTGTTCCATCCTCAAACAAAACTTTTGCTTATATAAGTGAAGGTGATGGTATAATATTACCAATTTCTCAACTTACCGCCGCATCTAGTGGTCAAGAGTCTGAAATAAAAAGATTCACTGTTTTAGGTACGAAAAGATCGGGCTTTTTTGTTTCTGTAAGGAGTAAAGGTATTACCGGTTTATCAAATTACAGCATACAATTGGAAAATGCAGTTGCAACAGGCGAGGTTAGATCATTTGGGATGACGAGTGATGAAGCGTTGGCAGAATTGAAAAAAGCAAAAGATAAATTAGGACTGGAATTAATAAGTCAAGAAAAATATGATTCAATTAAAGTTGTATTATCCAAATATATTAAATAGTCAAGATTTTAAAATATGACGACACAGAAACTAAGTTTGTTTTTTATATTATTCTATTTTGGACTGACTTATGCTTTTGGACAACAAACAATGTATAAATCGAGCTTTCCAGAGGGACTATATCGGACAAAAGAGGACTTTATTAAAAAAACACCTACTGAATTTCTTCAACTGACAATTGACAGAATTCGATTGGTTAATGATTCAGATTCAGTGGCACGCAGGTGTTTCTTTATAGAAAAAGAAACCAATAAACGGGTAAAAAAAGTATTTGCGATTTCCCATAATGGACACCTCTATTTTAGTAACTGGGCAATCATAGACAATAAAGCAAAAAGCGACAAATCAGTTTCCCCGGTTGAATCTATGAATTCCTTTGTTCGTGTACTAATTCATGGAGAAAACTTTCTATATGCAGAAGGTGCATTCCTCAATCCATGGCAATCAGGAATTAGTGCTGGTTTCGCTAGTGGTGTTGGCGGTATCATTGGGAGCGAATTAGGAAACGCGATAGACAAATCATATCCAATAACAACATTTGGGGGAACTGGCGTTGTTTGGGACATAAAAAAAGAAGAATTCAATATTTTCCGTAACTGTTCAGACTTCAATGAATTTTTTGAAACCGATTCTGTTGAGAAGATTGATTGTGGAAAGCAAATATTTGAACTCAAGCAAATCCGAGAGATTATGGACAAAATTAAGTAAAGGAATGATTGACAATCGAAAAACGTTGTATAGCCTCAGCCGTCCACAAATTCGGCAGCTATGGTTTTCGGGGTGCATCTTTCCGCTCGGTCCTGGTTAGCCGGGATTGACAGGAAACCGCCCGAAGCCGAATTTGAGGGGAGTTTCCTACGTTACCACCAATGTTAAAAGGACAGACATCATATGAGAATTAAGGTTATTTTGCTAGCAATCTTTACTGTTTCACTTCTGACAAGTTGTGAAATGATTAGTAACGCATTTAAGTATAGAGACACGACCAAAGAGTTCGTTGAAACTTTGCTTAAAGAAGACTACAACAAGTCCATTGACTTTATGGCCATGGAACACGAAACGGCTAAAAACGCCAACGTCGACACAATAAAAGCAGGTCTCAGAAATTTCAGAACCCAAATTGTCAAAAACTTCGGGACTGAGTTGGACTATTCATTTATGAAATCCGAAAAGAAATTTTCGACAATAAAGGAAGAAAACACACCACCAAATACGACTTTTGTTTTAGTTGAGTTCTCTAACAAAAAAGAATTTGGCGTTTTCAAAGTATTATTTGACGACAAATCTCAAAAGATTTTAAATATAAATACCCTCAATGTAATGGAGCCAATTCCTTCAATGACAGGTTTTTGGTTGTTTGGATTACTTGCCATTTGTATTCCTTTTTTTAATATTTATGTCATAAGACAAATCAAACGTAGCGACCTGAAGAAGAAATGGTTAAAATATATTGCAGTAATTTGTTTAAATATTCCAGCTATAACTTATGCTGCAGTTGGCGGACTTTCATTCAACCCATTAAATTTTCAAATTCTATTAGGAATCAGTTTCAATTATATGGGCTATCTATTTTCTGCGTGGACATTTGGTTTGCCACTTGGTGGACTTTTTTGGTTTTGGAAACTTAATCAAAAATCCAAATTGACAAATGAGATTAAACCGGAGACTAATGTTCAAATAGAAACATTAAATGAAGAAGTACAAGTCCAAATTGAATAGAAACACTTCGTTGGCAGGTTCCGATGTACCGGGATGAAAAGCAATCCTTCGCAAGAAGTTAATCGGGAAACACCCGGAAAGAGTGTGTTTACGAGATGTTAACGCCAATTGTATTTGCAGTATACAAAACATGATATTTTAAGCATGACACCAAAACAGATAGAAAGAATACAGACAAAAATCAAAAAGATCCGTTCGGCTCTGACTGAAGAAAAACGAATTTATGGTGGGTTCCATGACGGACGTGGACTTAGATATGAATCTTTGGAGCTTTATATCAAAATTCAGGATTTTAAAGGGGGACTTAATTACACAAGGTGGTTTGATAAGAATTTTTCAGACGACATTGGTAGTCCAATATTTCTTTTTGAGTGGACAATTATCCTCTTTAAAAATGCCAGACTTAAAGACGCTGAATCTAAAGCTTTGGAAGCTTACTTTTCAAATTCTTATCTATTTGACAAATTCTTCGGCAGACCAATAATGCCGATAGAGAAATATGAATATTCAAATTTTGACATTCCTGAATTCACTGATTATTTGGCATATTCAAAAAATCAAACGGAGCTTAGTGACTTTGGGGACTGGCTTGCAGACTTTGAAAAATCTGAGCGATTTGAGAAAATAAAGGCTAAATTTTTAGAGATAAATAAAAGACTAAAGACAGAAACCGACATTGAAACAAGGGGCTTATTGCTTCAACAATTGAGACAATTGGAAGATGGGAAATAGAACAACAGGCGTTAACTTCAGCCGTCAGCAAATGCGGCAGCAGTGGTTTTCGGTGGGTATCTTTCTGCTCGGTCCCGATAGCCGGGATTGATCCCGATACATCGGGACAAGCCGACCTTGAGTGGAGCTTACAACGTTGTACGCAATTATAATGCAGCCAACTTTATGAAAGACAATAGATAGGAAATTAACAATTTAAGCAAGTATATGAAACGATTACAGATTTTTGGACTATTTATTTTGTTGAGCGTTAAGATTTTTGGACAAATAAATATGACTGATTCAACTGCTCAAGTCATTGGTTATTGGGATAAGAATGAGAAGCAATCCTACATTGTGACTCAGGAAAAGTATAAAATTAAAGATTCCGATACTACTTCAAGAGATTTTTATAAATATGCGGTAGATATAACTATTGTTGATTCAACTGCTAATTCCTATACAATTGACTGGTTTTACAAAGATTATGAAATTCAATCTGAAAATGCACTAATACAGAAACTTGCTTCAATCACCAATGATATGAATGTTAGGATCCGGACAAATGAACTCGGTGTTTTTCAGGAAGTAATTAACTGGAAGGATGTTCGGGATTACATTTTAAAAGGAACCAGGTTGTTAAAAAAAGAAACAAAAGATATCCCCAACATGGATAATTTTATGAATCAACTTGAAGGAATGTACAGTACAAAGGAATCTATCGAATTAGGAGCAGTAAAAGAAATGCAACAATTCTATACTTTTCATGGAGCAAAATATGAGTATGGCAATGAATATAATGCAGACATGAAAGTTGCAAGTCTATACGGTGGTGAACCATTTGATACAAAAATGACAGTTTGGCTTGATGAATTAAATCCCGATGACAATAATTTTATAATTAGAATGAATCAAACCGTAAATGCAGAACAATTGACCAATGCAACCTTTGATTATTTGGTGAAAATGGCGGAAACATTGAAAATGCCTGCGCCAAAGAGAGAGGATATACCAGAAGTGTCAAATGATACATATACGGCTTCAAGGATTCATGGTTCGGGCTGGATAATATATTCGATTGAGACAAAAGAAACAAAAGCTGAAGATCAAACTAATATTGAAGAAAGAGTAATAGAAATCAAATAAAGGCGCATAGCACGCGGAATTCTTTCCGGATTCGAAAAACGATTTGATGATTTTCTCATCGAACAGACCGGAAGGAAAAGGTGGTTATGATTTATATTATACCGGAATTTCAAAAATGATAAAAAAATAACTGTACACAACACTATTTATAAAACCAAAAACAGAAAAATATGGTAAGGAAATCTTTGGTAATTTTATTTAGCTGTGTTTTATTTAGCAGCTGTTCTTCTTTTTATCAATTTGTAAATATTAGTCCTTCAAGTAATTTAAAAGAGATATCTTACTCAAAAGACGCTTCGAATAAGCTGTATGAATTTTATTATTCGGACACTTTAGGTAACGAATATCTCAGGGAGTTGAAAAACAAGTATAGTCTGGAACTTTTAGTAAATGGAGAAAAGAACGACATTGGCAAAATCAGGAATGTTTTGGACTGGACAAGTAAACAATGGGAACACAATGGAAGCAATAATCCAACAAAACAAGATGCTTTAACCATTTTAAAAGAAGCGCACGAAGGGAAACAATTCCGGTGCGTTGAATACGGCATTGTAGCAACTGCCGCCCTTAATAGTGTTGGAATTCCAGCCAGAACATTGGGACTGAAAACCAGGGATGTTGAAAAGGTAATGCGGGGCGCGGGGCACGTTGTTACCGAGGTTTATTCAAAGGAACTCGACAAATGGATATTTATGGACCCTCAATTTAATGTCATTCCGACATTAAATGAAAAACCATTAAATGGAGTGGAATTTCAAAAGGAAATTTTTAACAAAAATGTCAATTTAAAGCTTATGAATAAGCAAGGTGAGCTAAGTAAGGAAGATTCGGAGAACTACATAAAATGGGTCGGAAAGTATTTATTCTATTTCGATGTATTGTTCGACCAGGAAACGTTGAATTCGAACAAGTTTAAATCTATAAATGGAATGACTAAACTAACTTTGGTTCCGGTTGGTCACAAAGAACCAAAAATTTTCCAGCGGCATAGTAAAATTGATTATAGTTATTACACTCATTCTTTGAATGACTTTTATAGAAAACCAAATTGAAAATCCAAACACCTGTCAGCTAACGGATGAATCCACAGCAAGAATGAAAGTACCCGTCAAATTCGGCAGCAGTGGTTTTCGGTGAGCATCTTTCCGCTTGGTTCCGATAGCTGTCAGGATTATCGGCTAGACAGGAAAGCAACCCGCAATCGCCAACTGCATTGAGTTTCGAATTTTTGTATGTAAGCCAATGAAAATCAATTTTTTTGAAAAAAATAAAACAAGTAATATGAGGACAATTTTAACTCTTTTGTTTATTGGCATTTTTAATTTATTATTTTCTCAGAATACTCCACAAATTGATTGGCAATTTGGAATGTTAGGCAACGATTTAGGTGAAGCGGGTATAATAGCAGAGGATATTGACAACAATGGATCTGTGGATATTATATCAACTGGTAGATATTCTAATGATTCATGGGAACCATCAGATTTCTTAACACGTGTAGAATTTGATAAAGACCAGAATACCTATATAACCAGAAGGATAAGCAATATTATTAATCAAGAAATACAATGTATCCAATTATATGATTTTGACCAGGATGGGACAAAAGAATTATATGTGGGTTTAGATAACGGTACAGTGGCAATATACAATTCTAAAAGTTTGACAAAACAGCGCTTAATAAATGTATCTTACAGAGGGAAAATTTCAGTATTTGGTCCGGCAAATAATATTGATTGTATTGAATTTGGAGATATAAATAATGATTCTTCAATTGACCTCAATGTTACAAATGGTGACACTACCTACGTGTTGAACAACAATTTTGAGTTGATTCTTAAAATTCCGTACGGTTCAAAATACTTTAAAATTGGGAATATTGACAATGACAGCAAGAATGAATTATTATATTCAAACGGTAAAATTATTCAGCTTAATGAAAATCAGATAACAGAAAAATATGATTTCTATACTGCCAATAAAAACACACAAATTGGCTTAAGTGAAATGAATGGCGACGGTATTTTGGATGTCGTATATAGTTCGAAAGACACAATGTATATTTATGATTTCAAATCGAATCAATTGATTTGGTCTGAGGTTTGGAAATCCGACTATTATTCTAACAGATACATTACTGGCTTATGGCTATATGATTATGATGGAGATAATATAGCAGATATATTTATAGGTGATGTAGATTGGGATGCATTGTATTGCTACAATGGTAAGACTGGCGCTAAAGATTTTAGTTTCCGGGATAATCAAGGTGATGGAGTGGTTAATATTGCGATTGCTGATTTCGATAATGATGCTAACCCGGAAGTAATTTGGTCAACCGGTGCAGGTTGTACTTGTGCTGATTATTTTTTCTTATACGATATCTCAACGAAATCAAAGGAATGGCAAAGCAGGCATTATTTAGGTGATTTTAAAGCATTTGACGTTGGAGACGTCGATAATGACAATAATCTTAAAATTGTATCGGGAGTTTTCGGAGAATATCTTAAATATTATGACCATGGATTCATAACTGTATTTAACGCAGAAAGTAAGCAGATTGAATGGCAAAATGATGAAGAAATCTTCGGCGCTCATGTGGAGGATTTCACAAACGTAAAAATCGGGGATATTGACAATGATGGAGAGAATGAACTACTTCTGGGTATTGAATATGCTTACTCTTCAAGTTACGTTTATGTTTTCGATTCACAGTATAAGGTTGAAAGAAGCTTTTCAATCGATGGAATGAGTATTATTATTGATATGGAAATATCAGATATTGATAATGACAACAAAAATGAACTAATAATTACTTCTGGTACAGATATAAGTGGAAGTACGGATCCTGATGAATGGCAAAATTATATTTACATATTTGATGGAGAAACAGGTGATTTGGAATGGAAAAGTGAGCAACTTGCAGCAATAGGTTCTAAAATTGGTTCTTTAAACGTCGGCAATATTGACGGTGATGATGCAAAAGAAATTGTTGCCTTAAAGTATCAATCTTCATGGTGGAGTCGGGATACGAGTATAATGATTATAATTGATGGGATATCTCATGAAGTGATTAAAGATAAATCTCGGAGTTATACAGCATTGGGTTTCGCTGATATTAATTCTGACGGACAACACGAAATAGTGGCTGCGGTTGATACAGGTAAAATTGAAATTATTAATGGAAGTAGTTTGGAAACTATTGAAAACTACAGTACAACCTGCGGGATTATTAATGGATTAAAGGCATATGATATGAATAATGATGGAAAGCCTGAGTTAGTAATTTCTGATTCGTACACAATTAGCTTATATGACTTACAGAATAACCAACTTAAATGGCAAAGTGACACCTTAAATTCTTTAGTTGGTATATATAATAGCTTGTTTGTTGGCAACATAGATTCTGATTCTAAAATAGAAATTCTTATTAATGCAAATCATGGTATTTTTAGTTTTGAAGCTGATTATGAATCTATCTCAAACATTGAATCAGTTGACAAGAAGCACGAAAACAGTGTTATAAGAATATATCCCAATCCGGTAATTGATAAATTTACCTTGGAATTTGTTACTGAAATCCCCAAATCACTTCATGTTAAGATTTACGATATAAATGGTCGGATGGTAAAAGAGAATCAATATCAAAATATAACCAATGGCGTTGATATAAATATTTCAGAGTTAAAATCAGGCCTGTACAATATTCTGATTATAGGTAATAACAAAATAATTTCAAGTGAAAAAATAATTAAAGCAAAATAGCCAACACATAATATCAGCCATCCGCAAATGCGGCAGCAATGGTTTTCGGTGTGTATCTTACCGCTCAGTTCCGGGTAACCGGGATTGATCCCGATGCATCGGGACAAGCCGCCTCTGAGGGGAGCTTCCATACGGTATGGGTAATGTCCGGAGCGCTCATCATCAAGTGTGGAATTTGCATGGAGAGTTGAGTAACAGAAAAAGTTATCTTTGTATAAACGACAACTTATTATGGAATTTAAAATATTGACTTTACAACTTCTTGATGACTTCACAAAGAAAGTAAATGAATCTCCTTTAGATAAATTAGCCAGCGCTGAGAAAATCGAGGTGCCAGTTGACTATTTTCAATTTTATAAATCTGTTTCGTCTGTTTATTCCTCTAAGATTGAGGGGGAAAACATTGACTTCGATAGCTATTTCAAGCATAAATTTCTAAACGTAAAATTCAGACCCGACTATACCAGAAAGGCTGACGACTTGTATGCAGCATACGATTTTATCGACAATCACGAATTGAATCTTAAAAACGTTCAAAAAGCTCATTCCATTTTAAGCTCAAAACTTCTTCCGAAAAGCCAGCAAGGCCTTATCAGGACAAATCCAATGCTTGTAATTAATAGTGAAGACAAAATTGAATATGTTGCCGCAGAACCTGGAATTGTGAAAAAAGAAATGGACAAATTATTCGAAGATATAGACTTGCTAATTAAGACGGATTTAAATCCATTTGAGGTTTTTTATTTTGCCGCATTAATTCATTTGGTGTTTGTTAAAATACATCCGTTTCAAGATGGAAATGGGAGAACAGCACGATTAATTGAGAAATGGTTCTTAATTGAAAAGATTGGACAAATAGCCACCTCTGTTCAATTAGAAAAGAACTACTTCAATAATATCAAAAGCTATTATTCGAACATAAAAAAACTTGGGTTGGAATACGAGGATTTAGATTATAGTAAAAGCTTGGATTTTCTCTTGATGACAGTAAGTTGCATCAATGATGTAAGATAGAAGGCGCTAACCCATAATATCAGTCGTCAGCAAATTCGTCAGCTGGTTTTCGGGAGGTATCTTTCCGCATGGTTCCGATAGCAAAGATATCCTTTGCCGCCAGCGTCAACGTTAGCTGTATGACGGATTGAATGTTGAGTAAAGTCAATGGATTTGGCCACAGCGTTTAGGGCTAAAGCCCTGAGCCCTCATCTTCATTTTATCCGTTGGCGTTCGACTGAGCTGACGCCGAAGTCTAAAGCCGAAAACGGCAAGGATATTGCCGCAATATTCAAGTGTTTGGGTAAATAAACGGTTATTCAATAAAGAAAAGTAACAATGAGGTTCTCACAAAAAATACTGAACAATGCAGACCAACGATTTATTAAAACAAATTAGTTTCATAAAAGAGATTGACAAGTTAAAATACATTCAGCGCAAGACCAAGTTATTCAATAGCGACCGCCCGAAAAATGACGCTGAACACAGTTGGCATTTGGCAATGATGACACTTGTACTGGCAGAACATTCGGACAAACCAATAGACATTCTTAAAGTTTTGAAAATGGTTTTAATCCACGACATTGTGGAGATTGATGCAGGCGACATATTTATTTACGACGCTGAAAAAAATCACACCAATACAGAAGAAGAACTTATTGCAGCCAAACGAATTTTTGGGCTTTTACCAACAGAACAAGCAGAAGAATTTATTGCAATTTGGGAAGAATTTGAAGAAGGAATGACTGATGAAGCAAAATTTGCAAAAGCTATGGACCGGTTTGAACCTTTGCTGCAAAACACTTCGAACAATGGTGGAACCTGGAAGGAATTTAACGTATCGTATCAGCAAGTTTATGACAAGAAAATAGCTATTAAAAACGGTTCGGCAGCAATTTGGAACTATGCCGAAAATTTAATAAACGAAAGTGTGGACAGAGGAATTTTAACAAAATAATTGACAGACGTTTGAGTTTAAGCGTTTAAATTGGCAGACGGGATTTGTTTTATGCCATTGACATTTGTTGACTTTTTAGTAACATCCAAAATGATAATGTATTATGAAAAAGATCACAAACTTAGTTTTCACAATTATTGTATTTACTTTAATCTTAATAATTCTTCAAAATCAGAAATCTAATGGTCAAGTTTGTTTATTAGATAGTATAGGGAATAAAAAAATAGTGTACAATGAATTCAATAAACCTATATTAATCCAATATAGGGATGACCATTATTTCAATACTAAGCAGGTTACTGTTTATAATCGAATAAATTACAATGATGAAAACAATATATCTTCAGTAAGTTCATATATTGTTGATTTATCAGGTGATACGATAGTTAAACCACAAATAAACAGGAGGTTTGAATTTGTAAATAACAAATTATCTAAAATCATTGATGTATATGCAAATTACGATGATATAGTCTGGGAAAATGACAGAATTATTGAATACAAATATTACTATTGGTTGAATGACGTAATCGATTCTTCTCAAACACGAATACTAAAATATACATACGCTAATGACAATGTGGATAACGTTGTTTACAAAGAACTTACAGGTTATTTATTTTCCGATCTATACTATTCGTATGATAGTTTTATTAATCCCTATTATAAATCTGATTTAGCAATAATTGAAGGATATTTGACTCTTTATTCGTGTAAAAATAACTGGATAAAACATGAAGGGACAGGAAATTTTTCAATAGATGTAACTCGAACTATTTCTTATAACAAATACAACTATCCGACCAAAATAATTTCTGATTATATTGACGGTAGAAAATCAACCCAAACGTTTTCATATATCATTACAAATTCAATAGTTAACCAATCATCCTCTGACAAAATATTAATTTATCCAAATCCAGCTTGTGATTATATCAGCATTGATAATAAAACTAATGAAAGGATAAATAATGCATACATCATTGATTTACATGGTCGAATAGTAAGGCAATTCTTAAATCCAGATAAGATAAGTGTTGAAGGAATTGAAAATGGTATTCATTTCATTAAGATTGTACTTGAGAAAGAGACAATAGTAAGAAAAGTGTTGATTAAATCCAGTTAAAAAACTGAGACAACAGTAAAATACCGCAAGTCGGGGTCGGGTTGCTCATTGACAGGAAATTAGTCCTGATAGCTATCGGGGAGAAACGCTATACTTCGTAGGAATCCCAAACATAGGCGCCACTATTAGGTGCGATACGATAATTGTAAAAAGAAAAACATATGAAAACCAAAATCTTAAAAATCAGTTTCATTGTTCTGCTTATAAGTACTGTAGCCATTTGTTATGCTCAGAATATGCCTGACACCTATTCTGAATATACTTCAGGAAAGCTTGAGTACGGTTTATTTGTTCCGGAAAATTACGACCCATCAAAATCGTATCCTCTGGTAATGTTTTTACATGGAATGGGAAATAATCAAACGGTGTATTTAGACTTTTACAACAAAGACATTCAGCAAAAAAATCCATGTTTTGTATATACACCCAAAACGCCGACAGACTGGGGCGATTGGAGTGGCTGGAGTTGGGATGGGAGCGGTTTTTCAAGTTTGTCAATACCCACGCAAACTGCGGTGCATGTGCTCGACAGTTTAATTTCCAAATATCCAATCGACACAAATCGCTTGTATGTATATGGTATTTCTATGGGCGGCGAAGGTGTATTTGACTTATTGCACAAAATGCCGCATAAATTTGCGGCAGGAATATCTATTTGCGGAGGCGGTTTTGCCCATTGGGCCAACAATATATCATCGACACCTTTATGGATGTTTCATGGCAGTGCCGATGAAATAAACCCGCCTGATTTAACTGAACGTGTGTACAATAAGTTAATGGAAATAGGTGCAACAAAAATGCGTTACACCAATTACCCCGGTTATGGACATGCTATTTGGGACAAAGCTCAGTCGGAACCTTCGTTTTACGAATGGATGTTTAATTTCAATAAAAGTAAGAATAAGTAGTGTTGTGTTAACTCTATTTTGTCGGGTCACGGTCACCCTGAACTTGTTTCAGGGTCCCATCAAAGAAGGGATGCCGAAACAAGCCTTCGACATAACGTGTATTTAATTTGTAATCAATGAAAAACTTTGCTTGCTATTTATTACTCATTCTAATTCCTTTTTCAGCCAATTGTTTGAATGAAGAAAGCATTCATAACCAGCAAATTAAAAATCTTGTTGCTTTTTCTAAATCATACGGGTACATCCGATATTTTCACCCTTCAATTGAATCAGGTATAATTAACTGGGATAATTTTTTATTGGCCGGAATACCCGGGATTGTTGGTTGTAAGAACAATGATGAACTAAAAAAATCACTAACCCAACTCTTTCGACCGGTTTCAGATCGAGTGAGTTTTTTCTCTTATAAACCTGCCAAGAATGAAGGACAAAACTATCAGCCAACTGATACATTATCCTTTCATCAATACAGGGGAATAAAAACCTCTGATGTTTCCTATTTGCTATTCAAAGACTATCAGGTTAAAATCTCCAACAATTCATTCATCGATAGTTCATTGTTTAATAGTATCCCAAACTACCGGGAGAATTATTGTGAACAATTAATTTCCGGATTATTTTTAAGTTTTCCTCTGGTGCGGAAATACGATCCACATAAACGGGTTAATGATAATTTTTATCAACCAATAAGCAATGATCCTGATTTGCCGGTTACCAAAGAACAGATAAAAATTTTGGCAGATATCATTGCGTTTTGGAACATTGTTCAGCATTTCTATCCCTACCACGCCGAATCGGGAATGAATTGGGAGCAAACGCTGGAATCTGTTGTCGGGAGGGCATTGAATGATCCAAAAGGAAACCATCCGGAAAAGTACATTTTTATGCTTGGAAAGGAAATGAAGGACGGGCATTTTCGGGTTACCAACCATTTCAGGCAAGGTTTTTACCTACCCTTCGACGTACGAATACTAAACTCAATTCCTGTTATAACTGAATCATACGACACCACCTTGTTTAAAAAAGGCGATGTTTTGCAAACCATCAACCAAAAACCAGTTGCTTTTTTGATTGATAGTTTGAAGTCTTACATAAGTGGTTCAGACGAATCGGTAAACTACCATACTGGTAATTCGATACCCTGGAACGAAAGCTCTGATGAATCAAAGGTCGAATTGTTAAGAGGAAAGAAAGTTATATCCGTCATTGTAAAAAGGGCATATTTCGAAAGAAAACCGAAAAGTAAATTCCTTGATAAAGGTATTTATTACTGCAACCTTGCCGATCAAAACTGCAATATGGATACGTTGATAAGCATTGCCGGTAATACCGATGCAATTATTTTGGATTGGCGAAATGGGAGTGGCATCAGGTTGCTGGTCCATAAATTGTTTCAACACATGACAGATGATACACTCAAAGCCCCGTTTAGGTTTATGACTCCTGAAATTGTGTATCCAGATCATAGATTTGAAACGTATTTCGAACCAAAGCAATCTATTCCACCGCTTAAGCCAGGAATAAAAACAAAAATTGTGATTCTTTCAAGCCCTTCAAATATGTCCTATCAGGAATCCATAATAAAAGATGCCCAACGAAATAATCTGGCAACAATAGTTGGAGAAACCACTGCCGGAGCAAGTGGATCAATTAACTATTCTACATTGCCAAGTGGTTTGGAGGTTGGTTGGACAGGAATGAAAGTAATTAATCCGGATGGATCACAACATCACCTGAAGGGAATTAAACCGAATATGCTGGTTACACCAACGCTTGTGGGGTTAAAAGCGGGAAAGGATGAGGTTCTGGATAAAGCTTTGGAATATTTGAAGACAGAATGAAACGCGTGTGCTGACAGTTGCTACCCGCTTTTAGCTTCCATCGCTATAGGTCATTTTTGAGAAAAAGAGCGCAAAAGTAAAAAATGCGAACTTGCAGTTGTTTAAATAATCCCATGAAGAAAATGGTTTTGTAAAAATATTGGAGAAACAACATGAAAGATAACAATAAACTAAACAAGTTAACTTATGCGTTATTTGTAGTCTATTTGATTGCATTGTTTTGGATTTTACTATTTAAGTTAGGTGTACATTTTTCTTATATGGAAAATGAGAGAAGTATAAACTTAATTCCATTTAGTGAACCTGTAGTCCTGAATGGTAAAATTGATCGTGGCGAAATGATTATGAATGTGTTGATTTTTGTACCGCTTGGTATATATGCAGGAATATTATTTAGAACTTGGATTGCCTGGAAAAAAATCCTTTTATTTTTCTCAATTAGTTTAATAATTGAAGGATTCCAATTTATTTTGGCAGTTGGGGCTTTTGATATTACAGATATAATTAATAATACTTCAGGCGGAATAATTGGATTAATGATATACTTAGGAATTGAAAAAGTATTTAAAAATAGTGTTAAGGCACAAAAATTTGTAATTACAATTGCCACAATTGGAACCGCCTCAATGATTCTGTTTCTTTTTTTACTAAAAACAAACAAACTATGGATAACATACCAGTAATCCATATAAAAATGCCCGTTCATAAAAAGTTGAACGGGCATTTATATTTTAGTTGAACGGGCAATTTATTTTTTTGTAACCGCCTGAATCATGGCCTCATTTTTTGTTCCATTTCCGAGATCCATTCCAAACGAACCGCTTTTGTAGTTCCAGTTGGCCGAAGCGATGCCGTTTTTATTGAAAACCGAAATCATGTCGTTGTACCAGCGGATTCGGTCTTCTTCAGGAGCACCGGAAATTACACCATATTCGCCGCAATACAACTGAAGTCCAAGCTCTTTTGCTTTCTGAATCGGTAGTTGCATCATTTCTTCCAGTTTTTCCAGGTTCCAGGTTTTACCAATAAAATCCTTTGCAATCGCCTGCTGATCCGCTGACAGCGTATCAAATTCTGATTGGCTCAGCAATTCTCCCGGATAATGCACCGGACCGGTATAGTTGCGCAGATGCGTCCAGCTTGCGTGATAATGGGTAAGCAAAAATGGTTCGTAGAAATGAAAACTCAGGATAATGTTCTTATCATCCGGAACTTTTAAAACATCAAAAGTTTGCGCCGACTGCCATTTGTTCGATCCAATTACAATGATGCGATCAGGTTCAATGGCGCGAAGTGTTTTCATCGCATTGGCAACTAAATTATTCCATAGTTCAGGGTCATCGGCTACCGCTTCGTTCATCAGTTCGTATGCCACATCGCCCACCGAATATTTTTTGAGTGCTGCCGAAAGATCGACCCAAAGCTGGTAGAATTTTTCCTGCTCTTTTGGGTCAGTCCACAATGGTTTTACTTCGGCGTTAAAATGGTGCGAGCGCAAAATATGCAAATCTACTATTACTTTTAATTGATGTTTAATACACCAGTCGATGCAATTTGTCATCAGCTTAAACGCATCTTCGTGGCGGGCACCTGTTGAATCCCACATTTGTTCTTCGTCAATGGGCAGCCGAATGTGGTCGAAGCCAAGTTCTTTAATTGCTATCACATCTTTTTCCTGAAAGAAACTGTCGCGTTCGGCACCACGTGCTTCCGACTGCGAAAGCCAATGGGCAATATTGGTTCCTTTAAAGATTTTAAAATCGGCAGGCGATCCGTCGTGAATTTGTTTTGGCTGGCACGAAGACAGAACTACCAATGCGAAAGCAAAAAGCAAAAGGTTTTTCATAGTAAATCAGATTAGTTGGTTTTTGTTGAATAAATGAATTGCCAATTTATTCATTTTTTCTGAATACTTTTTAGAACGAATCTAAATACGGTCAATTTTCATAAAACAAGATTTATATGGGCTTTTTACTGGCAGAATCCGCTATTTTTGCTCCCGATTTTGAAATTTAAAAAACTGACTATGCAAAAGCATTTGTTTTTGGGGGTTGAAGCGATCGGACAGGGAGCCATTGATGGCGGAATGTCGGGCGTTTATGCATACCCCGGAACACCTTCTACAGAAATTACGGAATTTATACAGGATCATCCCTTAGCGGAAGAACGAAATATTCACCGTAAATGGTCGGCCAACGAGAAAACAGCCTTCGAGACTGCCCTCGGAATGTCGTATGCCGGAAAACGTGCCATGTCGTGCATGAAACATGTGGGACTGAACGTGGCAGCCGATGCCTTTATCAATGCAGCAATGACTGGAGTAAACGGCGGACTGATTTTAACAGTTGCCGACGATCCTTCGATGCATTCGTCGCAAAACGAGCAGGATTCGCGTTTCTACGGAAAGTTTGCCATGGTTCCTATTCTTGAACCTTCGTCGCAGCAGGAAGCCTACGACATGGCCCGCGAAGGATTTGCCTTGTCGGAACTGACCAAAGTGCCGGTAATGCTCCGGATCACCACCCGCATGGCGCATTCGCGTGCAGGAGTTGTTTGCAGCGAAGTGCTCGACGAAAACCAGCTTTCAATGCCAGCCGATCCGCGTCAGTTTATTCTGCTTCCGGCCATTGCCCGACGCAAATACAAGGGATTGCTCCAAAGTCAGGATTTATTTCTGAAACTTTCAGAAGAATCAAAATACAACCGGTACGAAGAAGGGGAAGATACAAGTCTCGGAATTGTAGCCTGTGGAATTGCCTACAATTACCTGATGGAACATTATCCGAACGGAACCTGTCCTTTTCCCGTGGTTAAAATATCGCAGTATCCGCTTCCTGAAAAACTCATCAAAAAGCTCAATCAGGAATGCGATGAGTTATTGGTTTTGGAAGAAGGCGCCCCAATGGTGGAAGAATCGCTGAAAGGATTTTTTGCCAACGGAAATCCGGTCAAAGGTCGTTTGGACGGAACTTTGCCCCGCGACGGCGAATTGAATCCCGATTTGATTGCAAAAGCCCTTGGCAAAGAATTTTTCCAGGGGTACGATATTCCAGAAGTAGTGGCCAACCGTCCGCCGGCATTGTGCCAGGGTTGCGGTCACCAGGATGCTTATGTGGCGATGAACGAAGCGCTGGCCGATTACACAAAAGGCCGCGTATTTTCCGATATTGGCTGCTATACACTGGGCGCTTTGCCTCCGTACGAAACTATTTATTCGTGTGTCGATATGGGCGCTTCGATTACAATGGCAAAAGGAGCTGCTGACGCAGGCCTGATTCCATCGGTTGCAATGATTGGCGATTCAACTTTTGCACATTCAGGAATTACCGGTTTATTGGATGCGGTGAACGAAAAATCAAGCATCACCATTGTTATTTCTGACAACGAATCGGTTTCGATGACCGGTGGACAAGATTCTTCGGCAATGGGAAAAATTGAATCAATTTGCATTGGCGTTGGAGTCGATCCGGCACACATTCACACCATCGTTCCGCTGCGGAAAAACCATGAAGAAATGGTTCGGTTGTTCCGTCAGGAATTTGCGTACGAAGGTGTTTCTGTAATTATTCCACGCCGCGAATGCATTCAGCGCGCAAGCAGCCGGAAGAGGAATCAAAAGTGATCAGTGGTCAGTCGCAGTAGGCAGAATGATCCCAGATGCCTGATATTGAACCGACTTTTAACTTTTAACATTGAACTTTTAACTTGAAACTCATTATGAAATCAGACATCATACTTGCAGGAGTTGGCGGACAGGGAATTTTATCGATCGCAACCGCATTGGGCGAGGCCGCTTTGGCCGACGGACTGCTCATTAAACAAGCCGAAACGCATGGAATGAGCCAACGTGGCGGAGCCGTTTATTCACACATGCGCATTTCCGATCAGCCCATTTCTTCGGATTTAATTCCCGGCGGAAGTGCGGATCTGATCTTATCGGTTGAACCGATGGAATCGCTGCGTTATCTGCCATATCTTTCAGAAACAGGCTATCTGGTAACCAACATCACCCCATTTGTCAACATCCCGAACTATCCAGACATTGAACTGGTATTGGCCGAGATCCGGAAATTGCCACGTTTTATTGCCATCGATGCCGATGCGATTGCCAAAGAAGTGGGCAGTTCGCGTGCTTCAAACATGGTGATGCTGGGCGCTGCATCTCCTTTTATCGACATCGAATTCTCGAAGATTGAGAATGGCATACGCACCATTTTTGAGCGAAAAGGCGAAGCCGTTGTGAATATGAACCTCGAAGCTTTGCGCCGCGGACGTGCTTTTGCAGAAGAAAACCGCTAGAATGCAGCTGCTTCAAACATTAAAACCTGCTACGTCCCGCCGGAATCTTCTATTTATTGCCGCATTCGTATGGACATTTGCCGGAGGAATGTTGCTTACAAAAGGAATTGTGATGATGGGCTTACAGACTGATTTTATGCTTGTCAGAATTGTAGCAAGCATGATTGGCGGTGCAGTATTTTATGCTGTTTTGTTCACAAAAATATCAAACAAACACATTGCCAGAATCATTCGCCTGAAGAATGATCGCCCATGCATTTTCTCCTTCTTCAATTTCAGGAGTTATTTAATGATGACGGTAATGATTTCAATGGGTGTGTTTCTCCGGAAAACCGGAATCGTTTCTCCTTTTTATCTTTCCGTATTGTATGTCACGATGGGCATTCCATTATTCGCTTCTGCTTTCCGGTTTTATTATTCCGGATTTTATTATCAAATGGTTGCGGTGAAAATCAATAAGCTTTATTAATCTGATTTTATTTAATCGACGGTAATATTTGTGAATCCTTTTTGAAACATTCTTCGAGAATTAATGTAAAATTTCATTCAAGACTTCGGGTTGCTTTTTTTGAATTTCTTCAATAGTGAATTTTCATTTTGCTGTTTTAACCTTAAAAAAAACGATTATGCCAGTAAAAAAGCTAAAAGCCTTTCTTGATGAAACCAATGTCAGGTATCTGACAATCAGACATTCAAGCGCCTATACATCTCAGGAGATTGCGGCATCGGCTCACGTTTCAGGAAAAGAGTTTGCAAAAACGGTCATGATTAAAATCGATGGTGAGATGGCAATGGCAGTATTACCAGCTTCTTACCATATTGATTTTGATAGTCTTAAGGAAATCTTCGGAACAAAAAGTGTTACACTGGCCAGTGAGGCCGAATTTAAAGATAGGTTTCCTGATTGTGAAATAGGTGCAATGCCACCTTTTGGAAATCTGTACGGTATGGTTGTTTATGTTGCCGATTCGCTGGCAGAACACAAGGAAATTGCATTCAACGCAGGCACTCATACCGAATTGATTAAATTAAGTTATGCAGATTATAAACGTTTAGTGAAACCACGAGTTTTTAAGTTCTCTTGGAAAACAGTTTCTTTTCCGGGTGATCCCATGGAAAGATGGGACGAAGATTACAGGGGTAATTAATGGAAAAGAATAAGATTGTCCGTTTACATACCTATTTGGCATTTTGCTTCAGTCAGTTTTGGTCATTTATTGTCATTCTGTTGTTATTTTCTGGCAACTTAATGACTACCAAATGACAATTGAATGACTTTTATGACATTGGATAATATTACGGATATTCATAAAAAACAAAAACCGGTAACTTACCGGTTTTTGTTTTTTATTATAGGAAAAATTAGTCAAATGGGTGATCATCGCAGGGTTCTGCTTTTCCGCACTCGCATTCGCAGCCAAGACCTTTTTCATACTGGGTCAAGGCACGCAGGCTCATTCCCATTGAAGAGAAGCCTCCATCGTGGAAAAGGTTTTGCATGGTTACTTTCTTTGTCAGGTCGGAGAAAAGCGTGATGCAATAGTCGGCACATTCGTCTCCGGTTGCATTGCCAAGTGGCGACATTCTTTCGGAGAAATCAAGCAACTGTCCGATACCTTTTACGCCTGCTCCGGCAGTTGTCAGGGTTGGCGACTGCGAAATTGTGTTGATGCGCACATTGCGTTCGCGTCCGTAAATATATCCGAAACTGCGGGCAATCGACTCAAGTAGCGCTTTGGCGTCGGCCATATCGTTGTATCCGTAGAAAGTACGTTGTGCAGCTACATACGACAAGGCAACCACCGAACCCCATTGGTTGATGGCATCCAGTTTACGGGCAACCTGCAATACTTTGTGAAACGAAACCGCTGAAATGTCAAGCGTTTTTGTCAGGTAATTATAGTCCAGATCGCTGTAATGACGGCCTTTGCGTACATTTGGCGACATCCCGATCGAATGCAGTACAAAGTCGATTTTGCCTCCCAGCACTTCCATGGATTGTTTGAAAAGGTTTTCCAAGTCTTCAACGCTGGTTGCATCGGCTTCAATCGCAACTGTGTTGCATGCTTCAGCCAGCTTGGCTGTATCGCCCATACGCATTGCTACTCCGGTGTTTGACAAGGTAAACGATGCACCTTCTTCGAATGCTCTCTGAGCAACTTTCCACGCAATTGAATCGGCATTCAGGGCTCCAAAAATAATCCCTCGTTTGCCTTTCAGTAAATTATAAGCCATAGTTCTAAATTTTAAGGTTATTAACAACCGTTAAAGAAAATGGTTGTCAATGATTCCATTAATTATATTCTTTCAATAGATTCGGTTAGAAGCCACCCCTTGTTGCCATCGGCCAGCCTGACTTCGAGCCAGTCGCCCAGTTTGTCGGTAATTTTAACTTTTAATCCTTCGTGAATCACAAACAAGTTGGTTCCTTTTTCGGAAGGAGAACTTTTTACCGTTACAGTTGGCTGAATGACGATGGCGTAAGTGTGGTTGACCATCCAGCTTTTTTGTTTGGCGGCAAACGACCAGCTAAAAATTGAAATAAAGATCAAAAAGCAGGCGGTCCAAAATGCTATTCGCCGCACATCGCCCGATCTGGCAAAAAAGTACAATCCTGCCAAACTTAAAAATAACAGAAAGCTTACAATACTGATGAAAGCCCAGGTGTCGGTAGTTTGACTGTTGATGATCGAATTCCACCACCTGATGATAAATATTCCGGGCAGTTCCTGAATGGAGTCAACTACGTATTGATTCGCGACCTGAAGGTTAAAGTCGATGTCCTCGTCGTCAGGAGAAAGTAGTTTTGCCCGTTCGTAATTCAGGATGGCCTGAGTATATTGGGCTGTTTTGTAATAGGCATTGCCAAGGTTGAAATAAACTTCTTTCGATTCGAGGCCTGACATTAATATTTGATTGTAAACCTCAATCGCCTCGTTGAATTCATCTTTCACATAGTGGTCGTTTGCCTTTTGAAGCAAGTCTGCCTGTGCAAAAAGTGTGGCGGTAAAAAGGATTGCCAGTATGGTATTGAATAGTCGTTTCATCTGTAATTGTTTCTGTTGTTACTTGATTTGCTTTTCAAAAATACCCATCACTTTGGCTGCACCATCGTAAATTTCTTTCATGGTTCCCGAAAATGCTGCAGGTGCATATCGTGCAAATTCGCAGTCGTCAATAATTTTCATCAGTTCATTTATCACTTCCTGATCAATGCCTTTGGCCGACAGGGTGGACGAAGCTCTTTCACGGTTGAGTTCAGCAACCGGAATCGAAAGCTTGTCGCTCAGATATCCCCAAAGCGCTTTAATCACTGATTCATAGAATTTTTCGGCCTGATTGTTTTTCAGAAATCCGGCTGCTGCTTTCAGGCGTTTCAGCGCAACTTTGTTAGCTTGTTTGTTTCGGACCAGTGCAATGTTCGCGCTTTCTTTTATCTTTTTCCGGTTCAGCACAAAAACAATTGCAAAGGCAATTAAACTCAGCAGGTAAATGGCGTAAAATTCAAGGGTTCCGTAAAATGAACTTCCCTTTGGTTTCAGTTTCGACTTGTTTTGTTTGATAAACCGGATATCTTTCCCGATCATTTTAACATCTTGTTTCGAGTACGAACTTACAACTGAAGCATTCGGGTCGTCGGTTCCTTTTTCAACGCTTATTTTAAAGGCTTCGGTCGAACGGGTTTCGTATTGTCGGGTTGCCGGGTTGAAAAAGACAAACTTAACAGGTTCAATAGTAAAATTACCTGCAAATCTTGGAATGAAAAGATATTCAAATGTAATGGATCCGCTTAGTCCGTTGTCATTTGCAGTAATTTGGTTGCTGGTTTTGGGTTCATAGGTTTCAAAATCTTCGGGTAACTCAATCTTTGGCGGATTGATGAGCGTGAGGTTTCCGCTTCCTTTAACGGTTAGTTTCAGGGTTACAGCTTCGTTTGATTTAATATTGTTTTTATCCAATTCTCCGGAAAAGCTAAATGAACCGACAGCTCCGGAGAAATTGGCCGGTTGGTTGGGCAAATCCTTCACATTGACAGTAATAGGATCACTCACAACTTTCGCTTTTACAACGCGGTAGTTGTCGAAAAAATCGTCAAAGAATCCCCGCTGCTGACCAACACGCTGGCGAACCAGACAAGTAATTTCGAATGGATCGATGCGGATAGCGCCTGTTTGCTGAGGAAACAGAATTGTTTTTTTCAGTACTCCAATCTGATAAATTTTGCCGTTATAAACTTCGCGGGTGAAATTAACTTGTTGGGGTACATCAATTTCTTTGGTCCAGAAACCTTCGTAAGAGGGTAATTTCACTTCGTCGAAACCGCTAAGTGGAACATTCTGGCTAAGATATAATTTAACGGTTGCAATTATTTGCTCGCCTTTAGAAACGTTGGTTTTGTCAAGGTTCAATTTCACAAACAGGTTGTCCTTGCTGATGTTTCCGGTGGGAGAAGCTTCCGCTTCTGCCTGATTTTGCTGATTCTGCTGACTTGCTGACTGTTGTGGCTGTCCTTTTGCAACCTGTATCTCAAGGCTGTTCGATTCGTATATTTTACCGTCAACTTTTATGGAGGCCGGACGAATAGTAAATTTTCCTTCTTTTTTGGCGCGAAGTACAAAAATGTATGAGAAGCTGGTTGATTGGGTCGTTTTTCCGTTTATAATTTGAATGCTTGAGCTTTGCGATGTTGACGGGCCCATCAGTACATCAAAATTTGAAAGATCGGGCAATTGCAAATCAGTACCCTTTTCGTTCAGCGTAAAACCTAGCCTGAACTGGTCACCAATGCCAACGATTTCAGGCCCTTCCATAATAAACCGAACATTGTCGGCCATTGCTGAAAATCCAACAAATAACGCTATCAGTAGAATATTTATTTTTTTGATCATAGTATCTTCAAGGTTTCTTTTTTCAAGGCTTCAAAAATAGCGAAAAGTTTAACGTATCCAGTTTAACGTTTAAAGTTCCTATCACGTGACTAACTTGAAACTTGAAACTTTGAACCTGGAACTTTTTTGTTACCAGTCCTTCTCCACTTGCTTCGATTTGGCTCTCAAAGCTTGCACTTTTTTAACTTTTTCCTGGGTTTTCTTTTCGCTGTTTTCAAGTGCCTGCAACATTTGTTCTGCATTTTGCTTTGATATTTTGTTTTGTGGTTGTTGTTGCTGGTCCTGCTTTTGCTGATCCTGATCTTTTTTATCCTGATCCTTGTTCTGGTCTTTATCTTTGTCTTTATCCTGATCTTTATTTTTGTCCTTGTCCTTATCCTGTTTCTTCTGCTCTTCTTCCTGTTTTTTCTTCAGGTTCATGGCATACAGTAAATTGTATTTTGTCTCAAGATCTTTTGGATTGTTTCTCAGCGCCTGTTTGTATGCTTCAATACTTTCATCCAGCTTGTTGTTCATGAGCAGTGAGTTGCCCATATTGTGAAGCGCATGGCTCTTTTCAACTTTATCGGTGGTCAGCTCAGATATTTCCTTGAATTTCTCAGCCGATTCTTCAAACTTCATCTGTTTGTACAAAGAATTCGACAGATTAAAATTCCATTTCGGGTCGGTTGGTTTTTTATCAAGGGCTTTACGGTATTCAATTTCGGCTTTATTGAACAATGTCGAGTCGATTTTTGTAGTGTCCTTTAAGGCTGCACCGTAATATTTATTTCCCTGTCTTACAAATTTCCGTTCGTTTTGAGCATGGGTTAAAATTGCCAAAGCAAACAGAAAAATGATCATTAAACTTAATTGTTTCATATCGTTTATTTCCTTTCGCTAAACAGTTTAAAATTCTTCAGATATTTATTCTTTCGCTCAAGTATCAGGAAGTCCAACAAAATCAGAAACAGCCCCAATGCCAGAAAATATTGGAACCTATCATCGTAATCGGCATAAACCTGCGATTCCATTTCGGTTTTTTCCATTTTGTTAACTTCGTTGAAAAGCGTATTCAGGCCGTCCTGTGTGTTGTTAGCCCTGATGTATATTCCTTTTCCTGCCTGTGCAATTTTTTGCAACATCGGTTCGTCCAGCTTCGTTACAATGGTGTTACCCTGATTGTCTTTCCTGTAACCTTGCTGTCCGTTCGAAGAGACAGGAATAAGTCCTCCCTGAGGCAATCCCATCCCAATGGTGTGCACCACAATTCCTAACTCGTTTGCATTTGTTGCAGAGCCAACAGCATCATCTTCATGGTTTTCTCCGTCAGTAATCACTATTATTGTTTTACTTCCTTCAAATTGAGGGCTGAACGACTTGATGCCAAGATCGATTGCTGCTCCAATGGCAGTACCTTGTGTCGGAACTATTTGCGGGCTGATAGAATTCAGGAATAATTTTGCCGATACATAGTCAGCAGTAATTGGCAACTGCGTGAAAGCTTCGCCTGCAAAAACAATCAATCCGATTTTATCGTTGCTCAGTTTGTCAACCAGCTGCGAAATGGCTCTTTTCGAACGTTCCAGCCGGTTGGGCTGAATGTCTTCGGCAAGCATGCTGTTCGAAACATCGAGTGCAATTATCAGCTCAATTCCTTCGCGTTTTACTGTTTTCAGTTTCGAACCAAATTGTGGTCGTGCAATGCCAATGATGATGCTGGCAAGTGCCAGTAGCAGCACAATAAATTTAATTGCCGGGCGACCTGCGCTAACGTTGGGCATCAAAACAGAAAGTATTTCTTTCTGACCGAACCGGTTAAGCGCCTTTCTCCGCTGTATTCTGGAATACCAGAAAAAGACAATCAATGCCGGAATCAGCAGCAATGCATATAAATATTCTGGGTTTGCTATTCTAAACATTTCTCAAAGTTTCAAGTTTCACGTTCAAAGTTCCAAGTTCGCTTTTATCTTGGTTATTGGTTATTCAATCTTGGTTATTCAAAATTTCATTTTTTAGGTTTTATGTTACCATTGACAAGGGGCAATACCTAAAATTTTTCGGTCTGCTCAGTCTTGCGACTGAAAACTGAGACTGCATACTTTCTCTCAGGGTATATTCCTGAAAATAGTAGTCTTCAGAAACATGGCCAACATGAGCAGCAATGCCGCGGCAATGGCGAACTTCAGGTATTCTTCCTCTCTTTTGCTGAATTCCTTGACGTCTATTTTCGATTTCTCCAGTTTGTCGATTTCCTCGTATATTTCAGTTAGTTTATTGTTGTTGGTGGCCCTGAAATATTTTCCATCGGTGGTTGCTGCAATTTTCTCCAGCGTGACTTCGTCAATTTTCACTTCCACATCCTGAACCTGCACCCCAAAAGGCGTTTGAACAGGGTAGGGCGCCATGCCGATTGTTCCAACCCCAACGGTATAAACACGGATTCCGAAAGTTTTTGCGAGTTCAGCAGCAGTTACCGGTGCAATTTCACCCCGGTTGTTTTCGCCGTCGGTTAGTAAAATCACTACTTTACTAATCGCATCGCTGTCTTTCAACCTCGAAACAGCTGTTGCCAAACCATTTCCGATGGCGGTTCCATCCTCAATCATACCGCTTTCGATTCCCTTAAACAGGTTGATTACCGTTGCACGATCGGTGGTTAGCGGACATTGGGTGAAACTTTCTCCCGAAAATACAACCAGCCCGATCCGGTCATTGGTTCGTCCTGAAATAAATTGGGTAGCGACATCTTTGGCGGCTTCAATTCTGTTTGGCCTGAAATCCATTGCCAGCATCGAACTCGAAATGTCGAGGGCAATCACAATATCAATTCCCTGTGTGGTCACATTCGACCAGCTATTTGACGACTGTGGCCGTGCAAGCGCTACAATCAGCAACGATAAACTAAGTATTTGAAGCACAAATACACTGTGCCTGAAATAATATTTCCAGCTTTTCGGAATCCGGGCAAGACCCATATCCGAAGAAAACTGAATGCTGGCTCCTGCTTTTTTCTGCTTCCAGATGTACCACGCAATCATGGGCAGTAGAAGAAGAAGCAGGTAAAAAAACTCTGGATTGTTATAACTTATTCCGTTCATTTTCATTCTATTATTGTACAGCTACTTCTTCCTCAACTGCTCCGTCAGACTCACCAACAGATTTTTCAGGAGCTTTAACTTCTGCTTTTTTCGTTTGGTTGACAAAGAAATATGCATTCATCAATGTCAGGTTATTATCATCGGGCAAAGGTGCATATTTGGCAAACTTAACCAAATCGGCCAGACTTAAAATATGCTGTATCTGATCGAGTGAAGTGCCATCGATCAATTCTTTGTTTTGCTTGAAGACCCCGATGGTTTCAGCCGAAGTTTGTTCCATTGCCGGAATGTCGAACCGGTTTTCAATATAGGCGCGCACTGTGTCGGCAACTTCACTGTAATATTGTTTGATTTTTTCCGATTGCCACAATTTCTGTGCTTTTATCCGGTCGAGTTCGCGCAACGCAATGATGTGCGCGGGCTCCAAAGGTTTTTCAGGTTTACGGAACAACGGTACGTTCTTTTTCTTCCACTTGATGTAATAAAAAATGAAAAACAGAATGGCCGCAATCAGAATAATTCCCAGAATGTAGGGAGTTACTTCTTTTAAACTTACAGGAGCGCTGTAAGGTGGTTTGATATCGACCGGCCCTTTTGTGGTGTCGATTTTCATTGTAAATACCTGAAATGAAAGTGCTTTTGTTGCAACTGAATCCAGCATCCTGTCAAATTTGAGTTTGAAGTAGAAGGATGGGATCTGATGGACACCACTGTCAAATGAGGTAATGAAATAACTTTGCGACAGGGTTTCCCGTTCTTTATTTTCAAGTTTTAATGTATCAACAGGAAGGCGCTGAACTACCTCTATGCCGGCGCCTAAGGTGTCGGGAATCAGTGGGAACTGAACGTCCATATTTTTGGGCTTTTCAATTTCCAGTACAAGCTTTATCTGATCACCGATGAGAATATTTGTTGAGTCGATACTGGCCTTAACAGTAACTTGCTGTGCTTTAAGTTGCTGTAAGCTCCCTGAAAGCAAAACAATCAGTACGACATATAAAATTCCTGACTTCATTTGAAAAATGTTTTTATCCTCTTTTTTTAAATAAGCTAATCAACGATCTTACATAGTCGTGGTTGGTGCAGATGTTCACATAATCGACACGGCTCCTTTTGAAATTATTATCGAGTTGTGCCGATAAATCATTCCACCATTTGCCGTATATCATTCTGGCCCTTCTGTCCGAACTGTCAACCCAGCTGTAATTGCCGGTTTCGGCATCTTTCATTTTGATCATCCCGATATCGGGCAGCAAGGTTTCGCGTTCGTCGTAAATTCTCAGAGCTACCACGTCATGGCGGTTATTGGCTATCGACAGCGCGTTTTCCAGTGTACTTTCCTTCTGGATAAAATCAGAAATAATGAAAGCGGTACATCGTTTTTTTATCGCGTTGGTCATGTATCTTATAGCCCCCGAAATGTCGGTTCCACGCGATTGAGGCTCGAAATTAATCAGTTCGCTAATGATCCTGAGAATATGACTGCGACCTTTTTTGGGCGGAATGAACTTTTCAATCTTATCGGAAAAGAAAATTACACCGATTTTATCGTTGTTTTCAATGGCTGAAAATGCAAGGATAGCAGCTATCTCGGTGATAATGTTCTTTTTTAGCTTATCAGCCGACCCAAACATGCGCGATCCGCTGACGTCGATCAGCAACATCACTGTCAATTCGCGTTCTTCCTCGTAAATTTTCACGAACGGCTTGTTGTACCGCGCTGTCACATTCCAGTCGATGTTCCTGATGTCATCGCCAAACTGATATTCACGAACCTCGCTGAAAGCCATCCCCCTTCCTTTGAAAGCACTGTGGTACTCTCCGGCAAAAATATTGCGGCTCAGTCCACGTGTTTTTATCTCAATTTTCCGGACACGTTTTATTAGTTCGCTTGTTTCCAAAACAATTCAGTTTAAAGTTCAATGTTTAAAGTTTTGCACAGAAGTCCTATTTCAGACAAGACACTTCGGTCTTCCGTCTCCTGTCTTCTTTTAAGGAACTTCAACCGTATTTAAAATATCTGCAATAATTTCTTCTGAAGTAATGTTGTTTGCTTCGGCTTCGTAGCTTAACCCGATACGGTGGCGCATCACATCGAGGCAAACGGCACGCACATCTTCAGGAATTACATATCCGCGACGCTTGATAAAGGCGAATGCTTTTGCTGCCTGTGCCAGACTGATACTTGCACGGGGCGAACCTCCGTAAGAAATCATTTCTGCATATTTATCCAGTTTATAAGCTTTCGGATCACGGGTGGCAAATACAATGTCAACGATGTACTTCTGAATTTTTTCGTCCATATACACATCTTTAACCACGTCGCGGGCCCTGAGAATATCTTCGGGGCGCATTACCTTCGCAGCAGTTGGGAACTGTTTCAGCATATTTTGCTGAATGATCAATTTCTCTTCTTCTTTGGTTGGGTAGTTGATCACCACTTTCAGCATAAAACGGTCAACCTGTGCTTCCGGCAACGGGTAGGTTCCTTCCTGTTCAATAGGGTTTTGGGTTGCCATTACCAAAAATGGCTCCTGAAGTTTGTAAGTGTTTTCGCCAATCGTAATCTGGCGTTCCTGCATGGCTTCGAGCAGTGCCGATTGCACTTTCGCAGGAGCGCGGTTAATTTCATCGGCCAGAATGAAATTGGTGAAAATCGGCCCTTTTTTAACGATGAATTCCTCTTTTTTCTGACTGTAAATCATGGTGCCCAAAAGGTCGGCGGGCAAAAGGTCGGGCGTAAACTGGATGCGCGAAAATTTGGCGTCTATACTTGTTGCAAGTGTGTTGATCGCCAGTGTTTTTGCCAATCCTGGAACCCCTTCGAGCAAAATGTGGCCACCCGAAAGAAGTCCTACCAAAAGGCTTTCAATAAGATGTTTTTGCCCAACAATTACTTTGTTCATCTCCATGCTGATGATGTCAACAAAGGAACTCTCCCTTTGAATTCTTTCGTTCAATTCGCGAATATCAACTTCCTGATTCATATTTTTTAAGATAAGTAATTTTAATTGTTTGTTTTTTTTTTGAGAACACGAAAATAAGCTATCCGTCGATGAAAAAGGATAAATTTTCGTTAAATTTTGTTAAGCTATTCAGGCCTAAAATAGCCGTGAAATTAATAAAAACGGCGATCTTTAACAGAATATGCCTGTACTTTTTTATTTTTGCAAAAAATCAATCCATTGACACAAAGGTATTTTATAGAACTGGCCTACAAAGGCACTCATTTTCACGGTTGGCAGGTTCAGCCAAACGCAGTAACCGTTCAGGAATGTCTGGAAAAAGCGCTGAGCACCATTACCCGCGAAACCATTGCGGTAACCGGGGCGGGCAGGACTGATACCGGCGTACATGCCAATTATTTTGTTGCGCATTTCAATTCTTCAAAATTCAATTTAGATCATCCCGATTTTACACACAAGCTGAACAGCTTTCTGAACGAAGATGTGTCAGTTTTTAGTGTCAGCAAAGTTGGAGCAGAAGCACACGCCCGTTTTGACGCGCGTTCAAGAACTTATCAATACCATTTGAATTTGCTGAAAGATCCTTTTTCTATCGAGACTTCCTGGTATTTCTTTAAGCAACCTGATTTGGAAAAAATGAATAAGGCTTGTGAGATTCTGTTTGATTACATTGATTTTACCAGCTTCAGTAAACTGCACACCGACGTAAAAACCAACAATTGTAAAATCATTCAGGCTGAATGGACACAACTAGGCAGCCGTATGGTTTTTACAGTGAAAGCCGATCGCTTTTTACGTAACATGGTACGTGCCATGGTTGGTACTTTGCTCGAAGTTGGGATTGGTAAAATGGACCTTGACACCTTCCGTTCAGTGATTGAGCAAAAAAATCGCGGTGCGGCCGGATTGTCTGTTCCTGCTCATGGTTTGTTTCTCACTGATATTGAATACCCGGAAACTTTGTTTAAACGAACTGTTTAATTTTTCATTGAAAGCTGTGATGTTGCCGGATTGTACTTTAGCTTACCAAAGTTAAAGGTGCGCCGGGCTAATTCGTCGGAAATGAATGAATTAAATTAAGATTGTTTTTAGGTTCAACGATACATCGATCAATCAAATCACCTAAACGATTAATCAAATCACCTAATTGATCAATCAAATTACCTAAATGATCCATTAAAAGACCTAAACGATTAGGTGATTTGATTCATATATAAGTCAAACAACCGGAATTTTTAGGTCTTTTATATCATCGTTTGGCAAAACAACCTAAAATATCCTGTAAAATACCTAAACAATCCACTTCGTCGGGTGAACAAAGTTTCGGCACACATAGATAAATGATTTACAAAAAAGAGTTCTATAACATAAATAAATTCAGGTATTATAAAACATTTAGCTTTTTTGCTTGTGATTTGATTTGTAGTTTTAACAAATAATAATAATAGCAACAACCCATAAATAATAATCCCGAATTTATAATCACTCTTATGAAAGACTTTTTAAGCAATTACCTAACACAGACAGGACAGAAAGATAAAGGGAAACTTTATCGTCCCGGCCCTGTCGTCACAATTTCCAGAGAATGCGGCTGTTCTGCCAACCGAATTGCCACCAAACTATCAAAGATTCTGACCGGCTACAATTATCTTTCGGAAACAAAAACAGATGTTGAATGGCAATGGGTGAGCAAAGAAGTGATTGAACTGGCTGCCGGGGAATTGAAAATTCACCCCGAAAAAGTTAAAAATGTTTTTTTAGGTGACGTAAAACAAAGCATCAACGACGTTTCCTTCGCTTTCTCCACTTCGAAAGTTTATGATTCGGAGGACCAGAAGGTGATTGACACTGTAAAAACCATTATTCGCAGTATTGCCGAAGAAGGTCATTATATTATTGTTGGCCGGGCAGCCAGCGCCATCGCTCAGGATATTCCCAAGCGATTAAGCATCAAATTACAGGCTCCGCTTGAATGGAGAATCAACCGGATTATGCAAATCAGTAACTTATCGTGGGCCGATGCGCAGGAATATGTACTCGAAGTTGACCGTCAGCGTGATTTGTTTGTGGAACATGTGGCCGGCCGCAAATTGGACAACAACGACTTCGACCTGATTTTTAACTACTCAACCATGATTGACGACCATATTGTTGATGCGATCGTGAATGTGCTTAAAAACAAAAAGATCATCGCGAATTCGGAAGACGATTAGAGTTGAAACTATCATGATGAGAAAAGCCATTGTTGTTGCACAAATGCAGTAACAATGGCTTTTTTTGTGATCAAATTCTGGTTGCCTTTGTTATAAGGTTAAACATTTAATTCAGAACGTTATGGCTTACACATTACAAATTGCCAGTCTGGCTCCCGAGTTTAATCTGAAGGCTACCGATGGAAGATTTTACAAACTCAGTGATTTTTCGGATTCCAGGATTCTTGTGGTGTTTTTTACCTGCAATCATTGTCCGTATGTTTTGGGTAGCGATGAGGTGACCAGAAAAACTGCCGATCGTTTTCAATCTGAAGGAGTCCGGTTTGTCGCAATCAATTCCAATAGTCCAAATACTTATGCGGAAGACAGTTTTGAAAATATGGTTGCTCGTATGAGTGAAAACAGGTTTCCGTGGATTTATCTCCACGACGAAACGCAACAGGTTGCATTGGCATACGGGGCGCTGAAAACACCTCATTTTTACGTATTTGATCAGGAACGAAAATTGGTTTATACCGGTCGTGGAGTCGATCAGCCCCGGGATGTCTCGAAAATGACAGTTAACAATCTGGAACTGGCGCTGTCGGAATTAATTTCAGGGAAAACTGTTTCAATTCCGGTAACCAACCCGATTGGCTGCAACATTAAGTGGGATGGTAAAGAAAGGCATTGGATGCCAGCAGAAGCATGTGATTTGGTTTGAATTTATTCAAACAATCCCAGTATCCAGTTTTTTCCATTGATGGACCAGGAAAAATACCACGATAATTGCTGAAAAGAAATCGGATATCGGCATTGATATCCAAATTCCGTTGAGGCCGAAATGATTGGGAAGTATAAACAAGAGCGGAATCAGGATAATTACCTGTCGGAGCAAAGTGAGCAATACTGCAATTTTTGCGTTTCCCATCGACTGGAAGAAGTTTCCTGCTACCACCTGAAATCCAACAAATGGCAGGGCAAGCAACGCCAGGCGCAGTCCATCGCGGCCAAAATCCAGTAGTCCGGGATCTGTTGAGTTAAAAAGTTTCACTATTGAATCAGGAATTGTTTCGACCATTATAAAAGCAAGAATTGAAATGACCGTTGCCGAAATTATTGCAATGCGCAAGGTTTCCTTCACTCTTGAAAATGATTTTGCTCCGTAGTTGAAACTGATAATTGGCTGGGTTGCCATGTTTATTGCCACAATCGCCATGACGATCATTGTTGCAACGCTGTTCACAATTCCCATTGCACCCACAGCCAGATCGCCTCCAAAAGCTATCAGTTTGGTGTTGAGCAGACCCTGAACAAAGCTATTGGCAATTTGCATAACAAATGGAGCCATCCCGATGGCCATAATCTCAAACAAAATTTTGGAATCAAACCGGATGTTTTCAGCTTTCAGTTTCACCACCGATTTTGAACTCAGGAAATGAATTAAAACCCAAACGGTAAGTACCATCATTGAAATAACTGTTGCGTATGCCGCACCTTTTACACCCATTCCAAAACCAAAAATGAATATCGGGTCAAGAATCAGGTTGGTACCTGCGCTGATTAGCATTGAATACATGGCGATGCGTGCATTTCCTTCGGCTCTGATTATATTGTTCAGCGAGAAGCCAACAACCTGAAAAACAACTCCTGCAAGTATAATATCCAGGTAATCGTTTGCATATTGTATTGTTTCGGCTGTTGCACCAAACGAGCGCAGCATCGGGCCTTTTACTGAAAATCCAATAATTGTGATCACGACAGAAACCACCAACATCAGCAAAAAACTGCTTCCAAGCACTTTTTCGGCCCTGTCCATGTCGCGTTTCCCCATGTTGATCGAAACCAATACTCCGGCGCCAATACCGATCAGCATTCCGAATCCCATCACGATGAGCATCACCGGAAAGATTACAGAGATGCCGCTAAGCGCCATTGAACCAACACCTTGCCCGATGAAAACACGGTCAACAATATTGTATAAGGCATTCACAAACACACCGATGAATGCCGGTATAAAAAACTTGAGCATCAACCTGGCAATATTCAGTTCGGCAAGTTCCTTCGTTTTTTCGATCATTTTATGCTATTCCACGCTGTTTTTTTACTGTTTCCCAGGCTTCGTTCACTTTCTGGAATTTTTCGTGGGCAGCTTTCTGGATGTCTTCGCCCAGGTAATGAACTTTATCGGGATGATATTTTACTGCCATTTTACGGTAAGCTTTTTTCAATTCATCGTCGGTTGCAGTGGCTTCAACTTCCAGAATTTTGTAGGCTGCATCGGTGTTGGCTATAAACATTGCCTCAATCGACTGGTAATCTTTTTCGCTGATTCCCATTTGCTGGGCAATGTGGGCAATCAGTTTATGCTCCGATTCGTGAACCTGACCGTCGGCATTGGCAATTCCGAAGAGAAAATGCACCAATTGAAGGCGCGACGGATGATCCATGTTTTTGCGGATCTGATGGCAAACTTCAGTAACAGGTATGTTTTGGTTCAGTAAATCGCGCAGAATCTTGATGGCTTCGCTAGCCGAAGCAGCTCCAAATGAGCGTACGAAAAATTGCTTTGTGTATTCAAGTTCCGACTTTAATATTTTGGTGTCAGCTTTCATTACAGCTGCAACAAGCACCAAAAGGCTCATCACATAACCGCCTTGTGTGGTTTGATATCTTTGCTGATTTCCGCTGCCGACCTGCAACTGCTGACTTTTATCAAATAACGATCCTACTACAAAACCTACAATTCCACCAATTGGTCCGAACAAAGCCCAACCCAATCCACCTGTAATCCATTTTCCAAACTTATCCATTTGCTCTTATTTTTTTGTCTATTTCCACGATTTGCGGAATGATTAGTTCATCATCGTTATTTCCGATTACAAAATCGGCCAATTTAATTTTGTCTTCATCGTTTAGCTGGTTTTTTATTCGTTGTTTAACCAGTTCATGCGGTATTTTGTCGCGTTTCATTACCCGTTCAATTCTTTGGCTTTCGCTTGCTACCACTGCAATAGATTTATCCATCAATTTGTAAAAACCAGTCTCGAAAAGAATAGCCGATTCATGCAAAATGTATGGCGACTGTTGGTTTCGGCACCAATTATCAAATGATTTATGTACTTCAGGATGCACAATTTCACTAAGTTGAGCCAGCAAAGATGCATTGTTGAAAACAATTCCGGCGAGATATTTTCTGTCAATGGTGTGATCGGGAAGGTAAACGGAGGTTCCGAACAAGTTAACGAGTTTGGAACGAATTTCCGGATCGGTATTCATGAGTTGTTTGGCAACAATGTCAGCCTCAAAAACAGGTATTCCTAAAAATGAAAAGACTTTACAAGCAGTGCTTTTCCCGCTTCCTATTCCTCCGGTAATTCCAACTCTAATCATTTGCTTAGTTTTCAATCAGGTATTCAATTTCTTCCGGGGTAATTTTTATATCGTATAAAAAGTCAGGAGTTGATTCGCTGATTACTTTTAATCGTTGTTTGCCATCAACGATGTCGGAATAGGAAACGTAAAGCTTAAAATCGTCGGTTTTTATTTCCTGAAAACGACTTAATCCAACCAGGAAAGCAACTTTTACTTTTGATGGGAAGAGCTTTATATTCATGTTTTCGGGTTGATTCGTGAGCTGAACCGGTATTGAAAGTTGCGCCTCTGTGTATTCTTCAACCGGGATTTTCACAGTCACCTTTTGAGGTTCGAAATAAACATCTTTGATTTTTCCCAACGCGACTTCCGTATTCACAAGTTTTTCAACCGCGTTGAACTTCTGTAATTCAGTTATGACAAATTTCAGGGTATCTATCATTGGTTGCGGGCCATTGACATCCACCGAATCGGGACTTATTTGAATTTCTCCGGAAATTTGATATTGTTTTTTCAGGTTCACCGTTATCATCGGTTTCACTTTTACCCGTTTTCGATCCATTTTGTCATATTGAAAATGGAGTGTGTCGGGGGCGATACTGAGTATTTCAATTTCATTCGACAACTGATTCGATAAATCGGACACGAATTGTTTGGTTGGAAAATCGAAGCTTGTTTTTCTTGATTCCATCATCCTATTGTCGGTCATGTCATTCACACTAAAATCAAAAGGAATAAACAAGAAGTTTACCCTATTTCGGATGATGGTGAAGCCATGTGCCTTTACTCTTAAATTAAACTGTTCGGGAAGCTTGCTTGTCAGCGTTTTATTGTTTGGCAGGTTGCTGTAAGTGACAGGGATATTCATATCAACTATATAGCTTTTGCCCAGGGCATTCAGAAACCAGAAACCACTTGCAATTGCCACACAAACAACAAATGCGGCAACACGCTTGTCGTTCCTGAAATATACCTTTTTGAGGTATCTCACCACTTTATAAACCCAGTTTGTTTTCACGGCATCAAATATAAATAAAAGGGCCGACATAGTGCCGGCCCTAATTTAAATCATCAAGTTGGTTCAATTATTTCTGAACCGGCACATCACTCATGTCTTTTACTATCGCGGCTTTATCAACCCTCAGTTTTACATTGTCGTCAACCTGAAGCAATACTGTAGTATCTTTCATTTCAATAATTTTTCCGTAGATACCGCCGGTTGTTACAACTTTATCACCTTTTGCCAGGCTATTGCGGAAAGCTGCAACTTCTTTTTGTTTTTTCATCTGTGGTCTGATCATGAAGAAATAGAAAACTACGATGATCAAAACCAAAGGCAAAAAGGTCATGATCGGATTTGGTTCAGCACCTGGTGCCGGTTGTCCCATTAATAAGTAATTCATGTGTAAAATTTATTTAATTTAACTGTGTATCTCGATTAACTCGTTGGTTACGTTTGCTCTTATAAATAACTGTTTTTTAGGTTGGTCAGCATTCGAAAACAAGGTAATTGTTTTTAATTGCTTTCCAACTTCTCCCGCCGAATTGTATATAACTTCAATTTTTTCTTCCTGTCCCGGAGCGATGGTTTTATTCGAAATTTTCACTTCCGTGCATCCGCATCCTGAATCGACTTCGGTAATAATCAATGTTTTTGTTCCTTCGTTTTTGAAAACAAAGGTGAAAGATACTACTTCTCCAGCCTTCAGCGGACCAAAATTATGCATTTCTTCTGAAAAGGCAAATTTTGCAACTCCGGTTTCATTTTCCGGTTTAGTTGGTGCCGCCTTTTTTGTTCCTGAATTACACGAACCAATCAGAAGCAAAACCAATGCTACAAAGCACAACTTGAAACTTGAAACCTGAAACCTGGAACCCATCTTATTCGCTTTCTTCTTCACCAATCAAACCGCGTCCGGCCTTTAACACTTTGTTCGCTTTCTTTAAATCTCTCAAAGCTTTGTCAAGGATTCCGTTGATAAAATTCCGGCTTTTTTCGGTGCTGTAATATTTCGACAATTCGATGTATTCATTCATGGTAACTTTGGTCGGGATAGACGGAAAATACAGGAATTCGCTCAGTGCCAGTTCCAATATAAGGTTGTCGATAAATGCAATACGTTCGATGTCCCAGTTTTCTGTATGCTGTTTAATCAGCACTACATTATCGGCGTGGTTTAGCACCACTTTCCGGTAAAGGTCTTTGGCAAACTGACGGTCTTCTTCGTCCTTAAACATTGGGAGTAAAGCCTGTCGTTCGTCACTGTCTTCCCTGAACTTTTTAAAAGTTTTCAGGATCATACTAACCACGAAATCAAGGTCGTCGTTCCAGTAAATACTCTGCTCTTCCAGCAACGATTCAATGTCTTCGTTGTCAAGTATCAGGTATTTGAAAATATCCTCAAGCAGTTTCCGGTCGTCGGCAAACGATTGCTGTGGCGCTTGCATGTATTCTTTGTAAAAGTCCTGATCGATCAGTGCCACATAAAGTTTGCGGATCAAATCTTCGTCATTGATCCATGTGAGTTTAGAAGCTTCGAGGTACTTGTTTAGCGGGATGTTAACCTTCAGTTTACTTAGCAGCAGGTTGTTTACAAACCGGGTATTTGGTGCAAGATCTTCAGTAGTTGGCCGGTGTTTCTTTAAGCCAAGGTCGATGCGTTCTTCAGCAAACTTCTGAATATCAAGAGCAAGCGCCATCAGATAATGATAAAGATCGAATGTTTTCTGTAAGCTGAAAAAAAGTTCCTTTTCAGTATTATTAATCGAGGTGTCGGGTGAAGTAAAGAATGCGTAAAGTATCTGCAATACTTTGATTCGAATTATTCTTCTGCTAATCATTGTCTTAGAACCTGTTTAAATATGGGAGGGCAAAGTTAGGATTTTTTCTTATAACAGTTGAAAGCAGGATCGTTTTATTGAAAGTGAACATGTTTTTTAACTACTTGGATACATTGACCGGATTAGGAAAAAAAATATCCAATATCCAATATAGAATATCCAATAACCAAAATTTAAGCCCGACGGATAATAGCAGCGTTTAATAATTTGGATATTGTACATTCATTATTGTACATTTTCTTCTTTTTTTTGTTCTTCAGTTTCTTCCGGTTGGTTCCAGTACGCTTCCTCCGTATCTTCATCTTCCGGTTCATCTTCCCAGCTTGCTTCAGGTCGGGCAGGTCCCTGATGGCGGTAATATAAAGCCATCATTAAGCCACTTGCAGACCCCCATAGATGGCTTTCCCACGAAATTCCGGGTTTGATCGGAAAAATTCCCCAGAACATACTTCCGTAGAGAAAAATAACAATGATGCCGATGGTGAGCAGGTTGGCATCTTTCCGGAAAACCCCGCTGAAAAACAGGAAGGAAGCCAGTCCGTAAACAATCCCGCTTGCACCAATGTGCCACGATTCGCGTCCTCCAAGCCACACACAAATTCCTGAAAGGATGTAAATTAAAAAAAGGATGCGGTAAGCTAAGTTGCGGTAAAAATAAAGCAAGGCAAACGACAGAATCAGGAACGGAATGGAATTGGACATCAGATGATCGTAGCTGCTGTGTATAAAAGGGGAAAAGATGATTCCGGGCAATCCTTCAATTCGTAAAGGCAAAATGCCGAATTCTACCAGACTAATATCCATTACATTTTCAGTCAGCTTGACCAACCAGAACAATCCAACGATCAGAACGGGTATTAGGAGACTGTATTTGAAAATCTTTTTTTCAGTTTCCTTATCGAAAGGAGCTTGTTTGCGGGGGTAATAGTGGAATAAAGGCATCTAAACCAGCGATTTAATTAATGCTGCAAACTGATATATATCTTCTTCTTCGGTATCAAACGAAGTCATCCAGCGAACTTCAGAGCGGTGTTCATCCCACATGTAAAAGAAATATTTTTCCTGAAGCAAAGGGATAATTTCCGGAGGAACAATGGCGAAAACCCCATTGGCTTCAACGTCCTGGGTTAGTTTGATCGCTGGTATTTTAAGAACTTCCTGTTCAAGCAGTTTTGCCATTTTATTTGAATGTGTGGCATTTCTTTTCCAGAGTTCATTTTGAAAGTATGCAAGGAATTGCGCACTCACAAAACGCATTTTCGAGAATAACTGCATACTTTGTTTCCGGATGTATTTCGAGTTTTTCGACAATTCAGGATTAAAGAACAATACAGCTTCGCCCAGCATCATTCCGTTTTTGGTGCCGCCGAACGACAGCACATCAATTCCGGCGTCAACAGTAAAAGCGCGGAAGGGCAGGTTGAGCGCAACAGCAGCATTGGCAATGCGGGCGCCGTCCATGTGAACAAAAAGGCCATATTCGTGTGCCAAAGAGGTGATTGCTTTGATTTCATCAACCGAATAAACAGTTCCCAGCTCGGTAACCTGCGAAATGGAGATGATTTTGGGCTGCGAATGATGTTCAAAATCGAAGCCGTGCAGATATTTGGAGATTCCTTCCGGAGTTATTTTGCCTTTTACAACTGGTACCGGAAGCAATTTGCAGCCTGTAAATTTTTCGGGAGCCCCACATTCGTCCACCTGAATGTGGGCGGTTTCGGCACAAATAACCGAATGGAACGAGTGCGTCAACGTTGACAGGCTCAGTACATTGGCGCCGGTTCCGTTAAAAACAAAATAAACATCTGTTTGCTCACCGAATTCCTGTTTGAACCGATGAACGGCCATTTCAGTAATTTTATCGCCACCATATCCAACAGCATGTCCTTCATTGGCAGCATAAATTGCACTTAAGATTTCAGGGTGGATTCCCGAATTATTGTCGCTTGCAAAACCTCGTTTCATACTTTTTAATTGTAATTTTATGTGGTAATAATTACCGGCATAAAAGAACTCAAAATTTCAACTTTAACAAAATGACTCAAGACCTGAAACTTAGTGAAAAGCTATTTTGCTTGTCGGTGAACCCGAAAAATGGTGGTATTTTGATGAATGCCTCTGCCGCATTGAGCATGACGATTGCCGGATCTGTATTTGTAGAGCTGATAAAAAAGGAACTGGTTTCGATTGAAAACGGAGTCGTTCATCTGGAAAAACCAACTTTACAGAATGACGAAATTCACGAGTTTTTCCTGAAACCAATCAGGTTAAGGGAAAAAGACCGAAAAATCAGGACCTGGATTTCTTGGTTTAATGCACGTGGACGTAAAATCCGGAAGCTGTTCCTTCGCGATCTGGTTCGGAAAAATGTTCTCCGGATTGAAGAGAAACGGTTTCTCTTTATTCCTTACGACAAGATTTATCTCAGAGACCGGGAACTGGTTGAAAACATCCGAAAGGAAGTAGAAACCACTTTGCTCGGAAAATCCAGTCCGACAGATGACTCAATCATTTTAGCGGTGATGGCTGGTAAAACCAACTTACTTCAACGTGTTTTTCCGGAAAGGGCTCAGCGAAAGGAAGCAGCCCGCAACCTGAAAAAACTTCCGGAAACACAAGTGTCAAAAGCAGTTCAGGAAGCGATTCAGATGATGCATGCTGCTGTTGTCGCGGCTGCAACCTGAGGAAAAGTGTTCAGTCTCAGGATTCAATCTTTCAACAAATCCGGTCTCAGTAGCTTTGTTCTTTCGTAAGCTTGCTTTTCCTGCCATTCATTGATTTTTTTATCGTTTCCTGAAAGAAGTATTTCCGGGACTTTCCAACCATTGTAGTCGGCAGGCCGGGTATAAACCGGCGGACTCAACAGGTTGTCCTGAAATGAATCAGTTAGCGCTGAAGTTTCGTCGGATAAAACGCCGGGAATCAGGCGAACAACGCTGTCAACAATTACGGCGGCAGCTAATTCTCCGCCGGTCAGAACGTAATCGCCAATCGAAATTTCCATTGTAACCAGATGTTCACGAATACGCTGGTCGATCCCTTTGTAATGTCCGCAAAGAATGATAATGTTATTCAGGAGTGAAAGTTTGTTGGCTATTTTTTGCGTCAGTATATTCCCATCAGGACTGGTATAAATCACTTCATAATACTCCCGTTGCAATTTCAGAAAATTGATCGCGCTTTCGATGGGCTGAATGGTCATTACCATTCCGGCGCCTCCGCTAAATGCATAATCATCTGTTTTGCGGTGTCTGTCCTGCGAAAAGTCACGTATGTTGTGTACAAAAATTTCAACCAGTCCTTTGTCCTGACCTCTTTTGATAATGGAATGTCGGAAGGGGCTTTCAAGCAATTCGGGAACAACAGTAAGAATATCGATACGCATATCACTTTTTATTTTTGGCAAAAGTAACAACCTGAGTTAAAAATTTTCCGGTTCGCTGAATTATTAGCCGAAATAATCGTGTAAAAGTTATCTTTTCTCCATTAAACCAAATGATTTGCACTTTTATTAACGAAAATCTTTGAGTATTAGCTTGTAATATATATTTTCGTAGGCTGAAAGAAACCTTATTCTCTGTTAATTACATTGTAATTTAAAATTTTGTTATGGAACCCAAAGATCTAAAAAACTCAAAAGTAGAGTTAAGTGGTGCACAAGTTGAACCAGAAACTATTAATGATCAGGATGTTGCTGAAGTGGCTGAAAAACAAATTGAAGTGGCTGAAGTGACCGAATCTGAAGAAACTGTTGCAGAAACAGTGTCTGAACCCGTTGAAGTGGTTGTTGAGGAAAATGCTGCCGGGGTAGAAGAATCAATTGTAGCCGAAGAGCCGGCAATACTTGAAGACGCGGTTGAAGCGGAGGAAACTGTTGTAGAGGAAGTAATTGAATCTGCAGAAACTGTTCCTGAAGAAGTCGCTGCTGTTGTTGATGAATCTGAAGTTGCCAAAGAGCAAACTGAAGTTGAAGAAGTGGTTGATGCTGAGGAAATTGTTGAAGAGTCAGTAACTGAACCTGAAGTTGAATCCGTGGTTGCGGTTACTGAAGAAGAAGTTGCCGAAGTAGAAGAATCTGATGAAGACAACAGTCGGGAAGAGGAGCGTACAGATTATGCAGCTTTAAATGAAGTTGAGCTCATCAGTGCACTTCGTGTTTTACTTGAAGGTGATGATGACCGCATTAAAGATGATGTGGAGGCTATTAAAGTTCATTTTTTCCGTCTTTACCGTGCAAATATTGAAGCGCAGAAAGCTGCTTTTGTTGAAGCCGGTGGCGATATTGCCGAATTTAAAGCTGAACCTGATCCCAACGAATTGGATCTTCGTGAATTGCTAAAACAATATCAGGATGAAAGAAATGACCGGAACAAAAAAATAGATGAACTGAAAGATGAAAATCTTCAGAAGAAATATGATATTATTGAAGAGATTAAAGCTCTCATAAACAATAAGGAATCGATTAACAGAACTTTCCACGAATTTCGTGAATTGCAGAATCGTTGGAGAGAAATAGGCCTGGTTCCTCAGGCAAAATTGAAAGATCTTTGGGAAACTTACCATCATCACGTAGAAAATTTTTACGATTTTATCAAAATCAACAAAGAACTTCGTGATCTGGATCTGAAGAAGAATCTGGAAATAAAGATGGAGATTTGCGAAAAATCAGAAGAACTTCTGGTTGAGCCATCTATTATCAAGGCATTTAATATTCTGCAAAAATACCACGAACAATGGCGCGAAGTGGGTCCTGTTCCCCGCGATAAAAAAGATGAACTTTGGGAACGTTTTAAATCTGCCACTTCCATTATTAATAAAAAACATCAGGATTATTTTGAAGGACGGAAATCGGACCAGAAAAAGAACCTCGATGCAAAGATTGCTTTGTGCGAGAAAGTGGAAGAAATTTCGAACAGCGAAATTGAATCGCACCGCGACTGGGACGAGAGGTCGAGAGATCTCATTGAATTGCAAAAAATATGGAGAACGGTTGGTTTTGCGCCCAAAAAGGACAACAACAAAATCTATGAACGTTTCAGAGTTGCATCCGACAAATTTTTCGACCGCAAGCGGGAGTTTTACAATCAGAATAAAGAAGATCAAACCAATAACCTTCAGCTAAAAACTGACTTGTGTGTTCAGGCAGAAGCATTGAAAGACAGCACTGACTGGAAGAAAACGGCCGACGAATTTATTAACATTCAGAAAGCCTGGAAAGAAATCGGACCGGTACCGCGTAAATATTCTGATATTATATGGAAACGTTTTCGGGCTGCCTGCGATCATTTCTTCGAAAATAAATCGAAACATTTTTCTTCGATTGATGGAGAACAAGCAGACAATCTCAAAAGGAAAAAAGCGCTTCTGGAAGAAGTAAAAAGTTTTGTGCTGAGCGGCGATGACAGCGCTGATTTGGATAAACTGAAAGAATTCCAACGCACGTTTACCGAAATTGGCCATGTTCCGTTCAGAGACAAAGATGCCATTCAAAATGAGTTCCGTGATGTGATCAACCATCATTTCGATTCATTGCGCATTGACGAAAAGCGCCGCAACCTGATGAAATTCAAGAACAAAGTGGCAGGTAATACTTCTTCAGGAAAAGGCCAGAACAAAAACCGGTTTGAACGCGAAAAATATATGACAAGGCTGAAACAAATGGAAACCGACCTGGCATTGCTCGACAACAACATCGGTTTCTTTGCAAATACCAAAAATGCAGAAGCCCTGATTGGTGATGTAAACCTAAAAATTGCCAACACAAAAGAAAAAATCGAATTCCTTAAAGAGAAAATCCGAATCATGGATTCGATGGAAGATGATGAGTAGCATCATGAAAAACCCGCTCGAAGAAAGCGGGTTTTTCATTGTTACAGCAGCATTAAATTCACATACATTTTTTAGCGGTAAGTTTTATTAATTAACTTTGCACGCTTTTAAGAACATTTAAACTCTACCATCTTGTCAGCAACCAAATACATATTTGTAACAGGAGGAGTTACCTCATCGCTCGGTAAAGGAATTTTAGCAGCATCGCTTGCTAAACTGCTGCAATCCAGAGGTTATTCCGTAACGATTCAGAAATTAGACCCTTATATTAACGTTGATCCGGGAACATTGAACCCTTATGAACACGGTGAATGTTTTGTGACCGACGACGGAGCGGAAACCGATCTGGATCTTGGTCATTACGAACGTTTCCTGAATGTTCCGACTTCGCAGGCCAACAATGTTACCACCGGAAGGATTTATCAATCAGTGATCAACAAAGAGCGCCGGGGCGATTATCTTGGAAAAACAGTTCAGATCATTCCCCACATCACCGATGAAATTAAGCGAAAAATTAAAATTCTTGGATCGAAAGGCAAGTACGACATTGTTGTTACTGAAATCGGCGGAACGGTTGGCGATATCGAATCGCTTCCATACATCGAAGCAGTTCGTCAGTTGAAATGGGAATTGGGCCCGCACGCGCTGGTCATTCATTTAACACTGGTCCCTTACCTTAATGCAACAGGCGAGTTGAAAACCAAGCCTACCCAGCATTCAGTAAAATTATTGCTCGAAAACGGGGTTCAGCCTGATGTATTGGTTTTGCGGACTGAGCATGAACTTGGAACGGATTTGCGTAAAAAGGTAGCTCTTTTCTGTAACGTTTCTATCGATGCTGTTATTCAATCCATTGATGTGGCAAGCATTTACGAAGTACCGAACAAGATGCTCGAACAGCATTTGGATGAAATCGTATTGCACAAAATGGGCCTTCCGCTGAAAGATGAACCAAAGTTGGACGACTGGAACGATTTTCTGAAAAAACTAAAAAAACCTACATCGGAAATAGAAATTGGTTTGGTTGGCAAATATGTTGAATTGCAGGATGCCTACAAATCAATAGTTGAAGCATTGCTTCACGGCGGGGTAATGAATTTATGCAAGGTGAAAATTCGCTGGATACATTCAGAAAAAATTACTCCTGAAAATGTTGAAAAGAAACTTGAAGGTCTTAAAGGTATTATTGTAGCTCCGGGTTTTGGACACCGCGGTATTGAAGGAAAAATTATTGCCACAAAATATGTAAGGGAACACAATATTCCTTTCTTCGGAATTTGCCTCGGAATGCAAATCGCTGTGATTGAATTTGCCCGCAATGTGCTTGGCCTTGCTTCAGCTGATTCGACTGAAATGAATGAGCAAACCGATTGCCCTGTAATCGACCTGATGGAAGAACAAAAAGGGGTGACGGAAAAAGGCGGAACAATGCGGCTTGGAGCATACAAATGTCACATTGCTGACAAAAACACCAATATCTTCAGGGCATACAATAAAACGGAGTTCAAGGAAAGGCATCGGCACCGGTATGAATTCAACGATCAGTATATCACTGATTTTGAAGCCGCCGGAATGAAAGCCACAGGCCGGAACCCTGATACCAATCTCGTTGAAGTTATTGAAATTCCTTCGCACAAATGGTTTGTCGGAGTGCAGTTTCATCCGGAATATAGCAGTACAGTTGTAAAACCACATCCGTTGTTTGTTGCTTTTGTGAAAGCCGCCCTCGGAAAATAATTTAATTTTATATGGATAGGAATACGGTTATAGGTGTAGCCCTCATTTTTACGATACTTATAGGGTTCAGCTATTTTAACAAACCCTCTGAAGAGCAGCTGGCAGCTGCAAAACGTACCCGCGATTCGATTGAAGTGGTGCGCGCTGAACAGCAAAGGGAAATAGCAACTGCAGCAAAACTCGAAGAAATACAGGCTTCAGCAGCAGTAACTTTACAGAGCGATAGCTTGACTTCGGATCAGGACATTGCACTAAAAGAAAAATTTGGTGTCTTTGCTGCAGCGTCTGTCGGTGACGAACAGTTTTATGTGATCGAAAATAACCTGATGAAGGTTACTTTGTCGAACAAAGGTGGTCGCATTTATTCTGTAGAACTGAAAGATTTCAAAACCCATGATCAAAAGCCTTTGATTCTGTTTCAAGGAACCAGCAGTAAATTCGGGATGAATTTCTTTGCTCAGAACCGCAGTATCGAGACCGAATCGTTCTATTTCACACCTTCCGATTCAGTTGCTAATCAGGTGGTATCCGGTCCTGTTGTAAAAAAAGGAAAAGAAGGAAACGAGAAGTTTAATTCAGAAAACAAAGGTGATTCAACGATTTTTTCGATGAAACTTTTTGCCGGAGAAGGCAAGTATCTTGAATATAAATACAAACTCAATCACAACTCATATCTTGTTGGTTTCGATGTGAATACAAGCGGACTGAGTAATGTGATTACTACCAATTCAAATTACCTGAATTTTAACTGGAATATCAACGTTCCGCGTCAGGAAAGAAAGTCGCAATACGGCGAAGACAGCTACACCACCATTCACTATAAATATCTGGACGATGCTGCTGATAATCTTTCAACCGGAGATTCAGAAGAAGAAAGCCTTCGCACCAAAACTAAATGGATCAGTTTTAAGCAGTTGTTCTTTTCATCAACCTTAATTGCCGATGAATCATTTCCAACTGCCGATATCAAGACCGAACTTACAAAAGAAGACCCGCTTTACCTTGGAAATTTTAATGCCGACATTGCTTTACCTTATGACGGAAAAGATTCGGAAAGCATTAAAATGAAGTTCTACTTCGGTCCAAACCATTACAATACGTTGAAACAATACGATCAATCGCTGGAGAGCCTGATCAATCTGGGTTATGTTGTTATCCGTCAGGTAAATCAGTGGCTCATCATTCCAACGTTTAATTTTTTACGAAATTACATTGATAACTTTGGAATTATCATTCTGTTACTGACCATCTTTATTAAATTGTTGATTTTTCCGTTTACCTATAAATCGTACCATTCTCAGGCTAAAATGAAAGCGCTGAAACCGGAGATCGATGAGATTAACGAGAAATTCAGCAAGGACAAAGCACTGGAGAAACAGCAGGCAACAATGGCGTTGTACAAAAAAGCAGGTGTGAACCCGATGGGCGGATGTTTGCCAATGTTGTTCCAATTTCCGGTTCTGATTGCAATGTTCTTCTTTTTCCCAACATCAATAGAATTGCGTCAGGAAAGTTTCCTTTGGGCAACCGACTTGTCAACTTACGATTCAATTTTGAACCTGCCTTTCACGATACCTTTTTATGGCGATCATGTGAGTTTGTTTTGTTTGCTGATGACTGTCACTACCATCCTTTCGACCTACCTTAATTCAGAGTCGCAGAATACAGCGGCGATGCCGGGTATGAAAACCATGATGTATATTATGCCGGTTATGTTCCTGTTTATCCTGAACAGTTATGCATCAGGTCTTAGTTATTACTATTTCCTTGCAAACGTAATCACCATCGGTCAAATGTATGTTTTCAGATTTATGGTCGATGAAGATAAAATACGGGCACAGATCCAGATTAACAAGAAAAAGCCGCAGGCACCGAAATCGGGCTTCCAAAAGAAACTGGAAGATATGGCGAAACAAAAAGGTGTACAACCACGAAAATAATCAAAAAAAAAGCTGCCAACTGGCAGCTTTTTTTTTTCTAACTTGGTTTCCGTAAACAAAAACTTAAACTTATGTATCAATATTCGGCAATTGTCAGAAAAGTAATCGATGGGGACACCCTTGAGATTAATATTGATTTAGGGCTCTCAGTCTGGGTTCACAATGAAAAAGTGCGCCTTTACGGCATAAATACTCCCGAAGTATATGGAGTAAAAAAGGATTCTCCTGAATGGGTCGCAGGAAACGATGCCTCTGAATTTGTTAAATCGGTTTTAAAGGAAAATGATGAAATTCGTATTGACACGATTAAAGACAAAAAAGAAAAATACGGTCGGTATTTGGCCATTGTTTATGTCAGAATAGACTTGAACATCATCGCAGGATTATCAGGAATTAGAAATATTGGTGACTTTTATTGCGTGAATGATATATTAATTGGCAAAGGACTGGCTGCACCATATATGATTTAATTGTTCGTTATCCGATTGAGGGTAAATTATCGTTATTCGTCCTCGGTGGTGCTTGAGCTTTTTAAAACTTTGATGTTGTATTTCTTCATCCTGCGGATCAATGCATCGCGTGTAATTCCAAGCAATTCAGCGGTTTTGTTTTGATTGTAGTTCATTTCCTTCAAAGCCAGATGAACCAGTTTAAGCTCATTTTCTTCCAGATTGAAATTTATTTTTTCATTTTCTTTTTCAGAATCATGGCCTTCGTATGTTTGAAAATCACTGGCCTTTAATGATTCTGTTTTGCAGAGTATCATTGCACGCTCGATCATATTTCTCAATTCACGGACATTTCCAGGGAACGAATAATTCAATAAAGCGTTGATAGCCTCTCTTTCAATGACCGGAACTGGTTTGTTCAGCTTTCGGGCAAAATCATTGGTGTAATGCGTTAAAAGTGGCTCAATATCATCAATACGTTCGCGTAATGGTGGAATATGAATGTGAATTGTATTTAAACGATGAAGCAAATCAAGGCGAAATTTTTTCTCTTCGATTAGTTTGGCAATATCATGATTTGTTGCTGCAATTATTCTGAAATCAGTTGCGATTGGATCTGTTTCGCCAACGCGTGTAATTGTCTTTTCTTCAATGGCCCTTAATATTTTAGCCTGAAGATTAAGAGGCATATCGGCAATTTCATCCAAAAATAAAGTTCCCTGATCACTCACTTCAAAAAAGCCTTTCTTATCATTGATAGCTCCTGTAAATGAACCTTTTTTGTGCCCGAAGAATTCACTTTCGAGAAGCGAATCGGTTATTGCACTGCTGTTAACAGCACAAAACAGATTTTCGTTCCGGGCACTTTCATAATGAATAATCCTGGCAATGTTTTCCTTGCCGGTACCGCTTTCACCTGTGATTAAAACGCTGGTATCCTTGTATTTTGCAGCGGTTACTGCAAGTTCCAGAATTTGTTTGATCTGCTTGCTTTCTCCAATGAAATCGCGTTTGATTTTCTCCTGAAGGCTTTGAGAAATTAAGGAGCTTTTAGCCTCCATGCTTGTGATTACACGTTGAAGATCAAGAAATTTACGTGTCCTCTGTATCGCTATTTGAATGTCGGTGTGACGGAAAGGTTTTTTCAAATAGTCAATCGCACCATTTCTCAATGCTGTTATTACCGAATCCATGTCACCATGAGCGGAAACAATTATTACCTCTAATTTCGGATAAGTTTGTTTTACCTCTTTTAAAACATCCAAACCATTGATCCCTTTTAAACGAATATCAAGTATGAGAAGATCAATGTTTTGGTTTTTTAGTATCGATCTTCCTTTGTGTACGTTGTTTGCAGTATAGGATATAAAGCCTTGATTTTGAAGGAATTCTTCAATCTCTTCAGTGAAGTTTATTTCATCATCGATGACCAGCACTTTCAATTGCGAATTCAATTGATAGTTTTCGGGTCTTCCTGAGGTATTATATTGAATTGGCATAGTTATTAATTTTTTGTACCGGAATTTTAATAAATATCGATGTTCCAATTTTTGGGGTGCTTTTAATTTCAAGATCGCCTCCCAATTCCTTTATAATTCCATACGAAATTGACAAGCCCAATCCTGTGCCTTTGCCAGGGGCTTTTGTAGTGAAAAAAGGCAGAATTACTTTTTCAATGTTTTCTGAATTAATGCCAGTACCATTGTCTTTGATCTCAACAATTATTTGCTCGTCAATTTTTCTGGTCGATACTTCTATACGTTTTTTAGCGTTTTTAATGTCTATTTTCTTCTTTTCTTCAATCGCATCTTTGGCATTTATAAGCATATTTAGTATCACTTGTTCAAACCGGTAGGCATTTCCAATTATTGTTGGAATAGAGTCTTCAGGTTTGAATCTAAGTTCAATGGTTTTATTAATGAATTGATCTTCAACCATAGAGATGCTATTCCTGATGCTTTTATTGATATCAAATTCTTCCTGAACAAAATCATCCTGATCTCTTGAAAAAGTTCTGACATGATCGATTATTTTTTTCACCCGGTTAATACTGTCGAAAACCTTATTAATCTTGGCTTTAAGGTAAGTATCTGTGAGATTTTGATTTTCCAGTGAAAAAAGAATATTGTCAATTGCCAATGAAATTGTATTAAGTGGTTGATTTATTTCATGTGCCATTCCGGTGGCCAACTCACCAATACCGGCCATTCTTTCAGAATGTCTTAACTGCTTTTCAAAGAACTTTCTTTCAGAGATATCTCTGATCACAGCCATAAATGCCTTTAATTCGTTGTTATTCCCTTTTATTTGTGATACGCTTATTTCACCGGTAAACATAGTTTTATCAACTCGGTTCATCTTCATTTCAAGATTCTGCACCAATCCATCCTGAAGTGTCTTTTTGTAGATTATTAAATATTTTTTCAAGGATTCTTTCGGAATAAAATCCCTGAAATTCATTCCTTCTATTTCGAATTGTTTGTTCCCAAGTAAAGCCAATGCGATGTCTGACGCTTCTGTAATTTTGCCATCCATGTCAATTAGCACAATTCCATCGGGAGATGTTTTGAGTAACGAATGATAAAGTTCTTCAGATTCTTTTAGCTCATTCTGTTTGATTTCAAGATCTAACTTCGATTCCTGAAGTGATTGTTTACTCTGAATCAGGCTTCTTTTCTGCTGATCAAGTTCAAGGAATATTTTTACCTTACTAACAAATATTAATTTATTGACAGGTTTGGTTAAATAATCAATAGCACCATGATCATATCCTTTAAATATTTGTAATTCATCAGTTGCGTATGCTGTCAGGAATATTATTGGCACCAAATCACGGTTATCCATCGTTCTGATGTGACCAGCCAATTCAAAACCATCCATTTCCGGCATTTGAATATCGAGAATTGCCAAAGCAAAATCATTCTTCTTTACCAATTCCAATGCTTCTTTTCCTGAACCAGCCATAAATACTTCGGCTTCAACATCTTTTAATATGGTTTTTAGAAGTTTAAGATAAAACGTATTGTCATCAACAACCAATATTTTTGATAAGGAAATTTCCATCTGGAGGTCAATGTTTTAATTCATATCCGGGATTGTGAAAATAAACTGACTTCCTTTCCCTAATTCACTTTTTACTTCAATTGTACCATTGTGTTTTTCAATAAAATCTTTACAAAGGATCAATCCTAACCCACTGCCTTTTTCATTTGCAGTACCAGGAATTGAAACTTCTTTTTCGAGACTGAAAAGTTTATTTAGAGTCGATTCATTCATTCCGGTTCCCGAATCCGAAACGATTACTTTTACCGAATTATTCAGGCGTTCAGCATTAATAGAAATTATTCCACCCTGAAGCGAATATTTAATCGCATTGCTTATAAGATTCTGCAATACTGTATTCAGCATATTTGTATCAGCAAAAATTTCCAGGTCATCCGATACCAAGACATTAAGTGTAATCCCTTTGAGGTTTAATCCTGATTTGAAATTACTGGTTACGGATTCCAGCAATGCAGATAGTTTTTGCCTGACAGGCTGATATTCAATTCTCCCTCTTTGTGAATTTGCCCAAACCAACAGATTTTCAAGCAGATTTAAAGTTGTGCCCGTATTTTCTGCTATCAACCTGATGTAATCTTTCCTTTCAGTATCATTGAAAGAATCATACTGAACATACAAAAGATCCAGAAATCCAAGAATGCTGTTGAAAGGGCTGCGTAAATCATGGGCAATAATCGAGAAAAATTTGTCTTTGGTTGCAATAAGCTCATTTAGTTTAAGTTGGTTATCGTGCAATATCTGATCTGCTTTTTTTCTTTGCGTAATATCGTTAACGATTAGCTGAAAGACTGTCGATCCTTTGTAAATTGCCTGAATAGTTGTGATTTCTGCATCAAATACAGAACCGTCAAGCCGGATACACTTTTCTTCAAATGTGTCCATTAATTCTCCTTTGGAGATCAAATTCATTTTCTTCCGGAAATCATTTTTCGAATTCGGATGAATAAACTGAATAACTGATTTTCCCAGTAATTCTTCTGTAGTAGTTGCACCAAAGATTTTAACTCCTGCTGGGTTGATAAAAATGATTTTATTATTTTGATAAATGGCAATTCCGGTTGGAATTGAATCTATCAGTACTTTGTATTGTTCCTCGCGATGCCTGAATTGATCTTCGGTTAGTTTATACCTTGTAATATCCTGTATTACACCGTAAAATCTAATCGGATTTCCAAGTTTATCATAGTCGGTATTGCAAATTTCATTGATCCATTTAATTCGGCCATCTTTCATTTTCAACCGATAGCTGATCTCGATTGGTTTTTTAGTTTCCGGCAGTTCTTTCTGAACAGCATCCCTTAATTCGCGATCGTCAGGATGCACCACATCAAGAAAAGTGAAATAATTTGCGCCTGATTTTCTTGAATCAACCTCTAAAAGATCAAAAACTCCGTCAGACCAAAGCAGTTGGTTGTACTCGGGATCGAGGAACCAACGCGACATGTGTGCATTTAGCTGGGCATTTTTCAGAATTCGTAAATGAATTTCTTCATCACGCGGGTCTGCGTAGATAATTTCGAAAGGTTCCTGATTTTCTTCCGTCCCAAAAATTGGTTCTGTTAATTTTGAGGTTTCCTGTTTAGTCTTTTTCATCTGTATATGGTGTTATATGGCTCTGTTAAATTGTGAAAAAAGTATAGAGATAAAATTCAAATAGATGTCCGTAATATAAAAGTCATTTAATTGTCATTTGGTAGTCATTAAGTTGCCAGGAAATTACAACAGAGACAATAAATGGCTACAATTGACTGATGCAAAATGTCAAATAGGTATGTAAACGGTCAATCAAAAAATTAAAGTACAATTATCCCCAAACTTCAAAAGTAATTTGAAATAGATGGAACGTCAATACGTAATTTCCGAAACGATTATCTTTTATTATTGAATGCAGAAATTTAGTTTGAAAGGATTTAGAACCATAAATGGATGGACGAAATTATGCCCAATTTTGTAATAATTTGATTTTATGGAAAATTGCAGCCAGTTAAATGAACCTGGAGTATGGCTTTGTTTTTTTTTGAAAATGTTGTGGTGCAAGTTCGTATGAATAGAAAATAGAAATTAATTGTCTGGTTTGTGATGAAAAAAGATAATAATCTGCCAAAATTTTCCGAAAATAATTATATAAAACAAGGATAAGAAATTACTCTTATCCTTGTTTTGTGTATTACATGAAATATTTTTAATACGAAATTATTAAATGTACACTAAAACGTAGAATTAAAAATTGTAGTAACTATACCACCCCCAGCGGCTTGAATTAAGCGGTGCTGATTGAAATGAAACAAAGTTCGGCAGGGGCATAGCAGGAATTGGAATAACAAAGCTATGAGTTGGAGTTACTTCAGAATTTTTATATGGAAATAACTTATAATCAGGACATCCTCCCGTGTACTGGCCTAATTCTACAAGTTCTTCCATCGTTCCGACAAATAAATGTGTGGTTTGCAGTGTTAACCCTTCTTTAGGAGTAACTAGTACGTTGATGTTGATGCCATTATCACTTATATTGACTTTTCCTGCTCCCCCTGTCGAAACTGGAAACTCCCAATTTTGGAGCATATATTCCATATTTTTTCCATTTTCAAAAATATTGACTCCTAACCAAGGACCTATCCATCCTTTATCATTGAAATAATAAATCCCTTCAGTTGCAGCCCATTTATTAGATTCAAATGTTACTTTAACAGTTATCAATAATGGGTAAGTACATTTTGCAAATGCGGTTTCTTCTTGTATTGTTCCGTCTTCATTAACTTTCTTAACTACAGCATGAGCAACCACCATATAACCACCTTCTGGAGCGGGAATTGCTAATGTTATAGGATCTAAACTATGTGTAGTACTGTTAAGATCAACTGCAGAATAAGGAAATTTGCCAATCTGTATGGCATTCTTGTTCATGCAAGTTTTTTGAAATTCATCCAAAGTGCCAACATAGAAATGAACTTCAGATAAGATCCACCCACCAGTAGTTACAAATTCCACCAGAAATTGATTTCCATCATGAGAATAAACAACCTTTCCAACATCTATAGTTTGCCCGGCAATAAGGTCACATACCATATCGCCAGCTTGTGGAATTGTTGCACTTTTAAGTGTTAAGTCAGATTCAGAAATGTCTGTTGTTACCTCCTTGCTACACGAACTGATAAAAATGCCAAAAAAAAGAGCAATTATCCATCCTGATTGTTTTAAACTCAATTTTGTTTTCATAGTAGTAAATTTAAAATTTTAAAAAAAAGATAATTCTAAATAAATGTGAATGATGAACTCAATTTTTACTTTTTTTCCATAAGATACAGCTATATTTATGCCGTTTGTATATAAGCTCAGACATCAATTATCTAATAAAATTAGTCTGAAAACCCTTAAAAGACAATACGTATTTTCCGACATCTACCTCTTTTTTATTTTTCAATAACTCTATAATTCATTAATCGATCAGGTTGAGCAATTATCGGTTCCTGAATAAACATTTTATAGAGTAATTGTGTCGAAAGAATTCCAACCAAAGCCATTTGGTCAATTTCTGATGATGTTTCCTGCCGTTCTATTTTTGCCAGCAATGTCTCTACTTTTTCAGGATTAAAAATTCCGTATGACCTTATGGACGTATCCGAAAGAATGTCGAAAATATAAGCAGGAGTATTTTTCGAATAAAGGCTGCCTGAAATAGGAGCCCGATAGGCTTGTTTCGGTCTTTGAGTTATTGAGGATGGGATTCTTCCTGCACTCAGCCTTTTTAGAATGAATTTTTCATTCAATGAATTCAGTTTTTGATTGTCAGGCAGATTGTTGCAGAATTCGATTACCCGATAATCTAAAAAGGGATAGCGACCCTCAACGGAATTGCCCATTGCCATCCGATCGCCTTGCGAGGATAACAAATATCCTGACATGAATATGGTAGCTTCGAGGTATTGAGATTTTGAAAGATCACTCCAGTTTGCATAATCTTTCGGAAGGGTTTTGTAAACCTCATTGATTGACCTGCTTCCATTTTGAGACGATAGAATATCATCTGAAAAGAATGATTTTAAGCGGCCTGTATTGTTCCAGCGAAGCAGGTGCGAATATGCAGGATCTTCTGTTTCTTTTAGTTTGTATCCAAAAAACATTTTCAGAGCCAGATCGGGCGATTCCTTCATCATCGGAATATAGGGATAAAGTTTTGCCAATAACCTGGGACGTGCTTTCGAATTCGGTTCGTTGGCCCAAAATCTTCTGATTTTTGCTTCTTTGAAGATATTGTACCCTGCTAAAAACTCATCGGCACCTTCACCAGTAATAACCACCTTTATGTTGCTTTCCCTAACCTTTTTTGACAACAAAAACATTGGGGTGGGAGAGGTTCTAAGAATCGGAAATTCCGTATGCCAGATTGTTTCAGCAAAATTCTCAGCCAATTCTTCCGCCGTGCATGAAAATGCAGTGTGGTTTGTGTTGAAAAACTTCGCAGCTTCGATTTGATAGGCTGTTTCGTCATATACCTTGTCTGTAAATCCGATTGAAAATGTATTTAATACCTGCGGATTTATGGCATTGATGTAGGAAGTTGTTACACTTGAATCAAGTCCGCCGCTCAAATATGCACCAACCGGAACATCAGCCCTTAAACGAATTTTCACTGCATCGTGAAGTAAATTATCCAACTCTTCAATTGAGTCAGTCAAATTGCGGTTGTGGTTTTCTTTTTCTGAAGTGAAATTCATGCTCCAGTACTTTTTTGTTTGGATACCATTTGAATTCACGTGCATGTAATGTCCGGGCTGTAATTCAAAGATATTTTTGAAAGGAGTATTTGGAGTCAATGTAGTCCAGTAGGTGAATATTTGTGAAAGACTATCCTTGGCCAAAACTCTTTCAATCTGGTCAAGTGAAAAGAGTCCCTTAATTTCGGAACAAAAGGCAAAAGCTTCCTTTTGAGCCCAATAAAAAAGCGGACGAATTCCTACGCGGTCGCGGGCCAGAAACAGCTCTTTTTTGTTTCTATCCCAAATGCAAAAAGCAAACTGACCGTTAAACTGTGTTAAACAATCATGACCATAGAGCGCGTACATTTGAACTACGACTTCGGTGTCACAGTTGGTTTTAAACTGAATGCCTTTATTGATCAAATCAGCTCTTAATTCTTTGTAATTGAAAATCTCGCCATTGTACACAATCCAATACCTTCCGGTTGTATCCGACATGGGTTGCTGGCCTGATGACAGATCAATGATACTAAGGCGTACGCTGCCGATTCCGATATTGCTGTCGAGAAGAACGCCGCTTTCATCCGGTCCCCGATGATTGATCAGGGAGAGCATTTTTTTTACGTTTTGTTCTGTCGAAGGTTCCTGGGCTGAATGATAATTGTATATTCCGGCGATTCCGCACATAAAAATTAAGTTAATTTATTATTGATAGATATTTTCCGGGTTCAATTTCAGTCCTTTTAATCTGTTGATGGTTTTTCCGGTTGATGTTTAAATCAATGATTTCCTTTGTTGACCATTCTTGCTTTTAAAACGCGTATGTTACCATGTTTGTCAAAAATTTCAGTTATTTCTCCATAATTTGCATTTGAGTTAAGCCTTTTCGACAGAAATTCTCCCTGCCCCAAGCCACATTCAAAAATCAGGTATCCATTTTTACGCAGGTAATCCGGTGAGATTGAAATGAGTTTATTGAAAATTGATAATCCTAATGGTCCTGCATCAAAAGCTTTAGAAGGTTCGTGATCGGCAATTTCCCTTGCCATTTGTTTCACTTTTACTGATGAAATGTATGGCGGTGCACTCACAATGATGTCTGTTTTATTCTTCAGATTTAGCATTTCAAATGGATCAAACATATCGGAATTGTAAAAAGTGACCAGTTTTTCCAGACCAAAATGCTTCGCATTAATCTTTGCCGCATCTATCGCAGGCTGGTAGATATCTGACCCTAAAACAACTGTATTTTTGCAGTAATGGGCGATGGCCAGTGCAATTGTTCCGATGCCAGTGCATAAATCAATCACTGTAACTTTTTCTTCGCGTTGATAATTAGTCAATAACAAATCAATGGTTGTTCCGGCCAGAAGTTCTGTTTCCTTGCGTGGAATGTACAGTCCTTTGTTCAAAATGTAATCCAATCCCATGAAATTCTGCCTTTCGGTGAGGTGAGCCAAAGGCACTCCCATAAGCCTGTCTTTTATTAATTCATCAAGTATTTCAAAATGGGCAGACTCCAGAAAAGGTAGGTCAATTTGATTTGCGGATATTGCAGAAACCCGGTTTCCTGCTGCGGTATGCCATAAGGCGCTCAGGGTATTGTGCGCGTTTTCTTCACTTTTGTCGGTAAGTACGGTTAACTGTTTTTCAATTCTTTCCAGGATATTCCCAAATACAACTTTTTGTGGCATGCGCTGCTTCCTTATTTTATTGTGTTTTTTTTATACTACTATTTGTGATTCATCTATTTGAACGGTCGTTTTTGAATAGGTAAGTTTTTGACTGATTTTCCCATCAATAAAATATAAAATATCAGCACCACGCCTTATTTCTTGTTTACCTATAAATGGTTTTAATGCTGATGGCCATTCAAGCCGCCACGTAAAAAGCATCTTTTGTTCATCTTCATCAAAAAAGAGATCTTCCTGAATAAATTTAAAATTGCCATGATTTAGGAACCAGGGAGTCCATGATCTCCTCAATGTGTTTTTCCCTTCAATCTTTGTATCTGTCCAGTTTTCGAAAACAATGTCTTCATGCATTAATTTCATGACTTCATCCAAATCATGTTCATTCCATGCCATGAGCCAATCATTAAATAAAACAAGTATTTCGCTCTTTGAAAGATTCATTTTGTCATTTTTTTTAAATTGTATAGTCACTGAAAATACTATTAACGCTAAAATTCCGGCTCAACAACGGATCGTATGGGTTTTATCTTTTATTCACAAATTTAACGTCTTCATATTATTTTGAATAAGGTAATAAGGTTGTGTTTGTATGGTACTATTGTACTAAGGTTAAATTTTCAAAATAAGGTTTTAAATATTTATGTGTTTACACATAGGGCTCGTTACTCCGAAAAGAACATTATTCCTGGTTTATAAGCCTCAGCAGAATATTTTCACCTAACCAACCTTAACCTTATTAATCAACAATTAATTTGAGGCAAACGTTACAGGCATACTTTTAATCCTTTTGCAACTGATTTAAGTACTTGTTTTTGAAGCTGCTATCACCCTAATGTGGCCGTCATTGTCAGTAAATGATTTTATTTGCTGATACTGATTTGATTTTTCGCACAACTGAATTACAAAAGGACCCTGACCAAGACCGACCTCAAAAATGAGCCAGCCATTTCCGGATAAAAACCGGGGCGAATCCTGAATGAGTTTTTGAATTACTTTCAGTCCAATCATTCCTCCATCAAAAGCCATTGACGGTTCGTTGACCGCTATTTCTGAATTCATTTTTAAAACTTTCGACGATGAGATATAAGGAGGATTGCAAACAATCAGGTCGATTTCACCCCAAAATTCGTCGGATTCAAATTGTGAGAATAAATCACTTTGGACAACTTCTACTCTTTTATTTAGGTTTAAAAATGAAATATTGTCCTTTGTCAACGCTACAGCGTCCGGCGAAAGATCTGAAGAATAAACGATTGTGTCGGGTTGCAGGAATGCCAGGGCTAAACCAAGATTTCCGGAACCACAGCAGACATCCATCAAATTGAGGATAGTTTTCTTTTCGGCTATTTTTTTACAAAGTTCAAGTGCCGATTGTCCTAAAATTTCTGTTTCTTTTCTTGGAATCAGCGCCCTTTTGTCGCACCTAAATTCGATCCCCATAAAGTTTTGACGACCTGTCAGGTGAGCCAGCGGAGTGCCGCTGATCCGCTTTTCAGCCAGTTGGAGCAAAGTGATTTTTTGCTGTTCCGAAAGTTGAGGAAGCGGAAGTTGTGCTGCTTTTGTAGCCGATAATGAAATTCCAAAGGCCTTGTTCCAGAGTGCTTTTATCGTTGAATCGACCGTTTCTTCCGGTTTATCTTCCAGAATAGAAAGGTTGCGCTCAAAATCCTGCCTTATTTTTTGGTACAATTCTTCCATCCTATTTATTCAGAAGCTTTTTCAATTCTGCCTTGTCAATTTTTCCATTGCTGCTTTTGGGCATTTCAGTCACAAAGATGATTCTTTGTGGTACCATAAACGGTTCCAGATTGGCCATACATTCCCGCTGGATTTCCTTTTCAATAAATGGCTCCTGATTATAGGTGGTTGCAAAAGCGATTATTGATTCACCTAAAATGACATCTGGAATACCCAGTACCGCCACTTCTTTGATTCCTTCAATTTTATAGATTGTATTTTCAACTTCAACCGGACTTACCTTTTCACCGCGCGTTTTGATGATGTCATCATTTCTTCCCAGAAAATAAAGGAATCCGTCTTCATCCATTTTAAACAAATCGTGCGCACACAGGATTTTTTCGCTCGGAATAAGCCCGGGTTTGAGCATCTTAGCACTCAATTCTTCGTTGTTCCAATAACCAGCCATCACGTGAGGTCCGCGTACATGCAGTGTGCCGGGTTCTCCCGGGTCAACCGGAATCCCTTCCGAAGAAAGTAGAAAGACCTCTGTTCCCGGTATTGCTTTACCAACTGAATCTTTTTTTAAGTCGATTAACTCCGGTTCGAGGTAACAAACCCTTTTACACTCGGTTAAACCATACATTTTGAAAATCAATGCATTTGGGAATATTTTCTGCAAATCGCCAATGAATTCAGCCGGAAGTGCTGCGGCTGTATTTGTAATTTTTTTTACACAATCAAATGTGATTCCCGTTTTTTTGTGCATCGTGATCATCATTGCATAAATGGACGGGACACCTGGGAAAACGGTCGGTTTTTGCAGTTCAATCTGGCGGAATATGGCAGGCGGAAAATTGAACGATTGCTCAATGATGAGTGTCCCGCCAATTGTTACGGACATAATCAATTGATAAAGACCATAATCGAAAGCCAATGGCAAAACCAGCATAATCCGTTCTTCATCGGTCAAACGCAAATATTCAATGAGACTCCACGAAGTAAAAACCATCGATTGATGGGTCATCATCACCCCTTTGGGAAAGCCGGTGCTTCCTGAAGTATAAATTAAAGCCGCTAAATCATTGGGAATAGTCTTGGGTAGTTGGGCTTCATCGTTATTGGTTTGAATAATATCTTCAAAATTTTTAAATGAATTGTCTGAAGTCGTTAATTCAGAAATGATTACCTGCATCACTTCGCTGAGACCGACCAATGAAGAAGAAAGTTCGTTTATAAGCTGATTTTCTGAAATAACGATTTTCGCCCCGCAATCATTTAGAATGTAATTTAATTTATTTGCCTTTGTTTGTGGGTTGATCACCAAAAAAACTCCGCCCGCAAGCGTGATTCCATAAATTGAAACGATGCATTGCCATGAGTTATTCATGTATATCGCAATCCGGTCACCTTTTCTGATTCCTTTGTTTACAAGATGAAACGCCAGGCTTTCCGAACATTCTTTCAATTTTTGATAGGAATACGTTTCGCCTTTGTATATGGCAGCTGTTTTGTCAGGATGCCTGGCGGCAGAAAACAAGAGTGCTTCGCCAAGTATACGTTGTGGTCTCGAAATCATAGAAATGAGTTTATTTATGAAAGTCTGAGTCCACTACAAAAAGTCGATTAGTTATCCCGAAGGGATAAAATTTGAATAACCACCGGTAAAACCGGTGGAAAAAATGAAATAAAAATGGCAACCCTGAAAGGGTTGAACTTTTACTGTGTTTATATTCAACCCCTTCAGGGTTGCTTGTTCGTCTTTCATTCTTCCGTCCCGATTTACTATCGGGACGGTTATTCATATTCAGTCCTTTCAGGACTATTTTTTACTTTCTGACTTTTCGGAGAGGATTCGAGTCTATTTCTTATTTGCGTAACTTCTTTTTTCAATGCCTATTTGCTAACCAACGGTGCCAACCTTAAGTTTTCGTGATATAAAATTTGTAATGGCATCAACGGATTCAAAATTTGATTCTACCAACTCATTGTCGGCAACTTCAACTGAGAATTCATCTTCAATGAACCCGATGATTGATATAAAGCCCATGGAATCCATGATTCCCTCAGCAAAAATGAGGGTGTCGTTGTTGACCTGATCGCCTGATACATAAGAAGTCCGAAGTATGAACTCTTTAATTTTTTCCTGAATGTGCTGCATGATTTATTGCTATTTATTGAATTTTTAATTTATATTATTTGTATGTAATAGGCGCCATTCGTAAATATTCTGTTGTTTTTTTCTTTCTGCTCAGGTTATTGTAGATATGCATGATTTCATCGGATGTCTTGTTTAGCACTTTACCAACCTCTTCTGGATCGATTTCATTCTCTAACCCATACCATATTAAATCCATCTCGTGGTAGGGCATCTGGAAGAAAAATTCTTCCTGAGTTTGCTCAGCCGTATAAGTGTCAGAGGTTGGTGTCCTCTTTATAATATCTTCCGGAATCCCGAGGTATTCAGCTAATTGATAGACCTGTGATTTGTAAAGATGCGCGATCGGCATAATGTCCGCTCCTCCATCGCCGTTTTTTACAAAAAAACCTTGCTGAACTTCATGTTTGTTTGGTGTTCCAATCATGGCATAATGCAACCTTTCTGCATGATAATAAAGCATTGACATACGGGAGCGTTGTTTGAAATTGGAAGCTGCAACTATCTGTAAATATTCTTTTATGGGTAGTTTTTTACTTTTTTCTATTCCCTCATTGCTGATAATCGTAATTGAAAATACCGGAGGCAAGAATTGGTTTAAACCACTTTGGTTAATGCCGATTTTCATTTTGTAATCAGTAGGGTTGTATTCCGGAAAAACCGCTGCAACAGCTTCATCCCTTCTTTTATAACAGCCAAATCCTTCTAGCGCACCCGTAATGTCTTCTTCGATGGTTTGGACTTTAAATTTTTGCGCCAATTCAAGGGCCTTTTTTTTGCTGTCGGGGCTTGAATCTTTTTCGGGCAGCAGAATGCCGATTACATTTTCCGGGCCAATTGCCTTTACTGTCAATCCCAATGTCACTGAAGAATCAATGCCGCCGCTGATGCCAATAATCGCTCCTTTTCGTTTCAACACGCTGTAAATATCATCTTTGATCTTACCGGAGATTTGGTTTGCGATGTCTTCAATGTTTTCAAATTGAAGTATGTCTTTTGAAAATGGTTTTATATGTTTTGAATCCATTTTATTGTTTCTGGTAATTGATTTTCACTTTAATGGTCATCGTATTTTATAAATATAATGTCTGGCTTGGAAACGTAATTGTATTTACAAAGAAAGGATTTATTTCGACAAAGTTCCTCCTTACCCCAGGCGATTAATATGATTCACCTCCGGTGTAAAAACACAAGAGTTAGACAAATTGCGGATTTTTCATTGTCTCTTTCAACGGTTTCCTGTTTGATCCATAGTCAGGTCGAAAATTCGGATCGCTTCTCCTGAAATTATACCCCGGGATAGATTATTTTGACCTTCCATACCGGGGAAAATTTGTGTTCAATTTGTGTATATAGTGTACAGGCAAAGCGAAGGCACTGCACAGGCATGACGGTCAGATTTTAATTCCCTATCAGCCTTAGCTACCGTGTACCCGCATCTATTACGGGTTATTAACATCCAATGATATTCCGTTCCCACGGAACTCTTTAACGATCAATCCATGCCCCCGGATTAAAATCCGGGGCTACATAATGGATCATCCCTTTGGGATTAACATGTAGAAGCCGTAGGCTTGATTCATTATGTAAGAATGAACTTCGACTGAGCTCACGCCGAAGTCTCAGTCGAACGTATTTATTCCGTCCAAAGCAATAATCACCGTTACCCCTTTGAGAGTAATAGGCTCGGGACATTTGAATTTGTGGGTACACGGTAGAAGCTGCAGGCAGGTGTCCGAAATATGGATTTTGGGCTGAAAAAGGCTTTTGCTTGGACGATTTTCGTTTGTTCATTCTTACCAAGAGCGACACTCCCTGGATCACATGACATTCTTGTAGGGAAAGCAACGCAAGTTAACGATAAATTTTTTTTACCTTACTTTTTTGTCGATACCTTAGTAACTGGGTAATAACCCCAAAATCCCTACCTTATCTACCTTATAACTATCCTGATAATACTTTCCCGAGGAATTGGGACAGACCAGGAAGTGGTCGTATTCTTGAACAAAACATATTCTTTTATGGTGTTCAGGCTAGTTCAAAATGTATTTACATACATTGTCAATGCCTGACTTTGAAACAGAAAATGCTGCTGCTCCCGATCCATCGGGATTGCCAGTTGAAGCTGCCCTTTACAAGTTTATTTTCATTGATGGACTTTTCTGAACTATCGGAAATAATTGCCGCCAATTCTACATCTGAAAGAGTTGATGCATTTGACACAAGAAATAAGGTAAATAAGGTTAAGGTTTTGGGGCTGATCTATGTTACTAAGGTTTTTTACAAAAAAAATATCCATGAAAAGGTAATAAGGTTGGTCTTTCACCCGCATCCTAATTCTACTGAGGTGGCCTTGATAAATAAGGTGTAAAGAATCTGAATATTCCAATACCCATTGCTAAGGAGGTTACTTCGGACAAAATTCAAATACCCACAGCATCCGACTTAGAGTCCTAATTTATTTGATTTTTTAACAAATGTTTGTTCGCAGTCGGAATTCAGATAAAATTTTCTTCTTTGAGACTAAAATTACATCTCATTTTTAATGAGGGATTGTGAAAAATTAAAGTTTCAAAAATTGAGCGTTGTAATTCTTAGCACTATGATATTCAGATTGTTGGTTGATGTTGGAGTAGAACTAACACTATTGACGATGTTTAATCTAAGCGGTTGACAAAGGTATAAATTCTGATTTTAATTATAACAATAAAAATGGCAAAAAAACAGCCAGTTTTAAACAAGTTACTGTTGTATTATATGTTGATAACTATTGTGTCAGAGCATGTTATATGGAATTTTTTATTTATAGATTTGTAAACCAACAAGCATAAAACAGTTTCAATATTATTGTTTGCATTATGGAAACACATTTAAGGAGTTCTAAATCCACGCCTTCGCAGTATTGTTGCAGAGGGATATTGGTATTATTTTTTAATTTTTTAATTTTTTAATTATGGCTAAAACAAAAAGTCTTTTGACCGCAGGCCTTAGAGGCACTGTTGGCGGAACTTTGGTGTTCCGCAGGTTGAATGGAGAAACCGTTGTTTCGGCTGCTCCGGAAATGAGTTCAAAAGAACCAAGTGACAAACAAAAAGAACAACGTGAGCGGTTTAGGCACGCTTCGTTGTATGCGCAACGTGTTGCAGTTGATCCGGATTTATTTGTGGAGTATCGCGCTGCAGCAGTTAAAAAGGGTTTTTCGAATGTGAGAAGCCTTATCATTGCTGATTATTTCCGGATTCCGGAATTTTTGAGTACCAAAGTAAATACCAAGCCAGAAGGATCGGTATTGGAAACTATTGTTGTCGATTACATGCGTGTAAAGTCAGTGACAGTTTCGCTCAGAGATCCAGATGGCTTGGTATTTGAAACCGGAAATGGTGACTTGGGCACCGACAGACAAACCTGGACTTATCTTGTTCAGGATTCGGCTAAATTGGTTGCTGGCGTAAGTTTTGAGATTACTGCAACTGATTTACCAGGAAACGAGAGCACCATAAGTTTTGATTATCAGGCTTAGGTGATTGATTTCCAGATCGGAGAGGGGGGTAGCACTAACTACTTCCCTCTTTTTTTGGATGTCGTCAGCGCTTCAATGAACATTTCCTGACCGAAACTAAGTAATCGGTTCAATGTAAGCAAATTTTAGAGAGACTATTTTCTGTTATTGATCATTTTTGTGGAGCGGGTGGGTAACTTAACCTTGATCAGAAAAAAAATGGTTCTAATACGAATGGTGTGGATAGAAGTAGAAATCTTATGATATTCCGTCCGAAAGCTTTATTTTTCTTCTCTTAGTAGACCGGCCTTCAATAATTTGTTGGTGGCCTGGGTTAATATTTCAAAATCAATTCCTGATTTCTTGGCAATATCAAGCAAGGAATGATTTCCATCCGATAAATTTAAGATCCACAATAATGCCATTTGGTAATCTCTTTGTTGAATTTGACCTCCAATTGAGTTGTATAAGCCACGTTTGCCAAGTTGAGGCTCTCCTTTAGGGTTTGTATTTATCCATTTTTTATTGCCTTCGATTACGGAAATAACTTTAAACAACAATGCAAGTGATTCGTTTAAGTTGTCGGAGTTGATAAAATCCAAGTTGTCTGCCGATGTATGATATTCAGGAAACTCTCCAAATGGTGTTCGAGTTAAACAGCCCACCGGAAGATTAAACCCAGGTGAACAAAACTGCCTTTCGTCATACCCATAGGGAGAAAAATCAAGTATTTTTGCACTTTGTTCATCTTTAAGCAAATATTCAACTATGAGGTCAATATCGGTATTTCCCCGACGTGACCTTTTGTAATGAAATGGAGATGAGTCTCCTAATAGAGAAAGCACTAATCCGTGCTTTATATTTTTAACCTTATCCTCATTTCTGCTTAACCAGGTAATTGATCCAATGGTTCCGGGAATAAACAAGAATCTATAGGTATAGTGCGGCTCCAACTTTTGCAGTTCAGATGCCAAATTTACTGCCAGTACGATACCTGATAAATTATCGTTGCACAACGAAGGGTGACAAATGTGGCAACTGAAAAGTACCTCCTCCTTCGTTTTGCCAGGTATCAGGTACTCGCCATAAGTCAGAGAGCCTGGCTTTAAGTCAGAATCAATAAGAACCTGATAGTCATTTTCATCTAAGTTTTCAAATTGTTTGTGAGAAATACAGAATCCCCACTGCCTGTTATAATAGGAGGTACGGTAGGGCACCAAATCCGGATAATCAGGTAAAGTATATAAATGCTCTTTTAATTCCTTTAAGTTGATCCGCTTTTGAACAGGCTCACTGTAATTAAGGATGTGCAAATTTAGGTTTTTGAAATCTACAATTTTTTCACCGTTCGATTTTTTTATCCAGGCTTCCCGTATGTTCCATTCATCAGGTATTTCCCAATCAAGTACTTTTGTTCCAGACGGTACTTCGACAATATCAATGGCAATAAATTCCTTTAAGACTGAAAGTGTTTTGCGCACACCATCTCCTGTAATACTGCGACATATAGGGAAAAGGCGGACGGCTAATTGGTACATTTCTTCTCCTTGCATTTGAAAATGATGGTATTAATTAATTGATTATTAATAAGGTTTAGGTCGGTGAGGCTTGATATGTTCCCTTATGAAACTACTTTTTTGAAGCCAGATTCTATTCCGTCCGAAAATTGGGTATTGCCCTGATAAAGGCTTTCGCGCGGACGGTTCTCAATATCGCTTTTATGTCCGTTGCCTAAAGGCAAACGGCAAATGTCTGCGGTCATCAATTTAACCGGCAGCGTTCGACTGAGCTCACGCCGAAGTCTGAAGCAGACGGCAATTGATATTTGGGTCTACAACCGGATATTCAAAAAACAAAATTAAGGTTTGTTTGAATTAAACCATCTGTTAAACAAGTAATATTTACAATTATCTTAAAATACCCACACTATCCTTTATAGAACCAAAAAAATCTATCAAACTGTTTTTTAAAGAATAAGTTTTCTGGCATAAAATGCTTCTGCAAATAATGTGGCCGATTCCATTCCCCTTAATCTTGGCAATGCACTAAACGTTGCATCGTCGAACCAATGTTTTTCGCGTTGAGAAACAAAAGAGTTGAGCAGGATATGGTTTTTTGCCCTTATAAAATCTTCACTTAGTTCTACAAAAAAGTTTGGTGAGCCTAAATCACCATCGTATTTTGGTATTTCATATTCCAGGATCAGTTGGCTTCTCCAGGTATTCCAGGTCAAGTCGCTTATTATCCGATGATCCTGATGCCGATCGTTCCGATAGTGGGTAAAGATTAAATCCGGTGAAATCTCCTTTTTAATTTCTTCAAAATATTCTTTAATTTCTGAGCCATAAAAAGGTAGAAAACCATCGCGAAATGAGTTGATTATAATTTTTTTGTTTGCCACATTGTCTAAGAAACTTTCAGCACTTGTGACGGCCTCCTTTTTTCTGATTTCGTTGGAGGCAAAAACTATCCAGGTAACTTGTTCAATGTTATATTCCTGAATTAGTTTTAGTATTGTTCCCCCCAGCCCAATTTCAATATCGTCGCAATGTGCTCCCAAGCAGAGAATCTTTAGCGGAGTACTTTTATCTAAATGAATATTCATTCAAACTAATTAATAAGTTTTTATACCGGATCATCTATCATTCTGTTTTTATCTTGTCTTTCCATACTTCCCATGTAGGATAACCTTGATCGTAGATTTCGTCTATCGCTTTTTTATCTTTAAATGTATCCATGCTCATCCAAAAGCCTTTGTGTTCCCATGAAACCAGTCTCTTATTACTAATCAATTTTTTAAACGGCCCATCAACAATTTCATCTCCATACTCCATGTAGTCAAAAATATCCTTCCGGAAAATAAAGTAACCGGTATTAATGAGCAATGAGGTGGAGCCTGTTTGACTAATTTGATTCACTGTACCATCATCTTCCTTATCAACAAAGTGGAAACTCTGAAATGATTGATAGGACATAAATGCAGCTGTTTTATCTTGTTTCTCATTAAACCAATTTATCATGGTTGGAAGATGAAGATCAGTTAGTCCGTCGCTATAGTTTGCTAAAAACATTTCTTCACCTTTTAAGTATTCTTTTACCTGCATCAGGCGCATCCCAATATTTGAATTTATTCCAGTATCCACAAACGTAATTTTCCAATCATGAATATCCGAATTTTGAAGCTCAATATCTTTTCCACCATTTTTAAATACAAAATCGTTTGAAATTGTTTCATCATAATTCATGAAATAATTCTTAATAATATCTGCTTTGTATCCAAGGCAAAGGATAAAATCCTTGTGGCCATAGTGCGCATAGTATTTCATAATGTTCCAAAGAATAGGCCGATAGCCTATGTTTACCATTGGTTTGGGAATCTGATCAGAATAATCTCTTAATCGTATGCCTTGGCCACCGCAAAATAGAACTACTTTCATTGTTGTTGTTTTAATGATTGATAAAAGAGCCGATTAGTCTATAATTGTTAACTCAGGAATTGGAATGACAAACTTCCCACCCCAATCATGCACATAGTTGTGCTGTTTCATTATTTCGTCCTTCAAATTCCAGGGTAGAATGAACACATAATCTGGTTTCGTTTCCTTAATCCTGTCAGGATGTGAGATTGGAATGTGTGTGCCGGGCAAAAAATTCCCCTGTTTATGTGGACTTAAATCTACTGTGTAATCCATAAAATCAGTTCTTATGCCACAATAGTTAAGCAATGTATTTCCTTTTCCGGGAGCGCCATAACCTACAACTGACTTTCCATCCCGCTTGACGTGGATTAAAAAATCAAGAATTTTTCTTTTGGTTTCCTTTACTTTTTCTTCGAATAAGGAATAGTACTCCCGGGTTTCAAAACCAAGATCACATTCCCGCTGCAACAGATTTTTCACATTTGGACTTACTTCTTTTTTTTCATCCTCTGCATGTTTCCCGTAAATTCTCAAAGAACCTCCGTGAGTTGGTAATTCCTCCACATCAAATAAGGTAATTCCATGGTGGGCAAATATTCGGTTTACTGCCAAGAATGAAAAATAGGAAAAATGCTCATGGTAAATGGTATCAAACTGATTTCTTTCGATTAATCGCTGCAAATGCGGAAATTCCATGGTTATCACCCCTTCTGTACCCAGCATTATTTTCATTCCTGCCACAAAGTCATTAATATCAGGTACATGAGCCAATACATTGTTCCCTAGTAGTAAATCTGCTTTCCCATACTTCTCTGCAAATTTCAATGCTGTGTTTTCACCGAAAAATTCAACTTCGGTTCTAATACCTTTTTTTGTGGCAGCTTCAGCTACGTTTGCAGCAGGTTCAATTCCTAATATCGGAATACCTTTTTGCATAAACCATTGTAAAAGATATCCATCATTGCTGGCAATTTCAACAACTAAATTTTTAGCGCTGAGCGCAAAACGCTTAATCATTGATTCAGTGTATCTTCGGGTATGGTCCAGCCAACTTTCGGAATAGGATGAAAAATAGGCATATTCATCTGCAAAGATCTCGTCAGGAGTTGCAAATTGTTCCAACTGCATTAACCAGCAATGCTCACACACAAAAGCGTGTAACGGATAAAATTTTTCCATATCGTTGGCATTTTCCGGTTTTATGTGTTTTTGACAGAGCGGAGACATTCCTAAATCTATCACACTGTATTTTAGGTTGTTATTACAAAATCTACATTTACTGTCAGTTGTTAGGTTTCTCATTGATTAACATTGTTCGTTTATAAATTGCGATAAAATGTTTCGGGCTCAATAGCATTTGGTATTATGAGGTATTAAGGTCAAATTCACGTTCACGAACCACTACTCTCTCTTATGTAGCTAGATTTCTGGACGTAATTTCAATTCCGTCCGAAAGAAGGTTAATCCCTTAAAAATCATTTTGCGCGGACGGTTTTCTTTTGTTTATTCTCACCCAAGGTGACACTTCCCGTTTCACGGGATCGTTTGCCTATGCTACAAATATTTTGCCCATGAATGATTACAAACTATTTGATTTCAAAATCAGGTTGTGATTTGTCTTTTTCTGATAAGATCTTAGGTTCCAATGGCCATTTAATATTGAATAAAGGATCGTTCCAACGAATGGTTGCTCCTGCATCCGGAACATATATCTCCGACATCAGGTAACTAATTTCTGAATCATTGTCCAAAGTTATAAATCCATGTGCAAAATCTTCCGGTATGTATAACATCTTATAATTTTCCTGTGTAAGCTCTACGCCAATCCAATTTTTAAAAGTTTGCGAATCCTTTCTAAGGTCAATAATTACATCGAAAATGCTTCCTCTCGAACACCTTACCAACTTTGCTTCCTGATGCGGGGCAAGCTGATAGTGCATTCCACGCAAGGTTCCTTTTCTTTTATTTAAGGATATATTCGCCTGAAGTATATTCATATTGATTCCGTGATCTTTCATTTCATTTACACACCACGAACGGCCAAAGAATCCGCGTTCATCTTCATGTTTTTCAATTTCTATTATAAATGAGCCTTTAAGTTTTGTTTCAGTAAATATCATGATAGCTCTAAATTAATATTTAATTTTCTATTGTCACTTCTTTCTTTGAAGGCCGATGCTGTTTTCAACCTACGCCTGGCAGGCGTCCGAAAGTTGGCCAAAACCTTGTTTTGCGATGTTCCGCGGACGACTGTCATCTTCTATTCATTTCCCCCGGATTAAAATCCGGGGCTACCTAATGAATCATCCCTTCGGGATTAAGCTGTAAAATCCTCTGTTGATATTCAAATGTGTAACTTTTTTACTAAGGTTAATAAATTGGAAATAAGGTTTTTTGGATTACAAAAGAAAAACCTTGTTTGGCTCCGTCAAAACTTAGTACAAAGACGAAATGGGAAAAAACAACCTTATTCCCTTATTTTTTTCTAATCATTTAAATCGCAAAATCTAAATTCAGCCGAATACTGGTTTATCTGATTGTTCGTCAACTCAACTATTTTATCAGGATTGTTTGCCATCTCTTTGTACCACAAAACCGTATTTTTTATGGTTTCTTTAAATTCCCAAACTGGTTGCCATTTAAGCAAACTATAAGCCTTGTCAATGCTGATACTTAATAAAATGGCTTCATGTACGGCGTTTTCTTTCAAATACGTCAATTCACCTTTTCCCCAGTTTTTAATAATTTCTTTTACCAATACTTCTACCGTTTTATTAGAAGAAATTGCAGGTCCAAAATTAAAAGCGCTACAATATTTGTCAAGTTCACTCACATCGCAGGTGATCAATTTAGCACCTAAAATAAGGTACCCCCCCAATGGTTCAAGGACATGTTGCCATGGTCTGGTTGCCAGTGGATTGCGTACTTTTATCGGAGTGTTTTCCTGTATAAACCGGATACAATCCGGAACAATTCGGTCCAATGACCAATCACCTCCTCCGATAACATTGCCAGCCCGGGCAGAACTTACATTTACTCCATGCTTTTCGTAATCATTCGGATTAAAAAATGACCGTCTAAAGCTTGAAACAATAATTTCCACCGCTCCTTTACTGGCAGAATAAGGATCATATCCTCCCAACGGATCATTTTCACGGTATCCATATAACCATTCTTGATTTTCGTAACATTTATCTGACGTAACCACAATAATATTGGTTGATATATTCGTTTGTCGAATTGCTTCAAATAAATTAACCGTTCCCATGACGTTGGTGTCAAATGTTTCAAGGGGGATGTCGTATGAAACACGAATCAAAGACTGAGCAGCGAGATGAAAAATTATTTCCGGTTTAACTTCTTCAATAACTTTCCTGACATTGTTGAAGTTCCGTATATCCGTGTTATACCATTTACAGGATTTTTCCAGCTTTAGTTGTTTAAACATGGATGGGTCAGTAGGAGGGTCTAATGCAATACCATAAACTTCTGCGCCAAGATTTATTAGCCATTGACACATCCAACTTCCTTTAAAACCGGTATTTCCAGTAATAAGTACTTTCTTATCCTTATAAACACTCAGAGTATGATTCAGCATGTTGAAAATATTTTAATGTTGTTTTTTGATAAAAAACGATTCAAAAACTTAGTAGTGATTTGCCATAATGTCTTATCAACATTAAACTGTAGAAGGCTCGTCACCCTGAACTTGTTTCAGTGTCCTATCAAAGAGGATCAATTCATATTCTTGTGGAACGAACAAGATGATCGATTTGGATTCAAGGTTTTTATCCTCAAGCCGGACTGGCTCTTCCTTTTCCAAACGATGAAAAGGAAGCAATCCCGATAGCTATCGGGATGTCAAAACGAACCCTCAGCTGGGCGTTTTGACGGCCCACACACCCACTTCGAATATGGAAAACGCAAACTAACAGGACAAACCACCGCAACGCAATGCCTTGAGCCGCCTTATGACAACGTAAAAGAAGAGAAGGTTTCTTTTTATTGTGCTTCCCCGGCTTCCTAATTCCTGCAGTAAGATTAATTTTTTGATAAAAAGCATTCTATTATTTCACTCACTTATACTTCCAATACTTTTTGAGTTATTTTTGTACTCGATATTAACCGGCATAATAGAATAAAACATTACTTTTGTCGTTCTATACCAAATAACAGGCTTTTACATCAAGCTGTTTTAATATTTTGGTACACTATATTTGTGTGACTGAGGGGGCGAAGCTGTGAAAAAAGCATCTTAAACATCCAGCTAAAACACTCAGAATCAATACCGAAAAATCATCTTCACAATTCATATAAACGATCGAAAAAAAATCGTTTACCCTTAAAAATGATTGAAAGTTTAATTACATCGAAAACCCGAATCAAACTCCTTCTTAAATTCTTCCTGAACAGTCAGACTAAGAGTTACCTGAGAAGTTTGGAAACCGAATTTGGAGAATCCACCAATTCGATAAGGGTAGAACTGAACAGGCTTGAGAATGCAGGTTTGCTTGATACATCTACCGAAGGGAATAAAAAAATGTTTTATGCAAACATTGAACATCCATTGTTTAGTGACATTAATAATATTCTTAAAAAATTCATTGGCATCGATCAGATTATCGACCAGATCACTTCTCAGATCGGAGATTTGCAGGCAGCCTACCTAACAGGTGATTTTGCTATCGGGAAGGATTCTAAAATTATAGACTTAACATTGATCGGTGACAACCTCGATCGGCCTTATATTGATACCTTGGTCGAGAAAGCAGAGAAATTCATAAGTCGCAGGCTCAAATATATTATCCTGAACAAGGAAGAAATGATTCAGTTTTACAACAACAAACCGGTTTTGCTGATCTGGAAATCGGACGATAACAAATAGCGAAAAAAAAATAAATTATATACGTATGAAATCACTAATCTTTAAATTGCAGCCCTTTTATATTCTTGCTTTGGTTGTAGCCTTTTTTCTAGTTGGACCGATGATGGTACAATCGCAAACGGTCACACCTGTTATCATGGCACAAATAAACGCTGAATTGCAAAAGCGTGGCCTGACCGAGAGTGAAGTCCGCGTACGACTCCTACAGAAAGGAATAGACCTCGAAAATATTCCTCCGGCTGAACTTCCACAATATCAGAGCAGGGTAACTGCTGTTTTGGATGAACTGGAGGCGGAAAAAAAAGCAGGGAAAAGCGCTCCTCAGCAAATAATAATAAACACCCCACAAACAATGCCTTCAGAGGGCAATGAGGAAACTCAGCAGACCAATGCACCGGCAACCGTTGCGCCGGTAACCACCATGCAGGAAGCGGCTGCCGAAGCTTCTCAGCGCGTCATACAATCTGCTGATGCAAAAAAAGGTAGTGGAAGCAACATATATGGCCATTCATTATTTACCGATCAGACACTTGATGTGTTTCGAACTACCGATGGTGCACAGGCTCCCGAGACTTATGTATTGGGCGATGGCGATGAAATCCGCATCACCATTTTCGGCGCATCACAAACCGATATTCAGCAAAAAATTGCCGCCGACGGATCAATTCAACCTACCGGATCAGCAAAAATATTCCTGAAAGGATTGACATTGGCACAAGCCCGGCAGGTGATAAAGGACAGGTTGTCATCTTCTTATACCTTTCGTTCCGATCAGCTTGCATTGACAATTGTAACTGCACGCACCATCATGGTGAATGTATTCGGGGAAGCCAAAATTACCGGTGGATTCAACATTTCAGCATTAAATTCCGCCCTGAATGCCCTATCGGCAGCGGGCGGTCCAACCGAAATAGGATCTGTGCGTTCCATTCAGCTCATCCGGGGAGAAACCCGCAAAAACATTGATATTTACACTTTTATGAACGATCCGGCAGCACAGTTCAAATTCGAGCTTCAGAACAACGACATCATTTTTGTTCCGGTCGTAAAACTGCTGGTTTCTGTAGAAGGTGCCGTAAAACGACCAATGTTTTATGAAATGCTGCCCAACGAAACTTTAACCGATTTGATCCGATATGCAGGAGATGTTAAAATGGATGTTTTCCCTGATTTTGTGCAGATCCAACGCTACGTAAACGGAGAACAACGACTGATGGAATGGAATCTTGAAGAAGTAAGGACCGGAAAGGTTAAGGTTCCGCTTCTGAATGGAGATGTGGTGCGCATTAAATCAATTGGGAAACCGATGGACCAGTATGTTGACATAGAAGGCAGTGTTTACTACCCCGGACGTTTCGACCTTTCAGCCAATCCCACACTGAGGAGTCTGCTCGAAAATGCGAAACCTACCTATCAAGCCAAAACCGATGTTTTGTTTATTGAACGAATAAGACCGGATGAAACTGTTGAACTACTTACTATCCCATTCCCCGAAACACAAGCGGGTGCTAAAGAGTTTTCACTTCAGCCACGCGACCGGATAAAAATAATGGATCAGGCATCCTACCGCGATATTGCAAGCATTTCGGTAAACGGACATGTAAGGACACCTTTCGAAAAAAACCTTGCACTAAACGACCGGCTCACAGTAAAACAAGCCATCGAAATGGCGGGAGGCCTCAAAACCAGTGTATATCCTGTTGCCTATATTTTCCGCAGGAACATGTTTAATCCCGATGAAATGCAATACATCCGCATTGAATTAAGCCAGTCGGACAATGTTGAATTACAGCCCGGCGACCAGCTCAATATCTACGATAATACTTCCTTCACAAATGTGGGCGAAATCAAGGTATTCGGCGCGGTTAATAAACCGCGTGGTTTTACTTATGACCCAACGCTCACTGTGAGCGACGTTTTAACAAATGCCGAAGGATTTACTGTTGGCGCCGCACGCAACCGGGTAGAAATATTCAGAACCGTCCTCTCTCCTACCGAAAAAACACGGCTTGATCTGATTACAATCGAAGTGGATGAAAATTATCAGGTGGTAAGCCCGCAGAATTTTACCTTGCAACCATACGATCAGGTAGTGGTTCGTTTAACGCCTGAATTTACACTTGGCCGTTCCATTGAACTCAATGGAGAGGTCGCCTATCCGGGGGTATATGTTCTTGAAACGAAACAAGTTCACCTAAGCGAGGTCATCAAAATGGCCGGTGGACTGCTTGGGACCGCCGATCCACTGGGAAGCCAGCTTTTCCGTACCTACCGCAACCGTGGTCACATCAGTATGAATCTTGGAAAGACCATGCAAAATCAAAGAAACAATGCCTATGACCCAATCCTTTTTGAAGGCGATGTAATCAACATCAACCGTTTGGAAAATACTGTTACCATTCGTGAAGCCGGCACCCGTATGTCTCAGTATTCCATTCATCCTGAAGACAATGATATCAAAAATGTCATTTACCAGGGATCAAAATCAGCCCGCTGGTACATCCGGAATTTTGCAGGAGGTTTTCAGAAACGGGCCAATCGTAACAGCGTAACGGTTACTTTGCCAAACAACCAGATGATTTCAACCAAACGGTTCCTTTTCATTCGCAATTACCCAAATGCCGAATCAGGTTCAATGATCAGCCTTCAGATGAAACCGGAAAAACCAATATCCGGAGATGGCAAAAAAACTGACTGGGACAGCGCATTGTCAAGAACAACACAAAGCTTAACCGCTGCATTGACCTTGTACCTGTTGATAAATCAGTTGGCAAAATAGGTTATCGGTTGTCAGTTGTCGGTACGATAGGAACAAACAACAGTTAATGATCCTTTGATGCAGCGTCATGCCGAACTTGTTTCGGCATCCCTTCTATGATGAGACCCTGAAACAAGTTCAGGGTGACGATCCATCGACAATATAACGTTGACATGACACTAACGGCAACCAACAACCTTTTCACAACTAACAACCTTTGACAACTTACACCTTTTTGACAACATTCAACCATTCACAACCGACAACTTTTTCACAACCCCTCAACATTTAACATATGTCTGAACAAAAAACTCCTGTAAAGCCGGCACCTGTTGCTGACGATGAGATTGATCTTGTTGCCCTGGTTAAAACCATGTGGGATGGTCGCAGAACCATCATTTTATCAGTAATTTCAGGAGCAATACTGGGAGTTGCCGTTGCCCTGCTATCGGCAAAAGAATATACCGCCTCTTCCGTGATGGTTCCCCAAATGGGCGACAGTCAATCGAAAATGGGCGGATTGGGCGGTCTGGCAGCTTTGGCAGGCATCAGTCTGGATGTGAATCCGGGCGCTGAACTTTCACCCATGGTTTATCCTCAAATTATAGGTAGCATCCCCTTTCAGTTGGAAATGATGAATACTCCGCTCAATTTTCAGGATCATTCCCAGCCCGTTACCCTTTTCGATTTTTATACAAAATACAGTAAATCTTCGGTTCTTGGTTCAATTAAAAAATACACCATTGGCCTTCCGGGAGTAATAATCGGCGCAATCAAAGGAAAACCAAAAGAATTGACAATGCCCGTTGACTCAACCAAACAGCCACTCCTGTTGACTGAAGACCAATACACCGTAAAAAAAGCCCTGGATGCGATTATTTCTCTGGATGTAAACGCCAAGGAAGGATATTTAACACTTGCGACCCGCATGCCGGAACCATTGGTTGCAGCGCAGCTTGCCCAGAAATCGCAGGATTTGCTGCAACGTTACATCACCGAATTCAAAATCGAGAAAGCCAAAGCCAACCTCGCTTTTATCCAGGGGCGATACAATGAAACCAAAGCTGAATTCGAAAAAGCTCAGGTTAGCCTTGCAATAGTGAACGACCGAAATAGAAATTTCACCAGCGGCTTGTCCCAGATAGAAACCGACCGTATTCAAACCCGATACACCATCGCATATACAGTTTTTCAGGATCTGGCGAAACAATTGGAACAGGCAAAAATTCAGGTAAAAAAGGACACTCCTGTATTTACAATAATAGAACCTGTTACAGTTCCTACCGAAAAATCGAAACCCAAGAAAGCGATGATTGTGGCCATCTGGTTATTTCTGGGTGGCATCCTGGGAGTTGGGATCGTATTCGGAAGGGAATATATTGGCGACTTAAAGTCGAAATGGAAAGAAACGAAGGAATAAGACGGAGAGACAGGGCGACGGGGCGATAATATCCCTGCCCGAAGCAGGCGGGCAATGCTCAATGACGAATAACCAATATCCAATAAGGAATAAGAAATAAGAAAGGAAGGAACGACCGGGCGACGAAGACAACAACCGACAACCGACAACCCTTTCTACAAACTAATATTGCGACAGGGAGACGACGGGGCGATAATATCCCTGCCCGAAGCAGGCGGGCAATGCTCAATGACGAATAACCAATATCCAATAAAGAATAAAAAATAAGAAACAAGGAAGAAACGACAGCGCAACGGGGAAGCAACCGACAACCCTTTCTACAACCGACAACCGTTTCTACAACCGACAACCGTTTACAAATCCGTGTAATCCGTTTTAATCCACGTAATCCGTTTTAATCCGCATAATCCGCTACAATCCGCATAATCCGCTACAATCCATGAAATCTCTTCTTTCAAAAATAGACTCCAACACCGAAACCATTGGCGTTATTGGTCTTGGTTATGTAGGGCTGCCGCTGGCTGTTAACTTCGCTCAGGCGGGTGTAAAGGTCATTGGATTCGATAAATCGCAGACCAAAGTCGATAAGATCAATCATGGAGAAAACTATATCAAAGACATTCGCGATGCGGTATTGCGCGAGGTGGTCGGAAACATTAAACTGACTGCCACCACCGATTTCACCCGAATAAAAGAATGTGATGCATTGCTGATCTGCGTGCCCACTCCTTTGGATAAATTCCGCAAACCCGACATGAGTTACATCGAATCGGCCTGCATCGCCATCGGACAAAACATGAAACCCGGCACTTTTATCAGCCTCGAAAGCACCACCTACCCCACCACCACCGAAGATTTCATGCTCCCGTTGATTGAGGAATCATCCAGACAAAACCCGTTTAATTTGCAGGTATCCGGAAGCATCAACGACAACAATTACAACAACGACAACCACAACAACCCTACAACCTTCCGCCACGGCACCGACTTCTGGTTAGCCTACTCTCCCGAACGTGTCGATCCCGGAAATGCAAGCTTTCATACCAAAAATACGCCCAAAGTACTGGGCGCCATTACTCCTGAAGGATTGGAAATCGGCGAAAAAATATATTCCAAAGCCATTGATCAGTTGCATTTGGTAAGTTCTCCGAAGGTAGCCGAAATGGTTAAGATCCTTGAAAACACTTACCGGCTGGTCAATATCAGTCTGATCAACGAACTGGCTTTGTTATCGGGCAAAATGGGAATCGACATCTGGGAAGTGATCGAAGCCGCCAAAACAAAACCGTTCGGGTTCCAGGCTTTTTATCCCGGCCCCGGAATTGGCGGACATTGCATTCCTCTTGATCCGTTTTATCTGGAGCACATTGCAAAAAAATACGATTTCGACCTTAGTATGATCCATGCGGCAGGACACATTAACATGCGGATGCCACATTACATGGTCATTAAAATATCGACCGCCCTTAACAGCCACAAGAAATCTGTAAATGGCAGTAAAATTCTGTTTCTCGGCGTGGCATACAAACCAAATATCGACGATGCGCGCGAATCGCCTGCCCTGGAAATCATCAATATCATTGCAAAAAAGGGTGCAGTGGTTTCATATCACGATCCATATATTCCTTCTGTAGAGACAGGGCATGCCCTGTCTCTACAGAAGGCCCTGTCTCTACATTCCATCGAATTAACGCCCGAAACCCTGCACGATGCCGACTGTGTGGTAATCACCACAAATCATTCAGCGTTTGATGCCGAAATGATTCAGCAACATGCCAGGCTAATTGTCGATCTAAGAAATGTAATAAAAGATGCGGGGAAGGATGTTTTTAAGCTATAGCGCAGAAATGTAGAAACAATATCGAATAAGAAATAAAAAACAAAAATAAGAAAGGAAAGAACGACGGGGCGACAAAGAAAAAAACCAATACCCAATATTGAATATAGAATATAGAATATCCAGTAAGAAATAAGAGAAGGAAGAACGACAGGGAGACCGGGCGATGGGGCGACAAAGAAAAAAACAAATACCCAATATTGAATATCGAATAAGAAATACGAGAAGGAAGAACGACAGGGAGACCGGGCGACGGGGCGACAACCGACAATTGTGAATAATCCACAGTTTAGTTCACTATATTTGTATCGGGGTGTAATTCGTAATCATTAATTTTGAAACATGCGTGTAAACAGCAACGATATTAAAGCAATTAAAGACGTAGCTAAGGCTGTTTTTGGTGAAACAGCAACAATTAGGTTGTTTGGTTCCCGTACCAATGATCAAAAAAAAGGAGGCGATATCGACTTACTGATTCAATATAATCAGGCAATTTCGCGAATGGAACTATATCAGTTGAAAATCACTTTTTTAATACAACTTAAAAAAATCATCGGCGATCAAAAAATCGATGTTTTAATCGATGACGGAAAACAACACAACTCCATTATTCACCAAGTTTACAAAGAAGGGATACTGTTATGACAATCAACGAAAAAGTTAATCTTGAACGTTTATCAGCATCGCTTCAAAAATGCCGGATACATCTTCAGCGGATTCAATATGCCGTAAGCCAGACCGAAAAACTTTTCCCGCTTGAAAGAGAAATATATCAAAACCTCGATGATGCCCAAATAGGAAGCATCGACCAGTTGGTTTTCAGGTTTACAAAACTGCAGGACGAATTGGTAACCAATACCTTCCGGTATGTATTGGTCTATCTTCAGGAAGATATTCTCGACAAACCTTTCCGGGATATTCTCAATAGATTGGAACGGTTAAATATCATCGATTCTTCCGATACCTGGCTGGCTTTGCGCGAACTTCGCAATGATTTAGCCCATGAGTACCCAGTGATGCTTGAAGAGACAATCGACAAATTAAATCTTCTGTTTGTACAGTTGCCTGTACTCGAAAATATTCTCATTACCATTGAACGATTGGTAAAACAATTAACCAATATCCAATAAGAAAGGAAAGAACGACAGGGAGACCAGGCGATGGGGCGACAAAGAAAAAAACCAATACCCAATATTGAATATAGAATATCCAGTAAGAAATAAGAGAAGGAAGAACGACAGGGAGACCGGGCGATGGGGCGACACCCCCGCTTCCATTTCATTACTTCGGGCAGGGACAACCTTTTCTACAACCGACAACCTTTACAACTACTGACACCCCATTTGTACCAACATGCTTAAACATTCATTTGTATTTGATGAACGGAATATTCCGGATGCTGAAAAGTCGAAGGAGATCGGTTTTGAATATAAAAGCATCGAAAAAAGCGACAACCAATATTTTACTATTTTTGTAGAAAATCGTTATCATGGAAACTATAATCAGAATTAGAAAAAATAAACCCGCATTTAAAGCACTTATTCTTTTAGCTAAAGAGTTGGCAAAGAATGATCATGCATCTATTTCAATAAATGAGGTTAGTAAAAAAACGCAAAATTTCGATTTAATTGAGCCAACAAAAAATAACAAAGACCCATTTACATTTTTTGATCAACTATCTGATTTTCCCAATTTAGATGAACTAAGAAAGTTAGCATGGCCAAAAATCTAATCATTGTAGATAGTTGTGTATTGATAAAAGCATTCAGGAAAGATGTGATAGCAATTAATGATCTCAAAGGAATAATTGACATTACTGCCTATTCCGTAATAACTCAACTTGAATTACTTATTGGTGCCAATACTCCTCAAAAGAAAGAAGCGGTTAATACTATCTTCGAATCCTATTATGGGATTCCTCTAAATCCATCCATTTCGGTAAAAGCAATAGAGATTATGCGGAAATATGTAAATGGACAACGAATAGTTTCAGTACCAGATTGCCTGATCGCAGCGACTTCGATAACAACCAGTTATCCATTATTAACATATAACAAAAAAGATTTTGATTTTATCGAAGGAATCATTTTTTATAAATAAAGGAACAACACATCAATCCTTTACACATCCATCCTTTCATGCAATGCATCTGGGTGCTCTAAAGGCTTACCCAACAATCCCAAAGGCTTGTATAATAATTCTGAAGTATTCAACAGCAGTTCCAATGCCCTTAACGATAATTCTAAATATTCCGGATGCTGAAAAGCCTTGACAGAAATCGGCTTCGAATACAAAAGCATCGGCAAAAGCCAATCCGCGTAATTCGTTTTAATTCGTGTAATTCGTTTTAACAAAAAATATCCAATATAGAATTCCCAATATCCAATAACCAATAAAAAACAAGAAACAAGAAATGAATGATGGGCGATTAAAATAGGACCAATTCAATAGCTCCGCGCCTTTAGGACGGGGGTAAAATGACAACAATCAAACAGGGCTTTAGCCCAAACGCTGCAATAGTTTTGGCTAAAGCCTATTTCGTTCCATCCATTTTTCAACGGCATAAATGCCGTTGCTTTTCAATATCCTTTTACATGCAGTACTGCATCAATACACAATAAGGCCTGACGGACAAAACATCCCCGATACAAAAGCCTTGACAAAAATCGGCTTCGAATACAAAAGCATCGGCAAAAGCCAATTCGCGTAATTCGTTTTAATTCGTGTAATTCGCATAATATGAAGATAACCTGTATAGGCGCCGGCTACGTTGGCGGGCCCACCATGGCAGTCATTGCCGAAAAATGTCCCGACATTGAAGTGACCATTGTCGATATTAATCCGCAACGCATTGCGGCCTGGAACGACGATAACCTCGACAATCTACCCATCTACGAACCCGGATTAAAGGAAGTTGTGGCCATAGCACGGGGAAGAAATTTGTTTTTCTCTACCGATGTGGAAGGCGCTATCCGTAGTGCTGATATCATTTTTATCTCTGTAAATACCCCAACCAAAACATACGGAATAGGCAAAGGCATGGCTGCCGATTTAAAATACATTGAGCTTTGTGCAAGGCAAATCGCTGCAGTAGCCACCACCGATAAAATCATTGTTGAAAAATCTACTTTACCAGTTCGCACTGCACAAGCCATCAAAACCATATTGCATTCAAACCCTTCAAACCCTTCAAACCTTTCAAACCTTTCAAACCCTTTAAACCCTTCAAACCCTCCCCGCTTCCAGGTACTTTCCAATCCTGAATTTTTAGCGGAAGGAACTGCCATTGCCGATTTGTACAATCCCGACAGGGTATTGATTGGAGGCGAACAAACACCTGAAGGACTTAAAGCCATTGAAACCTTAACAGCTATTTATACCCGGTGGATTCCACGCGAACAAATTATACAAACCAATGTCTGGAGCAGTGAACTTTCCAAATTGGCAGCCAATGCTTTTCTGGCCCAACGAATTTCGAGTATCAATTCCATCTCTGCCCTTTGCGAACGTACCGGCGCCGATATCAGCGAAATTGCCCGTGCCATTGGAGCCGACAGCCGCATAGGTCCAAAATTCCTGAAAGCATCAGTTGGCTTTGGTGGTTCTTGCTTTCAAAAAGACATTCTAAACCTTGTTTACCTGTGCCGTCATTTTAATTTGCCCGAAGTGGCCGATTATTGGGAACAGGTGATAAAAATAAATGATTACCAAAAGAAACGCTTTTCCCGGCAAATCATCGAAAGCCTTTTTAATACCGTATCCGGAAAAAAGATTGCTATTTTAGGCTGGGCTTTTAAAAAAGACACCAACGATACCCGCGAATCCGCTGCCATTTATGTGGCCTGGGAATTACTGCAGGACAAAGCTGAAATCCATGTATTCGATCCGAGGGTAAACAAGGAACAGATAATAAGAGACCTGGATTACCTGGCCGAACAAAACCTTGAATTTTCGAAAATTAAAGATCAGCTTTTTTCAAACCTTATCGTACACAACGAACCCTACTCCACCATGAAGAATTCGCACGCCATCCTTGTTATGACCGAATGGGATGAGTTTAAAACATATAACTGGCAAAAGGTTTATAACAACATGCAAAAACCTGCCTTCCTGTTCGATGGGAGAAATATTTTGGATGAAGGAAAGCTAAAAGAGATCGGGTTTGAAGTAAAGGGTATTGGGAGAGGATAAAATGAACTTATGAACAAAAAGCTTGAGAATAAAATGAATATATGCGGCTGAAAATAAATGGCAGCATAAAATGGAATTAAAATATAAACTGCTCAACATTCAAGTTTCAAATCAGTAGTCGGCAATGTTTGTATAGTTCGTATATTTACTATCTTTGCAATTTGAGACAATAAAAGTCATGAGAAAAAAGGTTAAAGAAATAATTGACATTATCGAAGCTGATGGATGGTTCTTTAGCCGCCAAAAAGGAAGTCACAAGCAATACAAGCATCCATCAAAAGCTGGAACAGTGACAGTCCCTGACCATGGCAAAAATGAAGAGTTAGAGCATTTTTTGGTTAACTCTATTTTGAAACAAGCAGGCTTAAAATAAAGCATTTTAAATATTACCGTGATGAAAAAAGTAATTGTAGATATTTATTATACCGGGAATAATTATTGTGCCCACGCCCCTATTCTACTTGGTTGTGTGAGTACCGGAGCAACACTTTCAGATATAAAAAAGAATATAAAGGAGGCGATTGAATTTCACGTAGAAAGCAGTCAGGAAGATGGTGACCCTATTCCTGAAGTATTTAAAGGAGAATATGTATTGGAATTTAAGTTATCAGTTGAGGCACTACTGAATGCATATAGCGATGTATTTACAAAAGCAGCATTATCTCGTATCACTGGGATTAATCAACGCCAATTATGGCATTATGCCTCTGGCATGAGAAAACCACGACCCATACAACGTAAGCGGATAGAAGATGGTTTACACCGGTTAGGAACAGAACTATTGAATATTGGAGTTTAATCCGCGTAATCATTTTTAAGTTTCGCGTAATCAGTTGATTACTAATCGAGAAGCAGTCGAAGGAAATTCGTGAAATTCGCACTTTTCTAAAGGCTTACCCAACAATCCCAAAGGCTTGTATAATAATTCTGAAGTAATCAACAGCAGTTGCACAGCGCTAACCCATTGTTCTAAATATTTTTGGATGCTGAAAAGCTTAAGGAGATAGGGGTTGATTGTCAACTGGGAATAATTTATAAGGCAATCATTCAATCAATCTAAATGCATAACTTTGTTCTAAATATCGTTTGTTATGGATGGCACAATAAATATAAACCAGATCGTTAACGAAATAGAAAAACTGGACTACAATGACAAAATTAATATCATGTCCAGGATCGTCAATTTGCTTAGAAGAGAAGATAAGTCAAATCAGGTCTATTCAATTACCCGTCTAAAAGGATTGGGCAAAAATGTTTGGCAAAAAACCGACATCGCAGCTTATATTGCAATAGAACGTGAATCATGGGACTAATTCAAAAGCTGAAAAATAAAAATGTTTTCCTCGATACAGCCCCATTAATTTATTACATCGAGGAAAGCCCAATGTATTCTCCAATTTTAAATAAACTCTTTTCAGAAAATAGCAAAGGAGAATTCTTGTTTCAAACTTCAGTCATTACCTTACTTGAAGTCCTGGTTCTTCCATTGCGTCAGAATGAAATTCAATTAGTCGAACAATACCAAAGTATCCTTTGCAACTCACCATCTTTTGATATTTTCGATCTTAATATTGAAATCGCTAAAAAGGCTGCTGGGTTTCGTGCTAAATACGGATTAAAAACCCCCGATTCAATTCAGGTTGCGACGGCCGTTTTTTGCTCCGCAGACTATTTTCTCACTAATGACATCCGGTTGAAAGCAGTTCAAGAAATCGAAATATTGGTTTTAGATGAACTAATTAAACGATAATTCAGTCCATCTACGTATAATCCTTTTAATTCGCGAAATTAGTTGATTCCTGAGCGCGTGTTTCCTGAGCGCGAAGCTGTCGAAGGAAAGCAGCGTTGCCCTAAGCCTGTCGAAGGGCGTTGCATTGAGCTTGTCGAAGGGCGTTGTCCTGAGCCTGTCGAAGGGTCGAAGGAAATTCGTGAAATTCGCACCTTTCCAAAGGCTTACCCAACAAACCCAAAGGCTTGTATAATAATTCTGAAGCATTCAACAGCAGTTCCAAAGCGCTAAATTATTGTTCTAAATATTCCGGATACTGAAAAGCTGAAGGAGATCGGGTTTGAATATAAAAGGAACGGAAAAAGCTGATCATCACAATTCGTTTTAAGCTGACATTAAAAACCGAAAAAAGTAAATAACTCTGGTACCACAGAAAATCTTTAACTTTGCATAGCGATAAATATATATTCTCAATTTTAGTACATGACAAAAATATAAATAGCTGATAATCAGCAAAATAAGTGTTAAAATATTTGGATAATACTCTGAATATCAGTATCTTACGAAATATTTCCATATCAATTAGTAAGAATAATGACACCCAGAGTAGAGCA
>JAIBEZ010000062.1 GCA_019459485.1 Prolixibacteraceae bacterium
TGTGATCATGCTTAAAAAAAAAATTATCTAAAAAAAAAAACACAGCGGGTCACTAAAAGTCACCCGCTGAGTAGCAATCCTCAAAAATAAATTGAATTACAAACCCGTCAATGTATAACTCGCTATGAAATTTCCCCCATCGTTTATACTGCCATTTACCATCGGACTTTTATTCATCTCTGTTTTCCTGGTAATCATTACCGGCATCTGGATTTCAGGCCTGTCGCGAATAGATAAAAGCCGGATAATTAAAAGCATTTTTACCCATAAAAGTCTGCAGGCCATTCGTGAGACCTTTATGGAAGCACTGCTTCACCGCAAGATATTCCGCAAAAACCCGGTATTGGGCTACATGCACATGAGCCTTGCCTTCGGATGGTTTCTGCTCATCGTAGTTGGACACATCGATGCCGTCAATCATTACCAAACCTTTTCGGTTCCGGCATACAAAGCCATTTTTATGCGCTATTTTGTTACCGAACCTGCAACCACACTTTCAGGAAAAATACTGGCAGCCTGCATGGATTTACTGCTTTTGTTTGTGCTTTCAGGAGTAATGCTTGCTTATTTTAAACGACTGAACAGCCGGATGTTCGGAATGAAAAAAACTACAAAACTTAAAATGGGCGACCGTATTGCACTCAGTGCCCTTTGGCTCATCTTTCCGCTTCGATTTCTGGCCGAAAGTGTTTCTGCCGGAATCCATCACAACGGAAGCATCATCAGCCAGCCAACCGGACAATTGCTGGCTTCTACCCTACCTGTTCAATCCATCGAAATGCCTTTGTGGTGGGCATATTCAGGAGCATTGGGAATGTTTTTTCTTGCGCTGCCCGTTTCACGCTACATGCACATTCCGGTGGAGGTGGTCATGATATTTCTCCGGAAGTACGGAATCAAGGTACAAAAACGCATCGATGGTTATTCGCGCATCCAGGTGTATTCGTGTTCGCGCTGCGGCATTTGCCTCGACAGTTGCCAGATGACCCACGCTGCCATTAAGGATACACAGTCGGTTTATGTGCTGAAACACATCAGAAACAAGAACCTGACCGACGAAAAACTCTTCAACTGCCTGCTTTGCGGACGATGCCAGCCCGACTGCCCTGTTGGACTGGAATTAAACAACTTACGCATGACGCAGCGCATTGAATCGACCAAAGAATACAACTCTTCGTACGAATACCTGAAGAACGGGCCGGTTGTTGTCAGCCCGCAAACAGAAGTGATTTATTTCGCCGGATGCATGACACACCTCACCCCGTCCATCATCAAATCGATGAAGGAAATTTTTGCGGTGGCCGGTGTAAAATACTGGTTTATGGATGAGGACAAGACAGCCTGCTGTGGCCGGCCACTGATGCAGGTCGGGCAATACGAAGCAGCCAAAAAGTTGATTGAACACAACCGCGAACGGATAATGGCTTCAGGAGCTAAAAAACTGGTGGTATCCTGCCCCATTTGTTACAAAGTATTCAACGAAGATTACGCTTTGCCGGGCATTTCCGTTCAACATCATTCTGAATATTTACTTGAACTGATGGCCGATAAACGGCTGCCTGTAAATAAATTGCCGCTGCGTGTTGTTTACCATGATCCTTGCGAGCTGGGCCGAGGAAGTGGCATTTATCACCAGCCACGTTTGCTTTTGGATGAATATGCCGAAGTAATTTCGATAAAGAATGAAAAAGAAGCGGCTTTTTGCTGTGGCGGAAGTTTAGCGAACATCAAAATTCAGATGAACGAACGCAACCAGATACGCGACAAAGCCATGGACGAATACCTCAGCTATCAGCCAGATATATTGGCAACCGCTTGTCCGTTGTGCAAAAAGACCTTCTCCAAAAGCCGCGATTTACCTGTACACGACATTGCCGAAATTGTTTGCATGGCCATCCGCCAGAAAAACGTTGCCTCACCCGGTAAAATAAAATCAAAAAACGAGTTGAAAATGGAGTTGTGGGGATGAGGAAGTGATCAGTAGTCAGTCGCAGTGTTCAGGTAACGCATTTCAAACCAGGCACAGTTAGTCGTAATATTCTTCACTGTCTTCATTCGCTTTAATTCTTCCCTACCACTCTTTTTCGATAATTGCGGGGCGAAATGCCCATTTTTTTCTGAAAATCTTTCGAGAAATAATACGGATCGGAATACCCCATCAAAAACGAAATCTCCTTGATTTTCACTTTGCTGAAATCGAGGTATTCGCATGCTTTGGTGATTTTTAGGTGCGAAAAATAGCTCGATGGGCTGTATCCTGTTTTTTTACGGAACAGAGTTGTGAGGTACGAGGGTGAATATCCTGCCTCTTCGGCAATTTCGTTGAGACTTAGTTTCTTTTCCAGGTTTTGCTCCATATATTGAATGGCATGGCTAATCCCGGGATTTTGTTCTTCCATCAAATCGTCGCTGGTTCGGCTCGCATAAATAAAAGTGGCCAGCAAATGCCCGAAGCATAGGTTGATGTATTGATAATTCGCGTTGTAGAAACCTTTGGTCAGGTTACTGAACAGCTCATCGAATAGCATCAGTCGGTTGGCCACTAAATTATTAACTGAAGGAATCAGGTCGCGCACCACTGTAAAATCCTTTTCCATGATTTTGCTTTTTTCACCGTTAAACTTGCAGGTAAAAAAAACAGAAGGATCTGTTTCACCGGTTTGTATCTTGAATATAAATCCCTGAGGAATAACACAATACTTATTTTGACTGAAAGGAACAAGGTCTCCTGAAATTTGGATGATCCCTCCACCTTTCGCACAAAAAATAAGCTGGTGATCTTCCAGTTTGATCTGATCGGACCAAAGTGTATCCCGCTTGACCAAAATCTCGGCCAGCTCGCACAAATACAAGTCTTTGGTCAGCGGATTATTTTTCTGCTCATCAATGATAAACGTGGGTAGCTTGAAAAACCGCTTTTTAATGATCATGGCATTGAAGATTGTTTTGTTATTTTTTTCTTATAAGCATCAGGTTATTTGCCAATGCCGTTTTAATGATGAGAAAATATCCTTTGCCGTTTGCCTTTAGGCAACGGGTTTTATGAAACAGATAGTATGGGCTTTAGCCCAAAATAATGTGGCTAAAGCCATTGAAAGTACTCATTTCTATCCGTCGGCTAAAGCCAGACGGCAAAGGATATGCGTTTGCTAATACAAGAACGATAGAGTACTGAAACTTTTCGGATTCAAAAAAAGTAATATTTTACATCTTTATCAAAGAAAATACTATTTTTTGTTGATTTTGTAGCGACTACATTTGAAACACTAAAAATCTAAAACTCAAATCATGAACGAATTATTAGTCAAACTGTCTGAGTGTATTGAATTTGGCAAGATAAACATGGCTTCTCCATACCCTCCACAAATGAAAGGACAGGAAGGAGCCGATGAAATTACCCGTCGCGCTCTTGAGGAAGGTGTTCCTCCGCAGGATATTTTAACCAATGGCTTGATGCCCGGAATGGAACGAATTGGCGTCAAGTTTCGCGAAAACAAGGTTTTTGTTCCGCAGGTACTGATGTCGGCAAAAGCAATGAGCACTGCCATGCTTCACCTGAAACCACACTTTTTATCAGGAGCTGCCAAACAGAAAGGAACTTTTATCATCGGAACTGTTTTGGGCGATTTGCACGATATCGGCAAAAACCTGGTTGGAATGATGGTGGAAGGAAACGGATACAAGGTAATTGATCTGGGCACCGATGTTGGTTCCGAAAAATTTATCGAAGCGGTGAAGCAGAATCCGGAAGCAGTGGTTGGCTTGTCGGCATTGTTGACCACCACCATGGTAAGCATGGAAAAAATCACCAAAGAAATAAAGGACGCATTGCCCGGAACGCTGGTTACCATTGGCGGAGCACCTGTAAACAACGATTTCTGCACTAAAATCGGAGCCGATAATTATTCTCCTGATCCGCAGGGTGTCGTTGAATACCTGAACAGTAAAATAGCATAATATGTACGGACTTTCATTGATCAAACAGGCAGTCAGCCTCAAACCTGTTGCTCGCATTCCATGGGTTCCTTTTGTGGGCGTGCATGGCGGATATTTAATCGGTGTGGATGCCGAAGAGTACCTGAAATCATCCAAACACATGATTGCCGGACTAACCAAGGCCATCGAATTGTACAAACCGGATGGCATTCCGGTCAGTTTTGATTTACAGCTTGAAGCCGAAATTCTGGGATGCAAGTTGAAATGGGCGAAGGAGAATCCACCTGCAGTAATTTCGCATCCTTTGGTGGAAGGAACACTGCTAAGTTCATTAAAACTTCCTGAAGCGCACGAGGGCCGAATTCCGCTTGTTTTGGAAACAACGCGTGCATTGCGCGCCAACCATCCTGAAATTGCCTTATACGGCTTGATTACCGGTCCGTTTACACTTGCACTGCACTTGCTGGGTACCGATATTTTCATGAAGTTGTTTGACGATCCGGAATACGTGATGGAGGTGATGAATTTCTGCACCGATGTGGCCATCAAATATTCAGAAATGCTGATCGATGCCGGATGCGATGTAATCGCGGTGGTTGATCCGATGACCAGCCAGATTGATCCGTTGTCGTTCGAAACTTTCGTTACTCCTTTTGCAAGCCGCATTTTTGATTTTGTGCGCGAAAAGCAAAAGCTGAGTTCATTCTTTGTGTGCGGACATGCCCAGCAAAACATCGAAGCAATGTGCGATTGCCGTCCCGACAATATTTCGATCGACGAAAACATTCCACTCGAATTTGTGAAAGAAATTGCGCTGTCAAAAAATATCAGTTTCGGCGGAAACATGAAACTTACGGTGGTTTTGCTGATGGGCGATGCGGATGATGCAAAGCACGATGCGCTAGCCTGCATGGATTCAGGAGGAAACCTGGGGTTTATCCTTGCTCCGGGTTGCGATTTGCCGATGCAAACACCAATCGAAAATATTCAGGCGGTTTCCGAGCTGGTTTTCAGTCAGTATCTTCAGGATATTGCCCGAAATCTGGAGAAAAAGGAAAGCAAGCTGGACATCATGAACATGAAGGATTACGGGCAGTCTGACAAAGTGATTGTCGATATCATTACCCTCGATTCAGAATCCTGCGCCCCTTGTCAATACATGGTGGAAGCGGTAAAAAGAATTGCTCCCCATTTCGACGGAGTGGTTGAATGGCGCGAACATCCGATCAAAAAAATGGAAGCGGTCTCGTTCATGTCGTCGATGATGGTAAAAAATATTCCTACAATTTGTATCGACGGTAAAATTGTTTTTGTATCGCAGATTCCTCCGCAAAGCCAGTTAATTGAAGCTATCCAGAAACGCATCAACGAAAAGTTAAAACTCCGGATTAAGTCGAAACGCAGCGAAATACTGATTCTTGGTGAAACCGAAAAGGAATGTGCTGAACTAACGAAAAAAGTAAAACGTGCCATTGCCGAATTGGGTAAAAATATAACTGTCACCGTTGTAGCCGATAAAGCCCAGATGAATTCATACGGAATTAAGAAAGGTCCGGCAGTCGTCACCGTGAATTACAAAATGAAATCATCGGCAACAGTACCTTCGCTGGATGTTATCAAAGAATGGGTGAAAGAGATTTAAAAAGTGCCTAAAGTGAGCTAAAGTTGGGAGTGCCTAAAGGTAAAGATGAAAACAACAAAATCGTCCGCGCAAAATTTCATTTATAAAATTAAAGTAATTTCGGACGCCTGCCAGCCGCAGGCAGGGAATAGAATTCGCCTTTAAAACTGAGAAATAGTAAAGTAGATTAAAACCTATTAAAATGAATAAAATACTAAACGAAATAAACAAAGGTCGGGTCCTTGTTTCTGATGGCGCGTGGGGAACTTTTCTTCAGCAAAAAGGATTGAAACCCTCCGAATGCCCTGAAGAATGGAATATTTCGCGGGCTGCCGATGTTTTTGACATTGCCAAAAGCTATGTGGATGCAGGCGCCGACATGATTGAAACCAACAGTTTCGGCGGAAATTATTTCAAGCTGAAAAATTACGGCTTTGAAGATCGTGTTTTCGAAATAAACAAAGCGGCCGCCGAAATCAGCCGGAAAGCTGCGGGTTCCGATCGGTTTGTGCTGGGTTCGGTAGGTCCCACCGGCAAACTGCTGATGATGGAGGAAGTTACTGAAGCTGAACTTTACGAGGCATTTAAAGAACAATCAATTGCCCTTGAAGCCGGAGGTGCGGATGCCATTGTGATTGAAACCATGACCGACCTTGAAGAAGCGCGCATTGCTGTGAAAGCTGCCAAAGAAAATACCGGTTGCGAAGTTTTTTGCACCATGACTTTCGATAAAATCATTGGCGGCGAATACCGCACCATGATGGGAATTTCGCCCACTGAAATGACCGAAATACTGGTAGGAGCCGGTGCTGCGGTAATCGGAGCGAATTGCGGAAACGGAATCGCCGATATGATTGGCATAGTAAAAGAAATCAGGCAGGCGAATGCGACCATCCCGATTTTAATTCATGCCAATGCCGGAATGCCGCATTATTGCGACGGAGAAACAACTTTCCCCGAATCGCCGGATGATATGGCAGGAAATGTGAAGGAAATTGCCGAAGCCGGAGCCAACATTATTGGCGGCTGCTGCGGCACAACTCCCGGACACATTTGCAAGGTTCGCGAGGTGGTGAAAAGCTTGTAGAAAGGGAGAAGGGAAAAGGGAGAAGGGAAAAGGGAGACTGGAAAAGGGAAGAAGGAGAACGGGTGTCCGAAGTTTTTTCTCCGTTCTCCAGTCTCCGTTCTCCAGTCTTCATCGCAATGGCAACACAAATCTGATTTAGGATAAAACAAATTAAAATGACTATTCCCCTTCAATTGGTTACAGGCTTTCTGGGAAGTGGCAAAACTACTTTCCTGAAAAATTATCTTGAAGAATTTTCAGGAAACAGGAAAATCGGGATCATTCAGAACGAATTTTCGGAAGTGAATGTTGACAGCCACGAACTTCAGCAAGAAAATGCTGATTTTCAAATTCTTGAAGTCAATAATGGCTCCGTTTTTTGTGTTTGTTTGCTGGGAAGTTTCATCGGTTCGCTGGCCGCATTTATCGAACAGTATCAGCCCGATGAATTGATTCTGGAAGCCTCCGGAATGTCAGATCCGCTGAGTATCGGGCAAATATTACAGTCGCCATTGCTGAAGCACAAAGTTTATCTCGACCATGTTTGGTGCCTGGTGGATGCCCTGAATTTTGAAAAAATTTCAAGCCTGCAAACACGGGTCAACCATCAGATCCGGATTGCCGATACCATCATCGTAAATAAAACAGATTTAGCTGAAAATAAGAATGATGCAGTCATTCACCGAATCAAATACCTGAACCCATTCGCAACCGTCATCACCACAACTTTTGCCCTTATAGATTTCACCGAACGGACATCAGTAATGAAATTTTTCCCTTCAGGAGAAAAGGCAGAGAACAGCCGGCCTGACCTTCAGTCGGTGGTTATAAAAAGCAATCGCACGATTTCTCCGGAAAAGCTCGATGAATTTCTGAAGGCTGTTCATTCAGGCTGTATCCGCAGCAAAGGTTACATCAACCTTACTTCAGGAGCGAAAGTGTTTTTGCAGGGAAATTTTGACCGTTTCGAGCTTCAGGAGGTGGAAACATTTGCGGCCCCGACCGAATTCATCGTTATTGGCAATTTTTCAGGAGAACAAAACCATCAAAAACTATTCGAAAACCTTTGTGCATCATGATCCATACAGTTTCATATTCTTTTAGCGAACTTACTTTAGACAGGAATTATCTGTCGGCCATGCTTGGGTTTCCCGATGGTGTTCTTCCTGAACCATTTGACCAGTATGTTGCCGAAGCAATTCAGGAAGCAGAATCGCTGTGTGAAATCCGCGGAGCTTTTTGTTTTCCTGAAAAGAGTGAATTTATCGCCAAAAACAGTTGTATTTCGGTGGATGGAATTGAATTTGGAATAGGCAAAACCGTCGCCAAAGAATTGCGGAATTCCACTTCGGTTGCACTGTTCATTTGTACAGCCGGAGAGGGAATCAGCAGGCGTTCAAGGGAATTATTAGCAGGTAAAAATCCTGTATTGGGTTATATTTTAGACACTTTGGGCTCAATGATTGTTGAAACCGCTACTGATCAGTTACAGAAAGAGATCATGCGAATAGCTCTCTCGCAAGGTTTTTCAATTACCAATCGCTACAGTCCGGGTTATTGCAAGTGGAGCGTGGGCGATCAGCACAAACTGTTTTCGTTTTTTCCGCCCAATTGCTGCGGAATCAGCCTGACCGACTCCGCCCTGATGCATCCCATCAAATCCGTCAGCGGAATGATCGGCCTCGGGAAAGAGGTGAAATTCAGGGAATATACCTGCGATTTGTGCAGCCAGGTCGAATGTTTCCACAAAAATTATATGAAGAGAAGCGGAATTCAGTCGGCGGTGTAAAACAGAACTTATCAGACTATTTTCTTTTTAACCACTCTTCAGGCACCGGAACAATACAGATATTCATTGATTTATTGTCTTCGGAAAGCATGGCCGACTGAATCTCGATGCGGGTTCCATCTGGACTAAACGTTGGATGAGGGTGATCGGCTGCGGTTGGTTTATGACCGGTTGTCAGGAGGATCATTTCATTAGTTTTCCGATCAATCAGATATAGGTTGCGGGCAAAATCGTCGCCAACCACAAATCGTTTGTCGGCAGAACCGTTCACATGCCAGAAACCGCTTCCAAAAGGAATTTGCCCGGCAATGCTCATTTCACGCGTGTTGATATTGACGATGCCAAGACCGGTAGGCTTTTCGCGCGTGCCGCTTGGCCCCCACTCCGCTTCCTGACCCGGATTCGCTCCTTTTACGTCAGTTCCCGTTTTATTTTCAATGGATGTATTTGGAATTTTGCGGTGTCCCATGATGGCGAATGCTACTTCGTCGGGACTAATGACCGCCTCGTGGGTAACCCATTCGTAGGTAGATTCAGAATAAAGCGGGCGTAGGCCAGTTCCATCTGAGTTTACTATCCAAGTTCGTTGAGGCGATTTGCCTCCGGTTTCCCAACAAAAAATAATTTGTCCCGGAACCCACGGATTGGTTTGGATATGTCCAACCTGAAAAGGAACAGAAACAACATATCTGATTTCTCCTGTCCGGATATTCATCCCCGCGATACCGGCAGGCCCCGCTCCCATTTTTCGTGGACCGAAAGCTTCTTCGATTTTTGTTCCCTCCGGAAGATGTTTCTGCGCCTCTGTTTTACCTACCCGGAACCAAACCCACTGTTCATCGCCATCGAGCGCCATGTCGCCACCGGCTTCCCATTCAGGAGGAGTAAAACCGCAGATTCGCTGATAAGTTGATTCAGTTTTGAGTTTGCCCGATTTGCTGTCCGCAAATAATTTGGCCAGATCAACCTCAACAATATCGAGTTGTTTCGATTCTGCATCAGTTCTGGGTTTTCGCATGAAATAAAGCTTCATAGATTTCTTTGCCACGTTCAGCATTCCCGTGTAACCACCCTCAGTAACCTGAACGATCTCACCCGATTTTTCGTTGACAGCCATTGCCTCACCTTTTACCCTTTCGGATCGAAAAATGAGCCATTCACTATCGGATGTCCATTGATTGTGCGTTTGATAGATTTTAGAATCTCCCGCAGGAATGCTGGTTAAAAATGTCAATTCGGTGCCAGTTACCGGATCTTTTACCACTTTCCGTTCAGAAGGGAAACGGGTTCCGATTTGTGCCAGAACCGGAGAATTTCCGATCAGGAAAATACATCCGATTATCGTAGCAAGTAATATTGAATTCTTCATTTTATGTAATTTTTCGGGGCAAACCCTGAGAATTTACGCCATTTCGTCCGAAACTATGATATCCCCTTGAAAAGCTTAACTCGCGGACGATTTTTCCGCCTTACTTAAACCCCAGGGCGTTGCCCTGGGCTATATTATACTGGCCTTTCAGGCCGTCTTTACTTCGCATCAAAGATTGGTCCGCTTGATTTCACGTCTTTTGAATAAAACTGGATCGCGCTGTCGTTCAGTTTTGGGAAATGATTTTTCAGGAGTTCAATCATTTCAGCTCCGGCCAGCAATACCGGTCCATAGCCATGGGCAGCAAATACATTGATTGGACGGTAGTAGTAAAAAGCCGGGTCGAATCCCATTCCTGTTCCAACACAGGTGCCTTCAACCTGTCCTTTTTCGTTCACTTGGGTAGCTACGGCATTCCACGCCAGGCAAACCATCGGGCCATAAACCTGGTCGTCGATATAACCGCGATTAATTGCCTTTGCAATTGAATACACATAAATGGCAGTTGCCGAAGTTTCGAGATAAGAGTCATTTTTGTCTATCAACTGGTGCCAGAAACCTTTTGGTGACTGGTAATTGGCCAACCCGCGGATGTGTAGTCTCAACAAATCGAGCACCTGATCGCGACCGGGATAGTCAGCGGGCAATACTTCGAGCAGCTCAACCATTGTCATCACTCCCCAGCCGTTGGCGCGAGCCCAATGAAACTGCGGATGTTCCGGCATTTCCTGAATCCAGCCGTGCATGAACAAACCTTTGTCGTAATTGAACATGCGTTTCGAGAATTGCAGCACTTGTTTGATGGCATCGTCGTAATAGTTGGTTTTTCCGGTGTATTTGCCCATTTGAGCCAATGCAGGAACACTCATGAACAGATCGTCGAGCCAAAGTGAATTGGGAAGAGGCCGGTTGCGAGCCAGGGTTCCATCGTCGAAACGCTGTTGCTTATTGCTGATGTAGTCGATAAAATTGTCGATCATAGGATTCAGGTCAGCGCCGATATTGGCTTGTTCTGCCTTAATCATTGCAGCGCACATAGCTCCTGCATCGTCGAGTGCATGCGGATGAACAACAGAAAACATAGCATGACGCGCATCAGGACTATTCTGTTCCAGTTTAAGAAAATGAGGGCAGATATCGGCCAAAAACTTCATCCGTTTAAACGTGTAATCAGCATATTTCTGATCTCCGGTGGTTTGCGAAGCGAGCAACATTCCGGCATACGTTACGCCCCACTCATAACTGATCAGGCGGAAATCGCCTTGCTTGAATTTGGTTTGCGTGTTTACTTTGGATAAGTCAGACAATTCAGATCCCGGAGCATCGGTCAATTTAGCTGGGGTGTTTGCATCAAGGTAGTTGTAAACCCGGTCGAGTACTTTTATAATTTCCTCTTTACTTGGCACATTGTAAGGCGTGTCATAATCGGGCTGCAGCAAATGCAGGGGTGCGGTCGCGTCGTTTTGTTGTTTCGCTGGTTGGTTTTGCGAAAATGCAATAACCGGAAGCAGAATTAGAATTGTAAGAATATTTTTGACCATAGTTATTTGGTTTTTATTTGGTTAATAAACAGAACAATATCCCAGAGGGATAACAACTTTCTCATCACCATTTCTATAAATATGTGACCTCTCTGAGGTTCAAAGTTTGATTTTCTGAAGAATGAAATTACAAACAAATATGGAGGCACATTGCGCCTCCATATTTGTTTCGTAATGACAGAATATTAATAACCAGGGTTTTGCATGGCTGATTTTTCGTCTGAAGTCAGAGGACGTCCTTCTTTATAGATTCCATCCAGGAATGTTTGCGGAATTGGTCTTAAATTGTGGAATTCCTTAATATTTGGAGCTGCTTCGGTATTATAAGCTTTGGTTCTTGTTACCAGTGTTTTAGTCCGGCTTAGATCTTCCCATCTGAGCCATTCACCACAAAGTTCTCTGGTACGTTCATTTAATATCAGGCATAACATTTTGTCATATTGGCTTGCTAAACCCAATTTGGTAATTACTGCTTCATCTTCTGCCGGTAAGGCAGAAGTGCTTGCAATGGTCAAATCTGTAGCAGTTGTTGTCACTGGAATGTTATTAGATTCATAATATGAATTTTCTGTCATAAAAGAGTTGTCTTTCAGTGGCTGAACAAATGTAGAAGTAGGATAAGACGCAGCACCATCAGTATAGTACGAGCGGTCTTCACCTTCTTTATAAGTGGCCCGGTTGCGAACTGCATTGATGTATGGCAATGCGTCGGCAAAGGCACCAGATCCTGAAGATGCTAAGCGTATTTTTGCTTCAGCAGCCATTAAATAAGTTTCGGCTGAACGTGCCAATATTTCATCGCGCATACCTCTGTTATCGTTGATGGCTGTTCTTGCAGATTCAAAATGTTTTGACAATGAAGGGAACCTTGGATTTTTCAGGAGTCCAACACCATCTGCAGCATACGCTACATAGACATGAGGGATCGTCTTATTTGTCTTACTGTATAAAATTCCGGGATCATTGTTATTAATTGTTTTGGCGAAACGACTATCGCCTTTTGAGTTGATTATATACAGAATACCCAAATCAACTCCCGGTGTATAGGTAATACCTCCATAAACACCACCTGCATTTACCCTATGTTTTGTCCGGAATACTTTCCAGAAACGAGAATCATTGATATGGTTAAAAACATCGTAGGTAAAATAAGTCGGAGCCAAACGGCTGTATGGGCGCATTCCTGTAAGGTCACGTTTCAACATTGGCATGTCATCGTAACGGGCTGTAAAAAATATATGACTGTTGTTATTGGTTTCAAGAACCGGATCACGGCTAAAGGAGGCCGATAAAATCATTTCGGGCAGGAATTCATTGGGTCCATCGGGTTTGGTATAATCCCATAGTGCCTGATAATTAGCGGCAAGCGGATGACGTGCAATTACTTCGTCAGATAATGTCACCACTTTTTGCAGATCAGCGCTCTTGGTACTTGAGTTCCACGAATCATTAATTTCGCTGGCACGTGTTAAATAAGCTTTTGCCAGAAAATGGGCAGCCGCATCTTTGGTTATTTTGTTTGGACCTCCAGTATTTCCCAACAAGTCATAGGCCTGGGTAAAATCTTCAACTACCTGTTTTAGCACTTCTTCTGCTGTTGCCCTGGCAAATTCTAACTCGACGGTAGTACTTGGTTTTAATTTTAGAGGAACACCACCATATTGGCGAACCAATTTCAGATAGCTAAAGGCACGAAGAAAATATCCTTCACCCAACGCTGTTTTTTTGATCGCATCGTTTGTAGATTCAATATTGGTTGCCGATTCGATTAACTGGTTGGCCAATCCAACACCAATATAGATATTATCCCAGGGTTCCTGCGCTGTGGTCCTGATGGTTGTAATAATGGAATTAAACCGGGTGTCATAATTATTCCATTGGCTATTGGTATCATCACCACCTACGTGAAACTCATCGGTACCATAATTGGTAGTACCAAATTGATATTCAGAAGCAAATGGAGATGCAAAAACCCGATAATAAGCACCTACGGCCAATTGCTGAATACCTTCTTCTGAATTGTAATATGTAAAGTCCCTCTCTGTTTCCAAAACTTCATTAAGAAAGCTGTCATTGTCACAGGAAGCTGTACCAACTATCAACGCAATTAGCATTAATAGCCGGGGATATATTTTTATATGCTTTTTCATATATTTCATTTTTTTGAATTAAACACTGATTAGAATTGTACATTAAGACCCATTACGAAACCTCTGTTCGAAGCATGATAATTTACATCCAGATCAACCCAGGGCACATTGCTGAAAACAAAGCCGGGGTTTGATGCCTGAACATACAACCGTAATTTGGAAACCCCAAGTTTGCCGGTAATCTGGCCAGGTAAATTGTATCCCAAAGAAATATTCCGAATCTTTAAAAAAGATCCGTTTTCATAACCCAGCGATTCATAATACTGATCACCATTTCCAGCAGAATAGATTGGTTTTTGATAATCAGAGTTCGTGTTATTGGGGGTCCAGTAATTCACCTCTCTTTGTTGATATCGTCCAACCAGGCCTTCACCTTCGGCGTCATAGGTATATCCCATGCGGCCATATAAAAATACAGATAACTCAAAGCCCTTGTAGTCGAAAGTATTTGTCAAGCCCACAATAAATTTAGGGATCGTATTGCCAATGATTACACGGTCGTTGTTTGCATCAATCTTATAATCATCGTTTTGGTCTGCCGGCCTAACATTACCTGCTGTAAAAGTGTGGCCATTGGCATTGAATTTTGCCATTTCTGCGGCGTCAGATTCCTGCCAGATTCCTGCACCTTCAGCTTCATAACCATAGAGTATACTTTGTGACTGGCCGATAAACCAAAGATTATTAATATCGTCTTCTTTACCATTGGCCAAAGAAACAATTTCGTTGTTCTGGTATGAACCGTTAAATGTTGTTGACCATTCAAAGTCTTTGGTTTTAAGGTTCACCGTATTTATTGTCAAATCAACACCGTTGGATTTAGTTTCTCCGATGTTGGCATAGGTGTCATTAAAGCCGGTAACCGTAGGGATTGATTTTCTAAGTAATAAATCAGTGGTATTGGAAGCGTAAACATCAAGACTACCAAAAATTCTTGATTTCAATATTGAAAAATCAAGACCAGCATTGTATTGCAAGGTTTTTTCCCATCCCAATTCCTGATTTGCCATGGTTGAAACATTCATTTGACCGGGTGTAGATGTGGCACCAAATGGGTAAAACATGGCGTCCAATCTTCCTTTGGTAGAATAAGGATCAATAGCTGCATTACCGGTAACTCCAACACCCAGACGTAATTTTAATTGGTTCAACCAGCTTGCATCAGCCATAAAGCCTTCCTGATCCATGCGCCATCCCAATGCCGCACTTGGGAAAAATGACCATTTATGATCGACTGCCAATTGGGATGCCCCATCATAACGTCCTGAAACAGTCAACAGGTATTTATTGGTAAAGCTATAATTTAAGCGCGCCATTTTAGTACATGACAAAAATATAAATAGCTGATAATCAGCAAAATAAGTGTTAAAATATTTGGATAATACTCTGAATATCAGTATCTTACGAAATATTTCCATATCAATTAGTAAGAATAATGACACCCAGAGTAGAGCA